>NZ_JAPFGV010000021.1:0-27770 GCF_059803615.1 Microbacterium sp. SWDP-B6 | reverse complement strand
GCCCCCCCCCCCCCCCCCCCGATCCCGTACAATTGAAGATTGCGTGTCATCGCAGGCCGTCTGTCGTGTAACGGCAGCCGGAACCTCATGAACAAAGGAAAACAACAATGACAATGACAGACCCGGTCGCAGATCTGCTGACCCGTCTGCGCAACGCGAACTCGGCGCATCACGATTCCGTGACCCTGCCGTCGAGCAAGCTCAAGACGCACATCGCCGAGATCCTCCAGCAGGAGGGTTACATCGCCGGATGGGAGACGACTGACGCTCGCGTCGGCACGAACCTCACCCTGCAGCTGAAGTACGGTCCCAACCGTGAGCGTTCGATCGCGGGCATCAAGCGCGTGTCGAAGCCCGGCCTCCGCGTGTACGCGAAGTCCACCGAGCTGCCCAGGGTCCTCGGCGGACTCGGCGTGGCCATCCTGTCCACCTCCTCCGGTCTTCTCACTGACCGTCAGGCAGAGCAGAAGGGCGTGGGCGGAGAAGTTCTCGCCTACGTGTGGTAATCGAAAATGTCGCGTATTGGACGACTTCCCATCGACGTTCCCGCGGGCGTGACCATCTCGGTCGACGGCCGTGAGGTCGCGGTGAAGGGCCCCAAGGGTGAGCTCACCCTGACGGTCGCCAAGCCCATCGAGGTCGCGGTCGAGGAGAACCAGGTTCTCGTCACCCGTCCCGACGACGAGCGCGAGTCCCGGTCGCTTCACGGCCTGACCCGCACGCTCATCAACAACAACATCATCGGCGTGACCCAGGGCTACACCAAGGGTCTCGAGGTCGTCGGAACCGGTTACCGAGTGGCACAGAAGGGCAGCTCGGTCGAGTTCGCCCTCGGCTTCTCGCACCCGGTCCTCATCGACCCGCCCGCCGGTATCACGCTCACGGTCGAGGGCACCAACAAGCTCACGGTCAGTGGTATCGACAAGCAGGCTGTCGGCGAGGCAGCTGCGAACATCCGCAAGATCCGCAAGCCCGAGCCGTACAAGGGCAAGGGTGTGCGCTACGCCGGCGAGATCGTGCGTCGCAAGGCCGGAAAGAGTGGTAAGTAACCATGGCTCTCAAGTCAAAGTCTGACGCCCGCGCGCGTCGTCATGCCCGCCTTCGCAAGAAGGTCGTCGGCACCGAGTCGCGTCCGCGTCTCGTCGTCAACCGCTCGGCTCGCCACGTCTTCGTGCAGCTTGTCGACGACAGCAAGGGTCACACCGTGGCGTCGGCATCGACGCTCGAGACCGACCTGCGCTCGCTCGAGGGTGACAAGACCGCCAAGGCCCGCAAGGTCGGCGAGCTTCTCGCCGAGCGTGCGAAGTCTGCCGGCGTTTCCGAGGCAGTGTTCGACCGTGGCGGCAACCGCTACGCCGGTCGTGTCGCCGCCATCGCCGACGGCGCCCGCGAAGGGGGTCTGGCACTGTGAGTGACAACAAGGAGAACGAAGTGACCGAAGCGGCAGCTGCCACTTCCGAGACTGCCACCGGCACCACGCAGGCAGAGCCGTCTCAGCGCGACAACCGCCGCGGCGGTGGCCGTGGTGACCGCAACCAGGGTGGCCGTGACCGCAACTCCCGCGACCGTGGGGACAACCAGTTCCTCGAGCGCGTGGTCACCATCAACCGCGTCTCGAAGGTCGTGAAGGGTGGTCGTCGCTTCAGCTTCACCGCTCTCGTGGTCGTCGGTGACGGCAACGGTCTGGTGGGCGTCGGCTACGGCAAGGCTCGCGAGGTCCCCCTGGCGATCGCCAAGGGTGTCGAAGAGGCCAAGCGCAACTTCTTCCGCGTGCCGCGCGTCGGCAGCACCATCCCGCACCCCGTGCAGGGTGAGGCTGCAGCAGGCGTCGTCCTGCTTCGTCCGGCCGCTGCCGGTACCGGTGTCATCGCCGGTGGTCCCGTCCGCGCCGTGCTCGAGTGCGCCGGCATCCACGACGTGCTCTCGAAGTCGCTCGGCTCGTCGAACACGATCAACATCGTGCACGCGACGGTGACGGCCCTGAAGATGCTCGAGGAGCCCCGTGCGGTCGCCGCACGTCGTGGCCTCGAGTTCGACCAGGTCGCACCCGCGCGTCTTGTCCGTGCGGAGGCTGACGCCATCGCCGCACAGAAGGTAGGTGCCTGATGGCTGCGCGCCTGAAGGTCACGCAGGTCAAATCCAAGGTGAGCGAGAAGCAGAACCAGCGTGACACGCTGCGCAGCCTCGGTCTGAAGCGCATCGGTGACAGCACCGTCCGCCCCGACGACGCGCAGACGCGCGGTTACGTCAAGACCGTCGCCCACCTCGTCAAGGTTGAGGAGATCGACTAATGGCTGAGAAGAACGAAGCCGTCGAGGCCGAGAAGGCCCCGAAGAAGGCTGCCGCTCCCAAGGCCGCAGCCGAGAAGAAGCCCGCCGCCAAGAAGGCACCTGCAAAGGCGTCTTCGGCAAAGGCCGACGCCGTCAAGAAGCCCGCTGCCAAGAAGGCTGCGCCGAAGAAGGATGCTCCGGCATCCCGCCCCGGCGTGCTGAAGGTGCACCACCTGCGTCCGGTTCCCGGATCCAACACCGCGAAGACCCGTGTCGGTCGCGGTGAGGGCTCCAAGGGCAAGACCGCGGGTCGCGGTACCAAGGGTACGAGGGCTCGCAACACCGTTCGCGTCGGATTCGAGGGTGGGCAGATGCCGCTGCACATGCGCACCCCGAAGCTGCGCGGGTTCAAGAACCCGTTCCGCGTCGAGTACCAGGTCGTGAACCTGGAGAAGCTCGCGGAGCTGTACCCCAAGGGTGGCGACGTCACCATCGGCGACCTGGTCGCCAAGGGTGCCGTTCGCAAGAACGAGAAGGTCAAGGTTCTCGGAAACGGCGACATCGCCGTGAAGCTCACCGTAGCGGTCGACAAGGTCTCGGGTTCTGCCGAGCAGAAGATCGTGGCGGCCGGCGGATCCGTCAAGTAACCACTTCATGAGAGGGGTCGGAGATTCTCCGGCCCCTCTTATGGGTTAGCCTGTTCTTTCAGCCGTCCTTCAGGGATCGGCAACCTTTCAGGAGGACGTCCTTGTTTAGCGCCATCGCGCGGATCTTCCGCACGCCCGACCTGCGTCGGAAGATCGGTTTCACCCTCGCCATCGTCGCCATCTACCGGCTCGGCTCGAATGTGCCTGCTCCGTTCGTGAACTTCCCGAACGTCGAGGAGTGCCTCGCGCTGAACTCCGGGACAGAGGGACTCCTCGGGCTCGTCAACCTGTTCTCGGGTGGCGCGCTCCTCCAGCTCTCGATCTTCGCGCTCGGCGTCATGCCGTACATCACCGCGACGATCATCACGCAGCTCCTCCGCGTCGTGATCCCTCACTTCGAGGCTCTGCACAAGGAGGGCCAGGCCGGCCAGGCCCGCCTGACCCAGTACACGCGGTACCTCACGATCGCGCTGGCGCTGCTGCAGTCGACCACGCTCGTGACCGTGGCCCGCAGCGGTCAGCTCTTCGGCACGACCGACATCGCGGCGTGCCAGAACCTCCTCACCAACGACGTGTGGTGGGCGCAGCTGCTCATGATCATGACCATGACCGCAGGCACCGGACTCATCATGTGGTTCGCCGAGCTCGTCACCGAGCGCGGCATCGGCAACGGCATGTCGCTGCTCATCTTCACCTCGATCGCCGCCACCTTCCCCGGCGCCATGTGGCTCATCTGGGAGAGCAAGGGCTTCGAGGTCTTCCTCCTGGTGCTCCTGGTCGGAATCATCGTGATGGCGCTCGTCGTGTTCGTCGAGCAGTCGCAGCGGCGCATCCCGGTGCAGTACGCCAAGCGCATGGTCGGTCGTCGCACCTACGGCGGCACCAACACCTACATCCCGATCAAGGTCAACATGGCCGGCGTGATCCCTGTGATCTTCGCCTCCTCGCTGCTGTACATCCCTGCGCTCATCGCGCAGTTCAACACTCCGCAGGACGGCTCCGAGCCGGCGGCATGGGTGACCTGGATCAGCGCGAACTTCACGACAGGCAACAGCCCCATCTACATGGCGGTGTACTTCCTGCTGATCATCGGCTTCACGTACTTCTACGTCGCGATCACCTTCAACCCGGTCGAGGTCGCAGACAACATGAAGAAGTACGGCGGGTTCATCCCCGGCATCCGTGCCGGTCGTCCCACCGCCGAGTACCTCGACTACGTGCTCACCCGCATCACGCTTCCCGGGTCGATCTACCTCGGTCTGATCGCGCTGATCCCACTGATCGCTCTCGCCACCGTCGGCGCCAACCAGAACTTCCCGTTCGGCGGCGCGTCGATCCTCATCATCGTGGGTGTCGGTCTCGAGACGGTCAAGCAGATCGACGCCCAGCTGCAGCAGCGTCACTACGAAGGGCTCCTCCGATGACTCGATCAGCTCGTCTTCTCATCGTCGGTCCGCAGGGCTCGGGCAAAGGCACCCAGGGTGTCCGCATCGCCGAGTCGTACGGCATCCCGGTCGTCTCGACCGGAGACATCTTCCGCGCGAACATCAAAGAGGGCACGCCGCTCGGCCAGCAGGTCACGGCTGTCCTCGACAAGGGAGACCTCGTTCCCGACGAGCTGACCAGCGAGATCGTTCGCGATCGCCTGTCGCAGGACGACGCCGCGAACGGCTTCCTCCTCGACGGCTACCCGCGCAACGCCGCCCAGGTGCAGCATCTCGACGCGTTCCTGTCCGCTCGCGGCGAGTCGCTCGACGCGGTCATCCTTCTCGACGTTCCCCGCGAGGAGAGCATCGAGCGGTTGAAGCTCCGTGCGGCCGAGCAGGGCCGTTCGGACGACACCGACGAGGCCATCGCGCACCGCCTGGACATCTACGAGCACGAGACGGCCCCGATCCTCGAGGTCTACGGGCCCCGTGGCATCGTCGACCGGATCGACGGCGTCGGCTCGCTCGACGAGATCACCGAGCGCGTCTTCGCGGCTCTCGTCGCTCGCGGCCTGCGTCTCGCGGCCTGAACACCGCGCGATGTTCCGCAAGTCGATCTACAAGAATGCGGCTCAGCTGCGAGCGATGGTCGAGCCCGGCCTCATCACTGCCGCGGCGCTGGACGCCGTCCGGCCGTTGATCCGACCGGGGGTCACGACCCTCGAGCTCGACGCCGAGGCCAACCGCGTGATCCTCGCCCGTGGTGCCGAGTCGAACTTCCAGCTGGTTCGCGGCTACAAGCACACCACGTGCATCTCGGTCAACGAGGAGGTCGTGCACGGCATCCCCGGCGAGCGGATCCTGCAGGCAGGCGACATCGTGTCGATCGACTGCGGCGCGCAGTTCCAAGGGTGGAACGGCGACAGCGCGATCACGGTGGTCGTTCCCGATGACACGCGTCCCGAGCTCGTCGCGCAGCGACAGGAGCTGTCGCGCGTGACAGAGGGGTCCATGTGGGCCGGTATCGCCGCAATGGCGTCCGCTTCCCACCTGGGTGACATCGGCGCCGCCATCCAGGGTTACATCGAGGCTCAGGGACCGTCAGCCGTCTCGGGGGAGACCTACGGCATCCTGCGCGAGTACGTCGGCCACGGCATCGGTCGCAAGATGCACGAGGCTCCGAGCGTCTTCAACTACCGGACGCCCGATCCCGGTGCAGAGGTCAAGCCCGGTCTGGTGCTGGCCATCGAGCCGATGGTGACCGCCGGCAGTGACGAGACCTTCGTCGAGGACGACGACTGGACGGTCTCGACGGTCGACGGCACCGACGGATCGCACTGGGAGCACAGCGTCGCCCTGCACGAGGACGGCATCTGGGTGCTCACCGCCCCCGACGGGGGAGCGGCAGGCCTCGTGTCCTTCGGCGTGACGCCGACGCCCATCGCCTGACCTCTCTGCGCCCTCAGACGCGGCGCGAACTGTGATCCTGCACGCGATCACAACGTGCGCATAGGTTTCTCCGGGCACAATGGGTGTATGGGTGCGCATGCACCCGAAGACTTCAGGCCGGGTCCGCCACGTCGGGCCTCGACAGAAACGGAAAGCAATGGCAGCCGCGAAGAGCAACACCAACTGGTTCGTGATCGGCGTCTCGGCGGCAGTGGTGGTCGTGCTGGCCGTGCTGGCCTTCGTCGTCGTGTCCCTGAACAACCAGGCCACCGACCCCGGCACCGCCCCGCAGAGCTCCATCGTCAACGAGGAGACCGGGGCCATCTCGTTCGGCTCCGGCGAGGACGAGATCGACACCTACGTCGACTTCATGTGCCCCGTGTGCGGACAGTTCGAGGACGCCTACGGCGAGCAGCTGCAGGCAGCAGCCGCTGATGACAAGATCACGCTCAACATCCACCCCGTGTCGATCCTCAACAGGCTCTCGACGACCGGGGAGTTCTCCTCGCTGTCGGCCGGCTCGATGTACTGCGTCGCCGCAGAGGCTCCCGACGCCACTCTGGACTACTTCAACCTGCTGTTCGCGAACCAGCCCGAGGAGAACTCCGCCGGACTCAGCGCTGAGGAGCTGAGCGCCCTCGCCGAGCAGGCAGGAGCGGGGGCCGCGGCGGACTGCATCGCCGACGGCACCTACAACAAGTTCGCCGACTCCCAGACCAAGGCGCACGAGATCTCGGGAACCCCGACCGTCGAGATCAACGGCACCCGCATCGACAACAGCGAGATCGCCACGGAGTTCGCCAAGATCCTCGGCTGATCCGCGTCAGTCGCACAACGGGAGTTCCGGCATCCTGGCCAGGTTGCCGGAACTCCCGTTGTCGGATAACATAGATCCTTGGTGCCTTGCGCCTTGATTCGGCGTGTCTGAATCGGCAAGAAGCACCGCAATCCCATCACCCACCGCAGATCGACCGGTCTGCAGAAGCGTCAGCGAGGCTATGGCTAAGAAAGACGGTGTCATCGAGATCGAGGGCGTGATCTCCGAGGCTCTGCCCAACGCGATGTTCCGCGTTGAGCTCTCCAACGGACACAAGGTCCTTGCAACGATCTCAGGCAAGATGCGGCAGAACTACATCCGCATCATCCCCGAAGACCGTGTCGTCGTGGAGCTCAGCCCCTACGACCTCACCCGTGGACGAATCGTCTACCGCTACCGCTGATCGGTCGAGAAGTAACACCCCAGGCACTCAGCCTGCCCGGTGAAGACAGCGAATAGGAAACATCATGAAGGTCAACCCCAGCGTCAAGCCCATGTGCGATCACTGCAAGGTGATCCGCCGCCACGGCCGCGTCATGGTCATCTGCAAGAGCAACCCGCGCCACAAGCAGCGCCAGGGCTGAGCGCCCGTCGGCCTGGCCGGCGGACTCTTCGAAGCTGACTCACAACTCAATACACACAACGGCAGGATCAGATCCCACGAGAGTGGGGGACACCTCGGGGCGGAGGCCCGAGCACCGATCCTGCTCCATACCTCCACAACACTCAGGAGAACCGCATGGCACGTCTTGCCGGCGTTGACATCCCGCGCGATAAGCGCGTGGTGATCGCCCTTACCTACATCTACGGCGTGGGCCGTACCCGCTCGGTCGAAATCCTCAAGGCTACGGAGATCGACGAGAGCATCCGCGTGAAGGACCTCAGCGATGACCAGCTGATCGCCCTCCGCGACTACATCGAAGGCACCTACAAGGTGGAGGGTGACCTGCGCCGCGAGGTCGCAGCAGACATCCGCCGCAAGGTCGAGATCGGCTCCTACGAGGGCGTCCGCCACCGTCGTGGCCTCCCGGTCCGTGGTCAGCGCACCAAGACCAACGCCCGTACCCGCAAGGGCCCGAAGCGCACCGTCGCAGGCAAGAAGAAGGCCCGCTAAGCGCGGCCCCCAGGGACTAGGAGAACACTTTCATGGCTGCACCCAAGGCCGCCGCGCGCAAGCCGCGCCGCAAGGAAAAGAAGAACATCGCGCTGGGCCATGCCCACATCAAGTCGACGTTCAACAACACCATCGTTTCGATCACCGACCCGTCCGGCGCTGTCATCAGCTGGGCATCGTCGGGTGGCGTGGGCTTCAAGGGCTCGCGCAAGTCGACCCCCTACGCCGCTGGTCTGGCCGCCGAGTCGGCTGCCCGTCAGGCGCAGGAGCACGGCGTCAAGAAGGTCGACGTCTTCGTCAAGGGACCGGGCTCGGGTCGCGAGACCGCGATCCGTTCGCTGACGGCCGCCGGCCTCGAGGTCGGCTCGATCCAGGACGTCACCCCGCAGGCGCACAACGGTTGCCGCCCGCCGAAGCGCCGCCGCGTCTGATCCGGCTTGTTGAGCCGCTCGGTCCTTCGGGGCCGAGCGGCTCGACGCCCGCCAGCGCGGGCATCGACTCCCAAAACTCAAAACCTCACCCCACCACATGTCATATAGCGGGCATGTGATCGAAAGGAACACAGAGTGCTTATTGCACAGCGTCCCACACTGACCGAGGAAAAGATCGTCGAGAACCGTAGCCGGTTCATCATCGAGCCTCTGGAGCCCGGCTTCGGATACACGATCGGCAATGCGCTTCGTCGCAGCCTGCTGTCGTCGATCCCCGGCGCCGCGGTCACCAGCGTTCGCATCGACGGCGTGCTGCACGAGTTCAGCACCATCCCCGGCGTGAAGGAGGATGTCACCGAGATCATCCTCAACATCAAGCAGCTCGTGGTCTCGTCGGAGCGCGACGAGCCCATCACTGCTTACCTGCGCAAGACCGGTTCGGGCGAAGTGACCGCCGCTGACATCTCGGCTCCGGCCGGTGTCGAGGTCCAGAACCCCGAGCTCGTCATCGCGACGCTCAACGAGACCGCGAAGTTCGAGCTCGAGCTCACGATCGAGCGTGGCCGTGGCTACGTCTCGGCGACGCAGAACCGCAACGAGTACGCCGAGGCCGGTCAGATCCCGATCGACTCGATCTACTCGCCGGTTCTCAAGGTCAGCTACCGCGTCGACGCCACCCGTGCGGGTGAGCGCACCGACTTCGACAAGCTCGTCCTCGACGTCGAGACCAAGTCCGCCATCAGCCCCCGCGACGCTGTCGCGTCGGCTGCGAAGACGCTCACCGAGCTGTTCGGTCTCGCTCGCGAGCTGAACGTCGAGGCTGAGGGCATCGAGATCGGCCCGGCACCGGTGGAGGCAGTGAACTCCAGCGAGCTGTCGATGCCGATCGAGGACCTCGACCTCTCGGTCCGCTCTTACAACTGCCTGAAGCGTGAGGGCATCAACACTGTTTCCGAGCTCGTCGCCCTGTCGGAGACGCAGCTCATGAACATCCGCAATTTCGGCCAGAAGTCGGTCGACGAGGTGCGCGACAAGCTCATCTCGCTCGGTCTGTCGCTCAAGGATTCGGTGCCCGGTTTCGACGGCGCCCACTTCTACGGCGGCAGCGAAGACGAGTCCTTCTGAAACCCGACCTTTCTGACCAGGAGTTAGACGATTATGCCCAAGCCCACTAAGGGTCCCCGCCTCGGAGGCGGCCCCGCACACGAGCGCCTGCTGCTTGCCAACATGGCGGCGCAGCTCTTCATCCACAAGTCGATCAAGACGACCGAGACCAAGGCCAAGCGCCTGCGTCCGCTCGCGGAGCGTCTCATCACGCTCGGCAAGCGCGGCGACCTGAACGCGCGTCGTCGTGCGATGACCGTGCTGCGCTCCAACAAGGACGCCGGACACGTGCTCTTCACCGAGATCGCCCCGCTCGTCGCAGACCGTGAGGGTGGCTACACCCGCATCACGAAGGTCGGCAACCGTAAGGGTGACAACGCCCCCATGGCAGTGATCGAGCTCGTTCTCGAGCCCGTCACCCCCAAGGCGAAGTCCACCAAGAAGGCTGCCAAGGCTGAGAAGCCCGCCGAGGTCGTCGAGGAGGCTCCCGCTGAGGAGGCTCCCGTCGAGGAGACCACCGACGCCGGCGCCGAGTCGCAGGCCGAGGGAGAGGCAGCCGAGGCTGCCGCCGAGGACGCTGTCGAGAAGAAGTCCGAGTAAGCACCTCGCTCGTTCCAAGAAGCCCGCCGCCCCGAAAGGGACGGCGGGCTTCTTCGTCTCCGGGCGCGGGGATCAGCGCGTGCGCAGATCCTTGCGCAGGATCTTTCCGGATGCCGATTTCGGAATCGTGTCGATGAACTCGACCTGTCGCACCTTCTCATGGGGTGCGACGTGCGCGGCGACGTGTGCCATCACGGCATCCGCATCGAGTTCCGCTCCCTGCTGCACCACCACGAACGCCTTCGGGACCTCCTGTCCATCGGCGTCCGGCACGCCGATGACAGCCGCATCGGCGATGGACGGATGCTCCAGCAGCACCGCTTCGAGAACCGCCGGCGCGACCTGATAGCCCTTGTACTTGATGAGTTCCTTGAGCCGGTCGACGATGCGGAAGATGCCGTCGTGCGTCACTGTCGCGACGTCGCCGGTGTGCAGCCAGCCGTCGGCATCGAGCATCTCGGCTGTCGCGTCGGGCCTGTTCAGGTAGCCGGCCATCACCTGGGGTCCGCGGATCAGCAATTCCCCCGGCTCGCTGGCGCCCTCGTCCGGCGCATCGACGTCGGTGCCGTCCTCTCCGACGAGCCGCGCCTCGGTGTTCGCGAGCAGCATGCCGACCGACGACCGGTCGATGTCCGGTCGGTCGTAGGGGATCGCATGGGTCACCGGGCTGGTCTCGGTCATGCCGTACCCCTGGCACACCGTGCAGCCGAGGCGATCAGCGACCGCAGACGCGAGGCCGCCGTCGAGGGGAGCGGCCCCGGAGAAGATGACCTTGATCGCCGAGGTGTCGTACTGGTCGACGAGCGGGTGCTTCGCGAGGGCGACGGCGATCGGCGGCGCGATGAAGACCCAGCTGGTCCGGTGCTCCTGGACGACGCGAAGGAAGTCCGTGAGATCGAACCTGGGCATCGTGACCAGGGCCGCGCGCTGACGCAGCGCGAAGTTCAGAAGCACCGTCATGCCGTAGATGTGAAAGAAGGGCAGGACGGCGAGCACGCGGTCGTCGTCGCCGAGAGAGATCGTGGAGCGGCACTGGCTGACATTGGCGATCAGGTTGCGGTGCGTGAGCATGACGCCCTTGGGGCGACCGGTGGTGCCTGAGGAGTAGGGGAGCACCGCGAGATGTGTCTCCGGATCGAAGCTCACCTCGGGTGCAGTGCGCCCCTCGCCGAGCAGGGCGGGCAGCGACGGATGCCCGTCGGCGCCGTCGAGGACGATGACGTGGTCGTCGTCGAGGCCCACAGCCGCGGCTGCCGCCTTCGCCCCGGCAAGCAGCGGTGAGACGGTGATGAGCCATGTCGCCTCGGCATCCGTCAGCTGATTCGCGATCTCATCGGGTGTGTAGAGGGAATTGATCGTGGTGGCCGTCGCTCCTGCGCGCAGGATGCCGTGGAAGACCGTCGCGAAGGCAGGGATGTTGGGGCACAACACGCCCACCTTCGTTCCGACGCCCACTCCACGTGCGGCGAGGGCGCCCGCGAACAGGTCGATCTGTGCGATCAGCTGGCGATAGGTCGTGGTGGCACCGCTGACACCGTCGACGATCGCGATCGCGTCGAGGCGGTCGTCCTCGACATCGCCGAACAGGAAGTCGTGGATCGAGACCGCCGGGATCTCGACATCGGGATAGGAACTGCGCACCATGAGATCTCCTTCGATCCGGGTCATCGACGACGCCGTCTGATGCGATCCAGTGTCGCACAGGAGGAGACCGGGTCCCAGGGGGGATCCTTCGCGCGGCGGTCGGGACGAGGGCCCCCGCAGTGCCGCGCGAATAGGAGAGGTCGCCTGCGAGTAGGCTGATCCGGTGACTGATGCAGAGACCCTGAGCAGAGGGCCTCGCGCCTATACGGCATTCATCGGCATCGGCCTGATCGCGGGCCTCCTCTCCGGCCTCTTCGGCGTCGGCGGCGGCACGGTGATCGTTCCGCTGCTCGTGCTCTTCCTGCACTTCAACCAGCGGCTCGGTGCCGGCACGTCGCTCGCCGCGATCGTCCCGACCGCGACGGTCGGCGTCATCTCGTACGCGATCAACGGATCGGTCGCCTGGATCCCCGCGCTGATCCTCGCCGCCGGCTCCGTCGTCGGCGCGCAGATCGGCACCCGGATGCTGCCGAAGATCTCGCAGACCGTGCTGCGCTGGTTCTTCGTCGGCTTCCTCGTCGTCGTCATCGTCAGCCTGTTCCTGGTCATCCCTTCGCGAGACGCGGAGTTCGAGCTGCAGCTGCTCAACGGGATCGCCCTCGTGCTGGTCGGCGTCGCCACCGGCATCCTGGCAGGGCTCATCGGGGTCGGCGGAGGCGTGATCGTCGTGCCGATCCTGATGCTCGCATTCGGCACCAGCGACCTCGTCGCCAAGGGCACGTCGCTGCTCATGATGATCCCCACCGCGATCTCCGGCACGATCGGCAACCTGCGCAACCGCAACGTCGACCTCGTGGCCGCGGCGCTCGTCGGAGTGTCAGCGTGCACCACCACCGCGCTCGGCGCGTGGTTGGCCACGCTGATCGACCCGCAGGTCGGCAACATGCTGTTCGCGGCATACCTCGTGGTCATCGCCGTGCAGATGGCCATGAAGGCGATCAAGGGACGCAAGAAGAAGGACTGAGCAGCTTTTGAACCGGCCTTCGGTCACCGAGCTCCACGACCGAGAACGTAGGATCGAGGGGTGGCAGTGAACCAAGATCTTCTCGGCCGGGAGTTCCCGCCGACGTCCCCCTATCTCGTCGGTCGCGAGAAGGTGCGCGAGTTCGCGCGCGCGGTCTTCGCCGACGCTCCGCAGCACACCGACGTCGAGGCTGCGCGTGCGGCCGGCTTCGCCGACGTCGTGGCGCCGCCGACCTTCGCGATGGTCATTCAGGATCTCACGCTGCAGCTGTTGCTCGCCGAGCCGGACTCGGGCATCGTGCTGGCGCGCACGATCCACGCCGAGCAGAAGTTCGCCTACTCGCGCCCGATCGTGGCGGGCGACGAGCTCACCGGCCGGCTGCGCGTGACCGCCATCCGCATGATGGGTGGCAACGCCATGATCACCAGCGCGGCAGAGATCACGGATGCCGCCGGCGAGCACGTCGTCACCGCCACCAGCGTGCTGCTGGTCGGCGCCGAAGAAGGAGCAGAGTGATGCCGTTCGCTGTCGGAGACGTCGTCGCAGAGCGCACGGTGCACATCACCCGCGAGTCGCTGGTGCGCTACGCGGGAGCATCGGGCGACTTCAACCCGATCCATTACCGTGACGACATCGCCGCCGAGGTGGGTCTGCCCGGCGTCCTCGCGCACGGCATGCTCACGATGGGCATCGCCTCGTCGGTGGTCGTCGCGGCCCTCGAACCGGGCACCCGCATCCTCGACTACGGCGTGCGATTCACCAAGCCGGTCGTGGTCGACCCCGCAGACGGAGCCGACCTTCACGTCGTCGCCACCGTCGGCGCCGTCGATGAGGAATCGACGCGCATCGACCTCAAGGTCACGTTCGGCGAGACGACGGTCCTCGTCAAGGCGCAGCTGCGCGTCGCCTCCTGATGGGCGACGGCGTGGTGCGCGAGGTCGAGCCGCTCAAGCTGGCCACTCTCACGACCCTCCGAACGGGTGGGGCCCCCGAGCGGATGCTCGAGGCGTCGACCTCCGCCGAGCTGGTCGATGCGCTCACCGACGTGTGGTCACGCGGCGACGAGTGGTTCGTCCTCGGCGGCGGCTCCAACCTGTTCATCGGTGACGAACCGTTCGAGGGAACCGTCATCCGGATCCTCACCCGCGGCATCGAGGAGCTCCCGTCGCCGCATGCCGGACGCATCCGCCTTCGTGTGCAGGCGGGGCACGGCTGGGACGATCTCGTCGCCTACGCCGTCGAGCACGGGTATGCCGGACTCGAGGCGATGAGCGGAATCCCGGGCACCGTCGGCGCCTCGCCGGTGCAGAACATCGGTGCGTACGGTCAGGAGATCCAAGAGACCCTGGTCGAGGTCGAGCTCATCGACGAGGCGACGGGCGAGGTGTCGGTCGTCCCGGCATCCGAGCTCGGGCTCGGGTTCCGAACCTCCGTGCTCAAGCATCACTACGGCGGTGTGCCGCAGCGCCGTGCCGTCATCCTGTCGGTCACGGTCGATCTTCTCGTCGCCGAGGAGCGCGTCGTCCGCGGCGAGCAGCTGCGCAGGGCGCTGGGGCTCGACTCCGACGCCCCTGTGCCGCTCACGTGGGTGCGGGAGCGGATCCTCGCCACGCGCGCGTCGAAGGGGATGCTGCTCGATGAGAACGACCCCGACACGCACGGCGTCGGCTCGTTCTTCCAGAATGCGATCGTGCCCGAGGTCGTCGCCCGCGCCCTGCCGCCCGAGTGCCCGCGGTGGCCGGTGACCCCTGACCTCGACACCGTCACGGTGATCCCCCTCGCCTCGTACGACGGCTATGTGCCCGCCGCGAAGCCCGAGGCGCCCGACGTGAAGGTGAGTGCCGCCTGGCTGATCGAGCAGGCCGGAATCCGCAAGGGTTTCAAGCTGCCGAGGTCACGGGCATCCGTCTCTACCAAGCACGCCCTCGCCCTCACCAACCGCGGCGGCGCGACGGCCGCCGAGGTCTCAGAGCTCGCCCGCTTCATCCAGAGCCGCGTCCATGCGGAGTTCGGGCTCGTGCTGCAGCCGGAGCCCGTGCTTCTCGGCGTCGAACTGTAGCGGCCCGTGTTCGAGTGGCTCCAGGCCGAGTGGCCTCAGGTTCTCGGCTTCGTCACGGGCGCGGTCTGCGTGTGGCTCGCCGGCCGCCGTAACGTCTGGAACTACCCGATCGGCATCGCCAACAACGTGGTGCTGTTCGTCGTCTTCATCGGCGCGGGGCTGTACGCGACATCGGCCCTCCAGGTCGTCTACCTGCTGATGGGTCTGCATGGGTGGTGGCGATGGACGCGCGGTGCGGAGCAGAGCCGCACGTATGTCGTCAACACGCCGCGTCGGGCATGGCCATGGCTGGCTCTCGCCGCGGTCGCGGGCACGGCCGTGCTGGTGTGGGTGCTCACGACGTTCACCGACTCGCAGGTCGCGATCGCCGATGCGGCGACCACTGCGGCGAGTCTCGTGGCGCAGTACATGCTGAACCGCAAGTGGATCGAAAACTGGTTCGTGTGGATCTGCGTCGACATCGCCTTCGTCGGCCTCTCGATCGCCGCGGGTCTCTGGGTCATCGCGGCGCTGTACGTGCTCTTCATCGCCCTGTGCGTGATCGGCTACCGCTCGTGGCGTCAGGCGGCCGTCGCCGACCGCGAGACCCCTGCGGTCGCGCCGTCCGCCCGAGCGTGAGGTGAGGCGCATGAGCGGACACGGTCTCGTCCTCGGCAAGTTCTATCCCTTTCACAGCGGGCATTCGCACCTGATCCGTCGGGCGCAGCGCGACAGCGACCGGGTCACCGTGCAGGTGCTGGGCGCGTCGGTGGAGTCGATCCCGCTGGAGGTGCGCGCGAGCTGGATCCGCGAGTCGCACCCCGGCGCGCGCGTCGTCGCGGCAATGGACGACGCCCCGGTCGACTTCGAGTCGCAGGCAGCGTGGGACGAGCACATGGCGCTGATCGCCTCGCTGCTCGACGGCCCGGTCGACACGGTCTTCTCGTGCGACTCGTATGGCGGCGAACTGGCCAGGCGCCTCGACGCGCGCTGGGTGCAGATCGACGAGGGGCGCCGGATCAATCCCGTCTCCGGCACGGCGATCCGTGCCGACGTCGCCGGCAACTGGCATGAGCTCGCCCCGGCCGTGCGCGCGTGGCTGACCGCGCGCGTGGTGGTGCTGGGCGCGGAATCCACCGGCTCGACGACTCTCGCCGAAGCGCTCGCCGATCGGCTGGGCACGCTCTGGGTGCCGGAGTACGGCCGCGAGCACTCCGTCATCCGCGAGGGCGGGCTGACCGCGCCGTGGCGCAGCGATGAGTTCGACCTCATCGTCGACCGGCAGATCGCCCTCGAGCAGCAGGCGCTCAGGCAGGTGCCGATGCCGGTGCTCGTGTGCGACACCGATGTGCTCGCGACGGCACTGTGGCATGAGCGCTACGTCGGCGCGGTGGCGCCGCGCCTGCATGAGGCGGCAGCCGCGCACCCGCCGCTCCTCTACGTGCTCACCGGCGACGAGATCCCCTTCGAGCAGGACGGCCTGCGCGACGGCGAGCACATCCGTCACGACATGCAACAGCGCTTCCGCGACGTGCTCGCCGCGCAGGACGTGCCATGGCTCGAGGTGCATGGCGATGTCTCGAGACGGGTCGACGCCGCGGCATCCGCGCTCGCACCGCTCCTCGCCGAGCACCTGAGCTTCGCCCTTCCGCTCGAAGCTCGGCCCCTCGACGAGCAGCGGGCGCTCCAGCAGAACGCCCGATCGACATCGTTAGGATGATCGCATGCCCGACCGCTGGAACCGAGTGTCCGCCTCACCCACGAACCCCGGCAGCGGCCACGGCGTCGAGTCTCTGACAGCCGAGGATCTCTTCCGCCCGGCCGCGCGCAGCACGGTGCCGCTGGATGAGAAGCTGCGCCAGGTCTACTACTGGATCGTCAACCGCGCAGTCATCTCGCCCTACTACGACATGGAGTTCTCGCACGGAGAGCCGCTGTCGATCGGGCTGGGGGATGCCGGGGCCGCGGTGTCCCTCCCGACGCAGGCGTCGTTCTCGTCGAACGTCCTCGTGCCGCTGCTCACCTTCGCGGTCGGGGGCAAGTGCCTGCTCATCGGAGGTCCGGGGCGCGGCAAGACGACGGTCGCCGTGCTCATGGGCGTGCTGGCCGGCACCGCCTCCGACGACGTGCGGCGCAGCGTGCAGCAGGGGCAGCCGCAGCTGACCGTCAGCGACCTCGTGGGCATCCCGCTTCCTCGCGACCTGGTCGCCGCCGAGCGTCTCACCGACATCCGCATCGCCTGGCGCGACTGGCTCGGGTTGCCCGTCAAGATCATCGACGAGTACAACCGCATCCCCACCAAGACCCAGTCGGCGCTGCTGACCATGGTGGCCGAGGGGTATGTCGAGAGCCACGACCAGATGCGCCGCACCGCGCCGGACGGCGGTGTGGAGAGCTGGTTCTTCACGGCCAACGACGATGCGGGCGGCGGTACCTTCCCGGTGATCCAAGCCCTTCGCGACCGGATGGACGTCACTGTGCAGGCGGCCGGATTCAACAGCCGATTCTTCGATGAGCTGATCACCCGCGTCGAGGCGGGGGAGAAGCCCGAGGAGCATGTGCCAGCCGAGCTGACCTTCGATTCGGCCGAGCAGACCGAGATGCGCGCGCAGATCCGCGCGGTGCCGATTCCGGATGCCGTGCGCGAGCGCCTGCGATTCTTCCTCAGCCACTTCGAGTTCGTGCAGCACGGCGGGCGCCGCTTCGAATACCGCACGAAAGACGTGGTGACCACCGCGGGCGGCCGGGTCGGCGAGGTGATCGAGGCGAACAGCGGCGCCGACCTCGAGATCGACCTCGGCGCGCAGACCCGCAACGGCCTGTCGGTGCGCGCCTTGCAGACGCTCATCATCTACGCGAAGGCGATCGCGTGGTTCCGGGGTGCGGATGCCGTCGAAATCGATGACGTCGCGGCGGTGCTGCCGTTCGTGCTCCGCGGAAAGCTGCTGCCGAACGCCACACATCCGCGGTTCGATGTCGGGGCGGAGCGCGAGCTCAGCACCGACACGGTGAGTTGGCTGGCCGACCTGTTCACGCAGTCATGCCGCCAATACGACGCCCTCGGGCGCGACGCCGACGATGCGGTCGCTGCCCTGCTCAGCGAGTTCGACCGCGGGCTCGATGGCCTCCCGGCGCTCGAGGCATCCCGCCGCATCACCGCCGTCGAGGCCCAGCTGCGCCGGATCGCGACGGTGGGCAAGCTCTACGGTCGTGACTTCGACGACGTGATCGCGCTGAAGTATCTGCATCAGCGGTACACGGCGTATGTGCGCTGGCAGGAGCTGCGCGGGTGAATCGTGTCCCCGTGCAGCTCGCGAATGCGCCGGCTCCGTTCCCTCCCGCTGACCTGCCCGATCTCTCCGCCGCCGGACTCGACACCGCGCTGGCGTCGACCTCGGTGCGGGCCGCGCACGGCACTCCGCTGCTGTTCGCCAGGGCGCTCGCCGCGGGACTGGCGCAGGATCCGGCGGCGGCGACCGACCGCGACCGGGCGCTCGATCTCGTGTCGGTCGCCGCGTGGCGGTCGGGCGCTCTCGGTCTGCGCGTCGACGCACTTGATCGGCTCGAGCATCTCGACACCGCCGAGCAACGTCTGGCCGCTGCGGCGACGCTCGGACTCGGCGTCGACGTGCTCGACGAATTCCGTCGCAGGCAGCGGACGGATCGCTTCTGGTGGCCCGGTCGTGCCGACCAGCGCGGGTATGTGCTCGCTGTCGGGGGGTTCCGCGGAATCGGGGGCGCCTGGATCCGGCCTCCCGAACGCGTCGACACTCTGGCGGACGCCGGAGCCTTCGCGATCCTCGTCGCGGGTTCGTGGTGGCGACTCGACAGCGACGTCTGGGGTGCGAGTCTCTCCGTGCTCTCCGAGGCGCCGAGCGAGGTGCATACCCGCGACGACGGGGTGAGCATCGTCATCGGACCCGACACCCATCTCGCCTGGGTGCATGTGCGGGAGCAGGAGTGAAGGCTCCTGTCGATCGGGTGCCGCTCACCGACGACGCCCGCGCGGCGTGGGAACGGGCTCTGGATCTCTGGCGGGTGCGGCTCGACGATCCGGCGGTGCGTCCGGGCGCAGCCGACGAGCACGGTGCGCCGGCCTGGTTCTCGTTTCCGCCGTCGGTGACCGTCGACCCTCGCTACCTCGCCGAGCGCGGCCTGGCCGATGAGCTGTGGAGCATGTTCGCCCACGAGATCGGCCACCACGTGCTCGCCCCCAGCACGCGGATCGACTCGCTCAAGATCGACCATCAGATGGCGAAGGCGATCGCCGCCGTGTCGCTGCGCCCGAATCCGGGGGAGGGAGCGCGGCGGCTGTCGAACCTGTGGAGCGATCTGCTGGTCAACACGCGGCTCGCGCAGCTGCAGCGGGCCGAGCAGGGGAGAGCGGGCACCGCCACGCGTGATCTCGGCATCGTGCGCCTCGGTCGAGCGCTCTACCCGGCACCCCAGGGAAGCACGGACCGCCTCTGGTGGGTGTACTGCCGAGCGTACGAGCTGCTGTGGCAGCTGCCGTCCGGCACCCTCTGCGAGCTCGACCCGCCTCCGCGGCCGGCGCGGGCTCTCGCGCAGACGAACCTCGTGCCGCTGAGCCGGATCCCCGAGAAGCACCGTGAGAAGGAACGACTGCTGCGTGCGGCACAGGCGGAGAGCGCGCGGGTGGCCGCCGAGCTCGCCGGCGCGACCGCCACCAACCCCGCCGTCGACGCGGCCTTCATCGCCGACGCCGTGCGGACCTTCAGCACCGACCCGGTCTCGGGTGCCGCCCGCTTCGGCGTGATCGCCGCGCCGTACCTGGCCGAGCTCGAGGGTGCTGCTGAGAGCGGTGCCGGCGAGCCGGTCAGCGGATGCGGTGTCGACGACGCACCGGCGACGGCCGACGAGCTCGGCCGCATCCTCGCCGACCAGCGCCTGCGAGACGACCTGCCTCGGCATCCGGGCATGGTGCTCGACCCCGAAGGCGAGGACGCTGCAGATGACGCATCGGATGCGGGTTCCGGCAAGGACGGCCAGCGTCTGACGATCGCGCGGACGCTCTCGCTCTATCGGGAGAGCGGTGAGGACGCCGTGCTCTCGGCCTGGTACCGCAACGAGGCGGCCCGGTGGGTGCGCCCCTACAGCCGCCCCGCACCCATGAGGCCGGTCGGCGGCATCCCCGGTCCTGTCGAACTGTGGGAGGTGGGCGATGCGCTCGCCGACCTCGACTGGCCGTTGACGATGCGCTCGGGCACTGTGATCCCCGGCGTCACCACACGCCGGCGTTCCGAGCTCGCCGACGAGCCCCTCCTGCAGGAGACGAGTCTCGAACTCGACCTCTACATCGACTCCTCGGGTTCCATGGCACATCCGCGACAGGGCTCACCCGCGGTGCTCGCGGGGACGATCCTCGCGCTGTCGATCCTCCGCGGCGGTGGCAGGGTCAGAGTGACCAGCTTCTCGGGAACCGGAGACGTGGCGGGGATGCCGCGCTTCGGCCGCGATCCCTCGGAGATCATCGCCGCGATCTCGCTGTTCTTCGGTCGATCGACGTCGTTCCCGCTCGACCTGTACTCCGCCAGATACGCCGGTCTTCCCGCGGCAGCAGAAGACGTGCCCCGTCATGTGGTGGTGCTGTCGGACGACGGACTCGTATCGATGTTCGGGGTGGGCAACGAACCGTACGCCGGCGTCGCCAGGACCGTTCGCGAGGTGCTCACGACGGGTACGCTCGTGCTCATGGACCCCCGACGCCAGGTCGCGACGCTCGCCGAGCGCGACGGCTACGACGTGGTGTACCTCCGGACGATGGCCGATGCACCGGCTGCGTGCGCGGCTCTGGCGGCGGCGCTGCATGGCTGACACCGAGGCGCTGCTCGCCGCCTGGAGCGAGCGCTCGGACGGAGAGGTCGCGGCCTGGGCTCGCGCGAGGCCGGGGCCGTCGCTGGAGTCCGTCGCGACGCGGATCTCCCGCATCCCTCAGGAGTTCCTCGATGAGCGCATCTCGCTGCGAGCGCTCGCCGGAGACATCCTGGGCGGGCAGATCAGCGCTTCGGCATTCGACGAAGACCCGCGCGTGCGCCAGGGTGCCGCGATCGGCCTGTGGCTCGTCGCCAGCGAAGACGTCCTCGAGCCGCTCGAGCCGGCACTCGCGAGCGGCTGGGCCGCCCTCGCGGTCGACGCGCTCGCACTGCGCGTGGCCCCGGTCGCGTCGCCGTCGGACTGGACCTCAGACGATGAACGGCGCACCGAAGCCGCGCGCACGTTCCTGCTCTGGTGCGGGTTCCTTCCGGCAGGCGAGGATGCCGCGACCGCCGCCTCCCTGCTGGCGGCCTGCGACTCGCTCGCCCGCAACCGGGCGCTCGCCGAGGCATTCGAGGGGCACCGGCACAGGGCCGAGATCGCTCGGAAGCTCGCAGAGGCACGCCGCAAGGAGGCGGCTGCGAGGTACTCCAGTGAGTGACCCCGACCTCCGAGGGGCGCTCGCGCTCGCCGAATACGCACCGGGGGAGGCCGCGGTGCTCTCCGATGCCGAGCGCTGGCCGACGATCGACGCCGCAGGCACTGCTCGACTGACCCGTTGGCGGGAGCATCCCGACGCTCCGCACTGGACGCATGCCACGGGCGACCGCCTCACCGCAGAACAGGTGCAGCGGGTGCGGCATCCGCTCTCGACCGACGGCTGGCTGGTCGATCATCTCGCCGCCGCGCGACGCACGCTGCGGTATCGCGGGATGCCGACAGATGCCGCGCTCGACGACTTCCCCACGATCTCGCGGTCGGACCTCGTCGACGACCTCGCGGCGTTCGTGCCGCTCGATGCGGACCTCTCCCGGATGCTGCACGGCACGAGCTCCGGTTCGACGGGCGCGGCGCTGCTCATCCCCGATGACGTCGAGGAGGTCGCGCGCGGCTTCCACCTGCTCGTCGCGCTCGCGGCGTCTGCGGGGGCCACGGTGACGGCCGACGGCGAGCGGGTGGCGGTGGCGAACCTCGTCTTCCAGCGTCAGGCCTTCACCTACGTGTCCACGATCTCGAGCTTCGCACACCGGGCGATGGCGCGGCTCAATCTGCATCCGACGGCGTGGAGCGGTCTCGATGCCCGCGCCCGATTTCTGGCCGAGGCGGACCCGCAGATCCTCAGCGGACACCCGACGAGCCTCGCCGAGCTGCTCGACGCCGGACTCGACGCCGTGCTGCATCCCGCCGTGGTCTTCTCCGGCGCGATGGCGCTGTCGGCTGCGCTGCGTGCACGACTCCACGCGGCGTTCGAGTGTCCCGTGGTCGACGTGTACGGCTTGCACGAGACGCGCCCGATCGCCGCGCGCACCGATGACGGGCCGTTCCGGGTGCTCGATCGCCGCGTGCACGTCGAGGTGTGGGATCCCCGGCGCGAGGTCGCGCTGCCTCTCGGCGAGATGGGCGAGATCGTCGTGACCGCGGGAGAGAACCCCCTGCTGCCGCTGGTGAGGTACCGCACGGGCGACTACGGGCGCCTGGTGCACCTCGACGATGGGGTGCTCGGCATCGCCGACCTCGAGGGGCGCCAGAACACGCGGTTCCGGGCCGGCGACGGCACTCTCGTTCCCTGTGTCGAGCTCACGCAGCATCTGCAGGCACGCGGTGCCCAGGGGTGGTCGATCGAGCAGGCTGCCTCCGGTCGCGTGCACGCCGTGATCGTCGGCGGAGACGAGCCCGCCATCCGCGTGGCGCTGGACGCGCTGCTCGGGGTCGAGGTCGAGCTGCGGCAGGTCGAGCGCCTGATCGACCTCGGCGAGGGCAAGCCCCGGCGCTATCGCAGCGCCGTGCCCGACTGACAACGTCGCCCGTTCGCCGTACACTCGCGGCATGAGCGGACCGATCCCCTACCTTCTGTTCCCCGGGAACGCAGCCGAAGCGCTGGAGCACTACCGTTCGGTCTTCGGAGGTGAGCTTCAGCTCCTCGACTACGCCGGCGCCGGACGACACGACGGGCCGGGAGATGCGATCGCACACGGCCAGCTCGCCGGGCCGGTCGGGCTCGCGGGTGCGGATGCCGGAGCCGACGACGACGCGGTGCAGATGAGCGGGATGTTCCTGTCGCTGCTCGGCACCGCAGATGCCTCGACGCTGACCAGCTGGTACGACCAGCTGGCCTCGGACGGTCGCGTGATCGACGCCCTGCAGAAGCGCCCGTGGGGCGACTACGACGGCACGGTCATCGATCGCTACGGCATCCGCTGGCTGATCGGATTCCACGACGAGGAATGAGCGCGAGCGGGGCTCCGATCATCGAGCCCGGCCATGACACCCGAGACCCCCTCACATCCATGTGGAGTGAGGGGGTCCCGGGTGTCGCGGCAGAGTGGGAGTGCGACTCAGGCGAACAGACGCTGCAGGCGCTGCACGCCCTCGAGGAGCTGGTCGTCGCCGAGCGCGTACGACATGCGGATGTAGCCGGAGGGACCGAACGCCTCGCCGGGAACCACGGCGACCTCTGCCTGCTCGAGGATGAGGTCGGCGAGTTCGAGCGAAGTGGTCGGCGTCTTGCCGCCCCAGGTGCGGCCGAGCAGACCCTGCACGTCGGGGTAGACGTAGAACGCGCCGAGCGGGTTGGGCACGACGAGTCCGTCGATCTTCGACAGCTCCGACACGATCAGGCGGCGACGGCGGTCGAACGCCTCGCGGAACTGCTCGGCCTCGGTCTGGGGGCCGTTGAGTGCGGCGATCGCGGCCTTCTGGGCGACGTTGTTCACGTTGCTCGACAGGTGCGACTGCAGGTTGGCGGCGACCTTGATGGCATCCGCCGGTCCGACCATCCAGCCCACGCGCCAGCCGGTCATCGCGTAGGTCTTCGCGACGCCGTTGACGAGGATCGTCTGGCCGGCCACCTCGGGCACGGCCTCGACGATCGAGGTCGCCTTGACGCCCTCGTAGGTCAGGTTCTGGTAGATCTCGTCGGAGATGACCCAGATCCCGTGCTCGAGAGCCCACTCGCCGATGGCCTTGGTCTCTTCAGCCGTGTAGACGGAGCCCGTGGGGTTCGAGGGGGAGACGAACACGAGCGCGGTGGTGCGCTCGGTGCGAGCGGCCTCGAGCTGCTCGACGGTGACCTTGTAGTCCTGGTCGGCGCCCGCGAACACCTCGACGGGGGTGCCGTCGGCGAGGCGGATCGCCTCGGGGTAGGTGGTCCAGTACGGAGCGGGAAGAAGCACCTCGTCGCCGGGGTTCACCACTGCCTGGAATGCCTGGTACACGGACTGCTTGCCGCCGTTGGTCACGATCACCTGGCTCGGTGACACCTCGAGTCCCGAGTCGCGCAGCGTCTTCGCGGCGATGGCCTCCCGCAGCGCCGGAAGACCCGGAGCCGGGGTGTAGCGGTAGCTCGCCGGGTCGGCGAGAGCCTCGGCCGCTGCGTCGACGATGAACTGCGGCGTCGCGAAGTCGGGCTCGCCCGCGGCATACGAGATGACGGGCTTGCCTTCGGCCTTGAGGGCCTTCGCCTTGGCGTCGACCTTGAGGGTCGCGGATTCGGCGATGGCGGAGAGCTTGCGAGAGAGAGGAGCGCGTTCGGTCACGACTACGAGCGTACTCGGGTGGGGCGTCCGGATGACGGGTCGGATGCCGTCAAGAATCGTGGTTCTTTCCGGCGCTCGCCGCGGACTCGACAGGCGCAGCGCCTCGTGCTCGTCGTCGCTGCCGCTGCACGAGGAGGAACGCGCCGATCGCGATCGCAAGGCACGGGAGGCCGAACGGCAGCGTCGCGCGGAACTCGTCGGTGAGCGCGGTCGAGATCGCGATCGCGAGCATCAGCACGGCGCCGACGATCGCGCCCGGCCGGGAACCCCGCACGGACTATCTGGTGTGTCCGCAGCTGCTCAGGCGGACGTGAGGCCGTGGGCCGTCGCCACGGCATCCAGGGTGATGCGTCCGCCCTGGACGTTGAGGCCCTTGGCGAGTGCAGCGTCGTCTGCCGCAGCGCGCTCCCAGCCCTTGCCCGCGATGGCGGAGACGTAGGGGAGGGTGGCGTTGGTCAGCGCCCTCGTGGCGGTCTCGGGCACGGCGCCGGGCATGTTCGCGACGCAGTAGTAGATCGAGTCGTGCACCGCGAAGGTGGGGTCGTCGTGCGTTGTCGGACGGGATCCCTCGAAGCATCCGCCCTGGTCGATCGCGATGTCGACGAGCACCGAGCCGGGCTTCATTCCGGCGACCATGTCGTCGGTGACGAGCTTCGGCGCTGCGGCACCGGGGATCAGCACCGATCCGATCACCAGATCCGCCGTCGCGAGCTCTTCGGCGATGTCGTACCGGCTCGACGCACGCGTCTGGAGAGCGCCGCCGTAACGGTGCTCGAGCTCGCGCAGACGCGGAAGCGAGATGTCGATCACCGTGACCTGGGACCCGAGGCCGAGCGCGTTCGCAGCCGCATGCTCGCCGGCGACGCCGCCGCCGATCACGACGGTCTTGGCGCGCGGGGCCCCTGCGATGCCGCCCATCAGCACTCCGCGTCCCCCCGCGGATCGCATGAGTGAGTATGAGCCCATCGTCACAGAGAGGCGACCGGCGATCTCGCTCATCGGCACGAGCAGAGGCAGGCTGCGGTCGGGCAGCTGCACCGTCTCATAGGCGACGGCCGTGGTTCCCGCGTCGACGAGCGCGGTCGTCAGCGCCCGATCTGCGGCGAGATGCAGATACGTGAAGAGGGTGAGGTCCGAGCGCAGGAATCCGTACTCCTGGGCGATCGGCTCCTTCACCTTGATGAGAAGGTCTGCCTCGCCCCAGGTCTCCTCGGCGGTCTCGACGATCTCGGCGCCGGCGATCCGGTACGCCTCGTCGGAGATGCCTGAGCCGACTCCCGCTCCCGACTGCACGAGCACGCGGTGGCCCTCGTGAACCAGCCGATCGGCACCCGCGGGGGTGAGCGCGGTGCGGTTCTCGTTGTTCTTGACCTCGGTCGGCACGCCGATCTTCATCGATCCTCCAAGTGACGGTTGCGTGAGTGCATCTCAGAATCGCAGAAACGTCGACGATTCGACAGATTCCCTGAAGAACATTCGTTTCATCCGCGAATCCTGCATAATCATTCGCATGGAGACGTCATCCGAAGACCCTCAGGCGAACACCCTTCGGGCGCCGGCACTCGATGCGGTCGATGCCAGGATCGTACAGCTGCTGAGCGCGGACGGCCGGATGACCAACGCAGAGCTCGCAGGCCAGCTCGGAGTGGCACCGTCGACCGCGCACGCCCGTCTGCGCGCACTCGTCGAGCGGGGAGTCATCAGCGGCTTCCACGCGAGCGTCGACGAGCGGATGCTGGGCGCCGGACTGCAGGCCATCATCGGCGTGACCCTGCGTCCCAGCGGGCGCAGGGAGAGCATCGTCGAGTTCGCCGACCGGGTGCGGGTGCTGCCGCAGGTCATCCAGGTGTTCTTCCTCGGCGGAGACGACGACTTCCTGTTGCACATCGCCGTGGCGGACTCCTCGGAGATGCGCGAATTCGTGCTCGAGCACCTCTCTGCGCAGAGCAGCGTCGCCTCGACCCGGACCAGCATCGTGTTCGACTATCACCGCAACTCGGTCGCCGCGTCCTTCCGCTGAGCTGCCGACGTCGCCCCGCCGTCGGACGGCGCATCCGCCGCCTCGGTGCGCGGGGTCGACGTCGTGCGGGGCTCGGTCGAACGTATATATTGCTGTGCCTCATCGGGCGGAATTATCGTGAGGGCGGGGATTGGGGCGGGCGCAGAAGGCGGCTCGCACCCGCTGGGGGATGCGATGGCACGAGTACTCGATGATGCGGAGATGGCCGCATGGCTGGGTCGGCTCTCAGGCGGACTGTGGTCGCCGCCAACAGGAGGAGCAGACGGTGGGGTGCCGGCGTGGTTCGGCACCGAGGTGATCCGGCTCGACGGCCATCACGGGATGCTCCAGCTGTCGAACTTCGGGGCGATGAGATCCGACGATCCCGACGCGTTCGAAGCCGCGCTCCTTCGTCGGTCCATCGGCATGACCATGCTCTACAGCACACTCGAGACAGCTCACACCGTGAGCTACGACGGCGCCACCCTCGAAGACGAGGACATCATCATCATCGGAATGGTGAGCCAGGGTGGACAGCGCCTGCACACGGCCGCGGGAGTGCAGTCCATGGTCGTCGGGAGAATGGGATTCATGTCGAGCCTGGGGCCATCGGCCGTCGAGCAGCTCGGTGTGACCGACACGACAGGAGTCGTCGTGCCCGCCGCTGCTGTCGCGGGCTATCGGCATGTCCTGGCCCGCGGAGCCGACATCTTTCCGGATACCCCGCTCACCCGCGCGGCCGGTGCGTCTCTGGCGCGGATGCTGTTCGAGTGGGCCCAGGATCCTGACCAGGGTGTGGGAGCGCTCGCCGGCACCGAGGCCGCACTGCTCGCGATGGTGCGGGGCTTGTTCCGGCAATTCCCCGGTGACGGCGAGATGGACAGGGCCAGCGAACTCCGCGCCGAGGCCGGAAGGATCATCGAGCGACGCCATCGCGACGCGTCGTTCGGCATCGAGGATCTCGCGGTCGAACTCCACGTGAGTCGACGCCAGCTGTTCCGGCTGTATGCGGGAACCGACGAGAGTCTTGCGGCGCGCCTGCTGCGACGACGACTGATCACTGCACGAGAGGAGCTGCTGTCCGTTCCCCCGCAAGACCTCTCCGCGGTCGCCGAGCGATCGGGCTTCTCCGATGCGGCAGCCTTGCGCGCGCAGTTCTCGCGCCACGTCGGGCACAGTCCCAGTGCCTTCCGTCTCGCTGCGCGCAGTCGACCAGCGCGTCTGGCAGAGGCGATGCTCCTCAGCGATGAGCAGCAGGGGCCGTCCGTCTGATCCATCGCCACCATGTCGGTCCGCTCGTGGCCGCAATGAGTCGATCCGCGGTCATCTTCCGCATGTCAATGCCTGCACCGGGCGGGGCGCAGGCGAAGAACGCTCTGAACCGGCGCGCGAGAGACGTGGTGTGCACGGTGCGCGAAGTGACGCCCGACCGCGAATCCGGCGCCATCGGGCGCACTGAGTGCCGAAGTTCGTGCTCCCGGTGACAGGTCGATCGCGAGCGCTTCTGGTTCGGCCGGCCCGTGCATAACCTGAACCTGCCCGTGTCCCCAGGCGGGCCATGACGGCAGGTGAGGGAGAAGCCGCGGCTTCCGACACGCCCGCCGTCACGGCTTCCGGACGAGGCGGGATCGCCCGTCCGGAAGCTCGGGGGAAGGCGCGAGAGCGTCGGGCACGACGGATCGTCGGCGCGCAGCGCCGGCGGACGTGGGGGGGGGGGGGGGGGGGGGGGGGGGGGG
>NZ_JAPFGV010000020.1:0-34015 GCF_059803615.1 Microbacterium sp. SWDP-B6 | reverse complement strand
CCCCCCCCCCCCCCCCCCCCCCCCCCCCCGCTTCTCGATGCTCAGGAGGCGCGGCGGGCGCGAGCGGCGCGGCGCTTGAGCGCACGGCGCTCGTCTTCGGAGAGGCCTCCCCACACGCCCGAGTCCTGGCTGGACTCGAGGGCGTACTGCAGGCAGATCTCGGTCACCGTGCAGGTGGCGCAGACGGTCTTCGCCTTCTCGATCTGGTCGACGGCCGGACCGGTGTTCCCGACAGGGAAGAACAGCTCGGGGTCGACAGTCAGGCAGGCGGCCTTATCGCGCCAGTCCATGGGGGCTCCTCGGTGTGGTGTTTCAGAAATCGTCGCATTGCGACGACTCGGATTTCGGGTGCAGATCGGGTTCAGCTACCCTGTATGAGATACGGACGGATGCCCGCTTTCTGTGATGCGAGCGCGAAGCCCGCCCCACGCCGCTGTGGGAGCACATGACGCTGTCCATTCTGTTACATGAAACCGGCGAAATCAAGGGTTTCCGCCGTTCTCATTCGATTCTCAGGAGACAACTGTGCGCTCACCCGGCCTCGCTCTGGCGGCTTCCGCGGTTCTCGCGGCAGAGGGCGCCGCATTGATCGTGTTCGCCCTCATCGAGCTCGTCGGTCTCGGCGCAGGTGATGCCGCGTCGCTGCCGACGGCGCTCGCCCTCATCGTGCTGACGCTCATCGGCGCTGTCGCTCTCATCGCATTCGCCATCGGAACCAGGACGGGCCATTCGTGGGCACGCTCGGGTGGGGTCGTCTTCCAGGTGCTCGCCGTGGCGCTCGCGCTCGGCTCGCTGACGCTGCAGCCGATCGCCTGGGCGTTCACCATCGGCGTCGGGCTGCCGGCGCTGCTGTGCTTCGCGCTGCTGATCGCGAGCACGCGCGCCGAGAACGAGCGCCCGGCGGAGTGACTCTCAGGCGTCGATGCCGAGCAGCTTGCGCAGTCGGGCGACGTGCCCTGTCGCCTTGACGTTGTACTGAGCGAGGGTGATCGTTCCCTGCTCATCGAGAACGAAGGTCGAGCGGATGACTCCTTCTACAACCTTGCCGTAGTTCATCTTCTCGCCCCAGGCTCCGTATGCGGTGTGCACGGCGTGGTCCGGGTCGCTGAGAAGGGTGAAGGTGAGGCCGTCGCGCTCGCGGAATTCGGCGAGCTTCGCAGGCTCGTCACGCGAGACCCCGATCACGCGGTACCCGGCGCCCTCGAGAGAGGAGATGCTGTCGCGGAAGTCGCAGGCCTGCGTCGTGCACCCTGGCGTCATCGCGGCCGGATAGAAATAGAGCACCGTCTTCTGGCCGCGCAGATCGTCGAGTCGGACGGTCGCGCCGTCTTGGTCGAGAAGAGCGAAGTCGGGGGCAGCGGATCCGGAGTCGAGGCGCACAGTCACACGTCCAGCCTACCGGCCGGGCGTCTGCTCGGCCTTGTCGGCGAACGTCTGCAGAAGCCTCTGCAGCGAGTCCAGGCGCGCTCGCCCGGTCTCGCTCAGCTCGCCGCTCTCGGCCGCTTCGATGAGTGCGCAATCCGGAGCATCCGCGAGGTGCGTGCATCCGCGCGGGCACTTCTCGGCGATCTCCGCCAGCTCGGTGAAGGCGGCGAGGATGTTCGCGGGGTTCACATGCCCGAGACCGAAGGAGCGGACGCCGGGGGTGTCGATCACCCAGCCGTTGCCCTCCGGGCTGACGTATCGCAGCGATACGGTCGACGAAGAGGTGTGCCGGCCACGTCCGGTGACCTGGTTGACGTGCCCCGTCGCGCGCAGAGCGCTGGGCACCAGAGCGTTCACGAGCGTCGACTTGCCCACACCCGAATGCCCGACGAAGACCGTGGAGTGCCCGACGAGGGCAGCACCGATCTCGTCGACGGGCATCTCGTCCTGCGCACTGGTGAAGACGCGCAGGTCGTCGAGTCCGTCGAAATGCGACAGGAAGGCGCTGGGGTCGGCCAGGTCCGTCTTCGTGACGACGAGGAGCGGGCGCACGCCGGCATCCAACGCGGCCACGAGGTAGCGGTCGACGAGGCGGGCACGCGGCTCGGGGTCGGCGGCGGCGACGACGACGAGCATCTGATCGGCGTTCGCGACGATCACCCGCTCGACCTGGTCGGTATCGTCGGCGCTGCGCCGAAGCAGGGACGTGCGATCGGCGATGCCGATGATCCGCGCCAGGGTGCCGTCTTCGCCTGAGATGTCGCCGACGACCTTGGCGTGATCACCGGTGACGATCGGGTTCCTGCGAAGCTCACGCGCCCGTGCGGCGGTGATCATGCGCTCGTCAGGCGTGTCCTCGTCGATCAGCACGGAGTAGCGACCACGGTCCACGCCGAGGACGCGGCCGATCTGAGCGTCGTCATGCGCAGGCCGTCGCTTGGTGCGAGGGCGGTTGGCCTTCGGGTTCGGGCGCGTGCGGATGCTGCTCTCGTCATAGTCCTCGAAGTCGTCGTCGAGGTCGTCGGAGTCGTCGAGCCAGCTCACGAGGATGCGCCTCGCAGCATTCGCTCCCAGAGGAGAGTGAACTCCGGAAGCGTCTTGGAGGTGGTGCCGATGTCATCGATCTCGACCCCGGGCACGCGCAGACCGATCAGGGCGCCCGTCGTCGCCATCCGATGGTCGTGGTGCGCCGCCCATCGGCCACCGTGCAGCTGTCGGGGAATGATGCGCAGGCCGTCGGAGAGCTCTTCCGCCTCGCCGCCGAGGGCGCGGATGTTGCCGACGAGCGCCGCGATGCGATCGGTCTCGTGGAGTCGGATGTGACCGATACCGCGGATCGTGGTGGGGCCGGACGCGAACGCCGCCAGTCCGACGAGCGTCGGGGTCAGCTCGCTCGCAGCCGAGAGGTCCATGTCGAGCCCGCGGATCTCGGCCCCGGCCCGGACCGTCAGCGTTCCGCTGTGACGGCCGACATGCGCACCCATGGCCTGCAGGATCTCGGGAAGCAGAGCGCCGGGCTGGGTGGAGTGCACAGGCCACCCGGGCACCGACACCGCGCCCCCCGTGACCAGTGCAGCGGCGAGGAACGGCGCCGCGTTCGAGAGATCGGGCTCGATCGCGATCTCCTTGGCGCGTGGCACGCCCGCCTCTACGAGCCACTCACCTGTGGCTGGTCGCTCGATCCGGATGCCGCGACGGCTCAGCGCCTCGATCGTCATGTCGATGTGAGGCAGGCTCGGCAGATGGTCGCCGGTGTGCACGAGGTGCAGGCCCACGTCGAAGCGCGGGGCGGCGAGCAGGAGTCCCGAGACGAACTGACTGGATGCCGAGGCGTCGATCTCGACGCGCCCGCCTCGGATGCGACCGTGGCCGCGGACGGTGAACGGCAGGGCCCACGTGCCCTCATCGTCGATGTCGACTCCGAGGTCGCGCAGCGCGCTGATGAGACCGCCCATCGGTCGGTGCAGGGCCGTCTCGTGGGCAGTGAGGTGCACGTCGCGCTGGGCGAGCCCGGCCAGCGGCGCGATGAAGCGCATCACCGTGCCGGCCTGGCCGCAGTCGATCGTCGTGCCGCCCATGAGCTTGGCCGGCGTGATCGCGAGGTCGGGCCCGAACTCTCCGTTGCCGTCGATCTCCTCGATGCCGACGCCCAGGGCGCGCAGGGCCTCGATCATGCGGCGGGAATCGTCGGAGTGCAGAGGAGCGATGAGTCTGCCGGGTCCGTCCGCGATCGCGGCGATGATGAGCTCGCGATTGGTGAGCGATTTCGAGCCGGGGATCGTCACGGTCGCATGAACGGCTCCGGTGCTGATCGGCGCGACATAGACGCCCTGGACAGGGGAGGGGGAATACCTGTTGGCGCTCATCGGTTCCCACCTTAGTAAACGCGAGTGTCCGAACGATCGAATATGGGCGCACGCCGACAAGGAGAGAGCATGCTCGCAACGCTGGAACGCGAGTCGGTGGACCTCACCCGCCTAGACTGGCCGGTGATGGATGACACGGCAACCGCAGAGACGGTCAGCGACCCTCGGCGCGAATTCGAGGAACAGGCGATCCCGTTCATGGATCAGCTCTATGCCGCGGCGATGCGCATGACGCGCAACCCGGCGGACGCTGCTGACCTCGTGCAGGAGACCTTCGTCAAGGCATACGGGTCCTGGGCGACGTTCTCGCAGGGCACGAACCTGAAGGCGTGGCTGTACCGCATCCTCACCAACACGTACATCAACATCTACCGCAAGAAGCAGCGCGAGCCGTTCCAGGGCACGATCGACGAGCTCGAGGACTGGCAGATGGGCGGTGCCGAGTCGACCACCGCGTCGCACAGCCGTTCGGCCGAGGCGGAAGCCATCGACCACATGCCCGCATCGGTCGTCAAGGACGCGTTGCAGGCCGTTCCCGAGGACTTCAGGTTGGCGGTGTACCTCGCTGATGTCGAGGGCTTCGCCTATCAGGAGATCGCGGACATCATGAAGACCCCCATCGGCACCGTGATGAGCCGCCTGCATCGAGGCAGGCGCATGCTGCGGGAGCTGCTGGCTGAGTACGCCGCGGAGCGGGGAATCTCCACGGCCGACCCGAGGAGCAAGAAATGACCGACTGCGGCTGCGACAAGGCCCGCAAGGACCTCGAGGAGTACCTCCGCAACGAGGTGTGCAACACCGAGCACACCGAGATCCGTGAGCATCTCGAGAACTGCCCGTCCTGCCGGGATGAGGCGCTGGTGGCGACGACCCTCACCGAGGTCGTGGCGCGCGCGTGCAAGGAGACGGCACCCGAAGAGCTGCGTGACCAGGTGTTCGCTCGACTGCGTGAGGTGCAGGCCGCACAGCACTGAGGCGGGACCCGGTCCGTCGCGCCTCCCATAGGGTGGAGGAATGACCGACGCGCTTACCGTCCCCGTTGATCCCGTGTCCGCTGCGCGCCTGGCCGCGAAGAATCTCGTCTACCGACTCGTCGACAACGGCTCGGATGCGGACACCGAGGCTTTCCTGCGGGCAGAGGCGCGGGGGTTCCTCGATGCCGATCCCACGCCAGAGCAGATCGCCGCAGACCGCGTACTTCTCGCGACGCGGCGCAACGTCGGCGTGTTCGAGGAGAATGCCCCTGACGGCGCCTTCCCGGTCGCCACGGTCAACTCGTGGGTGACTCCGCTGACCGTGCCCGGCGGCGAGGTGGGGATGTGGGCGATCAGCGCTGTCACGGTCTCAGGCACTCATCGTCGCCGCGGCATCGCGCGCAACCTGCTCGAAGGCGAGCTGCGTGCCGCCGCAGGCGCGGGTGTCGCTGTCGCCGGCCTCACCGTCTCTGAGGCGACGATCTACGAGCGGTACGGGTTCGCTTCGGCGATCCCCGCAGCCAAGGTGTCGATCGACGCGCCGAGGGCGGGATGGAACGGCCCGGCGACCGATGGCCGCGTCGAGTACGTCGAGCGCCAGACGCTTCAGAAGGACCTGTCCGCTCTGCATGAGCAGGCGCGAACCCAGCGTTCGGGGCAGATCGCCGGGTGGGACGCGCGTTGGGAGCGGATCGCCGGGCTGTCGGTGGGACACACCGCTCCACGGGCCGTTCGAGGTGTGCGCTACGTCGACGCCGACGGAGCAGTCCGGGGTGCGATGGCGTACACGCTCAAGGAGGTCGCGGGGAGTTTTCGCGCGGACATGGAGATCCACCACCTGACCTCGACCACGACGGATGCCCTGGCCGCGCTCTGGAGATTCGCTCTGCAGCACGACCTGGTGTCGAAGGTCGTGGTCGACCTGCGCCCGATCGACGATCCGATCACCTGGCTCGTCACCGACCAGCGAGGCGTGGACCTCACCCCTCACGATCACGGGTGGCTGCGCCTCCTCGACGTGCCCGCTGCGCTCAGCGCCCGCACGTATCGAGCGCCCCTCGATGTGGTGTTCCGAGTCGAAGATCCTCTCGGTTTCGCCGAAGGCTCGTGGCGACTGACCTCGGGTGCCGACGGTACGGCGGATGTCGCACGGGTCGACGACGGCGCAGAGGCCGACGTCATTCTCGGCGTGGGGGCTCTCTCGTCGATCTACGCGGGCGGGGTCAGCGCTGTTCGGCTCCGCGCGGCCGGCCGTCTGCATGCATCGACGGAGACGGCGGCAGCGCTCGACGATGCGTTCCGCACAGCAGATGCCCCGCTCCTGGGCATCTGGTACTGAGCGCCGCCCGCCGCGACGACGGACTGCACGGAGAGGGGCTCACGGCATCGCCGTGAGCCCCTCTCCGTTTTATCCGACAGCCGTCAGCTGATGGTGAGAGCGTCTCGCAGGAGCTTCGCCTGTTCGGCCGCGTGCACCTTCGACGAGCCGGTCGCCGGCGATGCCGACGCGGGGCGCGACACCGGGCGGAAGCTGCGGTCACCGGGCACATCGGCGAATGCGAGAGCAAGGAACGGCCATGCCCCCTGGTTCTCCGGCTCTTCCTGCACCCACACCAGCTCGGCGTTCGGGTACGAGTCGGTGATGGCCTTCAGACCGTCGATCGGCGTCGGGTACAGCTGCTCGAGCCTGACCAGCGCGATCTCGGGGTTCGGGTTCTTGTCGAGCTCGGCCTTGAGATCCCAGTGGACCTTGCCCGAGTGCACGAGCACGCGCTTCACCGCGTTGCGGTCGAGACCGCGGTTGTCGTCGAGCACGGGCTCGAAGCGGCCCTGGGTGAAGGCCTCGACAGGGCTCGTCGCACCCCGCAGGCGCAGCATGGCCTTCGGGGTGAAGACGATGAGCGGCTTGCGCGGACGGGCGTAGGCCTGACGGCGCAGCAGGTGGAAGTACGACGCGGGCGTCGAGGGGCGCGAGACGATCATGTTGTCCTGCGCGCACATCTGCAGGAAGCGCTCGATGCGCGACGACGAGTGGTCCGGTCCCTGGCCCTCGTAGCCGTGGGGGAGGAGCAGGGTGACGCTGGACTGCTGTCCCCACTTCTGCTCGGCCGCCGAGATGTACTCGTCGATGACCGACTGGGCGCCGTTCACGAAGTCGCCGAACTGGGCTTCCCACAGCACGAGTGCCTCTGGAGCCTCGACCGAGTAGCCGTACTCGAAGCCGAGCGCGGCGTACTCGCTCAGGAGCGAGTCGTAGACGAAGAAGCGCCCCTGGGAGTCTGACAGGTTCGACAGCGGCAGCCACTCCTGGCCGTTCGCGCGGTCGTGCAGTGTCGCGTGACGCTGCACGAACGTGCCGCGCCGCGAGTCCTGCCCCGCGAGCCGCACGGGCGTGCCCTCGACGAGGAGAGAACCGAAGGCGAGCAGCTCGCCGAAGCCCCAGTCGATGTTGCCGTTGCGGCTCATGTCGAGACGCTTCTCGAGCTGCTGCTGGAGCTTCGGGTGAACGGTGAAGCCCTCGGGCTTGTTCACGAACGCGTCGCCGATGAGCTGGATGACCTCGTTCGAGACTCCAGTGATCTCCGGGGCGCCGACCTGCTCGTCAGCCGGAGGCAGGTCCTGAGCGACCGGGTTGGCGCCGGTCTCTGCAGCGTGGGTCTCGGCGAACGCGATCTCCAGGCGGTTCTGGAAGTCCGCCTTGGCCTCGTCGTACTCCTCTTCGGTGATGTCGCCGCGACCGACGAGCGACTCGGTGTAGAGCTTGCGCACCGAGCGCTTCGCCTGGATCAGATCCGTCATCAGCGGCTGCGTCATCGAGGGGTCGTCTCCCTCGTTGTGCCCGCGGCGTCGGTAGCAGACGAGGTCGATGACGACGTCGCGGTGGAACCGCTCGCGGTACTCGAAAGCGAGCTGCGCGACGTGGATGACGGCTTCTGGGTCGTCGCCGTTCACATGGAACACCGGCGCCTGGATCGTCTTCGCGACATCCGTCGAATACACCGAGCTGCGCGAATCGTTGGGGAGGGTGGTGAAGCCGACCTGGTTGTTGACGACGACGTGGATCGTGCCGCCGGTGCGGTATCCGCGCAGCTGAGACATCTGCAGAGTCTCGACGACCACACCTTGCCCGGCGAACGCCGCGTCGCCGTGCACCAGGATCGGCAGCCAGGCGAACGTGCCGATCGGCTTGCGGTCCTGCTTGGCGCGGACGATGCCCTCGAGGACGCCGTCGACGGTCTCGAGGTGAGACGGGTTCGCGGCGAGGTAGACCGGGAGCTCGGATCCGTCGTCGGCGACGAAGGTGCCCTCGGTGCCGAGGTGGTACTTCACATCGCCGGAGCCGCGCTGGTTGCCGGGGGTCTGCGTGCCCTCGAACTCCTGGAACACGTGGCCGTAGGTCTTGCCGGCGATGTTGGTCAGCACGTTCAGGCGGCCGCGGTGCGCCATGCCGATCGCTGCGCCCTCGAGGCCGGAGGTGGCCGCACCCTGGAGGATCTCGTCGAGCAGCGGGACGAGCGACTCGCCGCCCTCGAGCGAGAATCGCTTCTGACCGACGAACTTGGTCTGCAGGAAGGTCTCGAAGGCCTCGGCCTCGTTGAGCTTGCGGAGGACCCGCAGCTGCTCGTCATGGCCGGGCTTCTGGTACTTGACCTCGACCTTCTCCTGGAACCAGCGACGCTGCTCCGGGTCCTGGATGTGCATGTACTCGATGCCGAGCGTGCGGCAGTACGAGTCGCGCAGGACGCCGAGGATGTCACGGAGCTTCGCGACCCGTCGGCCGCCGAACCCGCCGGTGACGAACTCGCGGTCGAGGTCCCAGAAGGTGAGGCCGTGGCTCTCGATCTCGAGGTCGGGGTGCGAGCGCTGGACGTACTCGAGCGGGTCGATGTCGGCCATCAGGTGTCCGCGCACCCGGAACGAGTTGATGAGCTCCTGCACGCGGGACTGCTTGTCGACGCGCTCGGCGAGGTCGACCGCGATGTCGGGGTTCCAGCGGATCGGCGAGTACGGGATGCGGAGAGCAGCGAAGATGTCGTCGTAGAAGCCGCGCTGCCCGATCAGCAGCTCGTGCACCTTCTTGAGGAACTCGCCAGAGCCGGCGCCCTGGATGACGCGGTGGTCGTACGTGCTCGTCAGCGTGATGGTCTTGCCGATCGCGAGCTCGTTGAGCGTCTTCTCGCTCGCTCCCTGGAACTCCGCCGGGTACTCGAGCGCACCGGCGCCGATGATGCATCCCTGCCCCTTCATGAGGCGGGGGACGGAGTGCACGGTGCCGATGCCGCCGGGGTTGGTCAGCGACACCGTCGTGCCCTGGAAGTCTGCGGCCGTCAGCTTGTTGTTGCGGGCGCGCGTGACGAGGTCCTCGTAGGCGACGAGGTACTCGCTGAACGTCAGCGTGTCGGCGCGCTTGATGCTGGGGACCATGAGTGCGCGCGTGCCGTCGGGCTTCGGCAGGTCGATCGCGATGCCGAGGTTGACGTGCGCCGGTGCCACGACCGAGGGCTTGCCGTCGATCTCGGCGTAGAAGACGTTCTGGCTGCGGAACTCGTCGAGCGTGCGGATGAGCGCCCAGCCGATGAGGTGGGTGAAGCTGATCTTGCCGCCGCGGGTGCGCGCCATGTGGTTGTTGATGACGATGCGGTTGTCGATCATCAGCTTCGCGGGCACCGTGCGGACGCTGGTCGCGGTGGGGACGGTCAGGGACTCGTCCATGTTCGCGGCGAGGGTCTTGGGCAGACCGCGGAGCGGCGTGACCTTGTCCTCCTCGACGGGATCCGCCGACTCCGGTGCCTCGGCCTTCGCCGCGGGCTTCGGGGCCTGCGCCGGAATCGGCGCCGCGGCGGCAGGCTTGGTCGTGGTCCGCGCCACGGGCTGTGCGCCGATGACGGGGATGGGGGCTGTCACCGGATGCGCGGGCTGCTCGGCAGCGGGTGCGGGAGCCGCGGTGCCGGTCGCGGCATCCGACTGGTACTTCTCGAGGATGGGCCACCACTCCTTGTCGACGGAGTCGCGGTTCACCTTGTACTGCTCGTAGAGCTCTTCCACGAGCCAGGAATTGGCTCCGAACCCCCCGTCGCCCCCGACGCCGGTCACCTGGTTCGACACGCTCGATCGCCCTCTTTCATCGCTGAAGTCCACGTATGCACAGCAGGACGCGTGATGCGTCCGGGCCCGCACACTCTCGACTTCCAAGCCTAACGTGTTTCCTCGCGCATTCGTCGAAGGCATGCGCCCTCGACGCCGCTATCTGAGTACCGTGGGGGTATGGAGTTCTCCGGTGAGTCACCCACAGTCGATCTGACCTATTCCGACGTGTTCCTCGTGCCGCGACGATCCGCCGTCACCAGCCGTCTGCAGGTCGATCTGGCCCCGCAGGACGGCACCCCGGCCACCCTGCCCATCGTGGCCTCGAACATGAACTCCGTGACCGGCCCCCGGCTCGCGGCGGTGCTCGCGCGGCGTGGCGGACTCGGAGTGCTCCCTCAGGACATGCCGTTGCAGGGTCTCGATGCTGCGATCCGCGACGTCAAGGCGCAGCCGGTGCTGTGGGACACGCCGATCGTGCTGCCTCCCGAGGCATCGGTGTCGGACGCACTCCGGCTGATGCCTGCCACCGCAGGTCACGGCATCGTCGTGGCCACGGGCGGAGCTCCGTACGATGCCGAGCGTATTCTCGGTGTCCTGCCGGCGACGCGGCTGGCCACTGCGCTCCCGGATGCACAGCTGGGCGATCTGGTGCACGCCGGCACGCCGTCTCTCGACGCGGATGACATCGGATCAGAGCGTCATGCCTTCGACGTGATCACCGACGCGGGCGTCGACATGGTCACGATCACGCACCACGGGCACCTCGTCGGAACGCTCAGCGCGCGCAGTGCCCTGCGGTCGACGCTGTATCGCTCGGCGACGGACGGCGACGGCCGCCTCGCCGTCGCGGCGGCGGTGGGCATCAACGGAGACGTCGCGTCCAAGGCGAAGGCCCTCGCCGACGCCGGCGTCGATGTGCTCGTGGTGGACACGGCGCACGGACACCAGGAGGGGATGCTGCGCGCGCTGAGCGCCGTCGCCGCACTGAATCTCGGCATCCCGATCGTGGCCGGCAACATCGTCACCGCCGACGGCGTCAAGGACCTCGTCGAGGCCGGCGCCTCCATCCTCAAGGTCGGCGTGGGGCCGGGCGCGATGTGCACGACGCGCATGATGACGGCCGTCGGCCGCCCGCAGTTCTCCGCTGTGCTCGAGACCGCCCAGGCCGCCCGGGAGCTCGGCGCTCACGTCTGGGCGGACGGGGGAGTGCGGTATCCGCGCGACGTGGCGCTCGCGCTCGCCGCGGGCGCCGCGTCCGTGATGGTCGGCTCCTGGTTCGCGGGAACGATCGAGGCGCCGGGCGAGCTGCAGAGCGACGCCGAGGGCCGCATCTACAAGGAATCCTGGGGCATGGCCTCCACCAAGGCGGTGCAGGCTCGGTTCGGCCGTCTCGATGCGTATGAGCGTGCCCGCAAGGAGCTGTTCGCAGAGGGGATCTCGTCCTCGAAGATCTACCTCGACCCGCTGCGCCCAGGACTCGAGGACCTGCTCGACATGATCACATCGGGCGTGCGCTCGTCGTTCACCTATGCCGGGGCATCGTCGGTGCCCGAGTTCCACGAACGGGCGCTCGTCGGGCTGCAGTCCGCCGCAGGATACGAAGAGGGCAAGGCCCTCCCGGTCAGCTGGTAGTCGTCCGCGCTCCGACCCACTGCGATCCCGTAGAATCGTGGACACCATGGACGACCCTCCCAGTTGTAGTACATCGCCCCATTGCCTGCCTCCCCGTCTCGGGAGGAACGACTGATGGACTACATCCTCTTGGGCGTGGGGCTTCTGCTCACCGTGGGCACCGGGCTGTTCGTCGCGAGCGAGTTCGCCCTGGTCAATCTCGACCGCGCCGATCTCGAGGCCCGTCAGTCCCGCGGCGAATCCCGCCTGTCGCTGACCATCAGCGCCCTCAAGCACACCTCGACCCATCTGTCGTCCGCTCAGCTGGGCATCACCCTGACGACGCTCCTGACCGGGTACACGATGGAGCCGGCGCTCTCCAACCTCCTCGGCCCGACCCTCGTCGCCTGGAGCATCCCTGAGGCGGCCGTCGGTCCGATCGCGACGATCGTCGCCATGCTGGTCGCCACCGTGCTGTCGATGATCCTCGGGGAGCTGGTGCCCAAGAACTTCGCCCTGGCGCTGCCGCTCGCGACCGCGAAGCTCGTCATGCCGTTCCAGGTCGCGTTCACGACCGTCTTCAAGCCGGCCGTCGTGGTGCTCAACGGCAGTGCGAACGGGGTCCTTCGGAGCATGGGCATCGAGCCGAAGGAAGAGCTGTCCGGTGCGCGCAGCGCCGAGGAGCTCTCTTCTCTCGTGCGTCGCTCGGCGAGTGCCGGACTGCTCGAAGCCGACACCGCGAGCCTGCTCGATCGGACGCTGACGTTCTCCCGCCTGACGGCCGCCGACGTGATGACGGCTCGTCCGAGCATGCACGCCCTCGCGGTCGGCGACTCGGCCGACGACGTCATCCAGCTCGCCCGCCGCACGGGACACAGCCGCTTCCCCGTGTACGACGACGACCTCGACGACATCACGGGTGTCGTGCACCTGAAGGCCGCGATCTCCGTCCCGCGTGATCGACGAGGCGAGGTGCCGGTCGGCGCGCTCTCGACCGATCCGCTCCGTGTCCCCGAGACGGTGCACGTCGACGCGCTCATCTCCGAGCTCAGAGCCCGCGGATACCAGCTGGCCGTCGTGGTCGACGAGTACGGCGGCACTGCCGGTCTCGTCACGCTGGAGGACCTGGTGGAGGAGCTCGTGGGCGAGGTCTCGGACGAGCACGACCGCACGCGCGCCGGAGTCGTCCGCGGGCGAGACGGCATCACCTTCCCCGGAGAGCTGCGGCCGGACGAGTTGCGACGCAGAGCGGGAGTGGAGGTTCCGGAGGGTGACGTGTACGACACCGTGGCCGGCTACGTCATGAGCGTCCTCGAGCGCGTGCCGTCGGTGGGTGACGAGGTCGACCTCGACACGGGCAAGCTCCAGGTGGTCCGCATGGACGGTCGTCGTGTCGACCGCATCCGCTACGTCCCGAATCAGGATCTTCCCGCAGAGGTGGTCGGACGATGAACGACTGGGGAGGACTGGCCTGGCTGGTCGTGCTGCTCGTGGCGAACGCGTTCTTCGTCGGCGCCGAGTTCGCGGTGATCTCCGCGCGCCGGTCGCAGATCGAGCCCAAGGCCGACCGCGGGTCGCGCGCCGCCAAGACCGCGCTCTTCGCGATGGAGCACGCGACGCTCATGCTCGCGACCTCGCAGCTGGGCATCACGATCTGCTCGCTGCTGATCCTGAACGTCTCCGAACCCGCGATCCATCACCTGCTCGCCGTGCCGCTGCACGCGCTCGGCTGGTCGGACGGCGTCGTCGATGCCGTGTCGTTCGCGATCGCTCTGCTGATCGTGTCGTTCCTGCACGTGGTGTTCGGCGAGATGGTGCCGAAGAACCTCGCGTTCTCGGTTCCGGAGCGCGCGGTGCTCATCCTCGCGCCGCCCCTCGTGATGGTGTCGAAGATCTTCATGCCGGTGATCTGGCTGCTGAACGCGGCGGCCAACGGCGTGCTCCGGCTGTTCCGGGTCGAGCCGAAGAACGAGGCCGCATCGACGTTCACGCTCGACGAGGTCGCGACGATCGTCGATCAGTCCCGGCGAGAGGGCGTGCTCACCGACACGGCGGGCACTGTGGCGGCAGCCGTGGAGTTCACCGACAAGAAGGCTCGCGATGTGGCTGTTCCGCTCAGCGATCTCGTGACGCTTCCGCAGTCGGCGACTCCGGATGACGTCGAGAAGGCCGTCGCCCGCTACGGGTTCTCCCGCTACGTGATCGTCGACGACGAGGGAACCCCTGTCGGATACGTCCACCTCAAGGACATCCTGCGGGCGTCCGACGGACCCGGTGCTGCCGAGAAGCTGGTCGAGCCGCTGCCCTCGAAGCGGATCAACCACATGGTCCCGGTGCAGGAGGACACCGATCTGGAGGACGCTCTCGCCGTGATGCGCCGAGCAGGGCGTCACCTGGCGAAGGTGCGGGACTCCCAGGGGCGCACGACTGCCGTGCTCTTCCTCGAGGACATCCTCGAGGAGCTCGTGGGAGAGGTGCAGGACGCGACCCGTCGCATCCGCGGTCACTGACCCGCGATCACCGAGAAGCCCCCGAGTCCATGCGGACCCGGGGGCTTCTGTGCGGGGTGGCGATCAGCGCCAGCGTGCCCGCTCGTACTGCGGCGGCCAGGTGATCTCGGCGCCGAGCTCATGGGCGGCCCTGAGCGCGAAGTGCGGGTCGCGCAGCCACTCGCGGCCCGCGAAGATCGCATCGGCCGCACCGTCGGCGAGCACCTGCTCTGCCTGTTCGGCGGCGGTGATCAGTCCGACCGCCGACACGGGGATGCGTCCGCCCTGGCGCACGTTCTCGGCCAGCGGCACCTGGTATCCGGGGAACACGCTGATCTGCTGGTGCGCCACGAGCCCGCCGCTGGAGACATCGATGAGGTCGGCTCCGTGCTCGGTCGCCCAGCCGCTCACGATCGCCGCCTCGTCGGGGGTGAATCCGCCCTCGGCATGATCGGTCGCCGAGATGCGCACGAAGACGGGCACCCCGTCTCCGGCGACCTCGCGGATCGCGCCCACCACCCGGAGGAGCAGTCGAGCGCGGTTCTCGAGAGAGCCGCCGTACTCGTCGTCTCGCAGATTCGAGAGCGGAGAGAGGAACTGGTGCAGCAGGTATCCGTGCGCACCGTGCACCTCCAGCACGTCGAAGCCGGCGTCGAGGGCACGGCGGGTCGCGCTCGCGAACCCTTCGACGACGGCGTCGATGCCGTCCTCGTCGAGCGCCGCAGGCTCCGCGAAGCCATCGAAGGCGATGTCGGAGGGCGCGGTGGTCGTCCATCCGCCGTCCGCCGCCGGTACCGATCCGCGCGCGTCGGCCCAGGGCCACCAGGTCGACGCCTTGCGGCCGGCGTGCGCGAGCTGGATGCCTGCGACCGCGCCACGTGAATGGATCGCCTCGACGACCGGCACCCACGCGTCGCGCTGCTCGTCGTTCCAGAGGCCGGCATCCCGTGGTGAGATGCGGCCCTCGGGGGCGACGGCTGTCGCCTCGGCGACGATCAGACCGGCTCCGCCGGAGGCGAACTGGGCGAGGTGGGTGTGGTGCCATTCCTGGACGACGCCGTCGATCGCGCTGTACATGCACATGGGAGACACCCAGAGCCGGTTGCGGAACGTGACGGAACGGATGCTCAGCGGGGAGAAGAGAATGCTCACCCCTCGACGCTACCGGCCGGGTGGGGCGGTGCGGGCCGCCGCACTAACGTGGAGTCATGCCCGACGCACGTGACTGGTCCCGCGAAGACACCGCACGCTTCCTGCGCGTGCCAGGCGCGGATGACGACAAGTACTCCCGGGGCGTCGTCGGCCTGCGCACCGGATCGTCCGCCTATCCGGGTGCCGCGGTGCTCGGTGTCGAGGCGGCGTGGCGCGCCGGGGCGGGCTTCGTGCGCTACGTCGGCGACGGCCGAGCCGCGGATGCCGTGATCGCACGACGCCCCGAGACCGTGGTCAGCCCGAGCATCGCGGGTGCACGCGTCGGCGCCTGGGTGATCGGATCAGGGACGGATGCCGCGAGCAGGAGCCCCGAGACGGAGCGCGAGCTGCGCGACCTGCTCGACGGGCAGGTGCCGGTGGTCGTCGACGCGGGGGCGCTCGACCTGGCGCGAGGGAGTCGTGCCCCGCGCGTGCTGACGCCGCACGGCCGTGAGTTCGAGCGCCTGCAGGATCAGCTCGGATACGGCACCCGTGACGACCGCGCCGACGCCGTCGCCCGGGTGGCGCACGACCTCGGCACCGTCGTGCTGCTCAAGGGCGCACAGACGCTGATCGCGGATCCGGACGGACTGCTGATCCGGGTGGAGGCGGGCACCGGCTGGCTCGCGACTGCGGGCACCGGTGATGTCCTGGGCGGCGTGCTCGGGGCGCTCCTCGCCGCGAACGCCGACGCACCGCTGGCTGAGGTCGCAGCCGCGGCCGCGTGGTTGCATGGTCATGCCGGTGTCCTCGCGGCTGGTCCGGGCGCGGATGGCCGCGCGACGGGACATCCGATCGTGGCGCTCGATGTCGCAGAGGCGCTGCCTCGCGCATTCTCGGACGTCGTCGCGTGAGTCGCACCGTCTCGATGCGTCTCGTCACGCTGTGGAGCGCGTTCGGACTCGTGCACCTCTTCACGGCGGTCGCCGGCTGGCTGTATCCGAGCCAGCCGATGGGCGACGTGGTGCTCGTGTACGAACCGTGGTCGTCGGCGGCGCTGTCGGGCGGGGCCATCGTCGGAGTCACCGAGACGTGGGTCTATCCGCAGCTCGCGCTCGTGCCCATGCTGCTCGCGAAGATCCTGTCGACACCGCTCATCGCGGTGATGGGGGCCTCCGGGGCGTATCTGATCGCGTGGGCGGTGCTCGTCACGGTGCTCGATGCGATCGCCTTCGCGGTGCTCGTCGGGCGTTCGCCGTCGCAGCCTCGGCGGATGGCCGCCTGGTTCTGGATCACCGCCCTGCTTCTGCTGGGACCGATCGCGATGTACCGCATCGACGCGATCACGGTGCCGCTCGCGGTGATCGGCGGACTCTGGCTGGTTCGCCGCCCCGCTGCCGCGGCAGCGCTGCTGGCGATCGGCGCCTGGATCAAGATCTGGCCGGGCGCGCTGCTGGTCGCAGCCGTCGTGGCAGCCCGAAGCCGGATGCGCGTTCTGCTCACCGCCGCAGCCGTATCGGCAGCCGTCGTCGTCGTTCTGGTCGCCTTCGGAGCCGATGCCGAGATCTTCGGATTCCTGACAGAGCAGACCGGCCGCGGTCTGCAGATCGAGGCAGTGGCCGCGACCCCGTTCCTGTGGCTCGCGATCGCCGGGGCCGCCCGCATCGAGTACAGCTTCGACATCCTGACCTTCCAGATCAGCGCGCAGGGCGCGGATGCCGTGAGTGCTGTGCTCACACCCCTGATGGCTGTCTTCGTCGTCCTGATCACCGTCATCGGCGCGCTGAAGGCATCACGCGGGGCATCCTTCGCACGGCTGTTCCCTCCGCTCGCGTTGAGTCTCGTGACGACCCTGATCGTCGCGAACAAGGTCGGCTCTCCGCAGTTCCAGACGTGGCTGATCGCTCCGGCCGTCCTCTGGCTCGTTCTCGACCGCACGCGAGCGGCCGCGCCTGCGCTGCTCGTGCTCGCGCTGTGCGCGCTCACCTGCCTGATCTATCCGCTGAGCTACGACGCGCTGCTGCGTGCAGAGACGCTGCCCGTCGCCATCCTGACTCTGCGCAACATCGTGCTCGTCGTGCTCCTCGCCGTCGGCATCCGCGCCCTCGTCCGCGTGCCCGCCCATCGTTCGTCCACCACCCGGGAGTGAAACCATGCTGATCGCCTTCTCCGTCGCACCGAGCGGCGTCCCCTCCGACGGCGCCGAGCGCTCCGACGCGTCGGTCCACGATGCGGTCGCCGCCGCCGTCCGCGTCGTGCGGGAGTCGGGCCTGCCGCACCGCACGACCAGCATGTTCACCGAGATCGAGGGCCCGGACTGGGACTCGGTGATGGATGTCGTCAAGCGCGCCACCGAAGCCGTGATGCCCTTCGGCTCGCGGGTGTCGCTCGTGCTCAAGGCCGATATCCGTCCCGGCTACACCGGAGAGCTCGACGCGAAGATCGAGCGGCTCGAGGCGGCGATCGACGACGCGGACACCCCGTAGACTCGACGGGTGAATCCCTCGACTGAATCGAGGGGTGCGGCGAAGTGGGCGCTCCTCTCCCTCGCCATAGGCAGCTTCGGCATCGGCATGACCGAATTCGTCGTCATGGGCCTGCTGCCCAACATCGCCGACGAGCTGCTGCCCACGCTGTGGGCCTCCAGCCCTGAAGACGCGCTGAGCCAGGCAGGGTGGCTGATCTCGCTCTACGCGCTCGGCGTGGTCGTCGGTGCTCCGACGATCGCCGGGTTCGTCGCCCGCTACCCCCGGCACCGGGTCATGATCGGCCTGGCGCTGGCGCTGACCGTGTTCAACGCGCTCACGGTGTTCCTGCCGACCTTCGAACTCGTGGGTGCGTCACGGTTCCTCGCCGGTCTGCCGCACGGTGCCTACTTCGGCATCGGCGCCCTGGTCGCGGCGGACGTCATGGGGCCGGGCAACCGCGCCAAGGGCGTCGCCTTCATCCTCACAGGTCTGACCGTGGCGAACGTGGTGGGAGTGCCGCTGGGAACCTTCCTCGGTCAGCTCTGGGGATGGCGGGCGGCCTTCGCGGTCGTGACGCTCGTCTTCGCCCTGGCGACGGTGTGCATCGCGTTCTTCGTGCCCGCACATCCCGGCTCGCCCGGGCGGACCATGCGCGAGGAGCTCGGCGTCTTCCGCATTCCCCAGGTCTGGTTCACCCTCGGTGTCGGCGCGATCGGCTTCGGCGGCTTCTTCGCGGTCTACAGCTACATCGCGCCGCTGGTGACCGAGGTGGCCGGCTCGCCCGAGTGGGCGGTGCCGATCGTGTTGGTGCTGATGGGGCTCGGGATGACAGCGGGCAACCTCGTCGGCGGACATCTCGCGGACATCGACCTGCGACGCACGCTGCTCTTCGGACTTGCAGCGATGGCTGTGGTCTTCGCCCTCCTCGCCGTGCTCGCATTCTGGATCGTCACCCTCGCGCTGCTCGTGTTCGTGGTCGGCTTCGTGTCTTCGGTGCTGAGCCCGACGATCCAGACCCGGCTGATGGATGTCGCCGGAGACAATCAGTCGATCGCCGCCGCGATGAACCACTCTGCGCTGAACATCGGCAACAGCCTCGGCGCATTCCTCGGCGGCGTGGTGATCGCCGCCGGATGGGGCTTCGTCGCGCCGTCCTGGACGGGTGCGGCGCTCGCGGTCGCCGGCCTCCTGATCGCCCTGCTGTCGTATCGCTCAGAGGCGCGCAGACCGGTGCTCACGGCGGCGTGAGCGGTGCTCCGCCTCGTAGAGTGAGGCTGTGACCGACCTCGACGATCTGCCCGTCGCCGGGACAGCCGTGCTGCTGCGTCCGACGCCCGAGGGCTTCGCCGTGCTGCTGATGCGTCGGCCCGATCGCGGCTCGTTCGCGGGGGCCTGGGTGTTCCCCGGCGGCAAGGTGGAGCCGTCCGACCGCCGAGAGGGGGCGGATGAGAGTGACGATGCGCGCAGGGCGGCGGTTCGCGAGACAGCCGAGGAGGTCGGCCTGATCATCAGCGATCCCGTGCTGCTGTCGCGCTGGCAGCCGCCGGTCGAGGCGTCCATTCGCATCCGGACCTGGTTCTTCCTCGCCTCCGCACCCGACGTCGAACCGCGGTTCTCGGTCGACGAAGTCGTCGACGTGGTGTGGCTGAGCCCGGCAGAAGCCCTGTCGCGACACGCGACGGGGGAGTGGACGCTCTTCCCTCCGACCTGGGTCACCCTGCACCAGCTCGGCCGATTCTCCTCGGTCGATGCTGTGCTCGCCTCCGGAGGGGTGGCGCAGCATTTCTCGACCCGTGTGGTCGAGACGCCGCAGGGCAGGGACTTCGAGTGGGACGGTGTGCGGCTGCGCACCGGTTCGCTGCCGTGGACGATCGACGAGAGCTAGCTCGCGAGCAGCCGTCGGAGATTGCTGCCGACCGACTCTGTCTCGATGAGAAATCCATCGTGACCGAAGTCGCTGGTCAGCACCACCGCTTCGGGGCCGTCGAGGGTGTTCGGGATGCTGCGGGCGATGCGGTGCTGGCCATCGACGGGGAAGAGCCGGTCGCTGTCGATCCCCAGCACGAGTGTCGTGGCGGTCACGGCGCGCAGCGCCTCTTCGACGCCACCGCGGTCACGGCCGACGTCGTGCGAGTTCATGGCCTCGACGAGGGTGATGTAGCTGTTCGCGTCGAAACGGCGGGTGAACTTGTTGCCGTGGAAGTCGAGGTACGACTCGACGGCGAAGCGACCGCCGTGACCGAGAGGAGACACCCCGGACTGCCACGAACGCTGGAACCGCTGGTTGAGCTCGATCGGGCTGCGGTAGTTCAGCAGCGCCATGCGTCGGGCGAGCGCCAGGCCGCGGTGCGGACCGTCGCCGTCGGCCAGGTCGTAGTACTCGCCGCCCTGGAACCTCGGGTCCATGCGGATGGTCTCGAGCTGCACCGTGTTCAGGGCGATCTGATCGGCAGTGGTGACGGGCGGGGAGGAGAGCACTGCGAGGCGGGCGACGCGATCAGGGTGCGTGACGGCCCATTCGAGGGCGTGCATCCCGCCCATGGATCCGCCGATCACGGCGGCCCAGGTGTCGATCCCGAGGGAATCTGCGAGGCGCACCTGGGCTGCGACCTGGTCGCGGATGGTCAGATAGGGGAAGCGGGAGGCCCACTCGTATCCGGAGGGCGCGATGCTGGCGGGTCCCGTGGAGCCCTGGCAGCCGCCGAGCATGTTCGGCGCGATGACGAACCACCGGTCGGTGTCGAGCGGACCTCCGGGCCCGGTCACGTCCTCCCACCAGCCTGCGGTCGGATGCCCCGCTCCGGCGCCGCCGCGCACGTGGCTGTCGCCGGTGAGCGCGTGGAGCACCAGGATCGCGTTGTCGCGCGCGTCGTTCAGCTCGCCCCACGTCTCGAACGCGAGACGGATGCCGGGGAGCTCTGCGCCGCTCTCGGTCGCGAAGGCGCCGAACGAGGCGAAGCTGCGTCCGCCCGCCGGGTCTCCGTCGCGCCACGCGCCGGTCGCCGGTGGTCGTGCGCGAAGCAGACGCACGTCGGCCTCCGTCACGGGCGCCGAGGGCACCGTGTCTTCAGAGGTCGTCTGCCAGTCCATGCTCCCATTCTCGCCTGGCACGCGACTCGTCGGACGCACGTTACGCACCCGGGTGTGCCGCCGGCGGATCCGCCGTGCGCGGCCTCAGAAGCCGAGCGTCGTCACGGTCGCCAGGTGGTCGCTGCTTCCGGCCCGCATCGTCGTGGAGCCGAGCACGGCCAGGCCGCGCACGAAGACGTGGTCGATCCTGGCGAGCGGCAAAGTGGCAGGCCAGGTGAACCCGAGGGTGCCGTCGGTCGGTCGGACCCAGTCGAGCTGCGACCGCGCGGCAGCCAGGGCCGGGTCGGCGGAGGCGGCGTTGAAGTCGCCCACGACGACGATCGACTCGGCGCTGTCTGCAGCGACGGCATCGGCGATGCCGGACAGCATCGCGTCTCGGTCGTCCTGCACTCCTGGCCGCACGGAGGCCGCATGCATGACGTACACGGCGACGTCCGCACCCGGCGCGCTCACCACCACGCGCAGCGCGCGCTTCCAGTCGAGACCGAGCGACAGCGCCTGAGCGTCGGCGATGGGGAGGCGGCTCCAGACCGCGACCGTGCCGATCGCGTAGGAGTGCGGGTAGTCGGCGGCGAGCGTGTCACGGGCGGCGGCGAGGCTGTCGGCATCGAGCTCCGTCAGCGCGATGACGTCGGCACCGGAGGCGGCGAGGTCTGCTGCGGATTCCGCTGCGCCGCCGGAGTGCGCGCGCACGTTCTGGCTGACGATCTCGACGGTGGACGTCCCGTCGGGGGCACCCGATGCGAAACCAGGGGTGGAGGGCGCGATCGCCAGCACCCAGACGAGGATGGGCACGAGCAGCACCAGGACGACGCGGCGGGCGCGGATCAGTGCGATCGCCGACAGGACTCCGAGCGCGAGGCCGCACCAGGGAAGGAGCGCGGCGGCCGCGGTTCCCACGACTCCGGGGATCCAGACGCCCACGATCATGATCAGCACCACGAGGCCTGTGACGGCGATGATGCGCCCCGCGCGCGCGTTCGAGCGTCGGTGTGTCGGCGAATTCGTCGTTGCGGTGATCGTGGGCTCCTCGGGCAGGCTTCCCATTGTCGACGGAGCTGTCTGTGCACGGGCCGTGCGTGCCCCGAACGAGCAGATGCCCCGAGCCGAAGCCCAGGGCACCTGCAGTGTCGACGGAGGGTCAGGCGCGAGCGGCCTCCGACACACGGCGAGCCGCGCCGAGCGCCTCGTCGAGGTCGGCCTTGAGGTCGTCGATGTTCTCGATGCCGACCGACAGGCGCACGAGGCCGGGCGTGACGCCGGCGGTGAGCTGCTGCTCGGGAGTGAGCTGTGCGTGCGTGGTCGACGCCGGGTGGATCACGAGCGAGCGCACGTCGCCGATGTTCGCGAGGTGGCTGAAGAGCGACAGGCTGTTCACGAACTCGCGACCGGCCTCGACGCCGCCCTTGAGCTCGAAGGACAGCACCGCTCCGACGCCCTTGGGGGCGTAGTGGTTCGCCTTGGCATACCAGGGGGAAGAGGGCAGGCCCGAGTAGTTGACCGACGCGACGTCGTCGCGGCCGTCGAGCCACTCGGCGATCTCCTGGGCGTTCTGCACGTGGCGCTCGATGCGCAGCGAGAGGGTCTCGATGCCCTGGATGAGGTTCCAGGCGCTCTGCGGTGCGATGGCCGAGCCGAGGTCGCGGAGCAGCTGCACGCGGGCCTTGATGATGTAGGCGAGCGGGTCGCCGACGGCAGCGGTGTAGCTGGCGCCGTGGTACGAGGGGTCGGGCACGGTGAGCCCGGGGAACTTCTCGACGTTCTTCGACCACTCGAAGGTGCCGCCGTCGATGATCGCGCCGCCGATGGTGGTGCCGTGGCCGCCGAGGAACTTCGTCACGGAGTGCACGACGATGTCGGCGCCGTGCTCGAACGGGCGGATCAGGTACGGGGTCGCGATCGTGTTGTCCACGATCAGCGGCACGCCGCCCTCGTGCGCCACGTCTGCGACGGTGCGGATGTCGAGGATGTTGATCTGCGGGTTGCCGATGGTCTCCGCGAAGAACAGCTTGGTGTTCGGGCGGATGGCGCGGCGCCACTCCTCGGGGTCGTCCTGGTTCTCGACGAACGTGACCTCGATGCCGAGCTTCGCGAGCGTGTACTTGAACAGGTTGTAGGTGCCGCCGTAGATCGAGCTCGACGACACGATGTGGTCGCCGGCTTCGGCGATGTTGAGCACGGCGAACGTCGATGCAGCCTGACCGCTGGCGAGGACGAGGGCGCCGGTGCCCCCCTCGAGTGCCGCGAGGCGCTGCTCCAGGACGTCCTGGGTCGGGTTCTGGATGCGGGTGTAGATGTTGCCGAACTCGGCCAGAGCGAACAGGTTCGCCGCGTGGTCGGCACTGTCGAACACGTAGGACGTGGTCTGGTAGATGGGCGTTGCGCGGGCCTTGGTCACCGGGTCGGGAGCGGCTCCGGAGTGGATCTGCTTCGTCTCGAAACGCCAGGTCTCGGGTGCGGACATGTGTTCCCCCTGGAACTGTTGGAAGGTCGGTTCGACTGATGTCGTTGATGCGACAGTACGGAATGTCGGAGGCTGTCAACAGCGGGTGGGAAATGTGACGTAATGAAGTCGGGCCGAACCCGCGGGCCGACGAGCCGGGGGATCAGGCCTGACCGAGCAGTCGCCCCGCCCACATGCGCGCGATCACGAACGGTTCGGCGAACGTCGTCATCCCGACCGTCACGATCGCACCCTCGTACAGCAGCATCATCGCCTGCGCCATCGCACGGGGATCGGCCATTCCCGCTTCGGCGCAGAGCTCCTCGAACACGTCTAGCAGCCAGGCCTTCTGACGTGACACCTCGGGGAACACAGGGTGGTCGTCGTTGCCGTCTCCGATCTCCGCGCGCGCGTTGATCGCGCTGCATCCCTTCGGGCTGTTCTCGTCGGACCAGGTGATGGCGGCGTCGAAGATCGCGAGCACACGATCAGGGCCGGGCTCGGGAACGCGGGAGAGGTGGGCGGCCACGTGCTCCCGCCACCGAGCGTCGCGGTGCTGGAGGTAGGAGACGACGAGCGCCTCCTTCGATCCGAAGCGGTCGTAGAGCGTCTTCTTCGTGACTCCGGCCGCCTCGGCGATCGTGTCCACTCCGACCGCATGGATGCCGCGTTCGTAGAAGAGCCGCGAGGCGGCGTCGAGAACGCGCTGCCCTCCGGGGGTGAGCGGGGCGAGCTCGGGAACGGGCTGCGTCATGTAGTTGACTATACCAGTCTGTATAGTCGACACATGAGTAAACAGATCGGTCTACTTCGTTCGGTGGTCACTGTCGCCGCCGCCGTGGCCTTCATCGTGACCTGGAGTTCGGGATTCATCATTCCTGCGTACGCCACGGTGGACGTGTCGCCGCTCACGCTCCTCGTGTGGCGGTTCGTGCCGCTGGCCGTCCTTCTCCTCGCCGTGCTCCGTCTCTCGGGCGCAGCGAAGGGGCTGCACATTCGCGACGTGCGCACGCAGGCCACGATCGGACTCTTCGCGCAGTTCGGATACTGTGTCGCGGTCTACGGCGCCGTGGCGGCCGGCATCGCCACAGGCACGGTGGCGCTGATCGACGCGGTGCAGCCACTCGTCGTGGCCGTCCTCGTCGGACCAGTGCTCGGTCTGCGAGTGCGAGGTGCGCAATGGGCAGGGCTCGTGATCGGAGCGGTCGGCGTGCTCCTCGTGGTGCGTTCTCAGTTCGGGTCCTCCGAGGCGCCTGCGATGGCGTATCTGCTGCCGGCCGTGGCGATGGTCTGCCTCATCATCGGCACCCTGCTGCAGCGGAAGTCGGCGGTGAAGAGCGGCGTGCTCCTCACCCTGACCATCCATGTGACGGTGACCGCGGTGCTGCTGCTTGTCATCGCGGTGGTGACCGGAACCCTGCTCCCGCCGGCGTCGGCCTCGTTCTGGCTCGCTGTCGCGCTCACCGCGGTGTTCCCGACACTCGCCGCCTACGGCCTGTACTGGTGGTTGCTGCGGCGGGTGGGGATCACGGCGTTGCAGGCTCTGCTCTTCCTGATCGCCCCGGCGACGTCACTCGCCGGCAGCATCCTGCTGGGAGAGCCGATGACGGTCGTCACGGTCGCAGGGTTCATCCTGTGCGGGATCGGTGTCGCGGTGGTGCTCACAAGCGAGGCGAGATCGCCCGAGACGACCGCATCGTCGGCCCGAAAGCGCGACGTGGCGGTGCGCGAGGCGAGATAGTGGCCGGAACATCGTACGGTGGAGGCATGGTGAACAGGCGTGCAGTCGTGACAGGTGCGAGCTCGGGTATCGGACAGGCCACGGTGCGTGCGCTGCGCGCGCGCGGCTGGGGAGTCGTCGGAGTCGCACGACGTGCGTCCCGGTTGGCGGCGCTCTCGGCGGAGACGGGTGCCTCGACGATCGCGTGCGACCTGACCGACCCGGATGCCGTGGCAGCGCTGGTCACGGAGCTCGAGGCCTCGGGGCCCGTGCATGCGCTCGTGCAGGTCGCCGGCGGAGCACGGGGGACGGACCGCGTCGAGAACGCCTCGATCGACGACTGGCAGTGGATGTACGACGCCAACGTGCTCTCGAGCCAGCGTCTGGTCGCCGGTCTCCTGCCCCTGCTGAGGCGGGCGGCCGCGGCGGACGGGCACGCCGACACCGTGTTCGTGACGTCGACGGCCGCACAGGTGGCCTACCCCGGCGGAGGCGGCTACAACGCGGCCAAGGCCGCGCAGGCGATGCTGGTGCACGCGCTCCGACTCGAGCTGAACGGCGAGCCGATCCGAGTCTCCGAGATCGCCCCCGGCATGGTGCACACCGAGGAGTTCACGCTCAACCGGCTGGGCGGCGACTCGGTCGCCGCGGAGGCCGTGTACTCGGGCGTCGAGGCGCCGCTGCAGGCGGAAGACGTCGCCGACGTGATCGCCTACGCGCTGGATGCCCCCGGCCACGTGAACCTCGACCTCATCACGATGCGACCCGTCGCGCAGTCCGCGAATCATCTGCTCGCCCGCGGACCGCTGCGCGTGCGACCGATCGACTGAACGATGACTGCGCGAACTCTTGCCGAGCTCGCCGACGACGGTCTCATCGATCCGGGGTGGGCCGACGCACTGGCGCCGGCTCAGCAGACGATCACCGCTCTCGGCGAGCGACTGCGCGATGAGCAGGCTGCGGGGCGGGGCTATCTTCCCGCGGGGGATCATGTGCTCCGTGCGTTCGAATGCCCGCTCTCAGACGTCAAGGTGCTCATCACCGGTCAGGACCCCTATCCGACTCCCGGGCATCCGATCGGCCTGTCTTTCGCGGTCGACCGAGACGTGCGCCCCCTGCCACGCAGTCTCGGCAACATCTACGCCGAGCTCGAGAGCGACCTCGGCATCCCCCCGGCGCCGCACGGGGACCTGACCGCGTGGAGCGACCATGGGGTGCTGCTGCTGAACCGCGTGCTGACGGTGCGTCCTGGCGAGGCCGGATCCCATCGCCGCTGGGGGTGGGAGCAGGTCACCGAGCTCGCGATCCGCGCTCTCGTCGCCCGTGACCGGCCGCTCGTCGCGATCCTCTGGGGAAAGGACGCCGCGAGCCTCCAGCCGCTGCTCGGCCACACCCCTGTGATCGTGTCAGCGCACCCGTCGCCGCTGTCCGCCCGTCGGGGGTTCTTCGGCTCCCGCCCGTTCTCCCGGGCGAACGCGCTGCTCGAAGGGCTCGGTGCGAGCCCGGTCGACTGGCGCATCGGCGGCGAGCCCCCTCTAAGCTGATCGCATGCAGTTCGAGCCCGGTGATCGCCGCCGTGTGCTGCCGCGCCATCTGCGCCCGCAGCCGGAACCCGAGGTGTTCTCGTACTCGATCCGCCCCGCACGGTCGGGCGATCTGCCGTACGTGCGCGAGATCTACAACCATTTCGTCAGCAACTCGGTCGTCACCCTCGATGAACGGCGCAGCAGCATCCCCTATTGGCGGGAGAAGTTCGCGCTGCTGAGCAAGCTGGGCCTGCCCTTCCTGGTGGCGGTCTCGCCGGCGGGAGTCGTGATCGGATACGCGCTGGCGCAGCCGTGGGCGGGCAAGAACGCCTATCGGTACACCGTCGAGGACTCGATCTACCTCGGACCGGGGGCCGGCGGCAAAGGACTCGGGGTCGCACTGCTGCAGGCGCTCATCGACGCATGCGAGCAGCTCGGCATCCGCGAGATGGTGGCCGTGATCAGCGACACCAAGGCAGACGCATCGATTCGTCTGCACGCGAAGCTCGGATTCGTCGAAGCCGGGCGCATGGGTCGAGTCGGACACAAGTTCGGCCGCGACCTCGGCACCGTCTACATGCGACGCGCCCTGCGCCCGAGCCGTCGACGGAAGTTCTTCAGCTTGAGCTCCGGGCGCTGAGAATCGCGCTCATGCCGGGGGAGCGGGGATGACCGGGATCGCCGCGAGCAGCGTCTTCGTGTAGTCCTGCGTCGGACGCAGCAGCACGTCTGCGGTGGTTCCTCGCTCGACGACGCTCCCGTCCTTCATCACGACGACGGCGTCGCAAAGGTTCTGCACCACGCCGATGTCGTGCGACACCAGGACGAGCGTGAGGTCGGCGGTGCGTCGCAGCTCGATCAGGAGTTCGAGGATCTGAGCGCGGACGGTCACATCGAGCGCCGACAGCGGCTCGTCGCCGACGAGGATGCGCGGACGGTGGACGATGGCCCTGGCCAACGCGATGCGCTGCCGCTGCCCGCCCGAGAACTCGTGCGGGTATCGATCGCCCATCTCGGGCTCCAGACCCACCTGCTCGAGCACTTCGCGCACCCTGGCTCGGTGATCTTCGTCGATGCCGAGCGCCCACAGCGGCTCGCGGACGATCTGCGCCGCGGTCATCCTCGGGTCCAGCGATGCGTAGGGGTCCTGGAACACGAGACCGGTCTGACGGCGCAGCCAGTGCAGGGACCGCGCGGATGCCGTGGCATCCACCGCTCTCCCGTCGACCGTGACGGTGCCGGACGTCGGGCGGTCGAGACCGAGGAGCAGCCTGACGAGGGTGGACTTGCCCGATCCGGATTCGCCGATGATGCCGACGGACGATCCCTCGACGATGTCGAGATCGGTCGGCGCCAGCGCGGTCTGGCGCCGGGTGCGCTCGAACGTCGAACGCTTCGGGATCACGAAGTCGCGCCGCAGCGACCGCGCCTCGATGAGACTCATCGCGCACCTCCTTCAGGACGCCAGAGCGTCGCGGTGGCGTCGCGGAGGAGCCCCTGTGTGATCGGCGACGCCGGGGCGGTGAGGAGCGTGCTCACGGGGGCAGCCTCGACGACCCGACCGTCTTCGAGGACGACGCCACGGGTCGCGACCTGCGCCAGCACCGCCAGGTCGTGCGTGATGAACATGAGGGACATGCCCTGTTCCTCGACGAGGTTCAACAGCAGCGACAGGATCTCGGCCTGGATGGTGACGTCGAGAGCGGTCGTCGGCTCATCGGCGATGAGCAGGCGTGGCCGGCATGCGAGCGCGATCGCGATCGCGACACGCTGCCGCTGACCGCCGGACAGCTGATGCGGATAGCGATCGACGATCGATGCGGGATCGGGCAGCCGCACGCGCGCAGCCTCCTGGATCGCACGCTCGCGGGCTTCCCGCCGACCGATGCCCTCATGGATGCGGATCGACTCGGCGATCTGCCTGCCGATCGTGCGGATCGGGTTCAGGGCGGTGCGGGGCTCCTGGAACACGATCCCGATCTCGTCTCCGCGCAGTCTCGCGAGCTCGCGGTCGGGGAGTCCGATCAGCTCTGTGCCGTTCCAGCGGATGCTGCCGCTCGCGACCGCACCCTCGGGGAGCAGACCGAGCACCGCGAGGGCGGTGAGCGACTTACCGGAGCCGGACTCACCGATCAGGCCGAGACGGGATCCGTCCGGCACCTCGAACGAGATGCCGTCGACGACGGGGCGTCCGTCGATGCGGACGACGAGGTCCGTCACCTCGAGGGTCATGCGATCACCGCCGGTGTGTGGATCTCGGCCGCGCGGTGACGCAGCGTGGGGTCGGTGGCCTCGCGCAGGCCGTCACCGAGGAGGTTGAGCGCCAGCACGGTGATCGTGATCGCGAGCCCCGGCCAGATGACCGAGAGCGGATGCACGCCGATGTAGCGCTGCAGGTCGGCGAGCAGGAGTCCCCAGCTCGGCTCCGTGACCGAGGCGCCGAAACCGAGGTACGACAGGCCGGCCTCGGCGAGCACCGCGACCGCCATCGACCACGAGAGCTGCACGATGAACACGGGGGCGACGTTCGGAAGAAGGTGGCGAGCGAGGCTCTGTCCGGTCGTGAGGCCGGACGCCCGAGCGGCGAGGACGAAGTCGCTCTGCTGCACGCGGCGCAGCTCGGGCCTCGTGACGCGGGCGATGTTGACGCCGAAGCCGATGCCGACCGACCAGATCACCACCCACAGCGAGCCGCCCCAGACCGACGAGATCATCATGGCGATCAGCAGCACGGGGAAGGCGATCAGGATGTCGACGAGCACTGCCACCGTCTCTCGCAGCCAGCGGGCGGTGAGCGCTCCGAGCGCGGCCAGGGAGATGCCGACCAAGGTCGCGATGACGCCGGCGCCGATGCTGACGAACACCGTCGTGCGAGCACCTGCCATGAGCAGGCTGAGGATGTCACGGCCCGTGTCGTCGGTGCCGAGCAGATGGGGCCAGCTCGGGACCGACCAGCGAGCGCGCAGGTCGGACTCCTGGGGATCGAACGGGGTCCAGAACCGCGAGACGAGTGCGGTGAGCGCGACGACGGCGACGACGATCACGCCGAATCGACCTGTGGCGGATCGCGCCAGTCTCGGAAGCCAACCGGGCATCAGGCCTCCCTCTGGCGCGGATCGATCGCGCGATGGATCAGGTCGACGAGGAATCCGACCACGAGCACGAATCCGGTGAGGACGAGGAGTTCGCTCTGCACCTTGATGAGGTCTCGGGTGCCGACGTCGGCCACCAGCATCCGTCCGATCCCGGGAAGTGTGAAGAGCTGTTCGATGACGACAGACCCGACGATGATCCCGGCGATCTGGAGTCCCAGCACGGTGATGATCGACAGGCCCACTGCGGGGATGCCGTGCGAGATGAGAGCGCGGGTGCGGGTGAGGCCCTTGGCGGCCGCCGTGCGGACGAAGTCCTGGCCTGCCGCCTGCAGGGTGGCGCTGCGGACGAACCGCATGAGCATCGCCCCCTCGACGATGCCGATCGTGAGAGCGGGCAGCAGGAGCGACTCGATCGCCTTCCACGGCGTGCTCCACCCCGTGCGGGGAAAGCCCTGTGGCGGAAGCCAGCCGAGCCAGACCGAGAACACGACGATGAGCATCATCCCCGCCCAGACGACCGGCACGGCGGCGAGGGCCTGTGCGCCGACGCTGAGGGCGGTGCCTCCGCGGCCGCCGCGCCGCACGGCTGACAGGATGCCGAACGGCACCGCGATGAGCACGGCGATCAGGAGGGCGAGGATGCCGAGGGGAACCGTGACCTGCGCCTTCTCGAGCAGCTCCTCGCCGACCGATGCACCGGAGAGCAGAGACGTGCCGAGATCACCGCGGAAGAGGCCCCCGATCCACTCGGCGTATTGCGCGGGGAGGGGACGGTTGAGGCCCAGCGATTCTCGGAGCGCCTCGACCTCGGCGGGGGAGGCCTGGGTTCCGGCGATCAGCTGCGCGACGTCGCCGGGGAAGACCCGCAAGGTGAGGAAGATCACCGCACTCGAGACGAGGAGCCCTGCGATGAGCAGGGCTCCTCGGACGAGCGCGTAGCGGATCACGAAGTGCGCGTCGTCACTTCTCGGTGGCGACGGTGACGCCGGCCAGGTTGATGCGCGAGTTGATCGAGTCCTCGGGGAACCCGGTGACCAGCGGGCTCACGGCCGTGATCGTCGCACCGTTGTACAGCCAATCCGCCGCGTGATCCTCGGAGACGATCCGCGCGGCCTCGGCGAGCAGGTCCGCGGACTTGTCGGGGTCGACCTCGGCCAGCGCCTCGGTGTAGAGGCCCTGCACCTCGGCGTTGTCATAGCCGAAGTAGTACTCGGGATTCGCGAAGTTGCCGAAGTCGCGCGGCTCGACGTGCAGCACGAAGCTCAGGTCGTAGTCGTGGTTGGTGTAGACGTCCTCCAACCAGGCCGGGAACTCGACGGAGTCGACGTCGAGGGTGACTCCGACCTTCTGGAAGTCGGAGATGAGGACCTTCGGAACCGTCGTGCCATAGAAGTTCGGGATCGTCAGGGTGAGCTCGAGGTCTTCCTGCCCGGCCTCGGCGAGCAGCTCCTTGGCCTTCTCGGGGTCGTAGGAGACGACGTCAGAGAGGTCTTCATAACCGGGGTCCAGTTCGGGAATCGGTCCGTAGAGGGTCGAGCCCGCGCCGACAGCCTCGACCAGAGCCTCGTGGTCGATCGCGAGGCGCAGCGCTTCGCGCACCCGGACGTCGTCGAGGGGCGCCTTGGCGTTGTTGAACGCGAGCGTCGCCTTGTCGGTGGTGCGGCCGGTCGTGAGAGTGAAGTCGCCGGACTCCTCGAGCTGCGGGGCGAGATTCGGATCCACCGCTGTGAGCACCTGGACGCCGCCATCGAGAGCAGCGTTCACCCCGGCCGTGAAGTCGGGGATGTACTGGAACTCGACCTCGGCGACGCCCGCAGGCTCGCCCCAGTAGGCCTCGTTGCGGGCGAACGTGATGGCGCTGCCCTTGTTCCACCGCGTGAGGGTGAAGGGACCTGTGCCGTTCTCGGCCGTCTTGAGATCGGTCGTATCGCCGGTCTGGAACACGAGACCGGCAGGACCGGTCAGTGAGAACAGGAAGTTCTGGTTCGGCGCCGTCAACACGATCTGCACCGTGGTCGGGTCCGGTGCGGTGATCGAGGCCACCGAGGCGAACTCGGCATTGCCCTGCAGCGTCGCGTCGGTGCGCACAGCCTCGTAGGAGGAGACCACATCGGCGGAGGTCAGCGCGGTTCCGCTGTGGAAGGTGATGCCCTCGTTCAGCGTGAAGGTGTAGGTGAGTCCGTCTTCGGAGACCTCGTAGTCGGAGGCGAGTCGCGGCACGATCTCGTTCTCCTGCGTGCGGCTGATGAGACCCTCGTAGATGTTGTCGATCAGGATCTGCTCCAGCGCTGCGCCGCTGGTGTGACGGATGTCGAGGTTGGTGGGCTCGAGGACGAGGCCGACCTGCAGCGTCGCGTCCGGATCAGGCTCTCCGACCGGTTCGGTGGTCTCGGGCTCTGCGGCACCTGCGCAGGCAGTGAGGACGATGGCGCTCGCCGCGATCGCGGAGATCAGCGCGAGTCGTCGCGTACGTCGGAACATGGGGTGTTTCCTCTCGGTGCGGCAGTTGCTGTGTGCCGTTGGATCGAGCCTAGGGATGTGTCAGGGCATGAGGGCGGAATGTGGAACGGAACGTCACATTCCGCGAGAAGCGAGGGATGAGGAGATCAGCGACGCCAGCTCGGCGGGTGCGGTCTCCTGGACGTTGTGCGTGGCCTGGACGGCAATGACGCGGGCGTGGGGCAGGCGCTCGCCGAACTCCTTCGCGTCCGCCTCGCTCACGAAGCCGTCGATGGCGCGGACGAGCGTCACCGGGGCCGTCGTCTTCGACAGATCCTGCCATCCGGTCGTGTGCAGCAGTGACGGCGCCGAGTCGTCTCCGGGGCCGTGGGCTGCCAGTGTCTGAGCGGCGAGGTGCGCGAAATGGTGCTTCCACTCGACGCGGCCGTCGTCGCGCACACGGGTGTTGAGGAACACCCCGCGCTCGGTGTCGGAGCGGGCGCCCCCGAAACCGAAGGAGATCGCGCGGTCGACGAGCTCGTCGCGGGTCTCGAAATCGGTGGGTCCGGCGTAGAACTCGCGCAGGGCGGCTGGTCCGGCCGAGGTGTCGATGCCGGGAGTGATGTCGACGACGATCAGCTCGGACACGAGCTCGGGGCGGGCTGCAGCGAGGGCGGCGCCGGTGAGGCCGCCGAGCGACTGGCCCACGACCAGCTGCGCTCCGTCGGTCCAGGCGTCGAGTGCTGCCGCGACGTCGACCGCGAGCGTGCGAGGGGTGTAGTCGACGTCGCTGCGCCATGATGAATCGCCGTGTCCGGCGAGGTCGATCGCGAGCACCGGCTGCTGAAGGGCGAGCACCGTCGTGTCCCACGTGTGCGCGTTGAGGCCCGCGCCGTGCAGCAGCGTGACACGGGGCGTCTCTTCGCCGAACCGCAGAGCGCTGACGTGACGGCCGTCTGGGAGGGGCAGCGTCACGCGTCGGACGGATGGCACGGGGACTCCCATCGCCTGCGCCTGTGCGGGAAGATAGCTGAACTCGCTGGTGTCGATCGCCACTTGCATATTCTGCTCTGTTTTCGGGGCAGTGCGGAAATGCAGGAGCAATGTGTCAACGCAGGTTGCGGTGAAGAGTGTCATTGCGCAAGCCGGATGCGGATGACTGTTGTCATTCTGCATTCGTCTGCGTAGAAAGCGACTCGCCGGGACGACTGCGCAACGGAATATCATTGAGGCATGAGCGAGACGCGAGTGCACCTCTCCAAGACCGAGCCAGCGGCCTATCAGGCCCTCGACGCCTTCGCCCGTACGGTCGGTGACATCTGTGCAGCGAACGGCATCGACGATCGGCTCAAGGAGATCGTGATGATCCACTCCTCGCAGCTGAACGGATGCAGCTACTGCACGCGCCTGCACGTCGACAGAGCCCTCAAGGCCGGCATCGACACGGACACGCTGATGCAGATCGCGACCTGGCGTGAGAGCGACGTGTTCAGCGACCGTGAGGAGGCCGCGCTCGAGCTCGCGGAGGCTTTCACGTTCATCTCCGAAGAGGGCATCTCCGACGAGGTCTACGACCGCGTCGGCGGAGTCTTCACCGAGAAGGAGTACGCGGCACTGAGCTGGGCCTGCGTCTCGATCAACGCCTTCAACCGGGTCGTCATCGCCGGACGATACCCCGTCCCGCCCCGCGCCCCACAGGCGCAGGCATGAGCGTCCTCGACATCGACGGCGTCAACAACTTCCGCGACGTCGGCGGACTCCCCGCAGACGGCGGGCAGATCCGCTCGGGGATGCTGCTGCGATCCGGCCAGCTCTCCGCCGCCACCACGGCGGGCGTGAACGAGGTTCGTCGTCGCGTCGCGCACATCGTCGACCTCCGCGACGGCGAAGAGGTCGCCGCGGAGCCGACCGAGATCGAAGGGCCGGACACCACCCACCTTCCGCTCTTCCTCGGATCCGTGCGTTCGTTCTTCGAGACGGACACGAGCTTGGAAGACCTCTATCTCCACCTTCTCGAGGAGAGCGGCGAGCGGCTCGTCGCCGCCATCCGGATCATCGCCGTCGGCGAGCCGACCCTGATCCACTGCACGGTGGGCAAGGATCGCACCGGGGTGACGGTCGCCCTGGCGCTCGCCGCGGTCGGCGCCGAC
>NZ_JAPFGV010000001.1:0-898723 GCF_059803615.1 Microbacterium sp. SWDP-B6 | reverse complement strand
CCCCCCCCCCCCCCCCCGACGCGATCATCGAGGACTATGCACTCACGGAGTCGCTGCTGCCGGCCGAGCGGTCGCATCGCATCGCCGCGTACCTGAGGTCGCAGCATCCGCAGGCGGTGCACGCGGTCGCGTTGGCCACGCAGTCGCCTGCGCCCGTGATGAGGGCGCTGCTCGAGCAGGTCGACGAGCGGTGGGGCTCGGCCGCCGGCTACCTTCGCGCGAACGGCATGACGGATCAGGAGCTCGAGGCTCTTCGGGCGGCGCTCGTGGAAGAAGTTGCTGAGCAAGGTTAGGCAACCCTTCGCGTCCTGTATGATGGATGCATCATGGAGACCTTCCTCGAGACCCGCAGCACGCGTGCCGAGCGCCGCGCCGCACGTCGTCGCGCTCACCACCTGGTGACCGCCGACGAGCATTCGCTCGCCGAACTCGAGGTCTTCCTCACGACTCTGCCGCTGTGCGCATCGGGCCGGATCTTCATCGAGGTCGCCGACGCATCGGACATCGGCGTGATCGACGCTCCCGGACGCATGACCGTCACCTGGCTCGCTCGAGCCCAGCGATCGGGAGCACCCGGAACCGGGCGGGCCTGCGCGCCCGGACAGGCCCTCGCGCGAGCAACCTGCGCCTGGGCTGACGAGATGCTCTGCGACGACGAGCTCGAGACCCACATCACCCTTCTCGGCGGCTACCTCGGCACGGCCGACATCGTCGAGCACCTGACCGGCACCCTCGACATCCAGCCCGCTCAGATCTACGCCCCCGAACGGTTCGGACTTCTTCCCGTCGACCGCTGAGGGCTCTGCCCGTCTACGGCTGATGGCTCTGCCTGTGTGCAGCTGAGAGCTCTGCCCTCTACGGATCAGGGCTCTGCCCGTCTACGGCTGCCCGTCTACGGCTGAGGGCGGCTGCGGCGGACGTAGTTGCCGTCTTCGAGGCCCGCTTCGATCTCGAAGCGGTTGTGCAGGGGATCCCGGCCTGCGAAGAGATAGAGCACCGGAAGCAGGAATCCATAGCGCAGCCACTGTGCTTTGTGCACCGCCTCGTGGCGCAGCATCGCGTCGCTGGGTCGGGCGTCACCGGTGAGGAAGCAGCCGCCCACGCAGACCCCGCCGCGATTGAACGTCCAGTTCGGCATCCCTCGGAACACCCAGAGGCCTGCTCGTCGTTCCACGGGGCCCGTGCTCCACAGTGAGCCCCAGATCCAGCCGACCGCCGTGCCCCACCAGTATCCGATCCGACTGACCGGCGAGCGGAGGAGGAACGAGGGGATTCTCCGGTCGAGTCGTCGACCGCGCGCCAGGGCGAGCTCGGCAGCGGGCCGCCAGTCAGCCGTCATGCGACAGCACCGACGAGGCGGAGCAGCGCTCCCAGGTCGTCGACCGCATCGGCGGGCGACCGCGGGGCGAATCCGGCGATGGTCGCGCCGGCCAGCGGCACGCGTGACCGCAGCGCGCGGATCGCTGCGCTGAGGGCCGCAGGCGCGAGCCCGAACGGGGCAGGGGAGGAGACGCCGGCGATCTCGGCGGGATCGAGCACGTCGACGTCGATGTGCACCCATACGCGGCGTGCGCCGGTCGCCTCGACCGCGTCGGCCAGGGCATCAGGCGAGTCGAGATCTTCGACGGAGAGCTGCGTGAGTCCGTCGAGAGCAGTGACCTCGGCATCGTCGAGATTGCGCATGCCCACCGTGACCACTCGATCGCGTGCGATTCCGGGCGCGAGCGTGAGCTGAGGTTCTCCCTCGCCCAGCACGGCTCGGAGCGCCATGCCCGAGAACGCGCCGGAGGGGGAGGTGTCGGGCGTGTGCATATCGGCATGGGCGTCGCACCACACGACGGCGAGGTCATCGGTGCCGCCGGGGAGAGCTGCCAGGGCGGCGACCGTCACGCTGCAGTCGCCGCCGATGATCACCGTGTCGGCCGTCATGCTCGCATCGACGAGTTCTCTGGTGCGAAGAAGCGCGCTGAGGCGTCGAACGCCCGTGCCCAGGGACTCGCCCGCCTCCACCGGCACATCGAGCACGGTGGTCGCCGCGCGCGGAAGGTCGCCGGCGATCGCCGAGGCGCCGTCGACGAGGAGCATCGCGCGCGGGGCAGGGGAGCCCTGCCATTGCGGGACGACGAGGAAACGCACCATGGGTGCCTCCAGCTGTGAAGAGGAGCGGGTGCCTCGGACACGAGGATCCGAGGCACCCGCAGGTGTATCAGGAGCCTTCGATGGCCTGACGAGGGGCGGAGCCGCCCGCCTTCAGCTCGGCGAGACGAGCCTCGACCTCGGTGAGCTCACCGAGGTCTTCGAGGCTCTCGAACTGCGCGTCGAGGCTGGAGGCCGCGAGTTCGATCTTGCCCTGGGCAAGGGCCTCCTGGCGGCGGACCTTGTCTTCGAAACGGCCCAGCTCGCTGGTGGGGTCGAGGACGTTGATCGACGAGACCGCGTCCTGGACCTTCGTCTGCGCCTCGGCGACCTTCGCGCGGGCGAGCAGCTCGCTGCGCTTGTTCTTGAGCTCGCCGAGCTTGTCCTTCATGCCGTTGAGGCCGGACTTGAGCTTGTCGACGATCTCGGTCTGTGCCGCGATCTGGGGCTCGGCCCCGGTCGCCTCGCGCTCGGCGCTGATCTGACGCTGAAGAGCGATCTTCGCGAGGTTGTCGAACTTGTCGGCGTCGGCCGCGTCGCCCTTGGTGCGCATCTCGTCGGCCTTGCGGCTGGCGGCGAGGGCCTTGTTGCCCCACTCGGTGGCCGCCTGGACGTCTTCTTCGTGGTCGCGCTCGAGCAGGCGCAGGTTGCCGATGGTCTCTGCGATGGCCGACTCCGCATCGGCGATGCTGTTCGTGTAGTCGCGAACCAGCTGGTCGATCATCTTCTGCGGGTCTTCCGCAGAGTCCAGGAGGGAGTTGATGTTCGCGCGGACGAGGGTCGAGATACGTCCGAAGATGGACTGCTTGGTCATGCGTGGTTCCTTTCAGAGGGTCGGACTCGATGTCTGGGGTCGATGTGTGTGCGGTTCAGAAGCGTCGCCCTCCCGAACGGCCGCTGCGGCCACTGGAGCGGCTGCCGCCGCCTCCGCCGAAACCGGAGCTGCGGAAACCGCCGCCTCCGCTGGAGCGCCAGCTGCTGCTGCGGGAGGAGCCACCGCCGCCTCCACCACCGGAGAGCAGACCGCCGATGATGCCGCCGAGGATGTCGCCGCCGAGGCCCGAGCCGCCGGAACCGGATCCGCCGAAGATGCTGCCACCTCCGCCGCCCCAGCTGTCGTTCTGGTACCGGCTCGGATTCATCGCCTCGACGTCGGCCTGCGCGGACGACGTGGCCTGACGGACGAGATCGAGCGAGCGACCGGCTTCGGTGAGCGCCGCCACGGGGTCGGTCGCGCGCAGGTTCAGTGCCTGGGTGAGGGAGGCCTCGGCCTGCGACAGCCGGGTTCGTGCGGTCGACCCGACCGTGCCGCGGCGCGTCTCGATGTACTCACGGGTCGCGCGGATCTCGGAGCCGGCCTGGGTCAGCGTCTGCTCGAGCATCTGCTGGGCTCGACGGGCACGCTCCGCGGCCTGCGTGCCCTGGGCGATCGCGGCATCGATCTGCGTGTTCGCGGCAGTGAGGGCGTCGAGCACCCGCCGGGGGTCGCGTGAGGCTCCGGCGAGGCCGGTCTGGGCCAGCTGCAGCTGGCGGACGGTCGCCGTGGCGACCGAGGCGATCGCTCCGTCAGGGTCTGGCAGCTGCTGCGCGGCGGCGACGTCTGCCTGCAGCTCGGTCACCAGGGCCTGCGCCTGCGCTTCGATGTCCGTCAGCTCGGAGCCGAGCGCGGTGATCGCCTGAACCAGCTGAGCCGCCTGTGCGACGGACTGCTCGGCCGTGCGGATCGCGAAGGCGGCCTCGCCGGATCTTCCCGCGGCGATCGCCTGTGCTGCGGCCTCGATCGAACGGTCTGCGAGCAGCGCGCGCTCCTGGGCCTGCGCCGGGTTGTCTGCGACGGTCGACAGGGCCGTCGAGTCGTAGGTGTCGGCGAGAGCCGAGAGAGCAGCGGCCGCGCCGTCGAGGAGAGGCTGGAGCGCTGCCCGCTCACCCTTCACTCGCTCGAGTTCCTGCGGTGCATTCTGCTCGAGCTTGCGAAGGGCGTCGAACGCCTCGGTGTTCTCGTCGAGAACATCGTCGATCTCGTCACAGATCTGGATGATGCGGATGTGCCACGCGCGACGATCGTGGACGGTGTCCTCGATCTCGTCGTCGAGCTTCTGCTTGAGATCGAAGGCCTCCGACATCTTGGCCTTGGCGGTCTCGACGGCGCCGGTGAACGCCGAGGTGGCCGCTTCGCCGAACTGCGCGACGGCGAAGCCGAGCTCTTCCCGGCTCGAGGTGATCGCATCGTCGGCCTGCACGAGGGCAGCACCTGCCTGCGTCTGCACCTGCTCGTCGGTCAGAGTCGAGAACGGATCGTTCGGATCGGGCTTCTCCGGCATGGCCCCTCGCCTGCGTATCTCGGCGTTCCTCCGCGAGCGGCGTACGAGCGCGATGACGAGCCACACGACCAGGCCGAGTGCGATGACAGCGACCACGATCAGGGTGGCTCGCAGAGCGCCCGCCCCGCCGTCACCCTCGATCTCGTCGGCAGCGAGGACGATCATGCCCTCCCAGTCCTCCTGTGCGGCCAGGCCCTGGATCTTGTCTTCCACATCGTCGAGCTTGCTGTCGCTGAGCGGACCGTCGGGGGCGGCCGAGATGTAGTAGCTGCGTCCGTCCACCGCGATGGCGAGAAGATACTGCTCGGAGCCGAGGTTGTTGCTCTCTGCGACGGTGTCGGCCCAGGCGACGTTGTCGGACGGCGAGGTGAAGTCGTCGACGAGGACGACGAAGAGGTCGGAGGAGGAGTTGTCGCTGAGCGTCTGGAGTCGCGCCTCGACAGCATCCTCTTCGCTCGCGCTGAGGACGTCGGCGTCGTCGGTCACGTACCCCGAGTCGAGAGTGACCGGATCGGTCGCAGACGCGGCCGAGGCGGAGAACGCCCCTGCGGCCGCTGCCGCGGTCAGCGCGGCCAGCGCGAGCCACCGTGTCTTCATCGTGTTCCCTCCGACCGGCAGCCGAGCCCCATGGCACGAGTCTATGCACTGAGACCGACACGCGACAGCTTCCGAGCGGGGATAGCCGTTCGCCCTCAGCGGAGACACATACGCTGGATGGCATGGACGACAGGTATGGATCGGATGTGCTCGCGGCCGGCTGGCGGGAGCGCGCAGCGAAGCCGGTTCCTCAGGTTGCGGCCGAGCTCGATCTCGTCGTCGAGGTCGCGCAGGACGGATTCTGCGGAGCGGTCACGCGGGTGCAGGGCGGCAACGTCGAGCTCGAAGACCGAGTCGGGCGCAAGCGCCTCTTCCCCCTGGGCGGCGGGTTCCTGATCGACGGATCGCCTGTTCGCCTCACAGTCCCCGCAGCGAAGGAGCAGGGACTCCGGCGCACGGCATCCGGATCCTTCGTGGCCGCTGACCAGCGAGCCAGGGTCGCACTGCCCAGCCGCATCCTGGTGGAGGGCAAGCACGACGCCGAGCTCGTCGAGAAGGTGTGGGGCGCAGATCTGCGGGTCGAGGGCGTGGTCGTCGAGTTCCTGCAGGGAGTCGATCTGCTCGATGAGCTGCTCGCCGCCGAGCCGCCGACCGCCTCCCGGCGCTACGGGGTGCTCGTCGATCATCTCGTGCCGGGGTCGAAGGAGTCGCGCGTCGCCGATGCGGTCGCCCGCGGACCGCATGGAAAGCACGTACGCATCGTCGGCCATCCGTTCGTCGACGTCTGGCAGTGCGTCACCCCGCGGGCTCTCGGAATCGCGAAGTGGCCGGAGATCCCCCGGGGGACGGACTGGAAGACCGGGATCTGTCGTGCGTTCGGCTGGCCATACGAGATGCAGGGCGACACCGGTCGGGCCTGGCAGCACATCCTGTCGAAGGTACACACGTATCGGGACCTCGAGCCCGCGCTCCTCGGCCGGGTCGAAGAGCTGATCGACTTCGTCACCGCGCCCGCGTCCTGATCCGCGGTCTGTGGCGTCGATCGCCGCCGACTACCCTGGAAGCATGCCCGAACCCCGCACCTTCCGCGACGAACCGGTCTCCTTCGTGCGCCGCAGCGGCCGGATGTCCGACGCGCAGGAACGCGCGTTCGAAGAGCTCGGACCGCACTACCTCCTGGACGTCCCTCGTGATGTCGCGTGGACCTCGGTGCACCCTGAAGCAAGGCTCGACCCGACCGTCGAATACGGACGGACGGCCGATCTGTTCGTCGAGATCGGATCCGGCCAGGGGCACGCCATCGTCGCCGCGGCGTCGTCGCGCCCCGATGACGACTTCCTCGCCGTCGAGGTCTTTCGCGCCGGGCTGGCGAGGACGATGCTCGATGCCGACCGCGAGGGCGCACGCAACGTGCGTGTGGTCGAGGCGAATGCGCCGGAGGTGCTGTCGTCTTACCTGCCCGAGGAAGCCGCAGCGGAGGTCTGGATCTTCTTCCCCGACCCGTGGCACAAGAAGAAGCACACCAAACGCCGGCTCGTCCGCCAGGGGTTCGGTGACGCCGCCGCCCGCGCGCTTCGCGACGGAGGTCTCCTCCGCCTGGCGACCGACTGGGAGGACTACGCCCTCCAGATGCGCGACGTGCTCGACGACGAGCCGCTGTTCGAGCGCGCTTTCGACGGTGACTGGGCGGAGCGGTTCGACGGACGAGTCATGACGGCTTTCGAGCGCAAGGGGATCGCCAAGGGGCGCGACATCCGCGATCTCGTGTATCGGCGGAAGCCGCGCGCGTGATCGACATCCAGCGCACGTCGACCACCTGGCCCGCCGTCGCACCTGCGCTGCTCGTGTGCCTTGCGGCTCCGGCGTTCTTCGTCGTGCAGATCGCCTGGCTCGGCTGGGTGCTGCTCGCGCTCGGCGTCGGCGCCGCCTGGCTGGTCGAACGGCGTGTGCCCTCGTCCCCGGATCAGACGGCGACCGTCGGCGCGCGGCCTGAGAGCGCTCGCGTGATCGGAGCGAGTCGTCGGGCTTCGCTCACCCGGGACCTCTCGTTGATCGCGCTCGGAATGCTCATCGTGAGCGTCATCCCGCTGGCAGCGGAGCTCGACAACCTGGCGATGCTGCGCTTCACGCTGGCGCTCGGAGGTGCGGTCGCCGTGCCGTACGTCGTCTCGCGCTTCGTCTTCCGAGATCGGGCGATCGGTTTCCCCTGGCGTGCACACCGGCGATGGGGGCGACTGCAATGGGGCTGGCTGGTGGCGGTCCTGGTGCTCGGCTGGCTGATCCTGCCCTTCTACTTCATCACGAGCGGGGTCTATCAGAACTGGCCGGTCGTCGACTCGCCTGAGCTCATCGCGCGGCTGTTCGTCGGCGTCGGCGCAGTCGGCATCTGGGACGAGCTGTTCTTCATCTGCACCGTGTTCGCACTGCTGCGCAGACACTTTCCCGATGCCCTCGCCAACGTGCTGCAGATGATCGTGTTCGTCTCGTTCCTGTGGGAGCTCGGCTACCGCGAGTGGGGTCCGCTGCTTACCATCCCGTTCGCGCTCCTGCAGGGGTTCATCTTCATGCGGACGCACTCGCTCGCCTATGTCGTGACCGTGCATCTGCTCTTCGACGCTGTCGTCTTCGCCGTGCTCGTGCACGCCCACAACCCCGGGCTGCTGCCGATCTTCCTGATCTGACAGCACGCGAGGGTCGATACGATCGAGTCATGCTCATCGTCGGACTCGTCCTCGCCGCGGCCGCTGCCGCCTTCCACGTCTTCATCTTCGCGCTCGAATCACTCAAGTGGACCGAACCTGAGACGAGGAAGATCTTCGGCGTCGCCAGCGAGGCCGACGCCGTCACGATGAAGGCCCTCGCCTTCAATCAGGGCTTCTACAACCTCTTCCTGGCGCTGACCGCGCTGCTCGGCGTCGGCTTCGTGATCATCGGCCTCACGACGATCGGGCTGACTCTGGTCTTCGCCGGCACGGGGATGATGCTCGCCGCGGCACTGGTGCTCGTGCTCTCCGACCGCACCAAGCTGCGGGCGGCCGCGATGCAGGGCACTCTGCCGCTGCTCGCCGTGATCGCGACGACGATCGGCATCTCGATCAGCTGAGCGCCGCACGCTGATCGTGTGCGAGGGGTGACTTCCCGAGTGCCACGGGCCACACTCGATGCATGAGCGACTGGGTTCTGCACGTGGACATGGACCAGTTCATCGCTGCGGTCGAGGTGCTGCGCAGACCCGAGCTCGCGGGGATTCCCCTCATAGTCGGCGGCAGGGGGGAGCCCACGGAGCGAGCCGTCGTGTCGACGGCGTCGTACGAGGCGCGCGAGTTCGGCATCGGATCCGGGATGCCGTTGAAGATCGCCGCGCGCAAGGCTCCCGAGAACGCTGTCTTCCTTCCGGTGGACCACGACGCCTACGAGTCGGCGTCGACGGAGGTGATGTCGACGCTGCGCGCGCTGCCAGGGGTGGTGCTCGAGGTCATCGGCTGGGACGAGTGCTTCCTCGGCGTCACGACCGATGATCCTGAGGGGATCGCGCGCCTCGCTCAGAGCGCGGTGCTCGAGGCGACCGGGCTGCACTGCTCGGTCGGTATCGGAGACAACAAGGTGCGCGCCAAGATCGCCACCGAGTTCGGCAAGCCCCGAGGAGTGTTCCGGCTCACCGCCGACAACTGGTTCGAGGTGATGGGTGACAAGCCCACGCGGGGGCTCTGGGGTGTGGGGCCGAAGGTGCAGAAGAGGCTCGCAGCCCACGGCATCACGACCGTCCGTGAGCTGGCTGAGGCCGATGAGGGCCAGCTCACCGCGGAGTTCGGTCCCCGGATGGGCGTCTGGTATCACGGTCTGGGGTCGGGTCTCGGACCTGCCGTGGTCGACAGCACCCCCTGGGTGGCACGCAGCCACAGTCGTGAGACGACCTTCCAGCAGAACCTCACGACGCCCGCGGAGGTGCGGTCGGCGCTGGTCGATCTGGCCGGGCAGGCCTTCGACGACTGCGCCTCCGAGGGGCGCGCGGTCGTCCGCGTGCACCTCAAGGTGCGTTACGCACCGTTCGAGACGAAGACCTTCGGTCGCAAGCTGTCAGAGCCGACGACCGAGCGGGCCGAGGTCGTCGATGCGGCTCTCGCTCTCGGTGACACGCTCGATCGCGACCGTGAGGTGCGACTGCTCGGTGTTCGCGCCGAGATGGCCATGCCGGACGGCGGCGACTCGGCCGAGCGGACGCCGGTGCGGGGCAGAATCTGAACAGCTGACGCCGGGTCAGGTCATTCGCGGATGACAGCGGCGATCGCGCTCACCTCGATCACTGCTCCGGGGACGCCGAGACCGGCCACCAGGGCTGCGGTCACCAGGGGAGGGGCGCCGTCGCGCGCGAGCGTGGATGCGACGGCGCCGTAGGCAGCGCGCAGATCGGCATCCTGATGGATGTAGATGGTCCAGCTGATGACGTCGTCGAGGCTCGCGCCGGCTGACTCGAGGGCGATGCGGGCGTTCTGAACCGCTCGGAGCGACTGCTCGGCGGCATCCGCCGAGACGAGCGCGCCGGTCTCGTCGACGCCGTTCTGGCCGCCGATGTGGATCGTCGTGGCCCCTGGGGGGACGACGGCGACATGACTGAATGCGGGGCTCACGACGAGTCCCGCGGGCTGTGCGAGCATGATCTCCATGCCGCAGAGTATGCACCCGGGCGCGGACATCCGAGAGGCGCACGGTGCTGCCGGGGCGGGCGCGAGGCCCCCCCCGGCAGTGATCAGCCGACCTTCTTGACCGTGTACCGGAACACGTCCGTGCGCAGCACGTCTCCCGACGTCTTCACGATCTTGATCGTGTGCTCCTTGTCTTTCAGATTCGAGACGGAGAACAGCTCCTGGGTCGAGACGCGCGATTCGTTGTGAGTATCGATGCTCTCGACCTTCTTGCCGTCGATGTAGACGTCGACCGTGCCCTGGTCAGGGCCCTTCGGACCGATCCACGAGACGCCGGTTCCGCGGAAGCTGAATGCCACGGACGCTCCGTCAGCCACGGTGGCGTGCACGTCATCGAGGTGGTCTCCCGTGAAGTCGAAGTCCAGGGTCGTATCGCCGACGGGAAGCGTCGCAAGGTACGACGAGCGGATCGTGACCGTGCTGCCCGACAGCGTGAAGTCGACGTCGCGCTCGAGCGCATCGCCGGCGACGCTGATCGAGGCGAGCTCGCCGGGATCCCGCAGCACGTCGACGGCGACATCGGCGGGCGCGGCCTTGTTGAAGGCTCCCGAGGTCGTGCTCAGCTGGCTGTCGAGCGTGACGACCAGCTTGTCGAGGAGCATGAAGGAGCCGGACTTCTTCACCACACGCAGGGTGTGGCTCCCGCTCGCGAGGTCGGCGACGCCGTAGACGACCTGCTGCGAGAGTCGGCCGTCCGCCGCAGGAAGCGACGTGTCCACGGTCTCCACGAGCTGACCGTCGAGGTAGATCTCGACCTCTCCCTGCGACTCGTGCTTCTCGGTGACGTATTGGATTCCCGTGCCCTGGAACGTGTGCTCGAACGCCGCTCCGTTGGTCTCTGCGTAGTGCACATCGTCGCCGTGATCGCCGAGTCCTCGATTGTTGCTGTCGCCCCACGATCCGCTGTAGCCGATGCGTGCATCGTCGTCGTTCAGCGTCACCGTGAGACCTGTGGCGGGCGGGGTGGGCGTGCCACCCCCCGGGGTGTCGGACACGGCGACGGTGAACGGCTGCGATGTCGCCGGGACTTCGTTGCCGTCGTTGCGGATCCAGTCTCCGTCGTAGCCGACGCGCAGCGAGTCATCGTTCACCGTGAGCACGGCCTGCTTCGCAGGCGTCACCTTCAGCAGGCGCACACCATGGATCGGCACGCTCTCGGCTGTGAAGCCGTCGGCCTCCGTGCCCAGGTTCTTGCCGGCCCAGAGGTCTCGGATCTTCGCGGATCCGTCGAGACCGATGTCAGACCAGTCGACGGTGATGTCGGCGTCTGCACGACCGAGGTTGTACAGCGCGACCGTATATGTGCCATCGGGGTTGAGTGCGTACCAGACCTGCTGCTTCGTGCCGGTCGAGACCGGTCGCGCGGGGACACCCGCCTGGTTCACGGCTATGACCTCGCGATTGGTGATCAGGTCGAGGCCGAACTCGTCGAGGTTCGTGAGGTCGTTGCCGAGGTACATCGGGGCGGCAGATGTCGCCCACAGCGTCGTCGCCGTGCGCCGTTCGTCGCGGGTGAGGCCGTCCATCCTGCCGTTTCCGACATTGAGGGAGTCGAGGTCGTTCCATCCGGCGGGTCCGGCGTGGCGCCACCAGTCGGAGAGCCGCGGGAACAGACGCGCGACGTTCTCCCAGGTCGTCAGCGCCTCGTCGCCGCAATAGCACTCGACGTCCCAGTCGATGCGCCAGCCGTCGGCGTACTGCTTCCAGTAGTCGGCGTAGTCGATGTCGACCGCCCACGACAGCTCGAACCAGATGCCGTTGCGTTCGAGAGCCTCAGACCAGGCGGCCACCTCCTCGCGAGCATCCATCGAGAGGTCGCCGATGCCGGAACCGGGCGTCACGCTGTCGAACTTGATGAAGTCCACACCCCACTCGCCGAGCAGGTCGGCGATCGAGTCGATGTACTTCTGCGTGCAGGGGTTGTCGAAATCCAAGCGGTAGCCGAAGCCCCAGTAGTCGCCCTCCTGCAGGGGCTGCTTGAGCAGGTTCTCGGTGGTGCAGCCCGGCGCGTTGTGGATCGGAAGCGCCTTCTGAGCGGTCTCCAGGCTCATGCCGGGGATGAGGTACAGGCCGACCTTCTGGCCGTTGCCGTGCACGTGGTCGATCACGGCATCCAGCCCGTCGGGGAACAGCGTCGTGCTGGGTATCGGGCGTCCGTACTCGTCCTGGCCGCCGTTCCACCCTGCGTCGATGTTGATGTACTCGTAGCCGAAGTCCTGCAGCTTGTCGTGCATGGCATCGGACTGCGCCATGATCTGATCGGCGGTGATCCACTGGCCGCCCTCGTAGACCTGCATGCTGTAGCTGCTCCAGCCCATGTAGGGCTTCGCGGACAGCTCGGAGATCCCGTCGTCGGCGTCCGACGTGGCTTTCGCCGCCTCCTTCGCCGGCGGTGCCTGGGTGGCATCGGGCGAGGCCGAGGGGGCGGGCTCGGATTCGGTCGGCGTCGGATCCTCCGTCGGGGGCGTGGTCTCGGGGGATTCCTCCGCCGGGGGCGGCGTCTCGGGAGAGTCCTCCGCGGGTGGTGACGGCGTGGAGACCGGGGTCGCTTCCGGCGCAGGCGTCGGGGTGGGCGTCGCCGCAGTCGCCCAGGTCGCGCCGGGGGCGAGACTCAGGACGAGTGCGGTTGCGGCGAGTGCCCCGGCGATCGAGGCCGCTCGCCTTCTCTGTCGATGGGTCTTCATTGCTTTCCTCTCGTTCGACTGCTCTGTCGTGTGGATGGGAAGGAAGAGTCGGGGTGTCAGCTGTCGGTGCGCCGGATCTCGATGAGCATCGCCTGCTGCGCGTTGAGGGTCGGGAGAGGAACCCCCACAGTGCTCAGGACCACTCCCGGCACTTCGATCGCGCCCGCCAGAGCGGTCGTCACCCACACGGGGTCGCCCCCGTGCCGACTCGCGGAGCCGAGGTCCTCGCGGATCCGGACGCTGTACGCCGCGTGCGCATCGAGCCCGGGGAAGCGCACTCGACCCGCCTGACCCGCCGCCGAGGTCGCGAACCTGCTCCACGTGAACAGCGCCGCGGAACCGTCTTGGGCGACTATCCCCGAGAGCGAGGTCGCCTGATCGGCGAGGTCTGCGTTCACCACGCGACCGCTGTGCAGCAGGTCGCGGAACTCCCGGTACATGCCGGCCCAGCGGGCGATGGCGGCCAGCTCGTCGTCGTCCACCGATGTGAGGTCCTGCTCGATGCCGGCGTGAGCCGTGAGCGAGGTGGCGAGACGGAACGACAGATCGGTGGTCCGCGCCGTGGTGTGCGAGCGAGCGGCCCCGAGGTGAGATCCGATCAGTTCGGGTGGCACGATCGTGCGCGTCCACCGTTCGATCTGGATCCGCTCGACCGGATCGTTGCAGTCGGATGCCCACACGCGGTCGGTGCGGTCGAGGATTCCGAGGTCGACCCGACCGCCGCCACCCGAGCACGTCTCGATCTCGAGCTCCGGGTGGCGCAGGCGGAGCTCGTCGAGCAGCCGGTAGAGCGCTTCGGTCTGCCGATGCACACTCGGACGATCGCCATCGGTGCCGCGACTCACCGCCTCGAGGAGGTCGCGGTTGTGGTCCCACTTGAGGTAGTCGATCGAATGCTCGCGGACCAGCGCGTCGATGCGTTCGAGAAGGTATTCGTATGCCTCGGGCCTGGCGATGTCCAGCACGTGCTGTGATCGGGATTCGGGCCCGAATCCTTCGGCGGGCCCGAGGACCCAGTCAGGATGCGACCGGGCGAGGTCGGAGTCGAGGTTGATCATCTCGGGTTCGAACCACAGGCCGAACTGCATGCCGTGTGCGCGGACGACATCGACCAGCGGGCTGAGTCCCTGCGGCCAGACCTCCTCATCGACGAACCAGTCGCCGAGGCCGGCATCCGCCTCCCGCCGACCGCGGAACCAGCCGTCGTCGAGGACGATGCGCTCGACACCCACCTCTGCAGCCCTCTCGATCAGGGCAGTCAGGCGGGCGAGGTCGTGATCGAAGTAGACGGCCTCCCAGGTGTTGAGGACCAGCGGGCGCGGGCCGCGCGGGTGCGAGTCCCGCGCGCGAAGTCTCCGGTGCAGTCGATCGCTGATCGCGTCGAGGCCGTCGTCTGACCAGACGAACAGGGCGGTCGGCGCGTCATAGCGCTCGCCGTCCTCGAGGATGATCTCGCCCGGGTGCAGGTCCTCGCCGGCGCCGAGGACCGAGCTGAATGCCCCCGCGCCCTCGGGAAGGCGCTCAGCGAGGTACTGCTGCTCGCCGCTCCATGCGAGGTGCACGGCCCAGATCTCGCCGTGACCGAATCCGAAGCCCTCGGTGCCGGCCGCGAAGAGGAAGGGAGAGTCATGGCCGGGCTTGCCACGGTGTGCAGACCGCAGGTGCGTTCCGAACCCGAACGGCGACCTCTGCGGAGACCGCTCACGACACCACTTGCCCGTGAAATCCAGGATCTCCGTCGCGCGTTCGGGAAGGGGGAGCAGGGCGAGGAACGCGCCGACCGTATACGCGGTGTCTCCGATCCGCGGGCTGAGTTCTGCGGCCCTGGTCAGCGAGGCGTCGACGGCGAGCACTCCGTGCGCGTCGAGGTGATACCGCAGCTCGGTGCGGATGCCGCAGACCTCGTCCTCGAACTCGAGCGTGATGCGGCCGCCGACTCCGTCTGACGGGATGACCACGTCGTGCCGAACGAGCCGTGGTCGCGGCGTCGTCGCGCGGCCCTGCGCGTGTCCGGACAGCGCGGGTGTTCCTGACCAGCCCTCGTACTCCGTGGGCAGAGCGGAGAACGAGCGGGGGATGTCGGGGGAGTTGTTGAGCTGAGCGGGGCTGGCGGTCAGCGCCAGCGCGTATGCCGTCGCCGCTGTGGCCTCGCCGAGGTCTGCGCCCCAGTGCAGGACACGGGGGATGGGGGCGGAGATCTGGAGAACGAATGCGACGCCTGAGGCGCGGAGTGCGACGACGGTGTCGGCACGGGAAGTCATGGGATAAGACCCTCCGGTAGTTACTTGACAACGTCAATAAATCACGTTTGCGAGGGACGTGCAAGCGATCCGCAGAAATCTCCGCCGCGAAAGTCGGCGTTTACTTTTTCCGCTGCACGTGATTTTATTACGTCGTAAAGTAACCCTGCCCTGGGAGGGCGATCATGAAGCTCAGTGCTGAGCACGCACCACCGGTCGAGGTCTCGACACCGGCTCCTCGACGTACCGACGCACGTTCCCGGTTCGCCCGCAGTCTGCGTCGATACTGGCAGCTGTACCTGCTGCTGTTACTGCCCGTCATCTGGTTCATCGTGTTCAGATACGTGCCCATGGCCAACGCCGTGATCGCGTTCAAGAACTACAACCCCATCGACGGCGTGTGGGGGAGCCCGTGGGTCGGGTTCGACAACTTCACGGCGCTCTTCCGCAATCCCGTGTTTCCGAAGCTGATCGGCAACACCTTCATCCTTGCCGTGTACACGCTCATCGCGAGCTTCCCTCTTCCGATCATCCTCGCGATCATGCTGAACGAGGTCAGGCTGCGGTTCTTCACACGCACCGTGCAGCTCGTGACCTACGCCCCGTACTTCATCTCGACGGTCGTGATCGTGTCGATGACGATCCTGCTGCTGTCGCCGAGAGTGGGGATCCTCGGGCGCACTCTCAGCTTCTTCGGTGCCGGACAGGTCGATCTGCTGGCGAGTGCCGACTTCTTCCGCCACATCTACGTGGCGACCGACATCTGGACGACGACCGGCTACTCGGCCGTCATCTACCTCGCGGCTCTGGCCTCGGTCGACACCTCCCTCTACGAGGCCGCGAAGATCGACGGCGCCTCGCGGCTGCAGAAGATCTGGTACGTCGACCTCCCCTCGCTCCTGCCCACCGCCACGATCATCCTGATCCTCGGTGTCGGCAACATCATGGCGATCGGATTCGAGAAGGCGTTCCTGTTGCAGAACGCGCTCAACCTCTCGACCTCGGAGATCATCCCGACCTACGTCTACAAGACGGGCATCCTCAATGCGAACTTCAGCCTCGGAGCCACCATCGGGCTCTTCAACGCCGTCATCAGCCTGCTGCTGCTGCTCGTCGTCAACGGCATATCCAAGCGAGTGACCGGAAGCGGGTTGTGGTGAGCACTGTGATCAGAGAACAGCCTCTCCTCACCGAGGAGATCGTCGTCTCGTCCGGCAGAGGACGCGGTCGGCGCCGACGCGACCCCCTGACCTCCGGCGTGAAGGTCAAAGAGACCCGCGCGGATCGCGTCTTCGTGATCGCCGCCTACCTGCTGCTCACGGTCTTCCTGCTCGTCGTGCTCCTGCCCCTGCTGAACATCGTCGCCAGCTCGTTCTCGAGTCCCCAGGCGGTCTCATCCGGGCGTGTGCTGTTCTGGCCCGTCGAGTTCACGCTCCGCGGCTACACGGAGGCGCTCAACAACCCGGCGATTCTCCGAGGATTCGGCAACTCGGTGTTCTACACCGTGGCCGGCACCGTCATCAGCGTCGCCGGCACCGTCGCCATCGCCTACCCGTTGTCGCGGGCCAACCTCTTCGGCCGCAAGACGCTCACCGGAGGCGTCGTGTTCACGATGCTGTTCTCGGGCGGAGTCATCCCGATGTACATCGTGGTGCAGTCGCTCGGTCTGCTCGATACGCGATGGTCGATGCTCCTCCCCAACGCGATCGGTGTCTGGCAGGTGATCATCGCGATGGTCTACTTCCGGACGTCGATTCCCGACGAGGTGTACGAGGCCGCGCAGCTGGACGGCGCGAGCGAACTGCGGATCCTCTGGACCATCGTGCTGCCGCTCGCGAAGCCTCTCCTCGCGGTCATCGCGCTGATGTACGCCATCATGCAGTGGAACTCGTACTTCGACGCCCTCCTCTACCTGCGCGACGCCGATCTGCAGCCGCTGCAGCTGGTGCTTCGAGGCATCCTCATCCTCAACGACGGCGGAGGCGGTGGCGATCTCGCCGCACAGCTCGAGCGCCGGGAGCTCGCAGACCTGCTGAAGTACTCGACCGTGATCATCGCGACGGTCCCGATGCTCATCGTCTACCCGTTCGTCGCGAAGCACTTCAGCAAGGGGATCATGGTCGGCGCCGTCAAAGGCTGATCAGACCCCACTCAGACCCACCACACACACCCGCACACCTGAACCGGTCAAAGGAGATTCCGGCAATGACACACCGCATCACACGAGGGGCGATCGCAGCGGTCACCGTCGTCGCGACGGGACTGGCGCTCGCCGCCTGCACCCCGTCGAGCGACGACAACGGCCAGCTGGTCGCATTCGGCCCACAGGGCGAGAACGGCTCGCTCAAGGACAACCTCTTCACCCAGGAGGTCGAGAAGAAGTTCGACATCGACTTCGACTGGCAGACCACCACCTATGACGGCAGCGTCGCGGGAGAGAAGCGCCAGATCTCGCTCGCCAGCGGTGACTATCCGGACGCCTACTTCCTCGTGCCGTGGGTCGACGGATTCTCGCGCAACGAGATCCTCAAATACGGCCAGCAGGGCGTGCTCATGCCCTTGGAGGACCTGATCGACGAGCACGCGCCGAACCTCAAGAAGCGCTTCGAGGAGAAACCCGACTGGGAGCAGTCGGTCACCGCGCCGGACGGTCACATCTACGCCATCACCCAGTGGAGCGAGTGCTTCCACTGCAGCTACCCGTCGAAGCTCTGGATGAACACGACGTGGCTCGACGCGCTGGGACTCGAGCAGCCGACCACCACCGAGGAGCTGCGCACGGTGCTGCGTGCCTTCAAGGACGGGGACCCGAACGGCAACGGCGCGGCCGACGAGGTGCCGCTGAGCGGATCGGCGTCGGAGCCCATCATCAACTACCTGATGAACGCCTTCACCTATGCACCCGTCGGCGGGCCCTCCAGTCCGCCGCCGCTCGTGCTCGACGGCGACGAGGTCGTGCTGAACGCCACCTCTGACAGCTGGCGCGCAGGGCTCGAGTACATCACCTCGCTCGCCCAGGAGGGGCTGCTCGACACGGCGGCGTTCACTCAGAACGGCGACGCGCTGAAGGCGCTCGGCGACAGTGCGGATGCGCAGATCCTCGGCTCCGCCGTCACTCTGCACCCCTACGTCTTCGTCTCGGCGGACTCGCCGGACGGTCGCGACAAGAACTACGACGCGGTGGCACCCCTCGCAGGACCGGACGGTACGCAGCTCGCCACCTGGCGATCGCCCGTGAACCCGGTGGGGACCTTCGCCCTCACGAACAAGTCGACCGAGGAGGAGCGCATCGAGGCGATCAAGCTGCTCGACTACCTCGCCACGGACGAGGGGCAGATCCGCGCGTCCATGGGGCCCGAGGGCGAGGCCTGGGCGCCGGCTGAAGAGGGCGATCTCGCGCTCGACCCGGAGCTCGAGCCGACCTTCCGTCCCGTCACCTACGACGAGACCTCCAATGCCGCGTGGCGTTCGATGTCGCAGTACTGGGATTCGCTCGAGTTCCGCAACGCGCAGGTGGTGCCTGAGGACATCTACACGCCGGACGGCTACGAGCGACGTCTGCTCTATGCGACGCAGGAGTACGAGCCGTTCGCGCCCGACGAGAGCGTGCTCTTCCCGGTCGAGAAGCTGTGGCCCGACCTCGAGACCTCTGCCGAGCTCGCGGAGCTGCAGACGAACATCGCCACCTACATCACGCAGGCGCAGGCGGAGTTCGTCACCGGACAGCGCGACATCGCAGACGACGCCGCGTGGGACGCCTACGTCGCCGACATCGAGGGGCTCGGACTCGCACGCTACCTGGAGCTGCTGCAGGCGGCCTACGACGCACTCTGATCGACCATGAGGTGGGCGGGACGGATCATCCGTCCCGCGCACTTCTGCGTCTGGCCGTGGCAGGAGCGGATGCGCAGCGGAGGGAGCGGATGCCGACGGCATCCGCTCCCTCCGGTCGAAGAGCTGTGGCCGACGGTCAGCGCACGAGCGACTGGATGGCGGCGGCGGATGCGCCTCGCGCCCAGTCCTCGAACGTGTGGGGCCGGGTCAGGATGCGGCAGCGCGCCGCAGCGCCGAACGCGTGCGCGTCGAACGCATCGTGCAGCGTCTTCTCGAAGAGATCGAAGTCGGAGACGCCCTCTCCGCCGATGATGACGACCTCAGGGCCGGTGAGGTTCACGAGGGTGGCGATCGCCGTGCCGATGAGGCGGGCGGCTTCTCGGAACGCGGCATCGGCGTCAGGGTCGCCCGCATGGGCGAGGGCCACGGCCTCATCGATGGCGATCGGGCGTCCGAGGGCGGCCGATACGGCTGACTCGATCGCGCCCGTCGATGCGGCCGCCTCGACGCAGCCGCGGCGGCCGCACGGGCAGACGAGAGACGGGTCGGCGAGCGGCAGGTGGCCGATCTCACCCGCGACGCCGAACGCGCCGCTGACGACCTCGCCGTTGAGGTGCAGGCCGCTGCCGATGCCGCGTCCGATCGTGACGATGGCGAAGGATGCGGTGCCGAGACCGACTCCGAACCAGTGCTCGCCGATCGTCAGGGCATGGACGTCGTTCTCCACGGTGACGGGCCAGGGAAGGCGCTCCTGCAGGAGGTCTCCGAGCGCCACATCGGCCCAGCCCATGATGTTCGACTCGCGCACGATGCCGGTGGAGCTGTCGACGTCGCCTGAGACGGCGACGCCGATGCCGGCGATCGCCGAGGCGCTCGCCCCGAGCTGGGTCTCGAGGGCATCGACGATCTCGGAGATCGTCTCGATCACGGTGCGGGGATCGTCGGCGGGGAGGGCGCGGCGCTCGCTGGCCAGCACGGTGGTCGCGAGGTCCGTGGCGACGGCGATGACCTCGTCGACGTTGACCTTGACGCCGATCATGACCATCGCGTCGAGGACGATGGACACCGGGCTCACGGGCCGCCCGGGGGTGCCGTCGCGGTGCGAGGCCGGCGGTGCATCGACGAGGCCGGCGGCGACGAGCGGGGCGACGGCCTTCGTGACGGCGGCCTGGGACAGCCCGGTCTGGCGGGCGATGTCGATCCTGCTGATGGGGCTGCGCGTCAGGATCGTCTCGAAGACCCGGGATCCCGCGTCGGACGCCGAGCGGATCAGGGTGGTACGCGCTACGGTGTCGTGGTCCATCGGGTCCTTCGGGTCGTGTCGGCTATCGTAGCGAATCCGCCGCCAGGCGGTCGGGCGCGCGCGCACCGAGATGCTCGGCTGCGAACTCCAGCGCGTTCTCCTCGTCGAGGTCCCCGCCGGCTTCGTGTCCGTTGTACGGCCAGAGCACCACGGTCTTGGGGCCGCCGTATGCGGTGAACGCGGGAAGCACCGTGTCGGGTGGTGCGATGCCGTCGAGGAGTCCCGTGCTGAGCAGCGCCGGGGCGTTCGCGCGCTTCGCATGGGTGATGCCGTCGAAATACCGAAGAGTCTCGAGAGCGGCCGCGGTGTCATTGCGACGGTCGGCGAAGTACTGCGTGAGCAGCGCGTACGGATGCTCGGAGCTCAGCACCGCCGCCCGGTCGAGCTCGCAGAGGAACGGGGCCTGCACGATCACGGCGGCAAGGTCCGGCACGAGGCCGGCGATCGCGAGCGCGATCCCCCCGCCCTGGCTCGCCCCGACCGCACCGACTCGTTCGGCGTCGACGAGGTCGATGGTGCGGAGGGCGTCGACGGCTCGCACGGCATCCGCATAGACCCGGCGGTAGTAGTACTCCTCGCGCGAGCGGATGCCGCGGGTGAGGAAACCGCCGGCCGAGGGGCCGCCGTCGGCGTGGTCGTCGTCGGTGTCGCCGTGCCCCTGCCCGCGGGCGTCGACGACGAGGTGGGCGTAGCCGGCCGATGCCCATCGCAGATCGCGCAGTGCGTGGCCACGGCCGTTGCCGTAGCCGAAGAACTGCACCAGCCCCGGAAGTGGTCCTTCGGTGCCGTGCGGCACGCGCAGCCAGGCGCGGATGGGTGTTCCGCCGAATCCGCGGAACGACACGTCGAACACGTCGATCTGCGTGAGGCGCGTGGGGTGGGCGGTGACGGTGAGGTCGAGGGGACGGCTGCGGGTCTTCTCGATCGTGTCCGCCCAGAAGACGTCGAAATCCTCGGGCTCGGTCTGAGTGGTGGGCGCGTCGATGAGACGCGTCTCACCGTGCACGGGACTCCGCCTCGTCCGCCTCGACAGAGCCGAAGCCGTGACGCGCGAGGTCGACCTGCCCGCCGGCGGGCACCAGGATCTCCGCCACCCGGTCGCCATCCGAGACGGTGACGTGCCTGTCGCGGTCACCGGGATTGCGGAGGATGCCGGAGGTCACCCGCCCGCCCACCCAGGCGATGTCGAGCACGAGGCCGGGGCGCACAGCCATGCCCTGGACGTCTCCGTGATCCCACGAGAGGGGGAGCGCGGGAAGCAGGCGGACCGTGCCGCCGTGGCTCTGCACGAGCATCTCGGCGATCGCGGCAGGAAAGCCGAGGTTGCCGTCGATCTGGAACGGCGGATGCGTGCTGAACAGGTTGGGCAGAAGGCCGCCCCACTCCGACCCGTCGACCGGGCCGTGCCGGGTGGCGTCGCCGTCGAACGGGGTGAGTGCCTCCTCGAGCAGCGAGGCGGCGACCTCGCCCTGCCGTGCTCTGGCGCGCAGCGCCACCTTCCAGGCCCACGACCAGCCCATCGCGCCGGGACCGCGGGCGTCGATCAGTCGCACGGAGGCGTCGAACAGCTCGGGGGTGCGCTCGGGGGTCACCAGGTCGAGCGGGAACAGCCCGACGACGGGGGAGAGGTGCCGATGCAGAGGTTCGTGCTCTTCGACCTCCGCGGACCATTCGAGCAGGCGCCCGTCTGAGCCGACCTGCAGGGATGCGAGAGCCGCGAGCGCCTCTCTCACCTCGGCTTCGAGCGCATCGTCGAGGCCGAGCGCATCGATCGCGACGAGTGCGCGCTCGAACAGCGAGCCGATGAGGCTGAGGTCCGAGGTCGCGGTCAGGCCGAGGGGAGTCGGCCGGCCGTCGGCGGCGACGTAGGAGTTCTCGGGCGCGGTCGAGGGGGAGGCGTGCAGGTGGCCGTCGGCGCCCGGCACGAGCCAGTCGAGACAGAATTCCACCGCACCGCGCATCAGCGGCCAGATCCTTGCGCGCAGCAGCTCGGTGTCTCCGCCGAACTCGTACGCGTCCCACAGATTGTGGGTGAGCCATACTCCGCCCATCATCCAGATCGCCCAGCTCGCGGCGCCGTGGCCGTCGCCCACGGGCAGGCTCCAGCCCCAGACGTCGCTGTTGTGGTGGGCGACCCACCCGCGCGTCCCGTAGAGCTCGCGCGCGGTGTCGGTGCCCGTGCGTGCGAGCAGCTCGACGAGCGAGAGGAGCGGCTCGAGCGCATCGGGGTCGAGCAGCATCGGAGCCGCCCAGTAGTTCATCTCGGTGTTGATGTTGATCGTGTAGTTCGACGACCAGGCGGGCTGCAGCTGGTCGTTCCAGATGCCCTGCAGGTTCGCGGCGGGGCTGCCCGCGCGAGAGCTGGAGGCGAGCAGGTACATCCCGAATTCGGCGGCGACGGTCGCGCGCAGCAGAGGGTCGGAGCCGTGAAGGACATCGCGGTCGACGCTCCACTCGCCCTCGCGCCGACTGCCGATCGCGAATCGCGCCCGAGTGATGCGTCGCCGGTCGGCGACGTGCTCGGCGAAGAGGGCGGAGACGTCGCGCTGAGCCGCGGTCTCCGCTCTCGCTCGTGCGCGATCCCGGATCGCCTCCCGAGAGGCGGTCCGCCAGTCCCCGTCGGCGTCGGCCCACCACGACCCGGCGCGCGACGATGTGGACAGGGCGATCAGCAGGCGGCGGGCATGGCGGACGATGAGGTGATCGCCGGTTCGACGCACCTCGCCGTCCGAGTCGAGCGACACGGCGACGGCCGCATAGGCATCGAACTCGGTGTCGTCATCGGCGTAGCGCAGGGGATCGACCGCGTCCTCGTGCAGCGGAGCGCCGTCGATCGGCGCCTGGACGTCGAGGACGAGGGCGTCGTGCGCATCGTGCGCATCGACGATGCGACCGCGCAGGGGCGTGGACAGCTCGATGGTCGCCGCGAACTCGACGGTCGAGGTGAGCTCGATGATCAGGACCTGTGCCGGAGCCGAGATCCAGGAACGACGGATGACGTCCCCGTTCGGGGTCCGGAGTGTCTCGGTGAGCGTCGCCGAGTCGAGATCGAGGACGCGGCACGGGGCGGACAGGTCGGCATCCTCATCGGCTTCGTGCACGCGGATGTGCAGGTCGGCGAGGGGCAGGAACTCCTGGGAGTAGGGACCCTCGAAGGCCATGAGGAGGTCCTCGGCGATGCGCACGTCACCGGCGCTGAGTGCCTCGCGAACCGCCGCGAGACGTTCGGGGCCGGCGCCCTTCGCGCGCACGTTCTGCAGTGCGCGCGCGGGGCCGTCGGGTGTCCCCGACCAGATCGTCGAGTCGTTGAGCTGATAGCGACCGTCCGATCCGCCGAATGACATGGCGCCGATGCGGCCGTTGCCGAGTGGAGTCGCCTCCTCCCACTGGGTGGCGGGGGCGTCCCAGGTGAGGCGCAGTGTGTCGGTCATCGCACTCCGGTGTGTTCGATCGATCTCGATGTCACCGTCAGCGTATGCGGTATTAATTGCCGGTGTCAAGTAATGCCGGACACCCTGCGCCTCGCCGAGATCAGAACTGCAGAAGGACCTTGCCCACGCGGCCGGCGGTGTTGCTCGCACGCACAGCGTCCGCGGCGTCTGCGGCGTCGAAGACCCCGGCGACCGGCAGGGTCAGTGTGCCGTCGCTCACGCGCTGGATGAGTTCGCCGAACAGAGCGCCGCGTGTGGCGGCATCCATCGTCTGGATGACCTTGCTGCCCCAGAAGCCCTTGACGGTCGCCTGCTTGAAGATGACGTCTCCCGAGGCGATCTCCATCGTGGGCGAGTTCATGGCGCCGAAAGCGACGAGTGTGCCGCCCTCGCCGAGGAGCGACAGCACGTCTCCCGCAGACGATCCGCCCACGGAGTCGATGCCGAAGGCGATGTGCGCGCCGCCGGTGATCTCGGCGACCTGCTCGCGCCAGCCGTCGTCGTCGGTCGAGACGACGTTCTCGATGCCCTGTTCGCGGAGTTCGTCGACGCCGGCCGAGCGGCGCACGAGGCCGATGACATTGACGCCACGAGCGGCGCCGAGCTGGGCGAGCATGCGTCCGACCGCGCCGTTCGCCGCGTTCTGGACGATCCAGTCGCCCTTCTCGGCCCCCAGGAACTGCAGCAGGCTGATGGTGCTGAACGGCATCGAGACGAGCTGTGCCGCGCTCTCGTCGCTGAGCGACTCGGGAACCGGGATGAGACCTGCGGCGTTCGCGACCACGTACTCGGCCCAGGCGCCGAACGTGCCGCCGGTGGCGACCCGCTGTCCGACTGCCAGGCTGTCGACGCCCTCGCCGAGAGCGTCGACGATGCCGAGGGCCTCGGTGCCGGATGCCGCGGGCAGCTCGGGCTTGAAGCCGTAGGTGCCCCGGATGGTCCAGAGGTCGTGGTTGTGGATCGGCGACAGCACGATCTTCAGCCGCACCTGACCCGGGCCGGGCTCGGGGGTGGGGCGTTCGGTGACGGTCAGAACCTGTTCGGGATCGCCGAAGGTGTCATGGGTGAGTGCGCGCATTGTGTCTCCTCGTGGGATCGGTCGTGGGGGATGTTCCGGGTGGATCAGTCGTCGGTGACGGTGATCTCGACGTCGATGTTGCCGCGGGTCGCGTTGGAGTAGGGGCACACCTTGTGGGCGGCGTCCGCGAGTGCCTGGGCCTGGTCGTGGGGGAGGTCGGGGATGACGACCTCGAGCTGCACGGCGAGCCCGAAACCGCCCTCGCCGTTGGATCCGATCTGCACGCGGGCACCGACCGACGAGTCGGTGATCTTCACCTTCTGCGTGCGGGCGACCGACTGCAGTGCGGAGTGGAAGCACGCGGCGTAACCGGCGGCGAACAGCTGCTCGGGGTTGGCGCCGTCTCCGCTGCCGCCCATCTCCTTGGGGATGGCGAGGTCGAGCTCGAGGTTGCCTTCGCTCGTGGCGACGCGGCCGTCGCGGCCGGCTCCTGTGGCGAGGGCCTCGGCGGTGTAGAGAGCTTCCATGGTGTGGATTCCTTCCGGTTGTGGTCAGTCGGCGCGCGGTGTGCGCGTCAGGGGTGCGGGGTGGCGCCTGTCTTCTGCAGCCGCTCGGTGAGCTCCTGCAGCTCGGCGATCAGGCGGTGACGCTGGTCGTCGTCCTGCATGCCGGCGAGGGCTGCGATCGTGGTGTGGACAGGCGCGACCTCGGTGCGCAGCGCCGTGCCCGCCTCGGTCAGCCCCACCGTGACGACCCGCTCATCGGCAGAGCTGCGGGCTCGGATCACGTAGCCCGCCTGCTCGAGGCGACGCACGAGGGGGGAGAGGGTGCCGGAATCGAGCTGCATCGCGTCGCCCAGCGACCCGATCGTCTGCTCGCCCTCCATCCAGAGGATCGCGAGCACCAGGTACTGCGGGTAGGTGAGACCCCAGGGTGCGAGGAGGGCTCGGTAGGCCTGCGTCGTCGCTCGGGCGGCGGAATACAGCGAGAAGCACACCATCTCATCGGTCACGGCCATCTCTCAAGCATTGCACACGATTAGATTGTGCACAATCTAATCGTGTTCGAGTCCTCGCTACGATGAGGCCGTGCGGCTCCGTCCCGTCGACCTCGTCGACATCTTCGTCTACCTCGTGGTGCTCGGCGTCTTCATCCAGCTGTTCCCCGAGGTCATCTCCGAGTCATTCCTTCTCGCCCTGCTGACTGCGGTGCTGCTCAAGGTCGTGCTCGAGGGAGTGCTCTACGTGAAGAAGCGCATCGTGGCGCGCATCCGCGGAACGCACAGCCGCTGGGTCAGAGTGCTGAACGTCGCCGCGTTGCTCCTCGTCCTTCCCGGTAGCAAGTTCCTCGTGCTCGAGATCGTGGCGTGGGTCTTCGGTGACGCCGTGTATCTGGGTGGGTTCTTGCAGGTGACCGCGCTCATCATCGTGCTCATGCTCGCAAGGGGTGGCGTTCGGAGGATCGTCGATCGTCCGGCCGTGGAGGCGCACGCCGACTGATTGCCGCTGAGAGGCGGTGAACAGATTCGTGACACCTGTCTAATTGCTAGCTAGGCTAGTAGTCATGGAACGCTACATTCGCCTGCGCTGGGTGGGCCTGGTCTTCATCAGCATCGCCGTGTCGCTGATCATCGTCGATTCGACGATCGTGAATGTGGCGATTCCGGCGATCGTGGACGATCTGGGTATCACCTCGACCGAGGTGCAGTGGGTGCAGGAGGCGTACACGCTGGTGTTCGCCGCCCTGCTCCTCGTGTTCGGCAGTCTGGCGGATCGTTTCGGACGACGGCGCGTGATGCTCATCGGCGTCGTCGTCTTCGCGGCGTCCTCGGTGCTCGCGGCGTTCGCAGCGGACGGCGGGATGCTGATCCTCGCGCGTCTCGCGCAGGGAGTCGGCGGGGCGATGATCCTGCCGACGACACTGTCGATCATCAATGCGACGTTCCGAGGCCGCGAGCGCGGCATCGCCTTCGCGGTGTGGGGCTCGACGATCGGCGGTATGGCAGCTGTGGGCCCTCTGCTCGGGGGATGGCTGACGACGGCGTTCTCCTGGCGCTGGGCTTTCGGCATCAACATCCCGCTCGGGATCGTCATCATCATCGGGGTGCTGCTCACGGTCGCCGAATCGCGCAGCGATCGGACGTCGAAGATCGACGTCGTCGGAGCGATCCTCGCGGTGATCACGATGGCGAGTCTCGTGTTCGGTCTGATCGAGGGGCGTACCTACGGGTGGTGGCTCGTCGACCAGCGTCCGCAGATCGGCGACTGGACCTGGCCGTCGGACGTGTCTCCGATCCCGTTCGCCTTCGCGCTGGCCGTCGTCGCCCTCGTCGCCTTCATCGCGTGGGGCGTCCACCGGGAGCGCCGCGGCAGGTCGACCCTTCTCGCCCTGCGTCTGTTCTCCATTCCGTCGTTCCGCAACGGCAACATAGCGGCGACAGTGGTGTCTCTGGGCGAGTTCGGCATCATCCTCGCGCTGCCGTTGTGGCTGCAGTTCGTCCTGGGGTTCGATGCGCTGCAGACGGGCCTGCTGCTGCTCGCCCTGGCCGGCGGGTCGTTCGTGGCCAGCGGCGCGGCGGGCGCGGCGAGCGGCAAGATCGCTCCGGTCTGGGTCGTGCGGGCGGGACTTCTGGCCGAGATCATCGGCGTCGCAGGCGTCGGCTTCGTCATCGCCCCAGACGCGTCGTGGGTGCCCCTCATCCCGTTCCTCTTCGTCTACGGACTCGGTGTCGGCCTCGCCACAGCTCAGCTGACGGGTGTCGTGCTCGCCGACGTGCCGGTCGATGACAGCGGCGCGGCGTCGGGCACCCAGTCGACGTCGCGCCAGCTCGGTGCTGCTCTCGGTGTCGCCGTGCTCGGGACCGTGCTGTTCACGAGCACGGCCGGGATCCTCTCATCGTCACTCGATGCACGGGGGCTTCCGGTCGAGCAGCGCGATCAGATCGTGTCGTCCGTCGTCGACAGCGCCGGCGCGGCGATCAGCGGGCTCGAGGCGCAGCCCGAGACCGCCGAGATCGCAGACGATGCGAAGTCGGCGTTCTCCGACGGCACCCGGTTCGCCGCGTGGACGGCGGCGGGGTTCCTGTCGCTCGGATTGCTCTCGACGATCTCGCTCGGCGCCGGTGCGGGCGCCAAGCCACGCCGGGACGAGGACGCAGCGGCCGCAGATGCAGCGCCGGGGAGCGGCGCATCCGATTGACGGAGGCCGTGTCCTAGCGGTCGCCTGATCGGAGGTCGCGTGCGGACCGTCGACGCCGGGGTCTCGTCGCAGGTCGCTCCTCTGCGGGGTGCTCCTCTGAAGGGACCGCATTCCGGTCACCGGAGAGCCACCGAAGCCATGTCATGCTCGGATCGCCTTCGAGCACCAGAGTGCGCACGAGCAGGGTGAGCGGAATGGACAGGATCGCTCCGAGCGGTCCGATGATGAAGGTCCAGAAGATCACCGAGAGGAAGCTCAGTGTGAGGCTCAGGTCGACGGCGTCGCTGACGAACTTGGGCTGCACGAGGACCTGCAGCACGACGTTGACGACGCAGTAGACGGCGATGACGCCGAGGAGCAGAGGCCAGTCGCCGACGATGAACGCGAGGATGGCCGGTGGGACGAGTCCGAGGACGAACCCGATGTTGGGGATGAAGTTCGCGACGAACGCGAGGATCGCCCAGACGATCGGAACCGGGATTCCCATCCACCACAGCGCGAGCCCGTCGAGGACCGCGACGATGGCGCCGAAGGTGGCGTTCACGACGTAGTACCTGCGGATGCCGGAGTTGAGGCGCACGATGCGCTCGATCGTCGCACCCTTGCTCGCTGCGAAGAGCACGGGAGCTTGACGGTAGCGGGCGGCGTCGACGGCCATGAAGATGATGTATGCGCACACGAAGAACAGCGCGGTGGCCACGCTGAGCGCTGTGCCGCCGACGCTGCGCGCGACGGCGAGCAGCGTCGCGGGATCGAGAACCGAGGCCGCAGCGTCCGACGACTCCGCGTCCAGCCCGAGGGATCGCAGTGAAGAGATGAGCTGATCCGCGGCGCGGGTCAGACCGCCCTCGGAGGTGAGGTCGCTGATCAGTCGAGCGAACTGCGTCCCCGCGAGCCACAGCAACGCGCCCATGGCCAGGAGTATCAGGTAGGCGAGGGCGATGACGGCTGTCGTTCCGGCCCACCGGGGCCAGCCGCGCCGATCGAGTGGTCGGCGGAGGGGCTCGCAGATCACCACGATCGCGATCGCGAGCGCGACGGGCCCGAACACCTCTCGGGCGAAGTACACCCCGGCGAGAGCGACGGTCGCCGCCGCGAGCGTCAGGAGGACGCGCAGGTTGGGGAGAGCCCTCCAGCCTCAGCGGGAGCGGGAGCGGGAGCGGGAGCGTGAGCGGTGCGTGTGGGGCCGTGGACGCCCTGCGGCCGACGATTGCGCAGCATCTCACGAATCATAGGTGGTGAGTGGCGCTCCCAGTGATGTCTCCGATCCGGGTCACACCACGGCGCCGCGTTCGCTCGGGGCGCGACGCTCGGACAGCTGATGACCGTGCGCGGTCAACGCGTAGCGGGAGCGTCGAGTGAACCAGTCCGAGCAGTGTCCGGTGCGCCGGTTCACGCGTGACTAGTCGTAGCTGCGGTGGACGTGCCAGCCGTCCTCGCCCTTGAAGACATCGAACACCAGCGACAACCCGTCGTCGTTCGTGCCCTGGAAGCGCCATCCATAGAGCCCGTGATGCTGAGTCGCCGATGCGGACCAGATCGAGTGGCGTAGGCGCGTAGGGGTGTCGGACACCCTCCATCGGTGACCAGCGAAGACCATGCGCGACGGGATGTCATTGACCATCCATAGGGTGGCCGGGAGGTGATCTGTCGTCGGTCGCATGAGTTCAGAATAGAACATAGCTTCGAATGTTGCTACCCTGAACTCAGGCCGGAGAAGGGAGCCGGCGTGGGGTCTAGCAAGCGTCTCGCTGCTCACTACGACATGCGATCCCAGTACCAGGCGATCCTCGCGGCCGCTCGATGTGGACCCCTCCAGTCCCTGACTGACCGCGAACTCGCACTTCGAGAACAGCCGGTCACCATCTACCCGCAGCCATACCGTGCAGTCCGCGCGTGGGTGCGGTTCGGGCCAGAGGCCATTCGTGTGGACGCCAAGCTCGCCCGCTCCACACCCGAGGCCGCAGGTATCGAGTTCCGTGCCGGCGAGACCACGTTCCGATGCTGGGTCTGGGGTAACGCCGTGACGGCCGACGACGCCTGACTTCGTGTCGTGCGCTCACGTCGCGCAGAGCACCAACGAGAAAAGCCGCCTGAACCCAGGCGGCTTCTCTCGTGTTTGCGGGTCCGCGTGCGAATCTCACTCGTTCCGCATGCAACCCATCATGTGTGCCCCCGACAGGAGTCGAACCTGCGACCTACGGTACCGGAAACCGGCGCTCTATCCACTGAGCTACGGAGGCGTACCGATCGACAATATCACTGCTCGGGAGTGGTCTCCGACCCACCGGCTTCGGTCACCGGCGCGTCGCCCAGTTCGCCCAGCGCCGCGGCCAGTTTTTCGGCGAGGTAACGGTGGCCGTCCGTCGACGGGTGCTTGCGGCCCACCTCGACGTCGATGACCGACAGATAGTTCTGCTCGGTGATCCAGTCCTGAGCGACGGGGGAGATGTACCACCAGCTGCGAGCCGCGGCGAGTTCGCCGAGATCGGCGTCGATGCGAGCGGTCTCGGCGCCCACGGGCAGCTCGTGGGGCGCCGGGCCCAGGATGACGATCGTCGCCTCCGGATACTTCGCGGCCATCGCATCCCACGCGGCGGTGACGGCCTCTCGGTACCCGGCCTCACCCTGTGCCCGGTCGTTGATCGACCCCTGCAGGATGATCAGGTCGGGGCTGAGCGCGGGGTCCAGAGCGGCGATGCGCTCGCCGAAGGCGGGGCCGTCGAGTCCGGGCTTGAGGTAGCCGCTGCCGCGGACGCCGTCGACGATCGTCTCGCCGTCGATCAGGGCGGCGAGCTGATAGGCGTAGCCGAGGGTCGGGTCGGTCGCCGCCGATCCGTAGGTCCAGGAATCGCCGAACACGAGCACGGTCGGATGCTCGGGAAGATGGAGCGGAACCGGCGCGATCGCGACGGCGTCTTCATTCGCGACGGCGGCCGCACCGACGGGTGCCGAGGACGGCACCGGAACCCACGGGCGCCAGACACCGAGGACGACCGCGGCGAGCGCCAGGATCACGGCGACGGCGAGGCCTGCGACGGGCAGACGGCGGCGGGCGGGGGCGGCCTTCATGGCATGACTGTAGATCACGATCCCGCCCGCGCAAATTCCGACGCGTGACGCGCCGTAAACTGGGAGGCCTATGAACCCTGAAACGCTCGCCACAGCCCTCCTCGCCGTCCTCGCACCGATCGCCGAGGAACGACGTCCTGGCGAGCCGCTCGGACTCACCGCAGCAGACATCGTCTTCGAGCGTCCTCGCAACCGCGATCACGGAGACTGGGCCTCGAACATCGCGATGCGCCTGGCGAAGCCGTTCGGCACGAACCCCCGTGAGCTCGCGCAGCAGATCGCGGACGGGCTCGCGCAGGTCGACGGCGTGCAGAGCGCAGAGGTCGCGGGGCCCGGGTTCATCAACATCCGCCTGGACGCGGCTGCAGCCGGCGCACTGGCGAAGGTGATCGTCGACGCCGGTGCCGAGTACGGGCACAACGACACCCAGGCCGGGCGCAGCATCAACATCGAGTTCGTCAGCGCGAACCCGACCGGACCGCTGCACATCGGCCACACCCGCTGGGCGGCGCTGGGCGACGCGATCGCCCGGGTGCTCGCGGCCTCAGGCGCGAAGGTCGCCAGGGAGTACTACATCAACGACGCCGGCGTGCAGATGGAGCGCTTCGCCAACTCGGTGCTCGCCGCAGTCAAGGGCGAGCCCACCCCCGAGGGCGGATACGCCGGCAGCTACATCGGCGACCTCGCCGCACGGGTGCTCGCTGCGCGCCCCGACCTGCTCGACCTGACCGGCGACGAGCAGGTCGTCGTGACGCGCGAACTCGCTTACGGCTTCCAGCTCGAAGAGCAGAAGCAGTCGCTCTCCAAGTTCAACGTCGATTTCGACGTGTGGTTCTCGGAGCGCACTCTGCACGCCAAGGACGAAGACGGGGTCAGCTTCGTCGACCGTGCCGTCGATCGTCTGCGCGAGCAGGGGCACGTGTTCGACCACGAGGGCGCTGTCTGGGTGCGCACGACCGACTTCGGCGACGACAAAGATCGTGTGATCCGTCGCTCCAACGGCGAGTACACCTACTTCGCCGCCGACGCCGCGTACTACCTCAACAAGGGCGATCGCGGCTTCGAGTACAAGCTGTACCTGCTGGGCGCCGACCATCACGGCTATGTCCACCGCCTCAAGGCGATCGCGGGCGCGGCAGGGGAGGACCCCGAGAAGAACGTCGAGGTGCTGATCGGGCAGTTGGTCTCGGTGGGCGGTGCACGTCTCAGCAAGCGCGCCGGAAACATCATCGAGATGGACGATCTGCGCGAGTGGCTGGGCACCGACGCTCTCCGCTACTCGCTCGAGCGTTCGCCCGCCGACTCTCCTCTCGCGCTCGACCCCGAGCTGCTGCAGAAGCGCACGAACGACAACCCGGTGTTCTACGTCCAGTACGCGCATGCTCGCACGCACAACGTCGCGCGCAACGCCGCCGACTCCGGGGTGGACCGTTCGGAGTTCTCTCCCGAGACGCTCACGCACGAGACCGAGAGTGCGCTTCTCGGCGCCCTGCAGGAGTTTCCTCGCATCGTCGCGTTCGCGGCTGAGGTGCGCGAGCCGCACCGGGTCGCGCGCTACCTCGAAGAGCTCGCGGGCCTCTACCACCGCTGGTACGACAACTGCCGGGTCATCCCACAGGGCGACGATCCTGTCGAGACGGTGCATCGCACGCGTCTGTGGCTCAACGACGCCGCAGGGCAGGTGTTCCGCAACGGACTCGACCTGCTCGGTGTGTCTGCGCCAGAGCGCATGTGACTCCGGTTGCCGTCCGGCGTCGTAGGGCAGGATGGCAGCATGAGCGACGACAACCACACCCTTCCTTACCCCGCTGCGGATTCCGAGCATCCGACGCTCGTGATCCCCGGCGGCAAGGATGGTGCGCCCGTCGACGGTGTCGCGGCACCCGCACGCAAGCGCAAGCGGTGGCCATGGGTGCTGCTGATCGTCGTCCTGGTGCTCGCCGCTCTCGTCGTGGTGGCGGAGCTCATCGCGCGGGCTGTCCTGCCAGGCATAGTGCGGGGCATCGTGATCGAGCAGCTCGATCTGCCCGCTGACCAGGAACTCGCGGTCGAGGCTGACGGCATCCTGCTGCCTCAGCTGATCGGTGGCACGCTCGACAGCCTGCACCTCTCCACCGACTCCGTAACCCTGGAGGGGATCACCGGCGCCGTCGACGTCACTGCCACGGGCGTCCCGCTGCGCGGCGGTGACCTGCGCGGCGCTTCCGGCACCATCCGCATCGATGAGTCGCAGTTCACGGATCTGCTGTCCGACACCGATCTCCCCATCGACTCCGTCACGCTCGACACGCCGAACGCGACGGTAGCGGGCTCCGTGAGCGTGCTGGGCATCGCGATCCCGATCTCCCTCACCGTGACTCCTGGCGTCGCGGAAGGAGACCTCGAGCTCACCCCCGTCGGGCTGACCATCGGCGGACTCGAGGTCGACGCGGATCAGGTCGGATCGACCCTCGGCGCACTCGGGGAACGGCTCACCGAGACGCAGCGCATCTGCATCGCCGATCAGCTGCCCGCGGGCATCACACTCACCGACCTCGAGATCGATGGAGCGGAGGCTGTGATCGACGTCGACGTCGACGGTGCCATCGCCACCGACGAGAGTCTGCTCGAGAAGGGCACCTGCCCTCAGGGGTGACGCTCAGTCGTCGTCGGAACCGAGGCGGGCTTCCCGTTCGGCCTGCTGGGCCGCGCGAAGCTCCGATGTCGCGAGCGCGACCTCGGCCTCAGCTCGCTGCACGCGTCGCTGCGGGAAGGTCGTCGCGCCGAACCGGGCACGCACGCGGTCCTTGCGCTCTTCCTCCGACGTGACGATGTACGCGCACGAGATCAGGATGACCTGGGTCGACAGGTTGAGCCAGATCAGCAGCGCCAGGAGTGTGGCGAAGGACGCGAGCAGCGGATTGCTCGTCGCGCCCCCGATGAACAGCCCGGAGAGCTCCTGCAGCACGAGCAGCCCGACGCCGCCGATGAGAGCCCCGATCCAGAGGGAGCGCCCCGAGGGACGGAGACCGGAGAGCAGCCGGAACACGCCCGCGATGAGCACGGTGTCGAGCGCCAGTACGACGATCAGCGAGACGATCCGGATGCCCCAGGATGCGACGGGCGAATCCTCGGGGATGCCGAGCAGACCGCTGATCCATGTGATCCCGAGCCGGCCGGCGAAGGTGACGGCCGCCGCAGCGATGAACAGCACGGCGACACCCACCGCGAGCAGCAGGTTGCGGAGCATGACCCAGATGAACAGCACGTCGGCGTGCGCGGTTCCGGCGAGGACTCGCACCGCCGTGCGCAGGGATCCCACGGCGCCGAGCGCCGAGCCGATCAGAGCGACCGTCGAGACGGCGCCCGCGATCGACAGCGAGATCGGCTCCTTGAGGTCGTCGGGATTCACGACGCCGTCTTCGCCGATGAGACCGGGCACCACGGACTGAACGGCGGAGATGATCGCATCCCAGACGTCCGGATTGCCGGCGAGCCACAGCGCGGCGATCGAGAAGCCGAGGAGAACGGCGGCGAACACACTGAACAGCGCGCGGTAGGTCACGCTGTCGGCCAGCATCGGGCCCCGACGCTCCGAGTAGAGGAGGAAGGCCCGCACCGGACGACGGGTCAGAGCCCAGCGGATCGTCGCAGTGCTGACGCGCGCGATCAGGCCGGGGCGTCGGGCATCGGGTGCTGCGGATTCGGTGCTCATCTCCACCACCTTACGAGTCGGCAGGATGTGTCCGCAGGGGGTTGACGCCGAGTGTCACCATGACTGATGCGGCATGCACGGTGCCCTAGAATCGGGGGCAACCTCGCAGTGCGCGTATCCGCCCGAGCCTCGTCCCACGATTGGTGTTCCTTGCTTTCCCCTGCCGACTCGCTCGCCCCGGAATGGCTCGTCGTGCCCGACGACGTGAATGATCTTCCCGCCGCTGTGTGGCCCGCCTCCGCAGCCCGCGGCGCCGACGGAGAACTGCGGATCGCCGGCATCTCCGCGACCGCTCTCGCCGAGACGTACGGCACGCCGCTGCTCGTGATCGACGAGGACGAGGTGCGTTCCCGCGCCCGCGCCTTCCGCTCGTCTTTCGACGCGGCGGCGAGCGAATACGGCACGACCGCGCAGGTGTACTACGCGGGCAAGGCGCTGCTGACCACGACGATCGCGCGCTGGGTGATCGACGAAGGACTCCGCATCGACGTGTGCACCGGCGGCGAGCTGGAGGTCGCGCTCGCAGCGGGCGTCGCTCCGGCATCCCTGGGCTTCCACGGCAACAACAAGTCGGTCGCCGAGCTCGAGCGCGCCGTCGAGGTGGGCATCGGCACGATCATCGTCGACAGCGCGATCGAGATCGAGCGTCTGGCGGCGATCACCGCAAGGACGGGCGCTGTGCAGCGCGTGCTGGTGCGGGTCATCAGCGGCGTGCACGCCGAGACCCACGATTTTCTGGCGACGGCCCACGAAGACCAGAAGTTCGGCTTCCCGCTCCCCGACGCCGAGCAGGCGGTCGCCCGCATCCGCGAGATCCCCGGCATCGAGTTCGCCGGACTCCACTGCCATATCGGATCGCAGATCTTCGGCGTCGCGGGCTTCCGCGAGTCGGCGGAGCGGGTGCTCGAGCTGCACGCCGCGCTGCTCGAGGGTGGACCGGTGCCTCAGCTCAACCTCGGCGGAGGCTTCGGCATCGCATACACGAGCGTCGACGACCCCACCCCGATCGAGATGCTCGCGGGCGAGATCGTCGCCGCCGTCGCGGAGGGCTGCGCCGCACGCGGGATCGCCGTGCCCGCCCTGTCGTTCGAGCCGGGCAGGGCGATCGTGGGCACCGCCGGGGTGACGATCTACGAGGTCGGAACCACCAAGGACGTCGCGCTCGACACCGGAGCCACTCGGCGTTACATCAGCGTCGACGGCGGCATGAGCGACAACGCCAGGACGGCGCTCTACGAAGCGCAGTTCTCGGCTCGTCTCGCCTCGCGGCTCGGCTCAGGGGAGCCGCAGCTCAGCCGGGTGGTCGGCAAGCACTGCGAGTCCGGCGACATCGTGGTCGACCACGAGTACCTGCCCGCCGATGTGTCTCCGGGCGACCTGCTGGCTGTTCCCTCCACCGGCGCCTACTGCGCGCCGCTCGCCAGCAACTACAACCACGTCCCTCGCCCTCCGATCGTCGCCGTGCGCGATGGCCGGTCGGCGATCATCGTCCGCGGCGAGACCATCGCCGACGTCCTGGCACGCGATGTCGGCGTCGGGGCGTCCGAGAACCACGGGTGATCCGCGCGAACGACGCGGTCCCCGACGTAGCACGACTGATCAACCCTCCTAAGGAGAGATGCAATGACGACTGAGTACCGACGACTTCGGGTGGCGCTCCTCGGCGCCGGAGCGGTCGGCTCCCAGGTGGCCGCCCTCCTTCTTCGCCACGGCGACGAACTCGCCGACCGCGCGGGTGCCACGCTGGAGCTGGCCGGCATCGCGGTGCGCAACCTCGATGCGCCGCGCGAGACCGATCTGCCCAAGGAGCTGTTCACGACGGATGCAGAGTCGCTGATCCTCGGCTCCGACATCGTGATCGAGCTGATCGGCGGCATCGAGCCGGCGCGCACGAGCATCCTGCAGGCGATCGGCTCCGGAGCCGATGTGGTCACGGCCAACAAGGCGCTGCTGGCGACGCATGGTCCAGAGCTGTTCGAGGCGGCCGACCGCGTGGGCGCATCCGTCTACTACGAAGCGGCCGCTGCCGGTGCGATCCCGATCATCCGCCCGCTGCGCGACTCGCTGGCAGGCGACCGCGTGGTGCGCATCATGGGGATCGTGAACGGCACGACCAACTACATCCTCGATCGCATGGAGACCGAGGGCGCCGACTTCGCCGACGTTCTCGCCGACGCGCAGCGCCTCGGTTATGCCGAAGCAGACCCGACCGCCGACATCGAGGGATACGACGCCGCCCAGAAGGCCGCGATCCTCGCGAGTCTCGCATTCCACACGGCTGTTCCGCTCGACGCCGTGTACCGCGAGGGCATCACGACGATCACGGCGTCGATGATCGACGAGGCGCGCGCCGCCGGCTTCGTGATCAAGCTGCTCGCCGTCTGCGAGCGCATCGAGGCCAACGGCACCGAGTCGATCTCAGTGCGCGTCTACCCGGCACTCGTCCCCACGTCTCACCCGCTCGCCTCGGTGCACGGAGCCAACAACGCCGTCTTCGTCGAGGCGGAGGCCGCAGGGTCGCTGATGTTCTACGGTGCAGGCGCCGGCGGAGTGCAGACGGCATCCGCTGTGCTCGGAGACGTCGTGTCGGCCGCTCGCCGGCACATCGCCGGCGGTGTCGGCGTGGGGGAGTCCACCAGAGCGAACCTCCCTGTGGTGCCGATCGGTCACGTCACGACCCGTTACCAGATCACTCTCGAGGTCGCGGACGCTCCGGGCGTGCTGGCGACCGTCGCCGGGATCCTGAGCGATGGAGCCGTTTCGGTCGCCACTGTCGTGCAGACCGTCGAAGGAGAGGACGAGCCCACCGCTCGCCTCGTCATCGGCACGCACCGGGCCACGGATGCCGCGCTCAGCGCCACGGTCGATGCGCTCGCCGACAGCTCTGTCGTCGAACGGGTCGTCTCGGTGCTCCGCGTGGAAGGCGAGTGACGATGGCGGCGGGGCGCACGGTCGAGGTGACGGTCCCGGCGACCAGTGCCAACCTCGGCCCTGGATTCGACACCCTCGGACTCGCGCTCAGCGTCTACGACACGCTCCTGGTGACGGAGCTCCCTGCGGGAGCGCTCGAGATCGAGGTCTCCGGTTCCGGAGCAGCCGAGATCCCCCGTGACGACTCGAATCTCATCGTCCGCACGATCGCGCATGTGTACGCGGACGTCGAGCGGCCCCTCCCGGGGCTGCGCATCGTCGCCGAGAACGGCGTGCCGCACGGTCGTGGACTCGGATCCTCAGGTGCTGCGGTCGCGGCAGGCATCCTCGCGGCCAAGGGGCTGCTCGAGGGTGATGTCGAGATCAGTGACGCGGACATGCTCCGCCTCGCCACCGAGATCGAGGGACACCCCGACAACGTGGCGCCCGCGCTGTTCGGCGGGCTGACGATCGCGTGGATGGGTGAGCGCGGAGCGCAGCACAAGAAGCTGCTCGTGCACCGCGGTGTGTCGCCGCTCGTGCTCGTGCCCTCGTACACGATGTCGACCACGAAGGCGCGCTCGCTGCAGCCGCCTCAGGTCTCGACGGCGGATGCGGTGTTCAACGTCTCGCGCTCGGCACTGCTGATCGCCGCACTCATGCAGAGCCCTGAACTGCTGCTCGACGCGACGGCCGACCGCCTTCATCAGGACTACCGAGCCGAGGCGATGCCCGAGACTCAGCGGCTGGTCCAGACGCTCCGTGCGGCGGGCTTCGCCGCCGTGGTCTCCGGTGCCGGTCCCAGCGTGCTCGTGCTCGCCGACGGCCCGGGAAGCCGTCAGGACGCCATGGAACTCGCCGCATCGACGACCGACACCCCGTGGGACGCGCTGCTGCTCGCGGTCGACGTGCGTGGTGGTACAGTGGGGAATCGAGCGGAGGGCTCCACGTAACTGCGTGAATCTGGCCCCATTGCAACTCTGCAAGACCCGCACGCAAACCCCTGTGACACTGCTCTCACCGAGAACTTCGTTCTTTCCGAGAACCCAGTGCAGAGGCTGACTGACGCCGAGCGTCAGTCCGTGCGATCGCGCGCAGCACCCGTTGTGCGCGTGCCGCTCATGTCCCCGAGACCAAAGAGGGAGTACTCGTGGAGAATTTCTCCGAGACCCAGAACGACCAGGCGGCGACTGCCGCCGAGGCTCCGGCAAAGGCCGCGAGCTCCGACGCCGCGACGACTGCCGCGACCGAGGTGGCCCCGGCCCGCAAGCGCGCGCCGCGCCGAGCGAGCACCGCATCGGCCGCCGCGAAGGCCGAGAAGGCTGCTGCGTCCGCAGACAGCACACCGGCGCCCGAGGCCCCCGCTGCCGAGGCGCCTACCGCCGACGCGGCTCCCAAGGCCAAGGCCCCCCGCCGCAGTCGTGCGAAGAAGGCCGACGCCGAGACCGCCGAGGCTCCCGCAGCCGTCGAGGCTTCTGCACCCTCCTCATCGGCTCCCGCAGCGCCCGCCGAGGCCCCCGCTGCGAAGACCGCCGACAGCAGCGACTCCGCTGACACAGCCGGCTCTGCTGACGCTGCCGGCTCGACCGACGAGCCGAAGAAGACCACCGGCCGTGGACGCCGCACGGCGAAGAAGCCCGCGGCCGAGACCGAGGCTCCTGCGACCGAGAAGCCCGCCGAGGCCGCACCGGCCGACGCGACCTCCGCCGCCGACTCGTCCTCCGACTCCGCTGACGGCGGCGAGGAGCAGGGCGGCCGCAACCGCAACCGGAACCGCAGCCGCAACCGCGGTCGCGGTCAGAACGGCACCGCACAGGGCGGCGAGCAGCAGCCTCAGCAGCAGCAGAGCGCACCCGCCGAAGACGAGGGCGGCAACGGCCGCAACCGTCAGCGCAACAAGCGCCGCGGTGGTGTGCCGACCGACGAGTTCGACACCGAGATCGGGGAGGACGACGTCCTCGTTCCGATCGCCGGAATCCTCGACGTGCTCGACAACTACGCATTCGTGCGCACGACCGGCTACCTCGCCGGCCCGAGCGACGTGTACGTCTCCCTCGGACAGGTCAAGAAGTACAACCTGCGCAAGGGCGACGCGATCGTCGGCTCGATCAAGCAGCCGCGCGAAGGCGAGCAGCAGGGGCGCCAGAAGTACAACGCCCTCGTGAAGGTCGACTCGATCAACGGCCTGTCGATCGACGACGCCGCGACCCGCGTGGAGTTCGGCAAGCTCACCCCGCTCTACCCGCAGGAGCGTCTGCGCCTCGAGACGGTGCCCGAGAAGCTGACCCAGCGCATCATCGACCTCGTCGCTCCGATCGGCAAGGGACAGCGCGGCCTCATCGTCGCACCGCCCAAGGCCGGCAAGACGATCGTCCTGCAGCAGATCGCGAACGCGATCGCTCAGAACAACCCGGAGGTCCACCTCATGGTCGTGCTCGTCGACGAGCGCCCCGAAGAGGTCACCGACATGGAGCGCACGGTCAAGGGCGAGGTCATCGCCTCGACGTTCGACCGTCCTGCAGAAGACCACACCACGGTCGCAGAGCTCGCCATCGAGCGTGCCAAGCGTCTCGTCGAGCTGGGCCGCGACGTCGTCGTGCTGCTCGACTCGATCACGCGTCTCGGCCGTGCGTACAACCTCGCGGCTCCGGCATCCGGACGGGTGCTCTCGGGTGGTGTCGACGCCTCGGCGCTGTACCCGCCCAAGCGCTTCTTCGGCGCCGCCCGCAACATCGAGAACGGCGGATCCCTCACGATCCTCGCCACGGCTCTCGTCGAGACCGGCTCCAAGATGGACGAGGTCATCTTCGAGGAGTTCAAGGGCACCGGCAACAGCGAGCTGCGCCTGTCGCGTCAGCTCGCCGACAAGCGCATCTTCCCGGCCGTCGATGTGAACGCGTCGAGCACCCGCCGCGAAGAGATGCTGCTGTCGACCGACGAGGTCAAGATCACCTGGAAGCTGCGCCGAGCCCTCGCGGGCCTCGACCAGCAGCAGGCGCTCGAGGTCGTCCTGGGCAAGCTCAAGGAGACCCACTCGAACGTCGAGTTCCTCGTGCAGATGCAGAAGTCGATCCCGACGCTGCCTTCGGGCGCGCACGGTCACGACAACAACATCCGCTGAGCGGAGCTGACGTGTTCGAGTCCGTCCAGACTCTGATCGACGAGCATCGCCGGGTGCAGGAGGAACTCTCCGACCCGGCGGTGCACGCCGATGCTGCTCGGGCGAAGCGCGTCAATCGTCGCTACGCCGAGCTGTCGAGGATCGTCGCCGCCTATGAGGCCTGGGTGGCGGCATCCGAAGATCTGGACGCTGCGCGTGAGCTCGCTCGCGACGACGAGGCGTTCGCCGCCGAGGTCCCGTCCCTTGAAGAGGGTCTGCAGACGGCGCAGGAGAAGCTCCGGCGTCTGCTCATCCCTCGTGACCCCGACGATGCACGCGACGTGATCATGGAGATCAAGGCGGGGGAGGGCGGTGCCGAGTCGGCGCTGTTCGCCGCAGATCTGCTCCGCATGTACATCCAGTACGCGGCGTCCAAGGGATGGAAGACCGAGCTGCTCGAGCGGAACGAGTCCGACCTCGGCGGCTACAAGGATGTCCAGGTCGCGATCAAGGGGTCGTCGACCGACCCGGCCCAGGGCGTCTGGGCGCACCTGAAGTACGAGGGCGGCGTGCACCGCGTGCAGCGCGTGCCGGCCACCGAGTCGCAGGGGCGCATCCACACCTCGACCACCGGAGTGCTGGTGTTCCCCGAGGTCGATGAGCCCGACGAGATCGCCATCAACCAGAACGACCTGAAGATCGACGTGTTCCGCTCATCGGGCCCTGGCGGCCAGTCGGTGAACACCACGGACTCGGCTGTGCGCATCACGCACCTGCCGAGCGGCATCGTCGTGTCGATGCAGAACGAGAAGTCCCAGCTGCAGAACCGTGAGGCGGCGATGCGCGTGCTCCGAGCGCGGCTGCTCGCGAAGCAGCAGGAGGAGCTGGATGCAGCGGCATCCGACGCGCGCAAGTCGCAGATCCGCGGGATGGATCGTTCGGAGCGCATCCGCACGTACAACTTCCCCGAGAACCGGATCGCCGACCACCGCACCGGCTTCAAGGCGTACAACCTCGACCAGGTGATGGACGGTGCGCTCGAGCCGATCATCGTCAGTGCCATCCAGGCAGACGAAGAAGCCCGGCTCGCCGCGGTGGGCTCCGACTCCTGAGCCGATCGCGCCTCGGTCCTCGCCTGTGCTCCGATCAGGTGCGGGCGGCGTATCGGTGCTCGGGTCGTCCGGTCGCGCCGTAGCGCAGCCGCACCTCCACGACGGTGCGAGCAGCGAGAGCCGCGAGGTGACGCTGTGCAGTGGCGCGCGAGATCCCGACGAGCTCCCCGACCTCGGCCGCCGAGGCCTCGCCATCGCCGAGTGCGGCGAGCACCAGCTGCTCCGTCGCCGAACGCGAGACCGACACCGGTTCTCCGGCGCCGTGCAGGATCGCCAGAGCACGGTCGGCGTCCTCCTGACGCAGGGGCCGGTCGCCGGCGAGCAGGTTGCGGTACCGCGCGTAGCGCTCGAGCAGGCCGATCAGCGCGCGTCGGTCGAAAGGCTTCAGCAGATATCCGACGGCACCTGATCTGAGCGCCCGGCGCACGGTGGGTGCGTCGTCAGCCGCCGAGATGAGGATCGCGTCGATCCCGGCCTCCCGCACCAGAGCGATGCCGTCTCCGTCGGGGAGGAAGACATCAGCGAGGAGCAGGTCAGGGCGCGCCGAGCGGATGCGCTCCCTCGCCTCGGCGAGAGACCGCACCGGCTCCAGGGCGGTGAAGGCCGGTTGGTCGTCGACGATGCTCTGATGCAGCAGGCCGACGCGGAAGTCATCGTCGAGTATCAGTACGCGGAGGGGGTCGGTCATTGCTTCTCCTCGGTCGTCGGAGTGTCGGACACGGCGCGGCCGATGCGCGCGGCGAGAACGGCGCCGTGCTCCCCGCCCCCCGCGTCGATGATCCAGAGGTCTCCGCCACGGCGGCGCGCGATGTCTCGAGCCAGGGGGATGCCCAGACCGTGGCCGTGCACGTGATCGTGGTCGTCCTCACCCGGCGTCCGCGGCGCCATCGGATCGATCCCCGCGAGTCCCGGCCCGGAATCCGCGACCGTGACGACCAGCGCGTCGCCGTCTCCCAGCACCGCGACTTCCACCCAGCGGGGGATCCGCTCTCCGGAGGCGGCTGCTTTCACCGCGTTGTCGACGAGGTTGCCCAGCACGGCTGCGACGTCCTCCGGCTCTGCCACACTTCCGATCAGCTGGGTCTCGTCCGCGATCCGCAACGCGACGCCGCGCTCACCGGCTTCGATGCCCTTGGCGCCGAGGAACGAATGCAGGAAGGGATCGCTGAGCAGCTCGAGCCCGGCGACGGGGAACGCGACCGAGCCCCGCTCGACGAGCTCATCGAGAAAGCCTCTGGCGTCGTCGATCCTGGCCGCATCGATGAGTCCGGCGACCACGTGCATGCGATTGGCGAACTCGTGGCGCTGCACGCGCAGCGCAGTGGTGACCGCGCGCACGGTCTCCAGCCGCTCCGTCAGCGCGATGAGGTCGGTGCGGTCGCGGATGATCAGCACGTCTCCGAGCGGCCTCCCGTAGCGGATGACGGGTCTGGAGTCGAAGTACAGGACGCGTCCGCCCACCACCGCGGTCGATGTGGTGCGCCTGCCCGTCGCGGTCTCGACGACAGCCGGAGGAAGTCCGAGTTCCGCCAGCCGATGTCCGACCGGCGAATCGAGGCCGAGCATCCGGTCGACCGCATCGTTGCTGACCCGCACGACGCCGGCGATGTCGACCGCGAGCACGCCGTCGTCGACGCCGTTGAGCACTGCTGTCTGGTTCTGCACGAGCGCCACGAGCTCTTCCGGCTGCACGCCGAGCGTGAGCCGCTCCCAGCGACGACGCAGCAGAAGGAACGCGATGATCGCCAGGCACACCGCCCCCGCGGCTGTGGCGCCGATCACGGCGAGCAGGGGTGGGAGGTCGTCGAACACGCCCGTGCGCTCGAACCCCACGCTGACCTCGCCGACGGGCACGCCGGCCTCGTCACGCACCGGCACCTTGGCTCTCGCCGACTCGCCGAGGGTGCCGGTCTGCCAGTCGACGACCTCGTTCCCGGCGAGAACCTCCTCGAAAGGCGTGCTGACCATCTGGCCGATGCGTGAGCTGGTGGGGTGGGCCAGGCGGATGCCGTCCGAGTCGGCGATCACCACGAAGAGCGCGCCGGTGCGGTCGGACACGTCCGACGCGATGCGCTGCAGCTCGCCGTTTCTGAGCACCTCGGCCTCCGGCGTCTCCTGCAATGAGGAGATGCGCGCGACCTCGGCGCGAACCTGCGGGTCCTCGGCCAGGGTCCTGGCGATGCCGAGGGCGGTCGACTCGGCTTCGGCGCGCAGCTGCTGCACGGCGAGTGCGAGGTACACACCGGTGCACAGCGCGACCACGAGCGCGACCGTGCCGAGGTGCAGCAGCAGCGTCCGTGTCGCGAACCGAGGTCTCGTCGTCGTCTTCGACACCCTGTTCCCTTCGCACGCGACCATCGCGCAATATGCGCAGAACTCACGCTACGCGCACAACGTCCGGGAATGCGGCATACCGCGCTCGCAAGCGACGGATTGCCTAGTCTCGTCAGGATCCGTCGGAGTCGACGGATTCCCGACGAAGGAGTCACAGCATGCCCGACGTACTCACCGGCCTGTCAGCGGCCGCCGAAGAGACGCCGACCTACGACGTCGCGTTCGTTCCGCCGGAGTGGGTCCTCGTCCTTCTCGGATTCACCATGGTGCTCGCCTTCATGACTCTGATCATGACGAAGCGGCTGACTCCCATGGTGGCGTTGATCCTCGTGCCGACCGTGTTCGGGCTGTTCGCCGGCGCCGGGCTCGGTATGGGCGACATGATCCTCGACTCGATCGCCACCATGGCACCGACCGCCGCACTGCTGATGTTCGCGATCATGTTCTTCGGGATCATGATCGACGTCGGCCTGTTCGACCCGCTGATCCGCGTCATCACGCGCGTTCTCGGTGACGACCCCGCGAAGGTCGTGCTGGGCACGGCGATCCTCGCCGGCGCTGTCTCTCTCGACGGCGACGGCTCGACGACGTTCATCATCACGACCTCGGCGATGCTGCCGATCTATCTCCGTCTCGGCATGAGCCCGGTCGTCCTCACCTGCGTCGCCGGGTTGATGAACGGCACGTTGAACATCGTGCCGTGGGGCGGGCCGACTGTGCGCGCCGCGACCGCTCTGGGGCTGCAGCCGACCGACATCTTCGTTCCCATGCTGCCGGCGCTCGGCGTCGGCATCGTCGTGACGCTCGGTTTCGCCTGGATGCTCGGTCTGCAGGAGCGACGTCGTCTCGGCCGCCTGGACTCCGAGGCGCTGCTCACAGGCGCAGACGGCGGAGCCTTCTCGACGGTGCCGAAGATCTTCCGCGGCTCGGATGCGACGCCCGGTGCCCGTGCGGCGCTGCGCACCGGCAACATCGTCGTCGTGGCGGGTGGGCGCAGCCCGGTGGCCGCGGCGAGCGTGGACCCTGCGGACACGGCCATGGCGGACACCATGCTCGACCCCGCACGGCCCACGCTGCGGCCGAGGCTCATCTGGTTCAACCTCGCCCTCACGCTCGCCGTGATGGTGCTGCTCGTGCTCGACATCATGCCGCTTCCGTACGTCTTCATGGTCGGTGCAGCGGTCGCGCTGCTCGTCAACTTCCGGGGGATCAAGGAGCAGGCGTCGGAGATCGTCGCACACGCCCCGAGCATCGTCGGGGTGGTGTCGATGGTCATCGCCGCCGGAGTTCTGGTCGGCGTGCTGACCGGCACCGGCATGGTCGATGCGATGGCGACGTGGATCACCGATGTCCTGCCGCCGGCGCTCGGGCCCTTCCTCGCACCCATCACCGGAGTCCTGTCGATCCCGTTCACCTTCTTCATGTCCAACGACGCCTTCTACTTCGGCATCCTTCCTGTGCTCGCCCAGAGCGCAGCGACCTTCGGAATCGATCCCGTCGAGATGGCGAGGGCGTCGATCATCGGTCAGCCCGTGCACCTGCAGAGTCCTCTGGTGCCGGCGATCCTGCTGCTCGTCTCGCTCGCGAGCGTCAACCTCGGCGATCATCACAAGAAGGTGCTCTGGCGCGCGGTGATCGTGTCGTTGGTGATGCTCGCCGTCGGCATCCTGTCGGGAGCGATCCCCTTCTTCGTCGCGCAGTGAGAGCGATAGGCTCAGGCCGTGATCACCCTTCTGTTCCGCGCGCTCATGTATCTCGTGTCCGCAGGTCTCGGCCTCATCGCCGCCGACCTCCTGCTCGAGGGCTTCCAGATCGAGTGGGACAAATGGTGGGGATTCGTGGTCTGCATCGTGATCTTCGCGATCCTGCAGAGCGTTCTCGCTCCGTGGGTCAGCAGGATGGCCGATCGCTACGCGCCCGTGCTGATGGGCGGCATCGGGATCTTCTCGACGCTCATCTCGCTCGTCATCGTCGTGCTGCTGCCGATCGGCGGGCTGCGCATCGTCGATCTCTCGGGGTGGCTGCTCGGATCCGTGATCGTCTGGCTCATCACCGCACTGGGCAGCGTTCTGCTGCCGTTGATCTTCCTCCGCAAGAAGGTCGACAAGGTGCGGTCGCGCCGCGGCGCGTGATGCACTCGCGAGAGCGTCAGATCGAGTAGTCCGGCGCGGTCAGCACGGCTCTGGTGTCCTCACCCATGATCCGTGCCCGCGGCTTCGCCGGCACTCCGACGAGGATGCTGTCAGCCGGGGCGTCACGGGTCACCACGGCGTTCGCCCCGACCACCGAGCCCTCGCCGATCGTGACCGGCCCCAGGATCTTCGCCCCCGCGCCGACGGCGACACCGTCGCGGAGGGTGGGGTGACGCTTGCCGGCGTCTCGCGTGCGACCGCCGAGCGTGACGCCGTGGTAGAGCATCACGTCGTCGCCGATCTCCGCCGTCTCGCCGATCACCACACCCATGCCGTGGTCGATGAAGAAGCGTCGGCCGATCCGCGCCCCCGGGTGGATCTCGATGCCGGTGAGCCAGCGCGAGATCTGCGAGGTGGCCCGGGCGACGAGCCGCAGCCGTCGGCGCCAGAGCGCGTGCGAGACGCGATGCGCCCAGATCGCGTGCAGCCCCGGATACAGCAGCGCCACCTCAGCGCCGCTGCGCGCCGCGGGGTCGCGGATGCGCGCTGCCGCGATGTCCTCGCGCATTCGGCCGATCATGCCCATCGAGCGGATCAGCCTTCGCGAAGGTCTTCGTACACGGCGGTCGAGAGGTAGCGCTCGCCGAACGACGGGATGATGACGACGATGGTCTTGCCCGCAGCCTCGGGGCGCTGCGCGACCTGCAGAGCGGCCCAGATCGCGGCGCCGCTCGACATGCCCACGAGGATGCCCTCCTTGCGCGCGGTCTCACGCGCGACACGGATGGCGTCGTCGAAGGTGACGTCGATGACCTCGTCGAGGACATCGCGATCGAGGATGGGGGGCACGAAGTTCGGTCCGATGCCCTGGATCTTGTGCGGTCCGGGGTGCCCCTCGGTGAGAATCGGGGAGTCCTTGGGCTCGACGGCGATGATCTGCACGCCGGGGACGCGCTCCTTCAGAACCTGGCCGACACCGGTGATGGTTCCGCCGGTGCCGATCCCGGCGACGAAGTAGTCGACCGAGCCCTCCGTGTCGCGGAGGATCTCCTCCGCTGTGGTCTTGCGGTGGATCGCGGGGTTCGCCTCGTTGGCGAACTGCTTCGCCAGCACCGCGCCCGGCGTGCGGGCGGCGATGTCCTCCGCCTCGGCGAGAGCGTGCGTCATGCCCTTGGTGGGGTCGGTGAGCACGAGTTCGGCGCCGAATGCCTTGAGAAGCATGCGCCGCTCCTTCGACATCGACGCGGGCATCGTCAGGATCACCTTATAGCCGCGGGCGGCGCCGACCATCGCCAGGGCGATACCGGTGTTGCCGCTGGTCGCCTCCACGATCGTGCCCCCTGGCTTGAGCTCGCCCGATGCCTCTGCGGCGTCGACGATCGCGATGCCGAGCCGGTCCTTGACACTCGAGGCCGGGTTGTAGAACTCGAGCTTGGCCAGCACGGTGGCACCGAGGCCCTCGGTGACCCGGTTCAGGCGAACCAGGGGAGTGTTGCCGAAAGCGGTGGTGATGTCGGAGTGGATTCCGGGCATGGGGAGAGCCTTCCTGTGCGGGGGGACTGCGCGCTCCAGCCTAGGCGAGCACTCTGGAGGGGTGGGCAATATGACACCTTCTGCGCTCTACGCTTGATCCATGCCCGATCTCACCCTCGCCTCAGCCGTGCATGCCGCGGCCCGACAACTCGCCGACGCGGGCGTCTCGGATCCCCTCGTCGATGCCGAGCTGCTCGCGGGCCACGTCCTGGGTCTGCGACGGGGAGAGGTGCAGGCCGTCATCATCCGCGGCGATGCGGTCGAGGAGGCGGATGCGGATTCACTGCGAGCCCTGGTCACCCGCCGGGCGGGCAGGGAGCCGCTGCAGCACATCACCGGAACCGCGCCGTTCCGGCATCTGGAACTCGCCGTGGGTCCGGGGGTCTTCGTGCCTCGACCGGAGACCGAGACCGTGGTGCAGTACGCGATCGACGCCCTCCTGGGTTCCGCGCTTCCCGCGCCGATCGGCATCGACCTCGGCACAGGCAGCGGCGCGATCGCTCTCGCCATGGCCACCGAGGTGCCCCATGCGGGTGTCTTCGCGACGGAGCTGTCGCCCGACGCCTACCCGTGGGCGGTACGCAACACCGCTGGCGTGGACAATCTCACCCTGGTGAATGAAGACCTGGCGCATGCGTTCCCCGAGCTCGACGGCACGGCGTCCGTCGTGATCTCGAACCCGCCGTACGTCCCTGACGCCGCTGTTCCCCGCGACCCCGAGGTGCGCCTCTTCGATCCGTCGATGGCGCTGTACGGGGGAGAGGACGGCCTCGACGTCGTGCGCGTGCTCAGCGTGCGCGCCCTCGAGCTGTTGCATACGGGCGGGCTTCTGGTCATCGAGCACGGCGAGTTGCAGGGCGAGGAGATCCGCAGCATCCTCACCCGCGACGGGTGGCGGGCGGCGGCGACGCACCGCGACCTCACGCTCCGAGACAGAGCGACGACCGCTCTGCGCCCCTGAGACGCGGACACGAACCGCACAGGCATCCCCAACTAGAATCGGATCGTCATGTCCTCCATCTTCGATTGCGGCGATGAGGCCCAGCTCCTCGCCGGCATGCGCCACGCCCGCCAGGCGATCAGCCGCGGCGAACTCATCGTCATGCCCACCGACACGGTCTACGGCGTCGCCGCCGACGCTTTCTCGCCCGCAGCGGTGCAGCGCCTCCTCGATGCCAAGGGACGAGGGCGCAACCAGCCCCCGCCCGTGCTCATCGGCACGAAGGAGACCCTGCACGCGCTCGCGGAGTCCGTGCCGGAGCCCGTCCAGCGTCTCGTCGATGAGTTCTGGCCCGGCGGCCTGACCATCGTCCTGCCCGCCCAGCCCTCCCTCGTCTGGGACCTGGGAGACACGGAGGGCACAGTCGCCGTCAGGATGCCCGAAGGGCGCGTCGCACTCGAGCTGCTCGCCGAGACGGGACCGCTCGCGGTCTCCAGCGCCAACCTCACGGGCCGTGAGTCGGCGATCTCGGCGCTCGATGCCGAGCGGATGCTCGGGGACAGCGTCTCGGTCTATCTCGCCGACGGTGTCAGCCGCGACGGGATCGCGTCGACGATCGTCGACGCGACCTCGCTGGTGCCCCGCGGCGCTGAGCCCACCACGGGCGGCGTGCGCATCCTCCGGGTCGGCGCTGTCAGCCGCGAGCGGTTGGAGGAGGTGCTCGGCGATCTGCTCGAGCCCGACGCGCAGGCACCGGAATCGGACGGGGATTCGTGAAGCAGTACCTCTTCACGATCATCCTGACCGCCGCGATCACATTCGCGTTGACCTGGGCGGTCTGGCGGCTGAGCCTGCGGTTCAAGCTCTACCCGACGATCCGCGAGCGGGATGTCCACACCACCCCGACGCCGCGTCTCGGCGGCGTCGCGATCTTCCTCGGCATCGCCGCAGCGATCGGATTCTCGGCCGCGAATCCATTCTTCGCCACCATGTGGATGCCGCCGCAGACGATGTGGTCGATCCTCGCCGCGTCGCTGCTGATCGCCGTCATCGGCGTCGTGGACGATCTGTGGGATCTCGACTGGATGATCAAGCTCGGCGCGCAGTTCCTCGCCGCAGGGATCATCACCGTGGGGGGCGGGCTGCAGATCCTCTCCCTGCCGTTCGGTGATCTGATCGTGTTCTCGAGCTGGTTGAGCATCACCATCACGATGTTCGCGATCGTCATCGTGATGAACGCGGTCAACTTCATCGACGGACTCGATGGGCTCGTCGCCGGCGTCTGCCTGATCGCCAACGGAGTCTTCTTCGCGTACTCCTACATCCTGACGCGTGACACCGGCGCGTCCAGCTACTTCAACCTCGCCTCGTTCCTGGCGGCTGTGCTGATCGGCGCCTGCCTCGGATTCCTGCCCTTCAACTGGAGCCCGGCGAAGCTCTTCATGGGCGACTCGGGCGCTCTGGTCCTCGGCCTGCTGATGGCGACGTCAGCGATCGCCGTGACCGGACAGCTCGAACCCTCCGCCCTCGACCCCGAGCGCCTGGGCCGATCGCAGCTCCTCGGCGCGTTCATCCCGATCCTGCTTCCGCTGCTGGTGGTGCTGCTGCCGCTCCTCGATTTCGGGCTGGCCGTTCTGCGCCGGATGAACGCGGGAAAGTCGCCGTTCTCTCCCGACCGCAAGCATCTTCATCACCGCATGCTCGACCTCGGCCATCGCGACCGCGACGCCGTGCTGATCTTCTACGCCTGGACGGCGGTCATCTCCCTCGCCGTCCTCCTGATGTACGTGGGCGCCCGCGAGGACTGGCCCGGCCAGTATCTTCCCGGGGTCGTCTTCGGCCTCGTGGGAATCGCCGCGTGCCTCGTCATCACCCTGAATCCTCTGCGCCGACGGAAGCCCGCGGCGTCTGCTGAGTCCGACCCGACACCCGTGGAGTCCCCGTGAGCCCGAGCCCCGTTTCCAGCAATCCGATCCTGCGGAGGACGCTGCTCTGGTCCGCCCTCTCGATGGTGGTCCTCGCGATCATCGCCGGAGGTGTCGGTCTTCTCGTCGGCGGGGGAGAGGGCCTCGTGAGCGGCCTGCTCGGCGTCGTGCTCGCCATGCTGTTCCTCGGGATCACCGCGCTCAGCATCCTGATCGCCAACCGCTGGTTCGGCGACCCTCTCTACGTGCAGCTGTTCTTCGCGATCGTGCTCGGCGGCTGGCTGCTGAAGCTCGGTGTCTTCCTGCTCGTGATGATCCTCCTCGCCGGTCAGCCGTGGCTGGACCCCATGGTCTTCTTCCTCTCGATCGTCGCCGGCGTGATCGTGTCGCTGGTGATCGACGTGATCGTTCTCACGCGCATGCGGCTGCCGAACGTGAGCGATGCCACTCTGCCCTCGGAGGCGCCGACGGACCACGCGCCCGGTGTGCAGCTGCCCACCGTCGTGCCCGAGGATCGCGCGCCCGGCAGGCACAACCTGATTCCCGAGCCCCGTGATCAGGACGGGCCGGCCGAAGACGCCCCTCGGTCTTAGGACACCCTCAGATTCTGATAGTGTTGACACGTGCCCGCCGCTCGTTCGCGAGCGCTTGCGCTTGAAGCACACCGACCATCGTCGCCCCGGTTCTGACCGGTGCCCCGAAGCTGGAGCCCGCGCTGTTCAATCTTGCTGCGACCCTGATGCCCAAACTCGCCTCTGACGGCGAGTTCCACGGACCTTCGATCGACGAGTTCTTCCCGGAGATCCTCTTCAACGCGTTCGGGGTCATCCCCGTCCACCGGATCCACCTCGTGCAGTTCCTCGCCGTCGTGGTGGTGGTCCTGCTCCTGGTTCTCGGAACCCGTCGCATGAAGATCGTCCCCGGCCGCTTCCAGAGCGTCGTCGAGATGGGTCTGGACTTCGTCCGCACCAACATCGCGCACGATCTGCTCGGTCGCAAGGACGGCAACCGATTCCTGCCGATCCTCACCACGATCTTCTTCATGGTGCTGTTCATGAACATCACGGGAATCATCCCGTTCCTGAACATCGCCGGCACGAGCATCGCCGCCGTGCCGCTGACGCTCGCACTCGTGAGCTACGTCACCTTCATCTACGCGGGTATCAAGAAGAGCCCCCTGGGCTTCTTCAAGAACGCGCTGTTCCCGGCCGGTGTTCCGTGGCCGGTCTACGTCATCGTGACGCCCATCGAGTTCCTCTCGACCTTCATCATCCGGCCCGTCACGCTGATGCTCCGACTCCTGATGAACATGGTCGTCGGCCACATGCTCCTGGTGCTGTGCTTCGCGGCAACCCAGTTCTTCTTCTTCACCGCAGGTGGCGGCTGGGCCGCTCTCGGTGTCGGAACCCTCGCCTTCGGCGGCGCCTTCACTCTCTTCGAGATTCTTGTCGCCGTCCTCCAGGCATACGTCTTCACCGTCCTCACCGCGGTCTACATCCAGCTCGCGGTCGCAGAAGAGCACTGAGCGGGTCGGCAACTGCCGTCCCACCCAACGAAAGGAAAAACCCGTGGACGCTACTACGGTTCTCGCAGACATCAACGGTCACCTCGCATCGGTCGGCTACGGCCTCGCCGCGATCGGTCCGGCCATCGGCGTGGGCATCGTCGTCGGCAAGACCATCGAGGGCGTCGCCCGTCAGCCCGAGCTGGCCGGTCGCCTTCAGGTCCTCATGTGGATCGGTATCGCCTTCACCGAGGCGCTTGCATTCGTCGGCATCGCCGTCGGATTCATCCCCTTCCCGTAATCTCTACCGACTTCAGAAGGAGACAGGATGCTGAACGCTCTTGTCACGAACCTCGCGGCTGAGGGAGAAACGCCTAACCCGCTGATCCCTGCGTGGTACGACATCATCTGGTCGGGTCTGTGGTTCCTCATCATCCTCGTCGTCGTGTGGAAGGTCGCCCTTCCGAAGTTCACGGCGATGCTCGACAAGCGGTCCGCCGCCATCGAGGGCAACATCGCCAAGGCTGACGAAGCACAGAAGCAGGCTGAGGCCGCGCTCGAGGAGTACACCCGCCAGCTCGCTGAGGCACGCACCGAGGCCGGTGAGATCCGTGAGGCCGCCCGCGAGGACGGCAAGAAGATCGTCGCCGAAGCCAAGGACGCCGCGTCGAGCGAGGCTGCTCGCATCACCGCGACCGCGCACACGCAGATCGAGGCCGAGCGTCAGACCGCTCTCGTCTCGCTGCGCAGCGAGGTGGGCTCGCTCGCCATCGACCTCGCCGGTGGCGTGGTCGGCGAGACGCTCTCCGACGACGCACGTGCGACCGCAGTGGTCGACCGCTTCCTCGCAGACCTCGAAGCATCCGAGAAGGCGGCTCAGTAATGGGCAGCGCGACCACTCAGGCACTCGCGGCATCCACTCAGACGCTTGCCGCAGCGACGGACGTCACTCTCGACACGGCACGGGAGCTGTTCGCAGCCGCGCGTGCCGTGACGGAGTCGTCTCATTTGAGCGGCGCGCTCGCCGACGCCTCGGCTCCGGTCGAGGCGCGACAGAACGTCGTCGCAGCGGTGTTCGGCGGGTTCTCTCAGGACGCCCAGAGTGTCTTGAAGACCGTCGTCGCCGAGCGCTGGTCTTCGGCGTCGCAGCTGGTCGACGGCATCGAGGAGCTCGCCATCCGAGCTGCTGCCCTCGCCGAGCCCCAGGCCGACATCGCGGGAGAGCTGTTCGGCTTCACCCGCGTGATCGCCGCGAACGCGGAACTCGAGCTCGCGCTCGGGAGCCGCCTCGGGGGAGAAGACGCCAAGGGTGCACTCGTCGACAAGCTGCTCGCAGGTGGCGTCAGCGACGCGACTGCGGTGATCGTCTCGTCGCTGGTCCGCCAGCCTCGTGATCGCCGCGTGCGTCAGATGCTCGGTCGCGCAACGCGGGTCGTCGCAGATCAGGGCGACCGCGTGGTGGCCACTGTGCACAGCGCCAAGCCGCTCACGGATGCGCAGCGCACTCGTCTCAGGGACGCACTCTCGCGTCGCTACGACGGCAAGATCTCGCTCAACGAGGTCTCTGACCCCGCCGTCGTCGGAGGCCTGCGCGTGCAGATCGCCGATGACGTCATCGACGGCAGCATCTCCGCCCGTCTCGCCGACCTTCGCCAGAAGCTCGCCGGCTAACACGACTTCGCGCGGGGAACCGCGCACCCAGATACAAAGGGAAGACAATGGCAGAACTATCGATCAGCCCCGACGTCATCCGTGACGCGCTGAAGGACTTCGCCGCAGCATACGAGCCCACTGGGGCCGCGGCGACCGAGGTCGGCACCGTCATCGACGCGGCAGACGGCATCGCGCACGTCGAGGGACTTCCCGGCGTGATGGCGAACGAGCTCGTCACCTTCGCAGACGGCACCAAGGGACTCGCGCTCAACCTCGACGAGCACCAGATCGGTGTCGTCGTGCTCGGTGAGTTCACCGGCGTCGAGGCCGGCCAGGAGGTCACCCGCACGGGTGAGGTCCTCTCCGTCCCCGTCGGCGACGGCTACCTGGGCCGCGTGGTCGACCCGCTGGGCAACCCGATCGACGGCCTCGGCTCCATCGCCACCGACGGCGTGCGTGAGCTCGAGCTTCAGGCTCCCGGCGTCATGCAGCGCAAGTCGGTCCACGAGCCGATGCAGACCGGCATCAAGGCCATCGACGCGATGATCCCCGTCGGCCGCGGTCAGCGTCAGCTGATCATCGGCGACCGCCAGACCGGTAAGACGGCCATCGCGATCGACACGATCATCAACCAGAAGGACAACTGGGAGTCGGGCGACGTCAACAAGCAGGTTCGCTGCATCTACGTCGCGATCGGCCAGAAGGGCTCGACCATCGCTTCGGTGAAGGGCGCGCTCGAAGAGGCCGGCGCTCTGGAGTACACCACCATCGTGGCCGCTCCTGCATCCGACCCCGCCGGTTTCAAGTACCTCGCTCCGTACACCGGTTCGGCCATCGGTCAGCACTGGATGTACGGCGGCAAGCACGTCCTCATCATCTTCGACGACCTGTCGAAGCAGGCTGAGGCCTACCGTGCCGTATCGCTCCTGCTGCGCCGTCCGCCGGGCCGCGAGGCATACCCGGGTGACGTCTTCTACCTGCACTCGCGTCTGCTCGAGCGTTGCGCGAAGCTGTCCGACGAGCTCGGCGCGGGCTCGATGACCGGTCTGCCGATCATCGAGACCAAGGCGAACGACGTCTCGGCATACATCCCGACCAACGTGATCTCGATCACCGACGGCCAGATCTTCCTGCAGTCCGACCTCTTCAACGCCAACCAGCGTCCCGCGGTCGACGTGGGTATCTCGGTCTCGCGAGTCGGCGGTGACGCTCAGGTGAAGTCGATCAAGAAGGTCTCCGGAACCTTGAAGCTGGAGCTCGCGCAGTACCGCTCGCTCGAGGCGTTCGCGATGTTCGCGTCCGACCTCGACGCGGCTTCGCGTCGTCAGCTCTCTCGCGGTGCGCGTCTCACCGAGCTGCTCAAGCAGCCTCAGTACTCGCCGTACCCGGTCGAGGAGCAGGTCGTCTCGATCTGGGCCGGAACCAAGGGAAAGCTCGACACCATCGAGGTCTCCGACGTCCTGCGCTTCGAGCGTGAGCTGCTCGACTACCTGCGTCGCAACACCCAGGTTCTCGAGACGCTGCGCGACACCAACGTCCTCGACGACGACACCGTCGCCGAGCTCGAGAAGCACACTGACGCTTTCATCCTGGAGTTCCAGGGTGGCAAGGGACACGCCATCGGCGCTCCCGGCCACGAGGAGCACGCTGCAGCAGAGGCTGACGACGTCAACCAGGAGAAGATCGTCAAGGGTCGTCGCGCGTAACCGCGTGAGGAACTGAACTCATGGGCGCTCAACTCAGGGTCTACAAGCAGAAGATCAGCTCTGCTCAGACGACCAAGAAGATCACGAAGGCGATGGAACTCATCGCGGCTTCGCGCATCCAGAAGGCGATGGGACGTGTCAAAGCGTCCAGTCCCTTCGCGCGAGCCGTGACGAGGGCCGTGTCCGCCGTCGCGACGCACTCGAACGTCGACCACCCGCTCACGCGCGAGCCCGAGACGATCCGCCGCTCCGCGGTCGTGATCTTCTCGTCGGACCGCGGTCTCGCCGGAGCCTTCAACTCGCAGATCCTCCGTGAGGGTCTCGAGGTTGCGGAGCTCCTGCGCGAGCAGGGCAAGGAGCCGGTGTTCTACCTCGTCGGACGCAAGGCCGTCGGCTACTTCCAGTTCCGTCGCATCGCGGCGGCTGCGGAGTGGACCGGCGACACCGACACCCCGTCGTTCCACACCGCAGAGGAGATCTCGGCGAAGCTGCTCGAGGACTTCGGCCGCGGGGCAGACGACGGCGGCGTCGACGAGATCCATCTCGTGTACAACCGTTTCGTCAGCATGATGACGCAGTCGCCCGAGTCCGTGCGTCTGCTTCCGTTGGAGATCACGGAAGCCGACGACTCGGAGGCCGGCAACGCCGTCTATCCGTTGTACGAGTTCGAGCCGGATGCCGAGACAGTCCTCGACGCGATCCTGCCGGTGTACATCCAGAGCCGTGTCTTCAACGCTCTCCTGCAGTCGTCTGCTGCCAAGCAGGCCGCGACGCAGAAGGCGATGAAGTCGGCCAGCGACAACGCCGACAAGCTCATCACCGACTACACCCGTCTGCGCAACAACGCGCGTCAGGCGGAGATCACGCAGCAGATCGCGGAGATCGTCGGCGGCGCCGACGCACTCTCGTCGAGCAAATAGACCATCAGGAGAGAGACGAAAATGACCCCCACCGCTACGGCTGACCAGCCGGCGACCGCGGTCGTCGGGCGCGTCGCACGCGTCAACGGTCCGGTTGTCGACATCGAGTTCCCGCACGACTCGATCCCCGACATCTACAACGCACTCAAGACCACGATCGTGATCGGCGACTCTTCGGTCGAGATCACCCTCGAGGTCGCTCAGCACCTCGGTGACGACCTCGTTCGCGCCATCGCTCTGAAGCCGACCGACGGCATCGTGCGCGGCCAGGAAGTGCGCGACACCGGCGAGGCCATCTCGGTCCCCGTCGGCGACGTCACCAAGGGCAAGGTCTTCAACGTGATCGGCGAGGTCCTGAACCTCGAGCCCGGTGAGACCATCGAGGTCACCGAGCGCTGGCCCATCCACCGCAAGGCTCCGAACTTCGACCAGCTCGAGTCGAAGACCACCATGTTCGAGACCGGCATCAAGTCGATCGACCTTCTGACGCCCTACGTGCTGGGTGGAAAGATCGGTCTGTTCGGTGGAGCCGGTGTCGGCAAGACCGTCCTCATCCAGGAGATGATCCAGCGCGTCGCGCAGGACCACGGTGGTGTGTCGGTGTTCGCCGGTGTCGGCGAGCGTACCCGTGAGGGCAACGACCTGATCCACGAGATGGAAGAGGCGGGTGTCTTCGACAAGACGGCCCTCGTCTTCGGCCAGATGGACGAGCCGCCGGGAACGCGTCTGCGCGTCGCCCTCTCGGCTCTGACGATGGCGGAGTACTTCCGTGACGTGCAGAAGCAGGACGTGCTGCTCTTCATCGACAACATCTTCCGCTTCACGCAGGCCGGTTCCGAGGTCTCCACGCTGCTGGGCCGCATGCCCTCCGCCGTGGGTTACCAGCCGAACCTCGCCGACGAGATGGGTGTGCTCCAGGAGCGCATCACGTCGACCCGTGGCCACTCGATCACCTCGCTGCAGGCGATCTACGTGCCCGCCGATGACTACACGGACCCGGCCCCGGCGACCACGTTCGCCCACCTCGACGCCACCACGGAGCTCTCGCGTGAGATCGCGTCGAAGGGTCTGTACCCGGCCATCGACCCGCTGACCTCGACGTCGCGCATCATGGACCCCCGCTACTTGGGCGAGGACCACTACCGCGTCGCCACCACGGTCAAGCAGATCCTCCAGAAGAACAAGGAACTGCAGGAGATCATCGCCATCCTCGGTGTCGACGAGCTCTCCGAAGAGGACAAGATCGTCGTGTCGCGTGCACGCCGCATCCAGCAGTTCCTCTCGCAGAACACCTACATGGCCAAGAAGTTCACGGGTGTCGAGGGTTCGACCGTCCCGCTGAAGGAGACCATCGAGTCCTTCGATGCGATCACCCGCGGTGACTTCGACCACGTCGCCGAGCAGGCCTTCTTCAACGTCGGTGGCATCTCGGACGTCGAAGAGCAGTGGGCGAAGATCCAGAAGGAGAACGGCTGACCATGGCATTGCATGTCAGCCTCGTCTCCGCGGATGCGGAGGTCTGGACGGGAGAGGCGAGCCTCGTGGTCGCCAAGACCGTCGAGGGTGAGATCGGCTTCATGACCGGCCACGAGCCGGTTCTGGCCATCCTCGCCGAAGGCCAGGTCCGCATCACTCAGACGGATGGCACCAAGGTGCTCGCCAACGCGCAGGACGGCTTCCTCTCGATGGAGGGCGACGTCCTGACGATCGTGGCAGGCAACGCGGCTCTCATCGCCTGAGCAGTTCAGTTCATCGCGTCCGCCTCGACCCCTCCGGGGGTCGGGGCGGACGCGTCTGTATCACCGAGGTGTCATGAAGATTCTGCTGCCCCCATCAGAGACGAAGCGATCCGGAGGCGACGGTGCCCCTCTCGACCTGGGCGCGCTCGCGCTTCCGGGCCTCAGCGCGAAGCGTCAGGAGGTGATCGACGCTCTCGTCGATCTTGCAGGAGACGAAGAGCACGCGCGGAAAGTGCTGAAACTCAGCCCGAAGCAGGCCGGCGATGTCGCGCACAATCGGATGCTGCGCTCCGCGGCGACCATGCCGGCGGTGGATCGTTACACCGGCGTCCTGTATGACGCGCTCGACGCGGGCAGTCTCGCTCCCGCATCCCGTCGCTGGCTCGGCGCACACGTGTGGATCCACTCGGCCCCGCTCGGCCCGGTAGGCGCTCTCGACCCCATACCGACGTACCGTATCGCTGCAGGGATATCGCTTCCAGGTCTGCCCGCGCTGCGCCGACACTGGGCTGACGCCACCATGGAGGCGATAGCGGGGGAGGACCCCGACTTCGTCCTCGATCTGCGCAGCGAGGCCTACGTCGCGCTCGGCCCGGTGCCGGACGCCGTCGCCTCCTGCTACGTGCGAGTCGTGACGGAGCACGGTCGTGCTCTCAACCACTTCAACAAGAAGTCCAAGGGGCTGCTCGTGCGGGCTCTCGCCGAGGACCGCCCCCGCATCCGGTCGCTTCGGACGCTGGAGACGTGGGCCGGTGGCCGGGGACTCGTTCTCCGCCGCACCGACGAACCCGGTGTCGTGGAGCTCGTCGTCGCGGAATGACCGAGCATGTCGCGCAGGGAGATCTCCGCGCGTGTGTCGTTGCCCCAAATATCAGCACACCGATATGGTTGGTGTCGCGGCGCGCACAGCGTCAGCTCCATCGGATCCGGAGGGGATCATGTACAACGACTATTACGACAACGGGGCGGCTATCGCCGGCCTCTTCGTCGTCTTCTTGATCAGTCTGCTCTTCGCACTGGCGTTCTATGTGATCTCGTCGATCTTCCTCATGAAGATCTTCGAAAAGGCGGGCGTGCAGGGCAAGTGGCGCGCGTGGGTTCCCGTGTACAACACGATGATCTTCGCGAAGCTCGGAGACATCTCGCCGTGGGTCGTCCTGATCGGCATCGGGCTCTCGTTCATCCCGTACCTCAACTTCCTGACGGGTATCGCGCTCGCGGTCGTCCTCGCTCTCGCTGCATGGCGTGTCGGACTCAAGCTGCAGAAGGACGCTGTCTGGGTCGTCCTGTTCGTTCTGCTCTCGATCGTCTGGTATGGCATCAACGCCTTCGACAAGTCCCGCTGGAACCCGAACATCGTTCCCGCTCCGTGGGCAGGGAACAGCTTCCTCGCTGACTCCACGGTCTGGGACGGCGTGCCCGTGCAGCCGCGCCCGGTCGCGGGCCCCGGCTACGGCGCTCCGCAGGGCTACGGCGCGCCTCAGCAGGGCTATGCGCCTCCCGCGCCGCAGGGCTACACTCCGCCCGCTCAGCCCGGCTACGCCCCGCCGGCTCAGCCTGCCCAGCCCGGCTACGCACCGCCGGCGGCGCCGTCGTCCCCGGCCGCACCCGGCGTTCCGCCCGCTGCGCCGTCGACACCCCCGACGGCTCCGCCCGCTCCGCCCGCAGCGCCCCCGGCAGCTCCGCAGGTTCCGCCCACGGACCCCACGCAGCCCCCGGCCTGATCTGACGCGACACAGAGCCCTCGACTTCGGTCGGGGGCTCTGTGCTGTACGGAGACGACGCTCTGTGGCTCAGAGCACCGGTTGAAGACGATAACGTGGAGGCATGGTCATGTCGCAGCCCCGGGACGGCGCCGCTCGACTGCGAGCGGCCTTCACGGGCGCGAGTGCCACCGTGGCAGCGTCCACTACGATGTGTGAGTGTCCTGGGGGACCCCGACCCGCAGGCGATCCGGAGGCGATGAGTGGCTGAGACGACGACGAAGACGCACAGCGTCAGGGTTGCGCAGCGTTCGCTGTTGCTCTCCTGGGCGGGTGTCACTGATGTGGGGCGCCGCCGTGAGACGAATCAGGATGCGTTCTTCGCGGACTACCCGCTGTTCATCGTCGCCGACGGCATGGGGGGTCATGCCGGTGGAGAGATCGCGAGCCGGAGCACGGTCAGACGACTCGATGCGGTCGTCGCCGCCGGCGCGGTCGATCGCGGAGCCATCGAGGGAGCGCTCCAGCTGGCCGTTGCCGACATCGCCGACCACCCCGAGACCACCGATGAAGGCACCGGCACCACCCTCACCGGGGTCTTCCTCGAGTTCGAGGGGGACGAGCCGCACTGGACCTCGCTCAACATCGGCGACTCGCGTGTGTACCTTCTCAGGGACGAACGTCTGGTGCAGATCACCACCGACCACTCGGTCGTCCAGGAGCTCATCGCCGCTGGCAAGATCAGCCCCGAAGAGGCCGAGGGTCACCCCTACAGCAATGTGATCACACGAGCGGTGGGAGCGAGTGAACTCACTGCACCCGACTACGTCACTCTCGATGTCCGCCCGGGCGACCGGTTCGTGATCTGCTCGGACGGGCTGACGAAAGAGCTCACTGACTACGGCATCCAGCATTTCCTCCGTGAGAACGCCGATCCTGCCGCTGCCGTCGATGCGATGCTCGCGGCGGCGTTGGAGAACGGTGGCCGCGACAACGTGACGCTCGTCATCGTGCAGATCGAGGACGAGCCCTCTTCGGCGCCTGACGATGCCCCCTCCGCAGCGGACGAGTCCTCCTCCACACAGGGCGAATCCTCCGAATAACGTCCGATCCCTGTGGAGGGCGCTCTCTGGGCCCCTCCCGCGCGGTCCACTGGGGGCATGGATTCTCTGCCCATAGCGATCCCCGCCGCCCCCGTGCCCGCACGCAGACCGCCGACGCCGTTCATCGCGGCGCTCGTGCCCGTCGCCGCCGGGGTGGTGCTCTGGCTCGTCACCGGTTCCCTGTTCTCGCTGTGCTTCGCAGCCCTCGGACCTCTGATGATCCTCGCGTCGCTGATCGACGGGTCGCGCTCCCGGCGAAAGGCGTTCCGCGTCGCGGAGGCCGAGAGCGCGGCGGCGTGGTCGCTCGCGGAAGCGCAGCTGTCACGGCTCCATGATGACGAGCGTCAGATGCGATGGCACCGTCATCCCGATGCGGCCGCAGGTCTGGCGCAACCTCCGCTGCGCGGCCTCGAGCCACCGGACGCCGACACCGAGATCGTCGTCGGCAGCGGTGTCGGCACCAGCGGTGTGCGGGCGTCGGGAGGCGACGGGGAACGCGAACGAGACTTCAGAACGCGATGCGCCAGGGTCGAGAACGTGCCGATGACGGTTCCGCTCAGCAGTGGCCTCGGTCTGCGCGGTGCGCACCCCGTCGTCGCCTCCGTAGCGAGAGCCCTCGTGGTGCAGCTGTGTGTGAGATTCGGAGCTGCGCAGATGTCGATCGTCGGCCCACATCTCGAGGAGCTGGGGGTCGCGCGGTTTCCGCAGGCGCGCTTCACGCGGCGCGGGTCGCTCAGCGTCGCGGTGGCGCGAAGCGGGGACCCCCGGCCGGCGGCTGACGCCGTGATCTGGCTGCTCGGACGCGGCGAGGATGTCCCCGAGGGAATCACGACGGTCATCGACATCGTCGAGCCGCACCGCGCGAGCGTGCGCACACCGCAGGGGATCGTCGAGGTCTCCACCGAATGCGTGTCCCGCGATCAAGCGATCGCGACCGCAGAAGAGAGCTCGGTCGAGGGCGATGAGCTGGACTCGCTCCCGAGCAGGGTGGCACTGAGCGACCTCCGCCAGCCCGAGTCGCAGGTCGGTCTCGCTGCGGTGGTGGGCCGAGGCGAACACGCCGACGTCCTGCTCGACATCGTCGACGACGGGCCGCACGCCATCGTGACCGGCACGACGGGCAGCGGCAAGAGCGAGCTGCTGGTGTCGTGGGTGACAGCCATGGCGAGCAGCCATGGGCCGGATCGAGTGACTTTCGTCCTGGCGGATTTCAAAGGGGGCACGGCTTTCGAGCCGCTTCGGACGCTTCCGCAGGTGGCCGCGGTCATCACGGATCTCGATGAGGAGGGTGCGCGCAGAGGAGTCTCGAGCCTGACCGCAGAGCTGCGCCGCCGTGAGTCCGTCCTCGCAGAGGCCGGCGCACGTGATGTGCGGGAGATCGGAATGGCGAGGCTGGTGATCGTGGTCGACGAGTTCGCGGCGCTGCTTCAGGATCATGCCGACCTCGGTGCCGTGTTCACCGATATCGCTGCTCGGGGCAGAGCCCTCGGTATGCATCTGATCCTCGGAACCCAGCGTGCTTCCGGCGTGATCCGCGATGCGCTGGCAGCCAACTGCCCGCTTCGAGTGAGCCTGCGCGTCGCAGACGCCGCAGACAGCCGCGCCGTGATCGGCACCGACGGTGCGGCTGAGCTTCCCGGCGGGGTGGAGTCCAGGGGACTGGCGTTGGTCCGTCGTCCCCAGGATGCGGAACCGACGGCGATGAGAGTGGCGCTGACGGGCGCGGCCGACCTGAGAGCCATCGCCATGAGATGGGCCGACGCCGAAAGCCCGCACAGCCCGTGGCTGCCCGTGCTTCCGCGCATGCTCCCACTGGCCACGCTTCAGGTGGAGACGCGGAAGGGCGATGCCGTTCTGGGGCGAGCCGACGAGCCGGAGCGTCAGCGCCAGCCGCTCGTGTTCCTCTCAATCGGGTCCGATCGTGGCATCGTGCTCCTGGGCGGGCCGGGGTCGGGGCGTTCCTCGGCTCTGCGTGCGCTGGCCAAGCAGCACGCAGACCCGCTCTGGATACCGTCCGACCCGGAGCACGCCTGGGACGCCGTCGTCGCTCTGGCTGCAGACGGATCGCGCGGCGCAGGTCTCGTTCTCTGCGACGACATCGACGTCAGGATCAGCGAGCTGCCTGTGGAATACGGTCAGCATGTCGCGCAGCTCTGGGATCAGATCCTGCGGCACGGTTCCCGTACCACCTTCGTGCTCACGGCGACGAGAGCGGCGGGGCCCATCGGTCGGCTTCTCGATGCGCTGCCACGCCGGGGGCTCCTGAGGATGCCGAGCCGTGTCGATCATCTCGCCGCAGGCGGCGAGTCCGACGGTTTCGATCGAGACCGACCGCCGGGGCGGATGCGGATGGGAGATCGAGAGATTCAGCTGGTCTGGGTACCCGAGGAGCGACTGCGATCGTCAGGCCCTGCCCACGGTGCCTCTCGGTATCGGCAGGACAGCGGTTGGTCGCCGCGATGCGCTCTCACGGCGCTCGTCACCGCGGGGGTGCCGACGGTCGCCGAATCGCTGGCCGCCGCGCACCCAGGATGCGATGTCGTGGCGCTCTCGGGTGAACCTCGCGACCTCACGGCGTCGACACGTCCGACCATAGTGATCGGCGACGCGGACGCGTGGCAACGGAACTGGCCGCTGTGGCAACGGGTGCGCCGAGAGGGTGAGACTCTCATTCGGGCAGAGAACGCCGCCGAGCTGCGGCAGCTCGCGGGCGTGCGAGAACTCCCGCCCTACGCGCGACTGCATGCCGGACGTGCCTGGTCTCTGATCGGCGACGCCGGGCCTCGTCGTGTCGTGGTCCCGGCACTGGCGTCCGGGCGATGAGCAGCGGTACGTCGTGTGGTCAGATGCCGCTGCCGGGGCGGACGGCTCCGACCTCCGCGCCGCCACCGAGCACCTCGAGAGGCAGAGCGGCGGAGAGAGTCGCGACCTCGGAGTCGGTGAGCCCGCCTGCGCGTGCGAGCAGAGTCGCGGCCACGATGGTCGATGCGCGTGCGCCGCCGTCGAGCATCTTCAGCGCCACGGTCGTTCCGTTCGGAGCGACCATGACCATGACGCCCTCTGCGCCGCCCTTCGCGAACACCCCGAGCTTCTCGATCGCGATGGTGTCAGGGCGACCGGGTCCGTCGATGGTCCACGGGTGCTCGCGCACCGCGCGCACCAGAGAACCTGCGACCCGATGCAGGGCGAACGGAGAGCGATCGGAGGCGGTGCCGATCCGGTGGATCGAACGGGCGAGACCCGTCAGCGTGATCGCGTAGACCGGGGCGCCGCATCCGTCGATCGCCGTGTGGGCGACCTTCTCGCCGGTCAGACGCTCGATGACCTCGCGGATGTGCAGCTGCAGCGGGTGAGTCGGGTCGAGGTAGCTGTCGGTGGGCCAGCCGGTCGCGACGCAGGCGCGAAGCATCGCCGCATGTTTGCCGGAGCAGTTCATGCGGATGCGGGTCTGCGCACCGTGCTCGCGCACGAGCTCGTCACGGGCGGACGTATCGCCGGGCCACGCCGGCGGGCAACCCAGGTGGTCCTCGGTGAGGCCGCCCTCGGTGAGGACGTCGCGGACGACCGCGGCATGACGGTCGGTGCCGCTGTGGCTCGCGGTGGACATGGCGAGCTGCGCGCCCTCCAGAGCGGCTCCTGCGGTGATGCACGCCACGGCCTGCAACGGCTTGAGGCTCGAGCGAGGCAGGATCAGAGCGTCCGCGTTCCCATAGCGCGCGACGATGTCGCCATCAGGTGAGAGCACCACCGCTGCTCCCGCGTGGCGGGACTCGATGAATCCGCTCCGTTCGACGACGGCGAGTTCCACGGCATCTTGAACGGTGAGAGTCTCCAGCACCTCCCAAGGATATCGTCGGTTGGGTGCACGCAGTGCCAGGCGCGGGGATCGTCGAGGGCTTCCTGGTGGCAGACTGTCGACATGGCAGATAGACCAGTGCCGCTCGGCGAGCATCGCTATTCACTCAGCTCCACCTGGACCGGCAACTCCGGCACCGGCACCAGCGGCTATCGCGAATATCGTCGCGATGTCACGCTGGAGGTCGCGGGCAAGCCCGACATCCTCGCCTCAGCCGACAAGCCGTTCCGTGGCGATCCGTCGCGGTGGAATCCCGAGGATCTGCTGCTCGCCTCGCTCTCCGAGTGCCATCTGCTCTCCTACCTGCACGCCTGCGTCACTGCAGGCGTCGTCGTCGTCTCCTATCGGGACTCGGCTACGGGGATGATGCGAGAGGACGGGAAAGGCGGCGGCGCGTTCGTCGAGGTGATGCTGCGTCCGGAGGTGGTCGTCGCGGATGTGTCGATGATCGACGCGGCCGAGCGTGCTCATGCGCAGGCCAACGAATGGTGCTTCATCGCGAACTCGATGAACTTCCCGGTGCGGCACGAGGCGTTGGTGCGCGCCGAGACGGACTGAGCGGTCGGTCCGCGTCAGCGGCGTTCGTGGGGGAGCGCCTGCTTGATCTTCTCGATCGTGCTCTGCGCGGGAGCCTCGTTGTAGGCGTCGGCCAGCTCCTGGCCGGACAGGGCATGGATCGCGGCCATGATCTCGTCCGTCGCGAGTCTGCGGGCGCGACCGCTCGTGGCGGGGCCATGGGGCGAGAGGTCGAGCGGTTCGCCGAAGCGCACCGTGATGCGTTCCTTCAGAGTGGGCATCTTGGCGCCGACGGGCATGACCTTGTCCGTGCCGATCAATCCGACCGGGACGACAGGTGCTCCGGTCTGCAGCGCAAGGAAGGCCACACCCGTGCGCCCCTTGTACAGGCGTCCGTCGGTCGAACGCGTGCCCTCGGGATAGAGAGCGACGGCGAGGCCCTCGTCGAGCAGCTGGCGTTGCACGTCGAGGGCGTCGAGGGCGGCCTTGCCCGCACCACGGCGCACGGAGATGGCGCCGATGGACTCGAAGAACGTCTTGCTGAGCCAGCCCTTGAACCCCGTCCCCTCGAAATAGGTGGACTTCGCCAGAAAATGCACGGGACGCGGAGAGGCCACCGGAATCGCGATCGAGTCGATGAAGGACAGGTGATTGCTCGCGAAGATGACCGCGCCGTCCTTCGGGACGTTCTCCCTGCCCTCGATGCGTGGGCGGTAGATCGTGCGCGCGAGCGGGGTGATGAGGCTGCGACCGAGCGCATAGGCGAAGCCTGCGTGACGAGGCTTCTCAGTCTCTGCGGGCGAAGTTTCGGGCTCCACGGACTGCTCTGACGTCATCAGAGCAGATTACCCCGGCAATCATGCCGCGGTGGGAATGAAGCGCCAGCGCGCGCCTCCCAGCATCAGCAAAGGGGCGTGAGAGATGATGGGGTGTCCCGCCCGCGATCCTGAGGTTCAACTGTGCGCAAGCGTCCGCTTATCGTCCTGTCCACCGTCGCCGCGGCGACCCTTCTGCTGGCCGGGTGCTCCGGTGGTGCGACTCCGGAGTCGACCGCCACCCCGGACGCCGGCTCCGAGAGCTCCTGCCTCGCTGACATCGCGTCGGGGGCAGGTTCCGATGCCGTGTCCGTCGAGGGATCCGGCGCAGGTGCCAAGGTCTCCGTACCCGAGGGCACGGATCTCGCCGAGGCCGAGCGTTCGGTCGTGGTCGAGGGCGATGGTGACGACGTCATGCCCGGAGACCTCGTCTCGCTGCGCTACCAGCTGATCGACGCCACGACCAACGAAGTGCTCAGCACCTCGGAGCGCGGGCCCGACGGAGTCCTGTCCGCTCTCCTCGCCGTCCAGCAGCCGCAGCAGATCGTCGATCCGACGCAGTCCACCGTCTTCACCGTCGCGGCGGAGTGCCTCCCGATCGGTTCGAGCGTCGTCCTGACCCTTCCTGCAGCGCAGGAGGGCATGAACCCGAGCGTCCTCTACGTCGAGACGATCGAGCAGCTTCCCACGACGGCTTCCGGCTCCGATGTCGATGCGACTGAGGGCATGCCCGTCGTCGAGCTCGACGACGCCGGTTCTCCCACCATCACGATCCCCGACGCCGACGCCCCCACCGAGACGGAGGTGGCCGTCCTCAAGCAGGGTGACGGCGCCGTCGTCGGAGCGGGCGACCTCGTCACGGTGCAGTACCGCGGCGTGAAGTGGTCGGACGGCTCCGAGTTCGACTCGAGCTGGAGCCGGGACGCAGCGCCATCGCAGTTCCCGACCAGCGGAGTGGTCCCCGGGTTCAAGATGGCCCTCGAAGGCCAGAAGGTCGGGTCGCAGGTGGTCGTCGCCATGCCTCCGAAGGACGGCTACGGTGAGGGCGAGACGAACGACACCGATCTGACCGGAGAGACCCTCGTCTTCGTCGTCGACATCCTCGCGACGACTCCGGTCGAGCAGGCGCCGTAACGCAGAGGGGCCGGGGGCTTGCCATAGGCTGGCGGCATGCGTCGCATCATCGTCCTCGGCTCCACCGGCTCCATCGGCACGCAGGCGCTCGACGTCATCCGCGCCAATCCTCGACGTTTCGAACTCGTCGGCCTCGCCGCCGGGACGAACGCCGAGATGCTCGCGGAGCAGGCTGCGAGCTTCCACGTCGACAGCACCGCACTGGGTGCGGCCGAGGCCGAGCAGCTGGTCCGCGATGTCGAGGCCGACGTGGTGCTCAACGCGATCACCGGATCGATCGGACTCGGTTCCACTCTTGCGGCGCTGAAAGCCGGCAGAACCCTCGCTCTCGCGAACAAGGAATCCCTCATCGTCGGTGGTGAGCTGGTTCTCGCTGCGGCCGCCCCTGACCAGATCGTCCCTGTCGACTCGGAGCACTCGGCCCTGGCGCAAGCGCTGCGCAGCGGCACCCACGCCGAGGTGAGACGCCTGGTGGTGACGGCATCCGGTGGGCCGTTCCGCGGGCGCTCACGCGAGCAGATGCTCGAGGTCACCCCGCACGAGGCACTCGCGCACCCGACGTGGGACATGGGTCGGATGGTCACGACGAACTCCGCGACGCTGGTGAACAAGGGTCTCGAGGTGATCGAGGCGCACCTGCTGTTCGACGTCGCCTACGACGACATCGAGGTCGTCGTGCACCCGCAGTCGATCGTGCACTCGATGGTCGAGTTCATCGACGGCTCGACGATCGCCCAGGCGTCCCCGCCCGACATGCGTCTGCCGATCTCGCTGGGGCTCGACTGGCCGAGTCGCGTCGGCGGGGTCGGACGGCCCCTCGACTGGACCCAGGCGACCTCGTGGACCTTCGAGCCGCTCGACGACGTCGCGTTCCCGGCTGTCGACCTCGCCAAGGCCGTGGGCCGTGCGGGCGCGACATTCCCCGCCGTCTACAACGCCGCCAACGAGCAGGCGGTCGATGCCTTCCATGAGGGACGCCTGCCGTTCCTCGGAATCGTCGACACGATCTCGCGCGTGGTGGATGCCCACGAGCCGCCGCAGACGCTGACGGTCGAATCGCTCGCCGAGGCCGAGGAGTGGGCGCGCCGCAAGGCTGACGAGCTGATCGCGCGCGCCTGATCCGCGCTCAGGCGGTCACCCGCTCGAGGCGAGAGACCATCGAGGGCCGCCCCGCTGCCGCGCCGCCGCGGATCGCGACGGCACCGGCGCTCGGGTCAGTCCTCGTCGGGGTAGGGGACCGGCCAGTGCGAATCGGGCACCGGCCACCCGGCCGCACGCAGCGCACGTCGCGCCAGCTCGCGGGCCGAATAGGGCGTGCGCACGCCCCGGATGTCGCGATAGTCCTGATGCCCCGGACCCGCCCACAGGATCGAGTCGCCCTCTCCGACCAGGCCGACCGCTGCCACGATGGCCGCCTCGGGAGGCGAGTACTCGTGGATCTGGGCGTCTGGCCGCGTCGCGCGGGCGCCGGCGACGAGAGTGGCCCTGATCGAATCGGGGTCTTCGAAACGGGGGTGGTGGTCCGTCACGACGAGGATGTCACTGCCCTCCACGGCCGTGCGCGCCATATCGAAGCGTTTGCTGGCATCGCGGTCGCCGTCGGCGCCGAAGAGCATCAGCACCTTGCCCGGTGTGACGCGGCGGACCGCGGCGAGGGTCTTCTCGAACGCGTCGGGAGAGTGCCCGAAGTCGACGAAGACGACAGGGCCGGTGTCGCCGGAGACGAGTTGGGTGCGACCCGGGAGATGCGCCAGGATGCCGCCGTCACGGTCGAGCGCCGAGGCAATGCGGTCCCATTCGTAGCCGCCTTCGAGCAGCATCACGATCGCGAGGGCGGCGTTCGCCGCCATGTGCGGGCCGATCACGGGAACGGTCGTCGTCAGTCTTCCTGCCGGGCCGGTCAGCGTGAACGTGGTTCCGGATGCGCGCTCGTCGTCGATCACCACGACCCAGTCCGCGCGGGCCGCGCCCTCGGGATCCGCGGCGATCGAGGGGGTGCCGACGGTGACCACGGGGATCTCCGAGCGCTGCGCGACGGTGGCGCCCGACGGTGAGTCGAGGCATACCACTGCGCGCGTCGCCCGATCCGGTCGGAACAGCGCCAGCTTGGCCTCGAAGTACTCCTCCATGTCGGCGTAGTCGTCGAGGTGGTCATGGCTGAGATTGGTGAAGCCGGCGACGTCGAAGCGGATGCCGTCCACGCGGTGACGAGAGAGCGCCTGAGCGCTGACTTCGACGGCGACGGCCTCGACGTCGCGCTCGCGCATCAGCGCGAGCAGCGCGTGCATCTCCGAGGCTTCCGGGGTCGTCAGTCTCGAGACGATGACCTCACCGGCGATGTGGCGCTCGGCGGTCGACGAGAGTCCGGTGACGACGCCGAGCTGGCCGAGGATGCCCTCGAGCAGATGCGAGACGCTCGTCTTGCCGTTGGTGCCCGTGGTGGCGAACAGCAGCGGGAGCGGTTCGCCTGCGCCCGTGCCGTAGACCCAGGCGCTCAGCGCACCGAGCACGGCGCGGGGGTCGTCCACGATGAGCACGGGGAGTCCGGCCGGTTCGGCGATGTCGGCGCCGTCCTCGTCGGTGATGATCGCGACGGCACCCTTCTCGGCGGCGGTGGCCGCGAACTCGGCCCCGTGGCGGTTCACACCCCGGATCGCGACGAAGGCCTCGCCGGTGCGGAGGTCGGCGGTGGCGAGGGTGATCCCTGACAGGGTGACACCGTTCACCTCGCCACGGACGTCTCGCGCGAATCGAGAGGCGAGTTCGGACAGCTCACGCCGGGGCGGGTTCGCGGGGCGGAGCACGGGAGGCAGGCTCGGTTGTTGTTCAATCGACATGTCGCATCAATGATCTCACGGCTCCGACGAGAACACGGGGTGCGGCACGTCTCCTCGGCCCCATCGAGCCGAGGAGACGCGCCGGGGCGTCACGCCTTGCGGCGGTACGCCAGTACGGAGACGACGAGTGCGGCGATGCCAGCGACGAGGCCGCCCGCGCCCAGTGCCGTGCCGAGCGCGTTCGCGGAGACCGCATCGTCGTCGGCATCCGAGTTCGCGGTGTCCGCGTCTTCGGCCCCGTCCGCGGAGCCGTGCTCCCCGTGTCCGTCAGCGGACGCGGCGACGACCTCGACGACCGGAGCCGGGGCGTCGAGGCTGTGCGGGTCTTCGCCGTCCTCTGCGAGCTGCGTCCATTCGGTGCTGCCCTCGACGCATGTCTGGACGACCGGGAATGCGAGCGAGTCGGGCGTGTCCTCGTCGAGCCCGACAGCCATGCTCACTGCGCCGCGCAGTTCATTGGGCACCGGCGCGATGGCGGTGTAGGTCACGGCGCTGACGAGGCCGTCATCGCCTTTCTCGATGTCGATCGTCCAGTCGCTGTCCATGGTGGGCGCGACCGAAGCGAGGCCCTCGGGCATCGTCACCTTCAGCGAGGTGGTCGGCGAGTTCTCGCAGCCGTGGGCGAACGAGAAGGTGAGTACGCCGTGGTCTCCTGCAGTCAGCTCATCCGGGCTGACACTGACGTGGGCGCTGGCCATCGTGGGGAGGGCGAGAGCGAGCATCGTGCCGCCGACGAGTCCTGCGGTGATGTTGCGGCGGGTGGTGGTGGAACGCATGGTGGTACTCCTGTGTGCTGATCTGCGGGCGCGTCGGTGTGCGCGGCATCCGCGGGAAGGTGGAAACGCCTCGGGGAGGCGATACGTGATCAGACGTGCGCAGGAGGACCGCGGCGCGAGACCGATACCGAGAAGTCGTGCTGGGTCGGCACTCGGATCGCGAACACTGGGAAGGCGGGACGTTCATGGGCCGGTCGGAACAGGGTGACCGTGCGGCGGAGGCGTGCCTGCACCCAGCCGGCGATCGCTCGCACCGACGACTCGCCGTGACAGACCAGAGCGGTGGTGACGATCGCTGCGATGGCGTGACCGACGATCATGAGCGCATCAGGAGCGGTCGTCGCGACCACCGGGCCCAGGGCGGCGAGGTCGAGATGATGTTCGTGGCCACCGAGCGCCGTCGTGCCGGTCGGTGTGCCGAGCAGCTGGAACACGAGGTGGAAGAGCCCCTGACTGACCAGCACCGTCAGAGCGACGCGCGATCTGGAGACCCGGGCGCCGATGAGCAGTGCCGCGAGAGGCACGAGGAGCGCTGCGACGGCGAGGACCAAGAGCGGATGCGGGGCGGCTCCGCCCGCGGTGGTGTGCGACGCCGCGGCCACGAGGGTTGCGGCAGCGGACGCCGCGGCTGCGCGCAGAAGTCGCAGCTGGCGGGAGGTCACGACACAAGCCTAACCGCGCCGCGTCATCGCCCTGCGCAGCACATGGGGCTTATTCCTAGGCGACGAGCACTAGCTTGGGGGAGTGGAAGCACTGCTCTATCTGGGTGGCATCGTGTTCATGCTGATCGGCCTCGGCCTGTCGATCGGTCTGCACGAGGTCGGCCACCTCCTGCCGGCGAAGCTCTTCGGCGTGCGTGTGGGCCAGTACATGATCGGCTTCGGCCCGAGACTGTGGTCCAAGCGCATCGGCGAGACGGAGTACGGCTTCAAGCTGCTGCCGCTCGGCGGATTCATCTCGATGTCGGGGATGTACCCGGCCTCCACCGCATCGGGCCCGGCGAAGGGCGTCTTCCGTGCTCTCGTGCAGGACGCACGATCGGCGAACGACGAGACGATCGCCGAAGGTGCTGAGGACCGCGTCTTCTACCGTCTCCCCGTGTGGAAGCGCGTCGTCGTGATGCTCGGCGGCCCGTTGATGAACCTGATCCTCGCGATCGTGATCTTCACTGTTCTGGTGTCCGGCATCGGAGTGCAGCAGGGGACCACGACCATCGCGTCGGTGAACCAGTGCGTCCTGCCCGCCGGATCGACGGCGACCGAGTGCGAGGCCGACGACCCGGCGACGCCGGCTGCCGAGGCCGGCATCAGGCCTGGCGACGTGCTGGTGTCCGTCGACGGTCAGCCCGTGTCGACCTTCGCGCAGGCGACCGCCATCGTGCAGGCCGCTCCAGGAGAGACCCTGGAACTGGTGGTGCTTCGAGACGGTGCGGAGGAGACCCTGAGCATCACGCCGATCGAGGCTGAGCGCACCATCACCGATGCGAGCGGGCAGCCGGTCATCGGCGAGGACGGGCAGCCCGTCGTCCGGGAGGTCGGCTACGTCGGCATGGCGGCGCAGATGGGCTTCGTCCCCCAGCCGCTGTCGGCAGGACCCCAGATGGCGGCCGATACCGTCGTGCGCGTGGGGTCGATGATCGTCACCCTTCCGGTGCGGATCTGGGAGACCGGCGTCTCACTGGTCACCGGGTCTGAGCGCGATCCGAACGGGCCGCTGAGCGTCGTGGGGGTCGGACGCATCGCGGGTGAGGTCGCGGCGATCGATGCGCCGATCGTCAACCGCTTCTCCGTGCTTCTCGGGCTTCTCGGATCCCTCAATGTCGCACTGTTCGTGTTCAACCTGATCCCGCTGCTGCCGCTCGACGGAGGGCACGTGGTCGTCGCGCTGTGGGACGGCATCCGTCGCGCCTGGGCGAAGCTGTTCCGGCGACCGCCGCCTCCGCCCGTCGACGCCACCAGGCTCGTGCCGCTGACCGTGGTCGTGGCGACACTGCTCATCGTGATGGGGGCCGTGCTGCTCCTCGCCGATGTCTTCAACCCGGTGAACATCTTCGGCGGCTGAGCCGCCTTCGCGGGGTCGGCTGGCTGGACGGGCGGGTCGCGACGGCATCCGCCATCGGATCAGGCGAGCGCGTGCGAGACCAGACGCTCGAGAGTGCGGATGCCGTCGCGCGACAGGATCGACTCCAGGTGGCCCTGCACCGATGCGAAGCGCTCGCCGCGAAGCGCGTAGACGTCGCCTGATCCGGGGTCGGCCGACACCTCGACCGTTCCCGTCCACGTCGTGCCGGGGGTCACCCTGGCCGTGAAGGTGTTGTAGAAGCCGATCGAGGCGTCTTCGCCGAACACGGGGACCGACTTCTGCAGCCCCTGATGCGGCGCGGCGAGGGGCATCAGGGCGATGCCGAGGCGATCGCTGAGGATCTGGTGGCTCAGGCACACGGCGAGCAGCGGCGACCCGGTGTCCACACGTCGCGACACGACCTCGCGCAACCTGGTGATCCGAGAGCTCTCGACGTCGCGGGGGTCGCCGGGTCCCGGGCCGGCGACCACGAGGTCGGCCGCGTCGAGCTCGGCGTCGTCGACGTCGCTCCAGGCGCGGATCGTGACATCGAGTCCGAGGTGGCGCAGCTGGTGAGCGAGCATCGTGGTGAAGCGGTCCTCCGCATCGACGACGATCGCCGAGCGCCCGGCGAAGGGCCCGGTCAGATCGTCACCCTGCGGATTCAGCCAGAAGTCGGCCAGGCGCGCATTGCGCGAGGAGAGGAGCTCAGCGACTACGGGGTCGTCGGCGAGGGGCAGTCGTTCGCCCGGCGCGTCGGCATCGTCGCGCGCCTCGGCGACGCTGTCGCGATCGATCGCCCCGATGGCGCCGAGCACGCCGGCGGCCTTGCCGTGGGTCTCCGACACCTCACCGTGCGGGTCCGAGTGGCGCACGAGCGTCGCGCCCACGGGCACACTGAGCGAGCCGTTCTGGAGATACACGGTGCGGATCAGGATCGGTGCGTCGAGGTCGTGCCCTCCGGCGTCGTTCGGAGTGAACAGGGCGGCGACGCCCGAGTAGTAGCCGCGCGGCTTCTTCTCATGGCGACGGATCACCGCGCATGCGTTCTGCATCGGCGAGCCGGTCACGGTCGGCGCGAACATCGTCTCGCGCAGGATGTCGCGGGGGTCGAGCGCACTGCGCCCGCGGAGCATGTACTCGGTGTGGGTGAGGCGCGACATCTCCTTCAGATGCGGGCCGGTGATGCGTCCGCCGTCGGAGCATACGGCGCTCATCATCTTGAGCTCTTCGTCCACCACCATGAAGAGCTCTTCGGTCTCCTTCGTAGAGGAGAGGAAGTCGACGAGCGTCTCTCTCGTGGCTCCCCCCGCAGGGTGGCGGAACGTGCCCGAGATGGGATTCATCGTGACGACGCCGCCGCGCGCGACGACGTGCGCCTCAGGACTCGCGCCGACCGCGATGTGCCCGGGTGTCACCACCGCGAAGGTCCAATAAGCGCCTCGTTCGTGCGCGAGAAGAGCCCGGAACCAGGTGAGAGCGGCGGTTCGGTCGTCGACCTCGATCTCGGCGGTGAAGTCGCGACGGATCACGAAGTTCGCGCCTTCACCGCGTCCGATCTCGTCGGCGATCACGGTCTCGACGATCCCTGCGTACTCGTCGTCGGCGATGTCGAAGCCGCCGTCGCTCAGCGGCACGGCATCCGTCGGAAGCTCGGCGAGCAGCGCAGACGTGGGCAGGTGGAGGTGCTCATCGACCACGATGCAGCGCAGGGGCGCGCCGTCATCCTGGGCGACGAAGCCGCGCTCGCGCACCTGACGGTAGGGCACCATGGTGAAGATCTCGCGGGGGATGCCGTCTATCGACAGCGGAATGTCAGCCAGCAGTTCGACATCGACGACCTCGCCGGTGAGCAGCTCGACGGTGTCGGCGCCGTCTCGGGCGATCAGCACGAACGACGCCGCGGGATCTGCGGTGAGCTCGGAAAGACGTGAGAGGGTCATCGGTGTCTCCTGTGCATGGCTCCGGCTCGGCTCAACGAAAAGACCGCCCCGGAGGCGGTCTGGATTCGTGGGAACGCGAACACACCGCCTAAGAGGCGGGCCACCAGGTGAAGTTCGCGAGCATGGGCTGAAAACTATCACACCGCGCACCGCCGCCCCGGCCGTGTGACGCGCGTCTTCGCCGTGCGGCATCCAGCCTGTGTGCATGCAGGCGGCGTAGGCTGGGGGTTGTGCCAGCAGTGAATCTTGGGATGCCGAAGATCCCCGAAGTCCTCGCCCCGCGCCGCAAGTCTCGCCAGATCAAGGTGGGCAAGGTGCTCGTCGGCGGTGACGCCCCCGTGACCGTCCAGTCCATGACGACGACGAAGACGACGGACATCAACGCGACTCTCCAGCAGATCGCGGAGCTGACCGCATCCGGATGCGAGATCGTCCGCGTCGCCGTCCCGCATCAGGACGACGCCGACGCGCTGAAGATCATCGCGATGAAGAGCCAGATTCCCGTCATCGCCGACATCCACTTCCAGCCGCGCTACATCTACACCGCCATCGACGCGGGCTGCGGCGCAGTTCGGGTGAACCCGGGCAACATCCGTGAGTTCGACGGCAACGTCGGCAAGATCGCCGAGGCTGCCAAGGCTGCGGGTGTCTCGCTGCGCATCGGTGTCAATGCGGGCTCGCTCGACCGCCGCATTCTGACCAAGTACGGCAAGGCGACCGCTGAGGCGCTCGTCGAGAGCGCCGTCTGGGAGGCTTCGCTGTTCGAGGAGCACGACTTCCACGACTTCAAGATCTCGGTCAAGCACAACGACCCGATCGTCATGGTGAAGGCCTACCGTCAGCTCGCCGAGCGGGGCGACTGGCCGCTGCACCTCGGTGTGACCGAGGCGGGCCCCGCGTTCCAGGGCACGATCAAGAGCGCCACGGCATTCGGCATCCTGCTCGGTGAGGGCATCGGAGACACCATCCGTGTGTCTCTGTCAGCGCCGCCGGCTGAAGAGGTGAAGGTCGGTCACCAGATCCTGCAGTCCTTGAACCTCCGTGAGCGCAAGCTCGAGATCGTCTCGTGCCCCTCGTGCGGACGCGCCCAGGTCGACGTGTACACGCTCGCCGAGAACGTCACCGAGGGACTCAAGGACATGACCGTCCCGCTGCGAGTGGCCGTCATGGGCTGCGTCGTGAATGGCCCGGGTGAAGCCCGCGAGGCTGACCTCGGTGTCGCATCCGGTAACGGCAAGGGCCAGATCTTCGTCAAGGGCGAGGTCATCAAGACCGTGCCGGAGGCCGACATCGTCGCGACTCTGATCGAAGAGGCCAACCGCATCGCCGCTGAGATGGGGCCTGAGGCGCCGCTCGGCACCGCGCAGGTCGTCACGGCCTGACCGACCCCGTCGATCCGACATGAGGAGTTCCATGCCGTCGTCCACGATCGTGTCCTTCGCCGGAGGCGACCTCAGAGGGTCGAGCACTGTTTCGCGGGTCGAGACATCATCGCGGGGAACGATCGTCGTGGTCGACGCGACCCCGTTCCACCCGGTCGACCACACCTGGCCGGACCAGCCAGGAGACACAGGCGAGCTCTCTGCCGAAGGGAACGTCGTCCGTGTCGCCGAGGCCGTGATGGCCGCCGTGTCGGACGAGGGCCAGTTCGCGGTCGGAGCCGACATCCCGGTCAAGCGCGGCGTCGAAGGATGGACGTGGCTCGTCGGTCACCCGATCGCCGGCGACGCTCCATCCTGGCTGGTCGAGGGGGCACGCGTCGAGTTGTCGGTCGACGCCCCACGACGGGCAGGCCTCAGCCGCGGCCACACCGCGTGCCACCTGGCGTCGTTGGCGTTGGACATCGCTCTCGGCGATCTGTGGCGCAAGGATCCCGGTGCGGATGCTCTGGGCAACCCGAACTTCGAGGCCAGGGCGAACCAGTCCAGCCGCATCCATGAAGACGGCGCGGTCGACGAGTACCGCCTGGGCAAGAGCCTGCGCCGGGCCGGATTCGACACAGAGACCTTCGTGGCGACGCTCGGAGAGCGCGAGGCGGCGATCAACGCGCAGCTGGCCGCGTGGGTCTCCACCGGTGCGGCGAGCCGCGTGGCGCCCGAAGGCCCCGCGATCGTTGATCGTCGCAGCTGGCACTGCGAACTCCCGGAGGGCGACGCGCAGATCCTCTGCGGCGGAACGCACGTGGAGTCTCTCTCCGAGTTCGTCTCTATCTCGGTGGCGCTCGACCTGACGGATCCGCAGCTGCTGGTGATGACCACGAAGGCCGTTCCCGCGGTCTGAGTCCGCTCAGCGAACGAAGCCGGACTGCACTCGACCGCCGGCGCGCTCGAGCTCATCCGAGACGCGGGCTGCGAAGGTCGTGTAGTCGCTCTCGAGCAGAGGGACGGTCAAGCGGTCCCCTCGCTCGACGCTCAGCTCGCGGAGGCGTCGCGGCAACCATTTGCCCGTCCCTATCCACCGCCCCTCGGTGAGCAGCATGAGCTCTGCGATCCGCTCGAACAGGACGGATGCCTCCACACGCTGCTCGAGAGGGTCTGTCGCGTCCGCCAGATCGTCGAGCACATCGGTGATGACGTAGCGACGGAACGCGGACTCACTCGCGCTGAGCGATGGCCCTGAGTCGAGCACGCTCCGCCACTGCCGGCGGAGCGATGCCAGTCGGCCATCGTCTCTGATCGCGGTGCCGTCGACCAGCATGTGCACCGTCACCGGTCGATGCTGCGCGATGCCTCGTGCCGCCCACTCGTCGAACCCCGTCGGCGTGTATGCGAAGACCTCGAAGGTCTCGCCCTCGAACTCGTGCGTCGAGGCTTCGCTCGTCTGCCCTTCGACATCGAAGAGCTGATCGCCGACCAGCAGCAGGTCGATGTCACTCGTCGCAGTGCGATCGCCTCGTGCCGTGCTTCCGGCCACGATGGCCACGTCGGCGCCGGGAAAGCGGGCGGTAACGAACCGTGCTGCGACGGCGAAGTGGTCCACCCCGACAGCGCGATCTTCATCCTTCTCGACGATCGGGGTCGGGGTCGGGGGCGGGGTCGCGGCGGGAGCCCGGGCGAGGTCGACCGCATCTCCGAGGATTCGGTCGATGGCTCGATCACGTCGCAACGCTGCGATCTCGTCGAGCGCGAACCACCCTGTCTCGGCCAGTTCTCCGTCGGCGAAGACCAGGGGTGAGCCATCCGGGATCGAGCAGAGGAACGCGGTCGTGACGTAGCTGACGACGTCGTGGTTGGCGTGTCGGACGAGGAGCTCCTCGCCGCCGTACGCTCCGACGAGACCATCGATGCCGACACGGATCCCGAGCTCTTCGCGCACCTCGCGCAGCACGGCATCCTTCGGATCCTCACCGGGTTCGACCCCGCCGCCGACCAGGCCCCACTCCGACGCGTCCACCCGCCGACACAGCAGGAAGCGGTCATCTCGCCGGATGACGGCAGTGACGGCGGGGAGCAGCAGGAGATCGTGACCGATGCGTTCGCGGATCCCGCTGACGTAGGGCGATGTGGGCATGGAGCAGAGCCTAGGGGTCAGATCGCGAACTCGATCTCGCCTCGGGCGACGTCGGTGCTGACGAGGCGCAAGGAGACACGTCCGCCGGGCACCGTGCCGGCGGGTACAGGGGCAGACGCGGTCACAGCAGGGTCGGCGAGCTGGACCGTCGCGCGCTCGCCGCGTATCTCGATCACGGTCGCCTCGACCGTCCGGCCCACGAAAGGCGTGAGCAGTGCGGCTTCGACGCAGTTGATCGTCGCCGAGTCGAGTCTGGACGCGCGTTGCCCGGAGCTCTGCATCAGCGCAGGGAGGTCGGGCAGCGACTCGCGAACCCAGCCGGGCACGTCCCGGTCTTCCGACACGGCGAGGCAGATCTCGAGAGACCAGCGATCGACGAGTCGACGCAGGGGAGCGGTCGCGTGGGCGTAGGGCGCCGCAATCGCAGCCTGTTGTGCGTCGCTCGGGGCGGAGCCGTCGAAAGTCACGTAGCCGGCGCCGCGGAACAGGGTCGCGGCTGCCTCGAGAACGGGCAGGGTCATCGGGTCGGCGCGATCCAGGTCACGCAGATAATCGCCGTATCGTCCCGTCGTCCACGGTCGTCCGAGAGCCTCGGTCTGATGGCGGAACGCGTCGAAGGCCTTCTCGTCGGGCTGCGGCATGGTTCGAAGGATGCCGGTGCCGGCGCCCAGCATCAGCGACGCCGCCGCCATACCGGTCATGAGGGACAGCTGGGCGTTCCACTCCTCGACGGGAAGAGGATGGCGGCGCTCGATCGCGTAGCTGCCATCGGCCGCTCTGGTCACCTCCTCGTCCGGGAGGTTCAGGCTCGCGCCGCCGCGGATCCTCTCCTGCTCGATCCGCAATGCGCCGATCTCCGGCAACAGCGCCGCGGGACCGCCTTCGCCGCGGTCGAGTGCGGCCTGGGCGCTGACGTAGTCCAGCTGGGCGCGGGAACGAACCAGTGCCCGCTCCAAGCGGAAGTCCGTGACGGTGCCCGAGGAGTCGAGCGCGAACGTCCAGACCAGGGCAGGGCGATCCACATCGGCCAGGAGCGATGCGCGGTCCTCGCTGAGGATCTTCGGATGCAGGGGAATCGTCCCGTCCGCGGCGTACAGCGTCTGGCCGCGGCGCCTAGCCTCCGTGTCGACCTCTCCGCCGGGCGCAACGAACCCCGGGACGTCGGCGATCGCGTAGCGGACTGCGAAGCCGGAGCCATCGCGTTCGAGGTGGAACGCCTGGTCGAGGTCGCGTGACCCGAGCGGATCGAGGGTCGCGAAGGGGATGTCGCGCAGATCGAGCTCGGGAGTCGCCGCTTTCGTGGCCTCTGCTTCGGCGACGACAGCGGCGGGGAAGTCCGTGGGCGCGTCGAGGGACTCTCTCAGCGCGGCGAGCGCTGCGGCGAGCTCGGTCTGCGCGGCTGACGGGGCGACGTGCGATCGGCGCTGAGGCATGTCCCCACACTATGACGCCGCGGACGAGACAGCCGTCGCCCCCGAGCCGGGTCGCCCGGAACTCCTCAGGAGGTCGGCGGCTGGCTGTCTTGAGCAGCGGTGGAGGCGCACACGGGAGAGGAGGCGGAGGGTCCGTGATGCGCTGCGACCCCTCGGAACCTGTGATTCGCGTGTCCGTCCGACCCAGACCGGAATACTGGGCGTTAGCGTGGGGGTATGACCACTGCTGCGAAGGCCAAGACCTTGATCGGACTCTATGAAGCCCCGGAGATCCTCCGCGTCGTGAATGTGTGGGACGTCGTGTCAGCCCGCGCTGTCGCGAAGCTTCCCGAGACGAAGGCGATCGCGACTGCCGGTCACGGCATCGCCGCCTCGTTCGGTTTCGAGGACGGCACGATCTCCCGAGACATCATGATCGACATGGTGGGTCGCATCGCGGCCTCCGTCTCGGTCCCGGTGACCGCCGACCTCGATGACGGATACGGCGACGCAGGGGAGACCACCCGCCTGGCGATCGGCGCGGGCGTGGTCGGAGCCAACATCGAAGACCGCCTCAAGCCGTTCGACGAATCCGTCGCCGCAGTCGAGGCCATCGTCAAGGCAGCGGAGGCCGAGGGCGTGCCGTTCGCGCTCAACGCGCGCACCGACGCGTTCGTCCGCGCCGGCCACCGCCCTGTCGCGGAAAGCGTCGCGGATGCGATCCAGCGCGGCCGGGCGTTCCTCGACGCCGGAGCCACCGCGGTGTTCGTGCCGGGAATGCTCGACGCCAACATCACCCGCCAGCTCGTCGAGGGTCTCGGCGAAGGCAAGCTCAGCGTGATCGGGCTCCCTGGAACCCTCGCCGCCTCGGAGTACGAGAAGCTGGGCGTCGCCCGCATCTCGTACGGGCCGCTCCCGCAGCGTGTGGCGCTCACCGCTGTGCAGGAACTCGCCGCCAGCCTGTATGCGAGCGGCGTGATCCCGAACGGCCTCCCTGCGCTCAACTGACGCGACGCGAAACGGGTGACCACCGGTCAGTAGACTTGCCCGGTGGTCACTCGTCTTTCGAACTTCTTCCTCCGCACGCTCCGCGAAGACCCTGCAGAAGCAGAGGTCGCCAGCCACAGGCTGCTGATCCGCGCCGGCTACATCCGCCGCGCGGCACCGGGTGTGTTCACGTGGCTGCCTCTGGGCCTCAAGGTCAAGGCGCGCATCGAGGCCATCGTGCGCGAGGAGATGGCGAATGCCGGCGCGCAGGAGGTCCACTTCCCCGCGCTGCTTCCGCGCGAGCCCTACGAGCTGTCCGGACGCTGGGAATCGTACGGCGACGGGATCTTCCGCCTTCAGGACCGGAAGGGCGCGGACTACCTTCTCGCGCCGACCCACGAAGAGATGTTCACGCTCCTCGTGAAGGACCTCTACTCGTCGTACAAGGATCTGCCCCTCACGATCTATCAGATCCAGGACAAGTACCGCGATGAGGCACGCCCGCGGGCTGGCCTGCTCCGCGGTCGCGAGTTCACGATGAAGGACGCCTACTCGTTCGACGCGTCGGATGCCGGTCTCGAGACCAGCTATCAGGCGCAGCGGGACGCATATGAGCGGATCTTCCAGCGGCTCGGTCTCGAATACGTGATCGTGAATGCCGACAACGGACTCATGGGCGGCGCGCGAAGCGAGGAGTTCCTCCACCCGACGCCTGTCGGTGAGGACACCTTCGTGCGCAGCGCGGGCGGATACGCCGCGAATGTCGAGGCTTTCTCGACCGAGGTCCCTGACGCCATCGGTTTCGACGCCGATGCTGCACCGGTCGTCTTCGACTCACCGGACACGCCCACGATCGAGACGCTCGTGGCGCACGCGAACGCGAACCTGGATGGCGACTACACCGCCGCCGACACCCTCAAGAACGTCGTGCTGGCGCTCACGCATGTGGACGGCACGCGCGAACTCGTCGTCGTCGGGATCCCGGGCGATCGCGAGGTCGATGAGAAGCGCGCGGAGGTCGCTTTCGCTCCGGCCGAGGTCGAGACCGCCACCGCTGACGACTTCGAGAAGAACCCGCTGCTCGTGCGGGGCTACATCGGTCCGTGGTCACCGACCGGCGCGGTGCTCGGAGAGGAGTCCGCGACCGGGATCCGCTACCTGGTCGACCCCCGCGTGAGCGAGGGGACCAGTTGGATCACCGGTGCGAACATCGATCAGAAGCATGCGCATTCGGTCGTCGCCGGTCGGGACTTCTTCGCCGACGGGGTCGTCGAGATCGCGAACGTCAGGGCCGGGGATCCCGCGCCCGACGGCTCCGGACCCGTGGAGCTCGCACGGGGCATGGAGATCGGTCACGTCTTCCAGCTCGGAAGGTTCTTCGCCGAGACCCTGGGCCTCAAGGTGCTGAACGAGAACGGCAAGCTCGTCACGGTCACGATGGGTTCGTACGGAATCGGCATCACGCGCATCCTCGCGATCATCGCCGAGCTGCACAACGATGAGAAGGGTCTCATCTGGCCGGCATCCGTCGCACCGTTCGATGTGCAGGTCGTCGCAGCCGGTCGCGATCAGGTGGCCTTCGACGTGGCGACCGAGCTCTCGGCGCAACTGGAGTCCGCAGGCCTCGACGTGCTCTACGACGACCGTCCGAAGGTGTCGCCCGGTGTGAAGTTCGGAGACGCGGAGCTCGTCGGCGTGCCGAAGATCGTCATCGTCGGCCGTGGCGCTGCCGACGGCCAGGTCGAGCTGTGGGATCGCAGCACCGGTGACCGCGAAGCGGTGTCGGTCGAAGAGGCCCTGCAGCAGCTGTCCCGGCGCTGAGCGCGGACGGAGAATGCCGCGCACCTCGTCCGAGGTGCGCGGCATTCCGTCTGTCCGGGGGCGAACCGTCTGTCAGCAGACGATGCGACCGTGGTTCATGATGTCGTCGTCGGGGGTGTCCTTGGTGACGAGCGCCTTGAGCGCCCCGGCCGCCATCGCGATCTTGCCCTTGGCAGGCTCCCAGAACTCGGTCACTGTCGGCGTCACCTTCAGAAGTGCGATGCCGGGGGTGTCGAGGCCGTCTTCGAACCAGATGTCGAGCGAGGGCGAGTAGAGCTCCTCCATCTTCGCGCGGTCGTGCACCACGGACGCGTTCCCGGCCACCGAGACATATCGCATGCCCTTGGCATCGCAATACGAGAGGCCGACCTGATGGTGGGCTCGTGCTTCTTCGACCTTCTCCGTGTCTTCCGCGGTGAAGAACCAGATGTCTCCGGCATCGTCCATCTGCCTGGTCGACATCGGTCTGCTCACCAGGTTGCCGTCGTCGTCCGTCGTCGTCAGCATCGTGAAGTCGATGTCCTCGACGAGCTCGGTCACGCGTGCGAGTGCTTCTGGTCCAGTGATCTCAGTCATGCGGACACTGTGCCTCGGATGACATCCGTGCGCACGGGTATTGACACCGCGTGATGAGGATGATCACAGCGGCGTTGCGTCGACCCGGCCGACACGCCCTCGTGACAGGCTGAGGGCATGACCGACGAACCGCTGCCGGAATCGCTGAGCGCCGAGATCAACAACGTCCTCGACGAGGCCGGGGTGAAGACCGACCGCAGGCTGGTCATGCGCATGATGCGCACGGCGGTCCTGCTGGGTGAGGACGGCACCGACCGTCTCGACCTCAAGATCGCCTCCGCCGCTCTCGCCGAGATGCGAGACGCCTTCCGGCTGTTCGCTCCGTTCGAGGGTGTGCCCAAGGTCACGGTGTTCGGTTCGGCTCGGACCCGGCACGATGATCCGCTCTACGTGCAGGCCCGTGACGTCGCCGCCGCTCTGGCAGCGGATGGGTGGATGGTGGTCACCGGGGCAGGCCCGGGGATCATGCAGGCTGCGGCGGAGGGTGCGGGCCCGGCGCTCTCACTCGGGGTGTCGATCAGGCTTCCGTTCGAAGAGAAGGCCAACAGCCTGATCGCGGCGAGCGAGCACGTGGTGGCGATGAAGTACTTCTTCACCCGCAAGCTGATGCTCATCAAGGAGTCCAGCGGCTTCATCTGCCTGCCTGGCGGGTTCGGCACGCTCGACGAGATGTTCGAGCTGCTCACGCTGCAGCAGACAGGCAAGGCCGAGCCGACGCCGATCGTCCTGCTCGACGAGCCAGGCGGCACCTTCTGGAACGGTCTCAAGCGGTTCATCGACGAGGATCTGGCGCCCACGGGCGTGATCTCCGAGGGCGACTTCGACCGCGTCGTCATCACCGACTCCGTCGAGTCGGCCGCCTCCGTGATCGCAGGGTTCTGGCGCAACTACGACTCACTGCGGTGGTTCGGAGACACCCTGGTGCTCCGCCTCCGAGCCGAGCCGTCCGATACCGAGGTGGAGCAGCTCAACGAGCAGTTCGCCGGGATGCTGGCGAGCGGACGTATCGAGAGGACTGCTCCGCGGTCGCCCGAGGTCGCCGACGATGACGTGCTGCATCTACCGCGACTGGCCCTGCACCTCGATCAGCGTCAGGTCGGCAGTCTGTTCCGCCTGATCGGCGCGATCAACTCGCTGGAGTCCGCTCCCGCGCTCTGATCCCAGCGGCGAACCGGGCGAGATCCACGGAGCCGGCGAGGATCCTCTCGGCCGCGCGGTGGCCTGAATAGAAGGCCGCCCCCACTGTCGCCGGCTCGTCTCCCCACGTCGCCTCGCCGGCGAAATGCAGCACTGCGTCGACCGGTCCCGCGAGCTCGTCGTGGTCGTGGTGCGACGACCCGACCGCGAGATGCGAGTACGAGCCGTTCGAGAACGCGTCGTGGCCCCAACGGGTGACCCAGTGAGCGGTGGGTTCGCCGACGGCATCGGGGTAGAGGTCGCGAAGAGCGCGCACGACATCCGCGACGATCTCGTCGTCGGACAGCTCCTGCATCCGGCGGCCGAACGGACCGGCCGCGAAAGTCAGCAGGGTGGGAAGTCCGCTGACGGCTGACACGTCGTACCAGGAGTGCCAGTGCTCGCCGGCCTCGCCGAGTGCCCGCAGCACGTAGCTGTCGTCGTTCCAGAAGCGTTCCGGGAACTGGATGAAGATCTTGTTGAAGACCCCCATGCCCAGCCGCTCGATCGGCCCGGCGACAGCCTCGGGCAGGGGAGGGGTGAAGTCGATCGACCCCGCCTTGAGCACGCCGAGCGGCACGGTGACCAGGGCGCTTCGTGCGGAGAACTCTCCGTTCTCGGTCGACACGGTGACTCCGGCATCCGTGCGCGCGATCCGGGTGACCGCCTGGCTCAGGCGGATGTCGAGTCCGGCGGCGATGCGCCGCGGGAGCTCGTCGTACCCGCGGGGGAAGATGACCTCGTCTCCGTCGATCGCGTCCTCGTCGAGCCCGTGCGCGTCGAGGTCGCCGATCCACGCTCCGCACTGCTCCTCGACGCGATGACGGAAGAACTCCCGGATCTCATCGATGCGCTCAGGATCGAAGCCGGTGCGGTCGAGCGCGCGCTCGGTGACATCGAGATAGGTGTCGCCGGGGGAGGAACGTTCGATCTCGTCGACCAGTAGGCGATCGGCCTCCTCGACCTCGGCGACCCACTGGGAGGTGCGGGCGGCATCCATCGGCCTGCCGTCGCCGTCGAAGTTCTCGATCGGCCGCCCTCCGGCCTGGAAGCTGCCGACGGTGTATTCGAGCGTCGGAATCTCGAGAGCCTGCACGAGATCCCACAGCGCTGAGCCCTCGATGCCATGCACCCACGACGCGCCGAGATCGACGGGGAAGCCTGCGGTGCGATCGGTGTGCATCCGGCCGCCGATGCGATCCCTCGCCTCGAGGACGATGACGTCCGCTCCGGCATCGGCGAGCATGCGAGCCGCCGTCACCCCGGACATCCCCGCCCCGATCACGATGGTGTCGTACGTCGTCACTGAGTCCTCCTGCATGCTGGGCACCGCATCGGTGCGGCCGCCTCGTGGCGACCGGCGGTGGGCACAGGGTATCGTGGTACGGATGTCGCGTGTGCACACCCGCGCGACGAGAGCTGAATAGGGAGTCGTCATGGATATCGAACTGAGTCTGCTGCGTGGGATCGAGAAGGAGAAGGCGATCCCCTTCGACGAGCTGGTCTCGATCATCGAGCAGGCCATCCTGACCGCCTACTCCAAGCATGTCTCCGCGGAGGGCGCCACCCCCGAGGGTGTCCGCGTCGAGCTCGATCGTCGGACCGGGCACGTCGCCGTGCTGCAGGTCGTCAAGGACGAAGAGGGCGCGATCATCGGGGAAGAGGATGCCACGCCGGATGACTTCGGCCGGATCGCCGCCTTCGCCGCGAAGCAGGTCATCAGCCAGCGTCTGCGCGACATCGCGGACGACGTGGTGCTCGGCGACTTCAAGGACAAGGAAGGCGACATCGTCGCCGGCGTGATCCAGCAGGGACCGAACCCTCGCATGATCCACGTCGACCTCGGAGCTGTCGAGGCGATCCTTCCTCCCGAGGAGCAGGTGCCGGGCGAGGAGTACACCCACGGCTCGCGTCTGCGCGTGTATGTGACGAGCGTCGCGAAGGGCCTCAAGGGGCCGCAGATCACCGTCTCGCGCACGCACCCCGGTCTCGTTCGCAAGCTGTTCGCACTCGAGGTGCCCGAGATCGCCGCAGGTCTCGTCGAGATCGTCTCGCTGGCCCGCGAGGCCGGACACCGCACCAAGATCGCCGTCCGCGCCAACGACCCGGCGATCAACGCCAAGGGTGCCTGCATCGGTGAGATGGGGCGTCGCGTGCGCGCCGTCACCGAGGAGCTCGCAGGCGAGAAGATCGACATCGTCGATCACGATCCGGAGCTCGCCGCCTTCGTCGCGAACGCCCTCTCGCCGGCCAAGGTGACCAGCGCGTTCATCCTCGACGCGAACACCAGGGCCGTGCGTGCACTGGTGCCCGACTATCAGCTCTCTCTCGCCATCGGCAAGGAGGGTCAGAACGCTCGTCTGGCTGCGAAGCTCACCGGCGCGAAGATCGACATCCAGCCCGACAGCGTCCTGGACTGACCGCTCGTCACGTCCGACTCGCGCCCGTCGCGCGAGTCGGACGGGAACACAGGTGTAAGATGGAACCTGTACGAACGTGCGTCGGCTGTCGCACGCGTGCTCCCCGCGCCGCTCTTCTCAGAGTGGTGTCCCAAGACGACATCCTCATCATCGATGAGCGAAGCGTCCTGCCAGGGCGAGGCGCGTGGGTGCATCCGACACCGGAATGCATGGATGCCGCTCTGCGGCGCCGAGCTTTCGGCCGAGCACTTCGCGCATCCGGCAATCTGGATACGCGGATCATCGAACAATACCCACCAAGAAACAAAGGCTGAACGGCTATGGAAACAAAGTGAACGGCTCGAAATGAGACCCGTCCGCGACTAGTGGTCTGCCCTGTCTGGGTGGACCGACCCCAGACAGGAGAATTGTGGCTGGTAAACCACGCGTACACGAGATCGCCGCCGAACTCGGCGTCGACAGCAAGATCGCACTTGCAAAGCTCAAGGAACTCGGAGAGTTCGTCAAAAGCCCCTCTTCGACCATCGAACCGCCGGTGGCGCGCAAGCTTCGCGCTGCCATCGAGTCGGACGCCTCGCTGAAGGCATCCGCTGACACGGCTCCCGCTGCGGCCAAGCCCGGTGCCGCCAAGCCCGGTGCGGCCAAGACCGGTGCTGCGACGCCCGGTGCTGCAACGTCCGGTGCTGCAACGCCCGGTGCCGCGAAGTCCGGTGCCGCCAAGACGGGTGGACCGACTCCCGGGCCCAAGCCCGGACCCAAGCCGGCCCCCGCGCCGGAAGAGCCCGTTGCCGCTCCGGCTCCTGAGGCTCCCGCCCCGGCCGCAGAGGCTCCGGCCGAGCCTGCTGCTTCGGCCGAGGGTACGTCCGGATCCGCTGCGCCCAAGTCGAACGACGGCGGCGCACCGAAGCCCGGCGCACCGCGTCCGGGCAACAACCCGTTCTCGTCGGCGCAGGGCATGGGCCAGCGTCCGGCAGGTCCTCGTCCCGGCAACAACCCCTTCGCCTCGGCGCAGGGAATGGGCCAGCGGCCGAGCCCGACTCCCGGCAACATCCCGCGTCCGCAGGCTCCGCGCCCCGGTGCCCCGCGTCCCGGTGCGCCTCGTCCCGGTTCTCCCCGTCCCGGCGCTCCGCGCGGCGGTCAGGGTGGTCGTCCCGGTGGTGCACCGTTCCAGCAGCGTCCCGGCGGCCCCGGTCGTCCCGGCGGTGCCGGTGGACCCGGTGCCGGTCCCGGTGCTCGTCCCGGCGGTGGCTTCGCAGGTCGCCCCGGTGGTGGCGGCGGTCGCGGCCGTGGTCCTGGTGGAGGTACCGCAGGTGCCTTCGGCAAGGGCGGCGGCAAGAGCAAGCAGCGCAAGTCGCGGCGGGCGAAGCGGCAGGAGTTCGAGATGCGGAGCGCCCCGGTCGTCGGTGGCGTCAACGTCACCCGCGGCAACGGGGAGATCATCCGCATGCGCCGTGGTGCGTCGATCGCGGACTTCGCCGACAAGATCGAGACGCTGACCGGCTACACGGTTCAGCCCGGAACCCTCGTGACGATCCTCTTCAACCTCGGCGAGATGGCCACGGCCACCGAGTCGCTGGATGAGGCGACGTTCGAGGTGCTCGGCGAGGAGCTCGGATACAAGATCCAGATGGTCTCGCCTGAGGACGAGGACAAGGAGCTCCTCGAGGGCTTCGGTCTCGACCTCGAGGCCGAGCTGGAGGCGGAGAGCGAGGACGACCTCGAGATCCGTCCTCCCGTCGTCACCGTCATGGGTCACGTCGATCACGGTAAGACCCGCCTGCTCGACGCCATCCGCCAGACCAACGTCATCGAGGGTGAAGCCGGCGGCATCACGCAGCACATCGGTGCGTACCAGGTGTGGACGGAGCACGAGGGCATCGAGCGTGCCATCACCTTCATCGACACCCCGGGTCACGAGGCGTTCACCGCCATGCGTGCTCGTGGAGCGCAGGTCACCGACCTCGCGATCCTCGTGGTCGCAGCCGACGACGGCATCATGCCCCAGACGGTCGAGGCGCTGAACCACGCCCAGGCGGCGAACGTGCCGATCGTGGTCGCGGTGAACAAGGTTGACAAGCCCGACGCCAACCCGGCCAAGGTCCGTCAGCAGCTCACCGAGTACGGTCTGGTCGCAGAGGAGTATGGCGGAGACGTCATGTTCGTCGACGTCTCGGCTCGGGCGAACACCGGAATCCAGGAACTCCTGGACGCTGTGCTGCTCACCGCCGACGCGGGTCTCGACCTCACGGCCAACCCGAACAAGGCCGCTCGCGGTGTCGCCATCGAGGCGAAGCTCGACAAGGGCCGCGGATCCATCGCCACGGTGCTGATCCAGTCCGGAACACTTCGGATCGGTGACGCGATCGTCGCAGGAACGGCTTACGGCCGTGTGCGTGCGATGGCAGACGAGAACGGCGAGCAGGTCCTTGAGGCCTACCCGTCGCGTCCGGTGCAGGTGCAGGGTCTGAACTCGGTGCCGCGTGCAGGCGATGTCTTCATCGTCACCGAAGAAGACCGCATGGCCCGTCAGATCGCTGAGAAGCGTGAAGCAGTCGAGCGCAACGCCCAGCTGGCCAAGGCCCGCAAGCGCATCTCGCTCGAGGACTTCACCCGTGCTCTCGAAGAGGGCAAGGTCGAGTCGCTCAACCTCATCATCAAGGGTGACGTCTCCGGTGCCGTCGAGGCACTCGAGGAGTCGCTGCTCAAGATCGAGGTCGACGATTCGGTGCAGCTCCGCATCATCCACCGCGGTGTCGGTGCGATCACGGAGTCCGACGTCAACCTCGCGACGATCGACAACGCGATCATCGTGGGCTTCAACGTCCGCCCCGACACGAAGGCGCGCGAGCGCGCTCAGCGTGAAGGTGTGGACATCCGGTTCTACTCGGTGATCTACAACGCGATCGACGAGGTCGAGAGCTCGCTCAAGGGCATGCTCAAGCCGGAGTACGAAGAGGTCCAGTCGGGTGTCGCCGAGATCCGCGAGGTGTTCCGCTCCTCGAAGTTCGGCAACATCGCCGGTGTCATCGTGCGATCGGGAACGATCACGCGAAACGCCAAGGCTCGCGTCATCCGCGACGGTGTGGTCATCGCAGATGGCCTGGCCATCGAGTCGCTGCGTCGCTTCAAGGACGACGTCACCGAGGTGCGTACGGACTACGAAGCCGGTATCGGCCTCGGCAAGTTCAACGACATCCAGATCGGTGACGAGATCGAGACGACGGAACTGATCGAGAAGCCTCGCGGCTGATCGAGTTCGATATCTTCGGGCGAGGGTGCGTGATGCATCCTCGCCCGAAGAGTACGTAGAGGGAGAGAACAATGGCTGGTGAACGACAGGCCCGTCTGGCTGATCGGATTCGAGTGATCCTTGCGGAGCGCCTCGAGAAGGGGTTGCGAGACCCGCGCCTCGGCTTCGTCACGATCACGGATGTCCGTGTCACGGGTGACCTGCAGCACGCCTCGGTGTTCTACACGGTGCTCGGTACCGAAGAGGAGCGACTCTCCAGCGGGGAGGCTCTGACCTCCGCCACTGGCATGCTGCGCAGCGAGGTCGGTAAGCAGCTCAGCACGCGCCTCGTGCCGACGCTCGAGTTCATCCCCGATGCGCTGCCGGAGAACGCCGATCACATCTCGGCCCTCCTCCGTGAAGCGCAGCAGCGCGACGCCGAAGTGGCGAAGCTCGCATCGTCCGCGTCGCACGCGGGCGACGCAGATCCGTACCTCCGCGACGAAGACGACGACACGAAGTCCTGAATATCGGCGCCCTCTTCGGGGCGTCGGAGTGTCTTGATAACCTCAGCTCAACGGGTGATCGCCCGCGGGGACTGGGGGGTTCGGCATCGTTTTTTCGCGCGCGCACGGGGCGGCCTCGGTCGCACCCGCGGTCGTCGAGGCGATCCTCGACGACCTTCTCGAGCATGATCTGAGCTGCGCGCCGCATGTCGCGGCGCGACTCGCGTTCGAGCTGTCGGAGGATTCGCAGACGATCCTGGCGGTCGCGGCACGACTCGACGCTGCTCAGCGGCACGGTCTCAGGGCGCTCCCGTCGCCGCTGCCGATGGTGCCATCCGTCGAGGCGCTGTTCGCTCAGCTGAAGCTCGACGATCGCGACCGTGAGATCCTCGTCGCCGTGTCTCTGCGGCTCGACGACAGGCTCGACCCGCTGGTGGATTTCGCGGGACGGTCCGCCGCAGAACTCGTCGGCGGACCGCTCGGAGCGCTTCTCGAGATCCACGCGGGCCGAGTCCGGCTCGCCGACCCCCGGTTGGCGATCTGGTTGCGTGCGACGACGGCGTCTTCGTCGGCCGCCGCGGTGCACTCGAGACTGCACCGACTCTTCGACGCGCGCGGCGAGCGGGTCGATGCCGACTGGCACGGCGCTCGAGCGGCGATGCACGGCGAACCGGCGACCGCGGGGGAGCTGACGCGCATCGCCAGGGAGCATTCGGAGGCGGGACTGAGCGAGCGGGCCTTCCACCTCGCGGCAGAAGCAGCCGCGCACTCGAGCGGGATCGAACGGGATGAGGCCACTCTCGTCGCCGGTGTCGCGGCCATCGCCGCGGGCTACGCGGTCGACGCGGCGAGGCGACTGGGGAGTCTGTTTCCCGGCGGTGACGAGCTCTATCGCCTGCAGGGTCTCGGCGGGTTGCTCGTCGCCGAGGCGCATCTCCGTGGGGCCGTGCCTGAGGTCGACACGAGCGTCATCCAGCCGCGCGTCGATGACGCCGACCAGTGGTATTCGTGGGCCCGGGCCTCGGCGTTCGCGGCGATGCTGTGCGCCGAACGGGGCGACCGCCGGGGGATGCGTCCGTGGCTCGAGGCTCTCAGAAAGGCGAGCGCGCGCGTCGGGGCCGATCGAGAACTCCGCGACCCGGTCGTCGCGCTCGCATGGCTGGTGATCGGCGACGGCGACGGAGACGACGTGAGCGGCGCAGGCCCGCTCACCGGAAGCTTGTTCCGCGCCCTGCGAGCGGCAGTCGACGGAGACGTCGACAGGGGCCTCAGCCTGCTCGCCGCGGGCGATTCGCCGGTCGGGGTCGAGGTCGACCCGTTCGTCGCGGGCTTCGAGCTCAGTCCACTGGTCGCGGCGTATCGAGCGGTCGTCGAAGTCCTGCTCCTGATGTGGCGGGGAGACATCGGCGCTGCGCGCGACCGGATGCTGCATGCCGCGCTCGAGCTGCCCGTCGCTGTGCCGTTCGCCGGACTCGGCGTCGTCGTCGCTCGACGGCTCGACCTGGCGGTTCTCGGTCACCTCGGGCCGTTCGCCAAGGCTCTCACTGCCGCACTTCCCGCGCCTCCGCGCATCGATCAGCTCGTGGATCGAGGCATCGAGGCGTTCCTGGCGGGCAACTCGGCCGAGGCTGCGGCATGCATGCGGCTCTGGCGCGACCGCGGCGCTCCGCAGCCGACGCTGTCTGTTCCCGGACTCGAGGAGGCGATCGTCGTCACGCATGGTGCATCGTGGCGTCCGCATCGGATCGAGCCGCCCGAGATCGGTCTCGCCCAGCGACTGCGGGTGCAGATCACCAGCTGTTCGGATGACGAATGGCGTGTCGAGCGTCCGCTCGTCGTCGCAGCGGCACGCACTCTGACCTCGCCGTTCTCGCGCGGGCGAGTCGAGGCGATGATCGGCACCAGATCGCTGATCAAGGGTGACATCGCCATCGGCAGAGAGCACCTGGCGATGGCGCGGAACCTCCTGGAGGTCTCCGGCGCGACCGCCTGGGCGAGGGCGGTCGCCGTGCGTCTGGAGCGGGTGGAGGTCACCGACGGCGCAGCGACCGAAGATCCGCTCTCATCGTGCCGCCGAGTCTGGGCATCGATGCTCACCGCTCGAGAGCTGGAGGTCGCGATGCTGGTGGCCGGTGGTGCTCCAAACCGCGACATCGCCGACTCGCTCCACGTGTCGGTGCGCACGGTCGAGGTTCATCTGGGCAGGGTCTTCGCGAAGCTCGAGGTCAGGACCCGCGTCGAGCTGACGGTGCTGGCCCATCGCATCGGGCAGTTCGTCTGACCGTCGGAGTCAGCGGGGGAGCGACAGCATCTCGCCATCGGCCTCGGCGAGGCCGTCGGCGATGAGGGAGTCGATCGCACGGTCGCGCTGAAGAGGATCCGGCCACTCGGCGAGCACGGAGTCGATCAGGACCGCGTCAGGTGCAGCGGCTCGCAGGATCCGCAGCACGGCGCCTCTCGCCTGACGGTCAGAGCCCTCGAAGGTCGCTTGGCGCCTCCGGGTGTCACCGGTGTCCGGCCGCCCTGCAGCCACCCACGCGCACACGCCGACCAAGGGACAGATCTCGCAGCGCGGCGACCGCGCCGTGCAGATGGTGGCGCCCAGCTCCATCGCCGCGGCGTTGAACACGGCGGATTCGGCGACATCCGCGGGGAGCAGCGAATCCATGAGCTCGAGATCGCGGCGCGAGGGCGGGCCCGGCTGCGCCTGGCCGAGGATCGCGCGTGCCATCACGCGACGAGTGTTGGTGTCGACGACGGGGTGTCGGTCGCCGTATGCGAAGACGGCCACAGCTCTGGCCGTGTAGTCGCCGATTCCCGAGAGCTTCAGCAGCGCATCCACGTCTTTGGGCACGACGCCCCCGTGTCGCTCCGTGATCTCGACGGCAGCGCGGTGCAGCCACAGGGCGCGGCGGGGATAGCCGAGATTGGCCCACTGCTGGAGCACATCGGAGGTCGAGGCGGCAGCCATCGCCGCGGGGGTGGGCCACCTGTCGAGCCACGCCTCGAGGTGCGGTATCACCCGGTTGACCGGTGTCTGCTGCAGCATGAACTCGCTGACCAGCGTGCCCCAGGCGCCGAAGTCCTCATGGAATCGAGGGCGCCTCCACGGCAGATCTCGTGCTGCGCCCCGATACCAGTCCGCAAGAGGCAGAGACACCGCGGAGGCGGGAAGCGATGTCGAGGGCACCTCGACAGCCTAGGCGAACCGGGATACTGGCGGGAGTCGAGGGCAGGTGGCGGCGCGAGCGAGGCGGAACGTGCGGTGGAGCATTCAGACGCATCGTAGGCTTGAGAGATGGTCTCGCCCGGCATCCTTCTCGTCGACAAACCAGCTGGACTGACCAGCCACGACGTCGTCGCACGCACCAGGCGTGCGCTCGGCACCCGCAAGGTCGGGCATGCGGGAACCCTCGACCCCATGGCCACCGGTCTGCTCGTGATCGGGGTCGAAGGCGCGACGCGACTGCTCACGTACATCGTGGGAGCCGACAAGACCTACGAGGCCACGATCCGACTCGGGCAGACGACCGGCACGGACGACGCCGACGGTGAGATCCTGACGCGGGCCTCTGCCGAGTCATGGGATTCGGTGACCCCCGAGCGAGTGTCCGCCGGGATCAGGGAGCTCACCGGTGCGATCTCCCAGGTGCCGAGCTCGGTGTCGGCTATCAAGGTCGATGGACGCCGCGCATACGACCGCGTGCGCGCGGGGGAGGAGGTCGTGCTGGCCGCCCGCGACGTCACGGTCTCGCGCTTCGATCTCATCGCCGAGCGCTCCGGCGACGGGTTCCTGGATCTCGACGTCGTCGTCGACTGCTCCTCCGGCACCTACATCCGCTCGCTCGCTCGAGACCTGGGCACAGCGCTCGGAGTCGGCGGGCACCTGACGGCGCTGCGGCGCTCACGCGTGGGGGACTTCGACGTCACGGATGCCGTGGCGGTCGACGATGTCGTGGAGACGGCGCTGCTCACCCCGGCCGCCGCGGCCGCCAGGGTCCTCGACCCGCTGTCGGTGTCGGCCGAGGAAGCGAGAGATCTTCGTCACGGCAAGAGGCTCATGGGACAGGCCGATCGGCTGACCGGCTCTCTGGCGGCCGCGATCGACGAGGAGGGCGTCCTCGTCGGCGTCGTCGAGAGACGCGGTGCTGACCTCAAGAGCGCCATGAACATGCCGGAGGCACCCAGATGATCCTCTGGTTGACCATCGCTCAGGTGGCGGTCGCGACCGCGGCGGGGCTGTTCTGCGTCGTCCTCGGTCTGGCCGGCCGGCGTCCGAGCGACTACACCGTCGGCGCGCTCGCCCTGGTCGAGCTGCTCCTCGTCGTCCAGGTCGTGGCCGCAATCGCGGCACCGTTGACCGGAAACCCTCCGACGGGCGACCTGCTCGAGTACTGGGTCTATCTCGTCTCCGCTGTGCTGCTGCCCATCGGCGCGGTGCTGTGGGCGCTGATGGAGAGGAGTCGCTGGAGCACAGTGATCCTCGGTGTGGCCGCTCTCGCCGTGGCGATCATGGTGTGGCGCATGCACGTCATCTGGACCGTTCAGGTGGCCTGAGCCGGTCGGGAGCGCATCCGCCTCTTCCCGCCCGGATCTAGAATGGAGGACGCTATGAGCACCACCGTTCCCACCTCCCGCATGACCGGCATCGGCCGTGTCCTCGTGATCGTCTATGCCGTGATGGCGCTGGCGGCCACCGGCCGAAGCTTCGTGCAGATCTTCCGACAGTTCGACGAGGCGCCTCTCGCGTACTCCCTCTCGGCCCTCGCGGCTGTCGTGTACATCCTCGCCACGTTGGCGCTCGTTCTCGCGAGCCGACGCGGCTGGTACGCGGTGGCGTGGGTGGCGATCGTCTTCGAGCTCGCCGGAGTCCTGGTGGTCGGCGCTCTGAGCATCTTCTTCCCCGACCTGTTCCCGCACGACACGGTCTGGTCGATGTTCGGGCGAGGCTACCTGTTCATCCCGCTGGTGCTGCCGATCTTCGGCATCTGGTGGCTGCGCACGCACAGGCCGACGCGAGAGACTCGATCTGTTCTCCACGCCGAGGCCAGCGCATGATCGTCTTCCGTGACCCGAGCGAAGTGCCGGACGGCTTCGGCCCCTCCGCCGTGGCCATCGGAAAGTTCGACGGCGTGCACGCCGGTCACCGCGCGGTGATCCGGCGTCTGAAGGAGATCGCGGCGCAGTCGGGAGTCCGCGCCGTCGCCGTCACCTTCGACCGCAACCCACTCGCGGTGCTTCGACCGGATCGCTGCCCCGAGAACGTGGTCACGGTCGAGCGCAAGCTGGAGCTGCTGGGAGAACTCGGGCTCGACGCCACACTGCTTCTGACGTTCGACGAAGAACTCGCGGCGCGCAGCGCCGAAGACTTCGTGGCCAGCATCCTGACCGGTGCACTGCATGTGTCCACCGTCCTCGTCGGCAGGGACTTCCGGTTCGGTCGAGGCGGGGCAGGAGACCCCGAGCTCCTCAGAGAACTCGGGCCGAGGTACGGATTCACGGTCGAGGTCGTCGACGACGTGTTCCTCGACGGATCCGACCGTCGCGTCTCGTCCACGTGGATCCGTGAACTGCTGATGGCCGGCGATGTCACCGCGGCCGCCCGCGTGCTCGACCGCAACGTCGACGTGCGCGGCGAGGTGGTGCACGGACTCAAACGCGGACGCGAACTCGGTTTTCCCACCGCGAATCTCTCGGCTTCGGTCGATTCGTTCGTCCCCGCCGACGGGGTGTACGCCGGATGGCTCGTCGATCACGAGACGGGGTTCAGGCATCGGGCAGCCATCTCGGTGGGTACCAACCCCACCTTCGACGACGTTCTCGAGCGGCAGGTCGAGGCGCACGTGATCGGCGAGACCGATCTCGATCTGTACGGTCACGACGTGACCGTCGAGTTCGTCGAGCGTCTGCGCGGCATGGTCGCGTTCGAGGGGATCGAGAAGCTGAAGGCGCAGATGGCCGCCGACGTGACGGATGCCGAGAGCGTGCTGTCGCGCAGCTCCAGCTGAACTCCGGTCGAACTCTGCGTGTCCTGATCTGCGTCGCTCAGGTCGCATGGCATAGAATGGGCCTCGGTGGTCCTTGATCCTCGCGCGTCATTCGCTCGTAGACGATCACCGGAAATACTGTTCGTACGGTCCTGGCTCACGCCACACGCGGACACCGAGAACGGCCGACGCATCCCACGGATGCTCCGGCCTTCACGCTCAGGAGGAGCATGCCGACCACGGCAACCGCCGCAACACGGCGCAAGAAGACGTCTCGTCGCGACGATGAGGCACCCCTCATCCCGATCCTCGCCCGCAAGGTGCGTGAGATCGAGGCGAAGTCGCAGCGGGGAAAACTCGGACCCACGAACCGGGTCAAGTTCCAGGTCATCGCGTTCCTGGTGCGTGAAGAGCGCGCACGAGTCAAGGCCGATCCTGAGATCGCGGATGCCGCCCGCGCCGAGCTGCTCAAGCGGCTCGACGGCGTGGCGACGATCCTTGCGAAGACGGCAGCGCGCGACACTTCGCTGATCCAGCTTCTCGAGGCCGATCAGGCGACCTCGCCTGTTGCGAAGCGCATGCGACGCGACTGGCTGCTCGAGTCGGGAGCGGAACTCGCTCCCGAAGAGCTCATCATCGCGGACGTCGCTCCCGTGCAGACGCCGATGGTGTCCGCGGGGATCCCCGAGCGTCAGGTCACACCGCCCTCCGTCGAGGCGCGCCAGCTGGCGAATCCGTTCCTCGCCCCCGATCTCACCCCGCGCGCCGCCACGACTCCGCGTCGACGCCTGGACGGCTGGGAGCTCATGGGCCCCCTGTACAAGGCGTTCGAGACCGGAGCCGGGGGAGGAGCCGCGAGCATGGACCTGCCGCCGGCCCCCGAGTACGACCACCTCTCTCCCAAGGGCCTCGAGGTCATGGTGCACCAGTCGCGCTTCCTCGAAGCGGTGCGCGAAGGACACAGGAGCTTCCTGCTCGCTGACGAACCGGGCCTCGGCAAGACCGCGCAGTCGGTGCTGGCCGCATCCGTCGCCGGCGCCTACCCGCTGCTCGTCGTCGTGCCCAACGTCGTGAAGATGAACTGGGCGCGAGAGGTCGAGCGGTGGACCCCGCAGCGCAGGGCGACCGTGATCCAGGGCGACGGCACCGACATCGACGCGTTCGCCGACGTGTTCATCGTGAACTACGAGATCCTCGACCGTCACATGTCGTGGCTCGCCTCGATCGGTCTTCGCGGCATGGTCGTCGACGAGGCGCACTTCATCAAGAACCTCAGCTCGCAGCGTTCGCAGAACGTGCTGTCGCTGGCGAACCGCGTGCGCGAGCGCACTCCGGGTGGCAAGCCCCTGATGCTCGCGCTCACAGGCACACCGCTCATCAACGACGTCGAGGACTTCGACGCGATCTGGCGCTTCCTCGGCTGGACCACAGGCGAGAAGCCGGGCCCGGAGCTGATGGAGAAGCTCGACGCGACCGGCTTCACCCCCGCCGACAAGGCGTTCTACCCGGAGGCCCGCGAAGCGGTGATCTCGATGGGGATCGTCCGGCGCAAGAAGAAGGACGTCGCAGCCGATCTGCCCGACAAGCTCATCGCGGACCTCCCGGTGCAGCTGGATGACGAGTTCGGCCGCGGCATCCGTCAGGCCGAGCGCGAGCTGGGCGAGCGGCTCGCCGCCCGCTACCGGCGGATCATCGAGGCGCGAGGGGATCGCGGACTCGCACCGGGCGAGATCGACCAGGACATCGTGCGCCTGGTCGCTCAGAACGAGCTCGAGGAGTCGAAGGCCGCAGGCACCGGCGGAGACAACGTCTTCACCATGGTGCGCCGCATCGGACAGGCGAAGGCGCATCTGGCGGCCGACTATGCGGCCCAGCTCCAGCGCTCCGTGGGCAAGGTCGTGTTCTTCGCGAAGCACATCGACGTGATGGATCAGGCCGAGGCGCACTTCGCCTCCGCCGGCATCCGGTCGGTCTCGATCCGCGGCGACCAGACCTCGACCGTCCGTCAGCAGGCGATCGACGACTTCAACAGCGACCCCGCCGTGGGTATCGCGGTGTGCTCGTTGACCGCTGCCGGTGTCGGTCTGAACCTGCAGGCGGCGTCGAACGTGGTCTTGGCGGAGCTGTCGTGGACCGCGGCCGAGCAGACGCAGGCGATCGACCGGGTGCACCGCATCGGTCAGGACGAGCCGGTGACCGCCTGGCGGATCATCGCGGCGCACACCATCGACGCGAAGATCGCAGAGCTCATCGATCAGAAGCAGGGTCTCGCAGCCCGTGCGCTCGACGGTGAAGCACTCGACGAGGCTGCCGCCGAGCCCGTGCAGCTGGGCGCCCTCATGCATCTGCTCCGGGAGGCGCTCGGAGCCGTGTGACACACGCTTGATTCCACGGAGATCGGCGTTAAGAACTTCGGTTCTTGACGCCGATTTCTGGTGTTCGGTGACATGTTCGCTCATTTCTCGCTGATCGTCTCGAATCGTCGGCAAGATCCCCGGTTTTCATCGTCTCGAATGGCGCCCGGTCGGCTCGGAGCGCTAGTGTCGATCGCAGGCATCGTCGCCTGTTCCCCCTTCCCCTGAACCGTCTGAGGCAAGCATGAAGATCGGCATTCTGACGAGCGGTGGCGACTGCCCCGGACTCAACGCGGTCATCCGCGGCATCGTGCTCAAGGGCACCACCACCTACGACCTCGAGTTCGTCGGCATCCGTGACGGCTGGCGCGGCGTGGTCGACGGCGACTTCTTCCCCCTCACCCGACACGAGGTGAAGGGTCTGTCGAAGGTCGGCGGCACGATTCTGGGCACCAGTCGCACGAATCCCTACGAGGGTGAGCGCGGTGGCGCCGAGAACATCGCCAAGACGCTGTACGGGCACAAGATCGACGGCATCATCGCGATCGGCGGCGAGGGCACTCTCGCGGCAGCCGACCGCCTCGCCAAGGACGGCATCAACGTCATCGGTGTGCCGAAGACGATCGACAACGACCTTCGCGCCACGGACTACTCGTTCGGTTTCGACACGGCCGTCAACATCGCCACGGACGCGATGGACCGCCTGCGCACCACGGGAGACTCGCACCAGCGCTGCATGGTCGCGGAGGTCATGGGTCGTCACGTCGGCTGGATCGCTCTGCACGCGGGCATGGCGGCGGGCGCGCACGCCATCTGCATCCCCGAGGTGCCGATGTCCATCGACGACATCACCGCCCTCGTCTCCAGCGCACATGACCGTGGTCGTGCACCGCTCGTGGTCGTCTCCGAGGGGTTCAAGCTGCTCGGCATGGACGAGGCATACAGCGACAAGGGCCTCGATGCCTTCAACCGCCCTCGTCTCGGCGGCATCGGCGATCAGCTGGCTCCCGCGATCGAGCGCATCACGGGCATCGAGACCCGCGCGACGATCCTCGGACACATCCAGCGAGGCGGATCACCGTCTGCGTTCGACCGTGTGCTCGCGACCCGCCTCGGACTCCACGCGGCCGACGCGATCGTCGAGAAGGCATGGGGCCAGATGGTCGCGATGCAGGGCACCGACATCGTCCGCGTCCCGTTCGCAGAGGCACTGGGCGAGCTGAACACGGTTCCCCGAAGCCGCTACGACGAGGCTGCAGCGCTCTTCGGCTGAGACCGAAGCCTGTTCCCCGTCACTCCGCACGGGTGTGGAGGTGAGAACAGGGCTACCGACGCGAATCAGGAGGATTCCGACTGAACTCTCCTGATCTCAGGCGGTCGTCTTGAACCCAGTTGGTGACGCCGTTCATCCCCGACGATGCAACTGCTGGGCGATCGCCGCACGCACCATGTTCAGGACCAGTTGTGGTTGGAACAGCACCTGGTGATAGTCGAATCGGAGCACGGTGTAACCGCGCAAGCGCAATCGAGCGTCTGCCTCGATGTCGCGCCGTCGATCCTGGGCGCTGCTGTGATGGGCGAATCCGTCCAACTGGACCGCGAGGCGATCACCGATCAGGGCATCCAGCGGGTGCCCGTCGACCCACACCTGCTGGACGGCGACCACCCCGATCGAGCGCATCAGGATGACGAAGTGGGTCTCGAGCCCGGAATCGGACAGGACGTCAGCGACCGCAGCGATGCGTGATGCCCGCGCACTGCGCCGATCGATGCGATCCAAGATCGGCGGAGCCGCAGCATCCGCCCGGAGTCGACAGCCGAGGCGACCGCATGTCTGCTGAATCCAGCCGCGTAGATCTCCCCGGTGTGTGCGGCTCCGTCGCGCTCGCGAAGCCAGTCCTCCAGTCGCATGCAGTCACTCTGCAGCGGTACGCCCTCTGGTGGGACCCGGCAGCTCTGATGTGAATCGAATCGGATCAATCGCCGAATGTGCAGGAGTGAGTGCGGCTGTCGGAAGCAGGAGAACAGCGCGAGATCAGGCTGATGCTGTGCGGTGCGTCCTGATCTCAGCCGGTCGCCCTGAACTCAGATCACCGAGTGTCGAGCGTCACTCCGAGGCGAGGCCCACCGTGTCGAGGATCCAGGCGAGCTCGAAGGCGCGCTCCTTCCACGAGTTGTAGCGACCACTGACACCGCCGTGACCGGCGACCATCTCGCATTTGAGCAGAGCGTCGGATGCTCCGGCGACGCGCAGGGCGGCGATCCACTTCGCGGGCTCGACGTAGAGGACTCGGGTGTCGTTGAGCGAGGTCACCGCCAGGATCCGCGGATAGTCCACTCCGTCCCGCACGTTCTCGTACGGCGAGTACGACTTCATGTACTCGTAGACGTCGGCACCGTGCAGCGGGTCGCCCCACTCGTCCCACTCGATCACCGTCAGGGGGAGCGAGGGGTCGAGGATCGTCGTGAGCGCGTCGACGAACGGCACAGCCGCCAGGACTCCGGCGAAGAGCTCGGGGGCGAGGTTCGTCACGGCTCCCATGAGGAGCCCGCCGGCGCTTCCGCCCTCGGCGACGAGGCGCTCAGGAGACGTCACTCCCTGCTCGATGAGGTGCTCGGCGCACGCGACGAAGTCGGTGAAGGTGTTGCGCTTGTTCAGCAGCTTGCCGTCCTCGTACCATTGCCGACCCATCTCACCGCCGCCGCGGACGTGCGCGACGGCGAAGACGATTCCTCGGTCGAGCTCTGAGAGCCGCGCGACCGAGAAGCCGGGATCGATCGAGTGCTCGTACGATCCGTAGCCGTAGAGGTGCACAGGTCGCACTTCCGAGCCCGGCTCGCCGAACGAGCGCTTCCAGACGAGAGAGACGGGCACCCGGGTGCCGTCCGATGCCGTCGCCCAGTCGCGCTTCTGCCCGTAATCGAGAGGGTCGTACCCGCCGAGCACGGCGACCTGCTTGCGCAGGTGTAGTTCCCGCGTGGCGAGGTCCAGCTCGTAGACGGTCCCCGGGGTCACGAACGACGTGTAGCCGAGCCGGAGGAACGGCGAGTGCCACTCCGGGTTGCCGCTGACCCCGGCCGAATAGAGCGGCTCGTCGAAGACGATGTCGTTCACCGCGTCGGTCGCGTAGTCGAGCAGCCCGACACGCTCGAGCCCCTCGCGGCGGTACTCCACCGTCGCGAAATCGCGGAACGCATCCATCCCGAGCAACCGGCGTCCCGGTTCATGCGCGAGGACCACATGACGGTCTCCCTGCGGGTCGGATGCCGGCACCGAGACGAGCTCGAAGTCCAGCGCGTCGTCGTTGTGCAGGATGTAGAGGCGGTCCTCGCCGTCGACCACGGCGTGCTCGAGGGAGTACTCGACGCCCTCACGGCGCGGCCAGACGATCTGAGGTGCGGCGGTCAGATCGCCCTCGAGATCGACGAGATACTCCTCGCTGGTGATGCTCGATCCGACAGCGATCACGAGGTACCTGCGGCTGCGGGTGATGCCGGCTCCGAGCCAGTACTTCTCGTCGGGCTCGTGAAAGAGCTTCACGTCGTCCGCGACGGGGGTGCCGAGGCGATGCAGCCACAGCGTGTCAGGACGCCACGCGTCATCGCGGGTGGTGTAGACGATCCCGGTTCCGTCAGGTGTGAAGAACGCGCCACCGGTGTCGGGGATCTCATCGGGGAGAGTCTCTCCGGTGATGAGGTCGCGCACATGCACTGTATAGAGCTCGTCTCCCTCGAAATCCGTGGCCCAGAGCAGCTTCGTCGCATCGTCCGAGGTGTCGAACGCGCCGAGCGAGAAGAACTCGTGCCCTTCGGCTTCGACGTTGCCGTCGAGCAGCACGGCCTCGCCGGGCACTGCAACGCCAGGTTCCAGCACCGGGGGAGTCCAGTCGTCCTCGGCAGCCGCGGTCCGGCAGTGGATGCCGTACTGCGCGCCCTCCTCGGTGCGGCTGTAGTACCACCAGTTCCCGCGACGCGTCGGCACGGAGAGGTCGGTCTCCTGCACGCGGCCCTTGATCTCGTGGAAGAGCGTGTCGCGCAGATCCGCCAGGTGTGCGAGCTCGTGCTCGGTGTGGGCGTTCTCGGCCTCGAGATGTGCGATCACCTCGGAGGAGTCCTTCTCGCGGAGCCATTCGTAGGGATCATCGAATGTGTCGCCGTGGTGCGTGCGGAGGGTCGAGCGGCGGTCTGCGATCGGGGCATCAGTCACAAGTTCCACGCTAGCCCAGGTCGAGTTGACCGGTACCCGAGAGGGTGGGAGGATCTACCGGGGCCGGTTAACGGAAGTAAAACCCACGGTGAACTCTTCGTTCGTCACGTCGATCCCGTCGACACCTCTCCTTTCTTCCTCAACGACCGAAAGCGAACGGTGGAAACCGCAGCCCTCATCGTCGTGCTGGTTATCGCGCTGGCACTCTTCTTCGACTTCACCAACGGGTTTCACGACACGGCCAACGCGATGGCGACCCCCATCGCGACGGGCGCACTCAAGCCCAAGACAGCGGTCCTTCTCGCGGCGGTGCTGAACCTCGTCGGCGCGTTCCTCTCGACCGAGGTCTCCAAGACCGTGTCGCACGGGATCATCCGCGAGGACACCATCCAGGGCGACGTGTTCCTCCCGATGATCTTCGCCGGTCTCATCGGCGCCATCACCTGGAACATGCTGACCTGGCTCCTGGGTCTGCCCTCGAGCTCGTCCCACGCGCTCTTCGGCGGTCTCATCGGAGCGACGCTGGTCGGCGTCGGGGTCGGCGGCATCGACTTCGGCATGGTGCTGTCGAAGATCATCCTCCCGGCACTCATCGCCCCGCTGACGGCCGGCATCATCGCGTTCGCGGCGACCAAGCTCGCGTACTCGATCACCCGGCGCTACGACGGCAAGCCCGACGGGCGGGACGGTTTCCGCTGGGGGCAGATCTTCACGTCATCGCTGGTGGCCCTCGCGCACGGCACGAACGACGCCCAGAAGACGATGGGCGTGATCACCCTCGCGCTCATCACGGTCGGCTGGCAGAACAGCGAGCAGGCGGACCCGTATCTCTGGGTCATCATCGCCTGTGCGGTCACGATCGCTCTCGGCACGTATCTCGGAGGGTGGCGGATCATCCGCACGCTCGGCAAGGGCCTGACCGAGGTCAAGCCCGCGCAGGGCTTCTCGGCGGAGAGCTCGACAGCCGCGACCATCCTCGCCTCCAGCGCCTTCGGCTTCGCTCTGTCGACCACGCAGGTGGCATCGGGTTCGGTCATCGGCTCGGGCCTCGGACGCCGGGGGTCGACGGTTCGCTGGCGGACCGCCGGTCGAATCGCCATCGGCTGGCTCCTCACACTTCCGGCGGCAGGTGCCGTCGGCGCTCTCGCGGCCCTGCTGATCACATGGCTCGGACTCTGGGGCATCGCGATCGACACCGTCCTCGCACTTGCCGTGATCATCGGCCTGTTCCTGCGCTCACGCAAAGATGCAGTGACCTCGGCGAACGCGATGAGCGACGTCGCCGAGTCGGGGCTCGCGATCGAGCACCCGGACACGACGCCGCCCACGCGCAGGCAGCAGCGGATCATCGAGGCCAAGGCCGAGGCGAAGGCCCGCGCAGAGGCGCGAGAGAAGGCCAAGGCCAAGGCCAGATCGGATGCGAAGGCGAAAGCTGCGGCGAAGGCCGCGAAGAAGGCGCCGAAGACGGGCGTCATGACGCAGACGGACAACCCGGAGAAGACGAACAGCGAGGAGTCGAAGTGAGTGTCGGCATCGACTGGGGCGCATTCGTCCAGGTGTTCCTCGCCGCTCTGATCGGCGCCTGCGCCGTGGTGACGTTCTACGCGTTCGGTCTGCGTCTGCTGGTCCGCAGCGGACACGCGCCGGTCGTGAGTCCGGCGGAGTTCACCGACGCCATCACCGTGATCTCCGAGAAGGAGCTCAAGCGGGCGGCGAAGCAGGCCGCCAAGGCGGCGAAGAAGAGTCCTCTCACCGAGGCGCAGCGACGCATCGCGCTGTACGGCGCCTACGGGTGCTTCGCGCTGTGCGCGGTGGCCGTGGTGGCCGGCATCCTGATCATCGTCGTCGGGCACTGACCGGAGTGTCCGGCGGCGTCCGGATTCAGCGCAGAAGGCCGGTGACGAGGTCGTCCACGATCTCGTCGGTCGACGTGTCGGGATCGATCGGAGACGTCAGCCGATCGAGCAGAAGCCCGTCGATCGCGTAGTGGAACAGCGCGATCTCGCGTCGGCCGCCGGGAAGCCCCGCTGCCGTGTTGAACGCGACATCCGCATCGAAGCCCGCTCGCTGCCATGCCCCCAGGAGGGCGGCCAGCTCGGGGCGACGGCTGCTCTCGAGCCTCAGCTCGAACAGCGCCAGCGTGACGTCGCGGTCGTCGGTCAGACGACGCACGATGTCTCTGACGTAGTCGGCGAAGAGCTCCCTGCTCGGCTGCTCGGATGATCGGCGGGCGAGGTCATCGTCGCTGGGGGCGAGACGTTCGCCGATCCGCTCGACGAGGCCCTCGATGAGCGCATCCCGACTGCGGAAGTAGTTCGAGGTGGTGCCCACCGGCACGCCGGCCACCATGTCGACGGCGCGGTGCGTGAGCCCGCGAGAGCCGTCCGTCGCCAGGACGCTCAGCCCCGCATCCGCGATGTTCCGTCGCCTCGTCTCGTTCTTCGCCATCCGAGCACACTATCGCGACTACTACAGCTGCCGTGGAGGTGTCATGGTCCGATGTCGCCGTGCGGCCTAGGCTGAGACCATGCCAGTGCCTTCCGACAGCGAGTTCGTCTTCGGTCGCCATGATTCCGCGAGTCACGTCATCATCCACGTGAGCGACCCGCACTTCCTGGCGAACGGCGTGCGGCTCGGCGGACGCTTCGACGTCGAGTCGAACTTCGCCCGCACTCTCGAGGCCATCAGGGCTGTGCATCCGCACCCGGCGGCGATCGTCATCACCGGAGACCTGGCGGATCTGGGGGAGCCGGACGCGTATCGTCGGCTCCGTCGTGCAGTGGAGCCCGTCGCGCGAGAGCTGGCGGCGCCGATCGTGTGGGTGGCAGGCAATCACGATGAGCGCCCGGCCCTGCGAGAGGGGCTGCTCGATCTGCCTCCGACCCAGGAGCCGGTGACGGGGGTGTGGGACCTCGACGGGCTGAGACTGATCGCGCTCGACACGAGTGTGCCGGGGTGGCATCACGGTGACCTGGACGCCGGTCAGCTCTCGTGGTTGGGGGAGATCTTGAGTGAACCGGCGCCGCACGGCACTCTGCTCGCGATGCACCACCCGCCGCTGCCGAGCCACCTGCCGCTCTTCGACATCCTCGAGCTGCGGCACCAGGACGAACTGGCGGCGGTCATCCGCGATACGGACGTGCGCGGCATCCTGGCCGGTCACCTGCACTACTCCTCGCACGGCACGTTCGCGGGCGTGCCGGTCAGCGTGGCTTCGGCGACCTGCTACACCATGAATGTCGCGCGCCCCGCCGCCGATGTGAACGGCATGGATGCCGCACAGGCCTTCCAGATCGTGCATGTGCGTCCTGAGACGATCACCCACACCGTGGTGCCCGTGACGGACGCGCCGACCGGAGATCACTTCTCGCTGGAATGGCTCGAGAGGATGGCGCGACTCAGCCCCGACGAACGACTCGAGGCCTTCTCGCGCAAACGCTGACCCGCCGTCGTATCCCTGGCGGCGCATGCACGCGGGCGTAGACTGGGAGCATCCCCCGCACCACACACTCGCCACTACCCACAAGGATGTGACATGGCTTCTGCCGCGCCTGCCCCCACCCGCACCGAGACCGACTCTCTCGGGAGCATGGAGATACCCGCCGACGCGTACTGGGGGATCCACACTGCCCGCGCCGACGCGAACTTCCCGATCACGAAGCGCCCGATCTCGGTCTATCCCGACCTCGTCGTCGCGCTGGCCATGGTCAAGCAGGCCAGCGCCAGGGCCAACCGCGAGATCGGGGTCCTCGACCCCGAGCGCGCCGATCTGATCGACCGGGCCGCTCAGCGTGTGATCGACGGCGAGTTCCACGACCAGTTCACCGTCGGGGTGATCCAGGGCGGCGCCGGCACCTCGACGAACATGAACGCCAACGAGGTCATCACCAACATCGCGCTCGAGCTCGCCGGGCGTGAGAAGGGCGACTACGCGTTCCTGTCGCCGATCGATCACACCAACCGCAGCCAGTCGACCAACGACGTCTACCCGACCGCTGTCAAGATCGGTCTGTCGCTGACGCTCCGGTCACTGCTGGAAGAGCTCGATCTGCTGCGCATCTCGTTCCTGCACAAGTCGCATGAGTTCCACGACGTGCTCAAGGTCGGACGCACCCAGCTGCAGGACGCTGTGCCGATGACTCTGGGCCAGGAGTTCCACGGCTTCGCCTCGACCCTCGGCTACGACCACACGCGCCTCACCGAGAACGCGTCACTGATGTTCGAGATCAACATGGGCGCCACGGCCATCGGCACGGGCATCACGACCCACTCCGACTACGCGCCCGCCGTGCTGAAGCACCTGCGCGAGATCACCGAGCTCGACCTGGTCACCTCCGCCGACCTCGTCGAGGCGACGAGCGACACCGGTTCGTTCATGTCCTTCTCCTCGACGCTGAAGCGCAATGCGATGAAGCTGTCGAAGATCTGCAACGACCTGCGACTGCTGTCGTCCGGTCCGCAGGCGGGCTTCGGCGAGATCAACCTGCCCGCCATGCAGGCCGGTTCCAGCATCATGCCCGGCAAGGTGAACCCGGTGATCCCGGAGGTCGTGAACCAGGTGGCGTTCGCGGTCGCGGGTGCGGACATGACGGTGACGATGGCAGCCGAGGCGGGGCAGCTTCAGCTCAACGCCTTCGAGCCCGTGATCGCTCACTCGATCTTCCAGTCGATCACCTGGATGCGCCAGGCGATGTGGACGCTGCGCGTCAACTGCGTCGACGGCATCACGGCGAACCGCGATCGTCTCGGCGCCATGGTCGGCGCCTCGGTCGGCGTCATCACCGCTCTCACGCCGTTCATCGGATACGCTGCCGCGGCTGCTCTGGCCAAGACCGCCCTCCTGACCAACCGGAACGTGGCCGACCTGGTCGTCGAGGCCGGCTTGATGTCGCGTGAAGAGGTCATCAAGCAGCTGTCGCCCGCGCGTCTGTCCGGACTCGAGGCGATCACCGCTGCGATTCCGGTGATCTCGTCCGAGGACCTCATCGAGATCTGATCTGCGAGAAGGGGCCCCGGCGCATGCGCCGGGGCCCCTTCTCATATCCGCGTCCGGCTCAGTCCAGCACGCGGCAGTGGGTGGTGAGCTCGCCGATCCCGTCGATGCCGACTGTCACGGTCGAACGATCGCGGAGGAAGATCTGCGGGTCACGGGAGTAGCCGGCTCCACCGGGGCTGCCGGTGGAGATCAGCGTGCCGGGCAGCAGCGTGAGCGACTGCGAGAGGTGTGCGATGAGCTTCGCGACCGATCGGACCATCTGGTCGGTGCTCGCGTCCTGCACGGTCTGGCCGTCCACGACGGCCCAGATGTGCAGGTCCTGAGGGTCGGCGATCTCGTCGGCCGTGACGGCGAACGGACCGGTCGGGGTGAAGCCGTCGAAGGACTTGCACCGTGACCACTGCGCCTCAGAGAACTGCACGTTGCGTGCGGTGATGTCGTTGACGACGGTGTAGCCCCAGACGTACGACAGGGCGTCGGCCTCTGCGACGTCTTTCGCAGGCGTGCCGATCAGCACGCCGAGCTCCGCCTCGTAGTCCACGGCCTCGCTCAGTGCTCGCGGCCACGACGTCGTCTGCTGATGGCCCGTGAGCGAATTGGGCCACAGGGTGAAGACGGTCGGAGCCGCGTCGGTCTTCAGGCCGAGCTCGCTCGAGTGTGCGGCGTAGTTCAGGCCGACCGCGAGCACCGCGGGGGGAGCGATGACCGCTGACGCGAATGACCAGCCCTCGAGCGGATGCCGGGTGGCGGTGCCGCTCTCGACAGCGGCGCGAAGCGCGGAGAGCATCTGCTCACCGCCCTCGATCAGCTGCTGAAGCGTCGCAGGGGGGTCGGGAAGGAGATCGGAGACGAGGATGGCATCGGCACCCTCCACCACTGCGAGATGCGCAGCAGGGGAGTCGGCACGACGCAGATGAGCGAACCGCATGCTCCTACGCTATCCGCTGCCCGGCTCGATTGCCTGGAGGAAGTCACCAGACCCGGGGAAGTTGGTTGTTCGCCATATGCTTTGGCTATGAGTTCCGGAGGACCGTCCCAGCCATCGCCGTACACGCCGCCGCCAGCACAGCAGCAGCCCCCGGCGTATCCTCAGCAGCCCCAGGCGTATCCTCAGCAGCCGCAGGCCGGTCCGCCGCAGTACTCCGCTCAGCAATACGCGCAGTCGAGCTGTGCGCCGACGCAGTTCTCGCAGCGTCCGGACTACGCGTCGGTGCTCGCCCAGCCGACCCCGTATTCCCCTCCGGCCCCTGCCGCCCCTTCGCCTGCCCCCGGTCTTCCTGCACTGCCCGCGGCGCGCCGAGGCGGACGAGTCGCTCTGTTCTCGCTGTTCGGCTTCCTCGGTCTGCTGTTGCTCGGCCTGATCGCCTACTTCGGGCTGTTCCTCGGCCCGCTCGCATCGATCATCGGGCTCGTGCTCGCGCTCGTGCCGCTCGCGATCGTCTTCTTCGTCGTGCGCATGATCGACCGGTGGGAGCCCGAGCCCAAGTCGCTCGTGTTCTTCGCGATCGCCTGGGGTGCCATCGCCGCCGTGGGACTCACCCTTCTCGTCGACCTGGGGCTGACCGCCGTCCTGGGGCTCAGGGGTGAGGTCGCGGGCGCTGTGATCCAGGCTCCCATCGTCGAGGAGTTCTGGAAGGGCTTCGGAGTCTTCCTGATCTTCCTCATCGCGCGTCGGTCCTTCGACGGACCGGTCGACGGAGTCGTCTACGGCGCGCTGGTGGGTGCCGGCTTCGCGTTCACCGAGAACATCCAGTACTTCGCGATCAGCCTCATCGAGGGCGGGGGAGAGCAGCTGACGGTGACGTTCATCCTGCGTGCGATCATGTCGCCGTTCGCGCACGCCATGTTCACATCGCTCACCGGCCTCGCAATCGGCCTCGCCGCTCGACGTCACGCATCCACAGGTGCAGCGCTCGGCTTCGGCCTTCTCGGGATGCTGGGCGCGATGGTGCTGCACGGCCTGTGGAACGGCTCGTCCTTCGCGAACTTCTTCCTCCTCTACTTCGTCCTCCAGGTGCCCCTGTTCGTCGGGTTCATCTTCGGCATCATCGCCTTGCGGCGAGAGGAATCGCGCTTGACGAAGGCTCGTCTGGGCGACTACGCGGCTGCAGGATGGTTCACCCCTGAAGAGGTCACGATGCTGGCGACCCCGGCGGGGCGCAAGACCGGCCTCGCCTGGGCCTCGCAGCTGCGCGGCGATCGACGTCCGCTGATGCGCGAGTTCATCAAGGACGCGACGATGCTGGCTTCCGTCCGTCAGCGGGCGATCACGGGCCGCGACCCGATGGCCCCGGCAGACGAACAGGCCCTGCTCGCACGCACTCGCGCCACGCGGGCCGCTCTGCTGGCGTACTGAAGAAAGCTCCGCCATGGCCGTCTTCATCCTCGTTCACGGAGCGGGAGACACGGGATGGTCATGGCATCGCGTCGCAGCCGCACTGAGGGATCGCGGACACGAGGTGATCGCGCCCGACCTGCCGGGTGATGACGAGTCGCTCACTCTCATCGACTATGCGGGACCTCGCTCTCGAGCGCCTGGGCGTCGTCGCTGACGAGATCCTGGCCGGCCATTGCGTCGCGCTCAGCCAGCCGGACGAGCTCGCATCGTTGCTCGTCGAGTTCGCGGCCGAGGCGCATCGCGTCTGATGTTGACGCGAGAGACGAATGCCCCGCAGCAAGACTCAGCGCCCGGTGCTGCGGCGATGCCTGCATGTCTACCCGGGCGCTGAGTTGATCTGTAAACAGGGTGCACCCGGTGCGGGCGGGTGTCAAGGGCTTGGAGGGTTCGAGTCGGCACACATCGCCGTTTCGCCCTCAGCGGAGCGATCGCGTTGACCGGCGACCCACGGCTCAGGTTTGATGGAGAGCATGACTGATCGCACAAAGCCTGAGTTCGACGCACCCACCGGGCCCGCCCCCGCGGAGCTCGTCATCCGAGACCTCATCGAGGGAGACGGCGCCGAGGCCAAGCCCGGCGACACCGTGACCGTGCACTATGCCGGTGTCGAGTTCGATTCGGGCGAGGAGTTCGACTCGTCGTGGGGTCGCGGAGAGACCATCCAGTTCCCGCTTCGCGGCCTGATCCAGGGCTGGCAGGACGGCATCCCCGGTATGAAGGAGGGCGGACGGCGTGAGCTCGTCATTCCGCCGCACCTGGCATACGGCCCCGTCGGCGGAGGCCACTTCCTCTCGGGAAAGACCCTCATCTTCATCATCGATCTCGTCGCCGTAGGCTGACCCGATCAAAGCCGGAAGGCGCCGAGACCCTCGTGGGTCCGGCGCCTTCTCCGTTGCAGGAGGTGAATCTGCGTGTTCGGGGAATACATGCATGTGCATGTAAGTTGTAACGCGTGACGCCGTGAACACGGCCCCTCATCCGTTGCCGCGTACTGCGGCTGATGTCTCCCGAGGAGAAACCATGACCAGCATCGACATTCCCGGTTACCGTCCCGGCACCTGGGTGCTCGACCCGTCGCACAGCGAGGTCACCTTCAGCGTGCGCCACATGATGATCTCGAAGGTGCGGGGCACCTTCGGCGTCAAGAGCGCGACCCTGATCGCCCCCGAGAACCCCCTCGAGGCCCGCGTCGAGGCGAGCGTCGACGTCACGTCGATCGACACGAAGGACGAGGGGCGCGACACGCACCTCCGTTCCGGCGACTTCTTCGACACCGAGAACTTCCCGACGATGGAGTTCGTGTCGACCGGTGCGCGCGCCGAGGGCGGCGAGCTCTTCGTCGACGGCGACCTCACCATCCGCGGCATCACCAAGCCCGTCAGCTTCGAGCTCGACTTCGGCGGTTTCGGCTCCGACCCGTGGGGCAACTACAAGGCCGGCGCTTCGGCCAAGACGGTCATCAACCGCGAGGACTTCGGCCTGACGTGGAACGCAGCACTCGAGACCGGCGGAGTGCTGGTCGGCAAGGACGTCACGATCAGCCTCGACCTGCAGGGCGCTCTGCAGCAGGACTGACCGCCTGATCTCGAGAACCCCGGGCCCATCAGGGCTCGGGGTTCTCTGCGTCGTACGCACGGAACCCCGGGCTGCGCCGTGCGAGCAGCGCGACCAGAGCGATCACGAGCAATCCGCCGAGCAGCGGGGGGAACCAGAGAGTGGTGAGGGTCGCGAGCGTGCCGGCGTAGAGGGCGCCGATGCGAGGGCCACCGGCGACGACGATGATGAAGACGCCCTGCAGGCGGCCGCGCATCGCGTCTGGCACCGCCGCCTGCATCATGGTGTTGCGGTAGATCGAGCTCACGTTGTCGGATGCGCCCGAGAGGGCGAGTGCCACGCACGCCGCGACGATCAGCCACACATTCGGAGCCTGTTCGGTCGCCCCGCCGGAGAGGGCCCCGGCCGCCAGGACCGCGCCGAGCAAAAGGATGGATGCGCCGTAGGCCTCGACCGCCCGCTCGATGCCGCGCCCGTGCCAGCGATACTGCACGACCCGTCCGGAGAAGAGGCTCGAAGCGAACGTGCCCGCTGCGACGGCTGCGGTGAGGATGCCGGTCGTCACCGCTCCTCCGCCGAGGAGGACCGTCCCGAGAGCCGGGAACAGCACGAGCGGCTGCCCGAAAGTCATGGCGATGATGTCGACGACGTATTGCATCCGGATGTTGCTCGCTCGGCGCAGGAATCGCCACCCGTCCACGAGCGACGCGAAGCCCGGCCTCACGATCTCACCCTCGGGGCGAAGCGGAGGCAGGCTCCACAGTCCGAGAAACATCGACAGCATCAGGATCACATCGAGGGTGTACGTCCATCCGTACCCGGTGAGTGCGACGAGGATTCCCGCGATGGCGGGTCCGGCCATCACCGTGAGTCCGAATGCCACTCCGTTGAGGGCGGAAGCGGCGGCGAGCTTGTCGCGGGGGATGAGCCGCGGCACGATCGCCGTGCGGGTGGCCATGCCGACCGAATTCGCCGCGGAGTTGACGATGCTCAGCACATAGAGCCACCAGATGGTCTCCGCGCCGCTCCAGGTGAGCGCCGCGAGCAGCGCGGTGGAGGCGAAGGTCACCGTGGCGGCGATCAACGCCACCCTGCGACGGTCGAAGGCGTCGGCGAGCATCCCGCCGTACAGCCCGGCGAGGACCATCGGCACGAGCCCGGCCACGGCGATCATCGAGACTGCGAAGGTGCTCCCGGTGAGCGCGAACACGTGCAGCATCACCGTGACGATCGTCAGTTGCCCGCCGATCCCTGCGAGGACCGAGCCGATCCACATCCGCGCGAACGCCGGGCTGGCCTTGAGGGGGCTGAGGTCGATCAGATGGCTGCGTGCGTCGCTCACGCCGGGTGTCCGTCATGCATGATTCGAGAGTATCCGAGGCGCCATCGCGCGAGCGCAGTCGCGGTCCTCCAGCGGCATCGAGTCCTGGTAGACTCTTCAGGTTGCCGTTTGATCGGCCGCGGATAAAGAGAGCTCACGCATCAGGCGTCGGGCACCGCGCAACAAGCAGAGAGGGGATCGAATCTATGGCACTGGAAGCAGACGTCAAGAAGGCGATCATCGAAGAGTACGCGACGCACCCCGGTGACACCGGATCCCCCGAGGTGCAGGCCGCGATGCTGACGCAGCGCATCAAGGACCTCACTGAGCACCTGAAGGAGCACAAGCACGACCACCACTCGCGTCGTGGCCTGTTCCTGCTCGTGGGTCAGCGCCGTCGTCTGCTCGGCTACCTCCAGAGCGTCGACATCGAGCGTTACCGCTCGCTGATCGCTCGCCTGGGTCTCCGCCGATAACGCAGAGCGCTCCAGCGTACAATCGCGCAGAACATTCTTGAGAAGGCCGCCCCAGGTGTGGGGCGGCCTTCGTCATGTTCCAGGGGTTGACCTCGCGCCAGCTTTCCCGTAGGAAAGTAAGAAGCTTTCCAAATGGAAAGCGCGAGGGGGCATCATGGAGCAGAAACCTGTCGACGGCTACGAGGTGCTCGCGCCTCCCAGTGCCGACATCGCTCAGAGATATCTCGATGAGGCGGCAGCGGTCGCCACGCGTCGCGAACGCAAGGTGGACCGTCGAGCACTGGCATGGCTGCAGATCGTCAATGCCGTGGCGACAGCGGCGTATCTGGCGGTGTTGGCGTTCGCCCTCCGGGCCGACAGCGTGCTCGCGTCACAGACCATCGTCTTCAGCTTCCTCCTGTGGGTTCAGCTCGCGAGTGGCATGGCGCAGCGCAGCGGCATGCAGCGCCGCCCCTCGTGGTCGAAGTGGCCGGCGCTGCTCGCGGGCGGTCTGCTCGTCGCCACGGCGCTCGTCGTCTTCGGCTTCGCCGTCTGGGCGCCGGGCTTCCCAGCCATCGGGGTGCTGATCCCACCCGCACTCGTCCTGGTGGGCTTGGGCGGCTACGGAGCCGTGCAGCTCGCTCGTGCGTCCGGCGACGTCCGTCCGCCGCGCTCGCACCCACAGCCACTTTCGCGCGTCATTCGTTGGGGGACGATCCTCGTCGGCGTCGCGCTCGGGGTGCTCATGACGCTCGCGTCGGCGCCGGACGGAGTGCTCGCGAGTGTTCTGGTCATGCTCGTCCTGCTGATGCTGTTCATCTGGATGTTCGCGTTCAGCAGCGATCTCGGGCTTCCTGCGATCGGCGCATCCTGGCGATGGCCGCACCTGGCGATCTTCGCGGTCGCGGTGTCGGCGCTCTCCGGAGCCGTGCTGCTTCCCGTTCCCCTCGACGCGGGAGCGCTGGCGGGGGCCGCCGTGATCATCCTGTTCGTCGCCGTCTCCTTCGTCCCCGGGCGGGCTCTCCGTGACTGAGTCGCCGCCGGCGCCGCATCCCCGTACCCGGCTCGACGACAACTTCGCGTCACCGATCCGCTTCTCGCTGATGGCCTCGCTCGGGGAGGGCATCGAATTGGACTTCGCGACACTCCGCGAGATCCTCCAGTGCGGAGACTCTCCGCTGAGCAAGGCCATCACGCACCTGCAGGCGGCGGGTTATGTCGTCGCCCGCAAGGGCAGTCTCGGCAGTCGTCCGCGCACCTGGGTGTATTCGACCGCGACGGGGCGAGCGGCCTTCGCCGGCCACCTCCAGGCGCTGCGCGAGATCGTCGCGCTCGGAGGCGGCCCGGCGCTGTAGTCGGTGGTCAGGCCTTCGTGGCGACCAGGTCCGGGTGGTGGATCGCAGCGACGTCGGGGTGGGCGCGCAGCCGTGACTTCATGGCGTTCTCCCCGTACGTCGCGTGGATCGGATTGCTCGGGTCCTCGGTGATGCCGGTCGCCTCTGCAGCGAGATCGGCTGGAAGGTCGAGGAGCGGCAGCTGCTGGTCGAGCGCCGGATTGAAGAAGAACGGGATCGAGATGCGCTCCTCCGGTGCCCTGGGGGAGATCACGCGGTGGTTGGTCGCCTTGAGATAGCCACCGGTCGCGTACTCCAGCAGTTCCCCGATGTTGACGACGAACGCGCCGGGAACGGGCGGAGCCGACACCCACTCGCCGTTCCGCTCCACCTGCAGTCCACCCTTGCCCGGCTCGACCCAGAGCAGCGTGAGCACGCCGGAGTCCTTGTGGGCGCCGACGCCCTGCTGGGGCTCCGGCTCATGAGTGCCCGGGTAGCGGACGATCTTGATGAGCGTCGAGGGGTCACGGAAGGGCTCGTCGAAGTACGACTCCTCCGCTCCGAGCGTCACAGCCCAGGCGCGCAGCAGCTTGTGCGCGACCTCGGTCAGAGTGTCGTGCCATTCGGTGACGACCGTCTTGAGCTCGGGCTGGGCCTCGGGCCAGAGGTTCGGGCCGGTGAGGCGGTTGAAAGCGGGTCCGCCCTCGACGGGTTCGCGCTCGGGGCCGATGTCGATCTGCTCGCGCCAGTCGATCTTGCCCTGCGTGCGTTCGCCGCCGACACGGGTGTATCCGCGAAAGTGGGGGCTGTTGACGTTCTCGATCGCGAGCTTGTCCTGTTCGGGCAGCGCGAAGAAGTCGAGCGCGGCCCGGTGCAGGCGAGCTTCGAGCTCGGGGGAGACCCCCGTGCCCGTCAGGTAGAAGAAGCCCACATCGTGTGTCGCTGCACGCAGTTCGTCCCGGAACAGTGCCGCGGCCTCGGGGCCGGCATCGAGCTGGGACAGGTCGAGGATGGGAAGCGAGAGATCAGCCATGCATCGAGCGTAAATCGGTCGCGAGGTGCGCGGTCGAGTGTTGCGTCGCATTACTCCCGCCGGTTCGAGCACGTGAATGAGGCGACCACGATCTGGTGATAACCTCTCTGAGGTAAGGGATGCCTTACCTCAGTCTTTTCTCAGAGAGTCTCCATTCCGTGCTCGCAACGTTCCTGATCGGTCTTCGCGAAGGCCTCGAGGCCGCTCTCGTCGTCGGCATCCTCGTCGCCTACCTCCGCCGTCTCGGGCGCAGCGACGCTCTGCCGAGGCTCTGGGCCGGTGTGGGGCTGGCGATCGCCCTCGCTCTGGGCATCGGCGCGGTCCTCACCTTCGGTGCCTACTCGCTCACCTTCGAGGCGCAGGAGCTCATCGGCGGCCTTCTCTCGCTGCTCGCGGTGGGCATGGTCACCTGGATGATCTTCTGGATGCAGAAGGCCGGGCGCACCATGAAGGCGACCCTCGAAGGCGGACTCGATCGTGCTCTCACGAACGGAGGCCTGTGGGCGCTGATCGCGATCGGCTTCGTCTCCGTGGCCAGGGAGGGGATCGAGACGACCCTGCTCCTGTGGTCGATGGTCCAGTCCTTCGGAGACGCCCCCTCCGCCCTGCTCGGGGCGATGCTCGGTCTCGTCGCCGCCGTCGTGATCGGATGGCTGCTCGCCCGCGGTGCCGTCCGACTCGACCTCCGCCGGTTCTTCACCTGGACGAGTGGCTTCCTCGTGATCGTCGCGGCAGGCGTCCTGGCATACGCGATCATGGACCTGCAGGAGGCAGGTGCCCTGCCCGGCCCCTTCACCTCGGCGGCTCCCATCGACGCCGTCACCGGCGCCGTGGCGCTCGGCTGGGCGGCGTTCCCGTTCGGATGGGCGTTCGACGTGACGAACGTGATCGCCCCGGACGGAGCATGGGCCACCATCCTGCAGGCGACCGTCGGCTTCATGCCGCGGATGACGTGGCTTCAGGTGACGGCCTGGGCCGCCTACCTCGTCGTCGTCGGATTCTTCTTCGTCCGCGGGCTGCGTTCCCGTCGGCCGACCACGCCTCGCTCGTCCACGTCCGCAGACCGCGACGTCTCGACTCCCACTCTCACCCAGCAAGGAGCAGCATGACCACCTCTCGCCGAATCCTCGGTGCTGTCGCCGCAGCCGGCGCGGCAGCACTCGTTCTCAGCGGCTGCGTCGCCAAGACCGATGTCGCAGCAGGCGCCGCGTTCGACGTCTCGTCGACCGACTCCGAGTGCGCGGTCTCTGCGACGACTGCCGAGAGCGGCACCCTCACGTTCGACGTGACGAACGACAGCGGCCAGACCTCGGAGTTCTACCTGCTCGCCGACGACGGACTGCGCATCGTGGGCGAGGTCGAGAACATCGCGCCGTCCGCCTCCCGCACACTCACCGTGGTGGCGCAGCCGGGCAAGTACTTCACCCTGTGCAAGCCGGGGATGATCGGCGAGGGCGTCGGCAAGTCGGAGTTCACGGTGACCGGAGACCGCGTCGCGGTCGAGGGTGAGGATGCCGACCAGAAGCAGCAGGCCGTCGACCTGTACGCGGCGTTCGTGAAGGACCAGGTCGGACAGCTCGTGCCGTCCGTCGACGAGTTCGTCGCCGCCTACGAGTCGGGCGACGACGAGACCGCTCGCGCGCTCTTCCCGCAGACTCGGGCCTTCTACGAGCGCATCGAGCCCGTCGCCGAGGCTCTCGGCACCCTCGATCCTCGCATCGACTACCGAGAGGTCGATGCTGTGGCGGAGGGGCTCGACTGGACCGGCTTCCACCGCATCGAGAAGGACCTCTGGGTGCCGGCGCAGGACGCCCTCAACGCCGACGGCGAGACGCCCGCCTGGCAGGACTGGGCGCCCTCGACGACCGAGGAGCGCGCCGGTTACGGTGACCAGCTGCTCGCAGACGTTCAGGAGCTCTACGACTACGTGCACTCCGACGACTTCACGACCGCTCTGGACGACCAGGGGATCGGCGGGATCTCGAACGGTGCGATCGCGCTGCTCGACGAGGTCGCGACCGGCAAGATCTCCGGAGAAGAGGACTGGTGGTCGGGAACCGACCTCTACGACTTCGCGGCCAACGTCGAGGGCTCCAAGATGGCCTTCTCCCTCGTGCAGGACTTCGCCACCGCGCAGGGCGATGACGGCGCCGCGCTCGTCACCGAGATCCAGGACGGATACGCGGCTCTCGACGAGTCGCTGGCAGCGCACGGTTCGCTCGAGGCGGGCTTCGTCGGTTACGCGGAGCTGACCGACGCCGACAAGCGCGAGTTCACCGACCTCATCAACGCTCTCGCCGAGCCGCTGTCGCAGCTCACCGGCACAGTCCTCGACTGATTCGAAGGGGACGATCCCGCCCGTGAACGAACGCGCGAACGATGCTGCGACTGCCGACTCCGCGCCGGAGTCGGCAGCCACGGCATCCCCATCAGCAGGCCTCAGCCGACGCGGGCTCCTCGGCCTCGCGATCGGCGGGGGAGTCGCCTCCCTCGCGGTGGGGGTGGGCGGCGGACTGGCCGGCGGCGTGGCCCTCGGCCGCGCCAGAGCCGAGGCGGATGCGCAGATCGCCTACGAGTTCTTCGGCGCGCACCAGGCGGGGATCACGACTCCGGTGCAGGAGCATCTGCACTTCGCGTCGTTCGACATGATGCCGCGGACCGATCGTGACGACCTGATCACGTTGCTGCAGGACTGGACGTATGCGGCGTCGCGAATGACCAAGGGCCTCGAGGTGAGCGCCACGGGCGCAGTCGGGGGCGACGCCGAGGTGCCGCCCGATGACACCGGTGAAGCTCTCGGCCTCCCTGCCGCCGGTCTCACGATCACGTTCGGCTTCGGGCCCAGCCTGTTCGAGAACGAGGACGGCGACCGCTTCGGAATCGCCGCACGCCGCCCGCAGAAGCTCGAGAGGCTGCCCGCTTTCCTGGGCGACGACCTCGACCCGCAGGCCTCGCACGGCGATCTCTGCATCCAGGCCTGCGCAGATGACCCGCAGGTCGCGGTGCACGCGATCCGCAACCTCAGTCGCATCGCCTTCGGGCGTGCTCGGCTGCGCTGGTCGCAGCTCGGTTTCGGCAAGACCTCCCGCACCACCTCCGCCCAGGCGACCCCGCGCAACCTGTTCGGATTCAAGGACGGCACGGCCAACATCCTCGCCGACGACGCCGCCGCGCTCGACGCGAACGTGTGGGTCGGCGAATCGGATGAGCCCGCATGGATGACGGGAGGCTCGTATCTCGTCGCGCGGAAGATCGCGATGCTGATCGAGACCTGGGATCGGGTGCGGCTCTCGGAGCAGAACACGATCGTGGGTCGTGACAAGGGCGAGGGGGCGCCGCTGTCGGGCGGCGACGAGTTCACCGCACCGGACTTCGGCTCGTCTGCGATAGACCGGAACGCGCACGTGCGGCTCGCGCATCCGGATCAGAACGACGGCATCCGCATCCTTCGCCGCGGGTTCAACTACGTCAACGGCAACAATGATCTCGGCCGCCTCGACGCGGGACTCTTCTTCCTGTCGTATCAGCGCGATCCGTCGCAGTTCATCTCTCTGCAGCGACACCTGTCGACCGACCGCATGAACGAGTACATCAGGCACGTCGGCTCGGGCATCTGGGCGATCCCGGCCGGGGCGAAGCCCGGATCGTACGTCGGCGCCGGGCTCTTCGCCTGACGGACGCGGAACGCGGTCAGGCGCTGAGAGTCTCAGCCACGAACGCCGACATGGCGTCTGCGCCGAAGTGGTCGTCAGCGGTGATGGTCACGACGGCATCGCCGTAGAAGATCAGCAGCTGCCCGTAGGCGCCGTGCAGGCGCCAGGCCGCGCCCGGGCCGTCCCATCCCGACAGCGCGTAGCGCTCGTAGCCGGGGTTCTGGCCCGCCGTCACCCAATCGGCGTGCATCGCGTCGATGACGGCGGCGGAGACGAGGCGCCGCCCCTCCCATTCGCCGCGATCGCGGATCAGTCGGCCCAGGCGTGCCGTTTCCTCGGTGCGCAGGGCGATGCCGCTGCCGCCGACGATTCGGCCGCGCGGGCACCGCTCCCACTCGAGGTCGTCGATGCCGAGAGGCGCGAGCAGCCGCGGTCGCAGGTAGTCGACGATGTCGCCGACTCGTGTCGCGAGCACGGCCATGGCCGTGTAGGTGCTCGCGTTCGAGTACTGGAAGACGTGACCACGCGACGGGCGCGAGAGGAACTCGCGCGCGAGGTCGGGCCAGTCGGTCATCATGGTCTCCGACCAGGGAAGGTCGATTCCGCTCGACATCGAGAGCAGGCGTCGGAGCGTGATCCGATCGACGCCGTCTCCGAGCGGGAGATCCGGGACGTACTCGGCGATCGGAGCGTCGAGCGACACGAGACCCTCGTCGGCGGCGATCCCGGCCGCGAGGACGCATACGCCCTTCGCCACCGAGTGGATCTCCTCGCGGACGTCAGCGGTCCACCGGTGCTCTGCGACGTCGGCTCCCACCAGAACGTGAAGCCCGTGGGCTCCGAATCCCGAGGCATCCGCGTGGTCCACCAGGCGGTCGCGGATCATCTCGGCTCTGGTCACTCCTTCAGGCTAGCCGCTGCCCCCTGGCGCGGCCGACGAGACCCGGTCGGGTCGCTGCGGTGGCCTTCGCGTCGAGCGAGCTCAGGATCGCGGAAGAGCCACTGCGGGCGGGGCTCGACCAGAGGACGGAAGAGCCAGCGCACCGGCTTCGTCGCGAGAGCGAGGGCAAGGACCACAGACAACAGGGTCACGAGCGGCAGCCACAGCCACGTCGGATCGAGATCGCGCAGCACGCCGGACTCGCGGAACGGGTAGAGCACGAACGAGTGAAGCAGGAACACGTACATCGTGTACTGGCCGAATCTCGTCCACCAGTATGTGCGTCGGGGGATCAGGGTGAAGAACGCGGCGCTCAGGAGCACCGCCAGCAGCATCAGCGCGATGCGCACGCCGCCGGCCCACCACTGCTCTCCGCCGAGGTCCGCGTACGCATCCTCGTAGAACAGCCAGTGGCGCAGGTCGATCTCTTTCCAGAGGTCTATCCAATGCCAGGCGGCGAAGCCGGCCGCGCCGAGCAGGGCGACACTGGCGACGCGGGTCCACCAGGGACGCGTCTCGAGCAGACGGAGGCGTGCGACCACGTCGCGCTCGCGCAGCCACCATCCGAAAGCGAAGAAGGGCAGCAGGCCGAGTGTGCGCGACAGCGAGAACGTGCTGTCGACGTTGGGGAGGTAGCCGACCCCGACTGAGATGATCACCGTCCACATCAGCGGCCAGCGCAGCAGCGCGAGGTAAGGGAGCACGAGGCGGAAGATGCCGAGTGCGAGCAGGAACCACAGCGTCCACGAGGGCTTTGTGAGGTTCGGGTCGGCCTGACCCTCGACCAGCCACTTCGTCAGAGTCCACAGGAGTTCGAAGATGACATAGGGGAGCAGGATGTCGGTGATCACGCGCGCCATCTGGACTCGCGTCGGCGACCCTGACTTCGAGAAGTAGCCGGAGATGATCGCGAACGCGGGCATGTGGAAGGCGTAGAGCGCGAGATACGCCGCCAGCGCGATGTCCGAATCGTACGTGAGACGCTGGATGGCGTGACCGAGGACGACCAGGACGATGCACGCGTAGCGGGCGTTGTCCCAGAACGGGACGCGCTTGCGAGGCTTCTGGACGGATCCGGTGGCGGGGTTCGTCGTGGCGGCTCCGTCGCTGTGCATCCTCTGAGGCTACTCGGGGAATAAAGTTGTCCGCATCGCGTTGACTCAGATACATTCAAATGAATAGAAACGGATGCAGGGCACCCGATTCGGAGAAGACGGAGCAATCATGAGCGAGCAGGCAGGCGTCCCGGTGCAGTTCGGCATCATGTCGGTCAGCGACATCACCCGCGACCCGACCACCGGTGAGACGCCGAGTGAGCAGGAGCGGATCAAGGCGACCCTGGCGATCGCCAAGCACAGCGAAGAGGTCGGTCTCGACGTCTTCGCGATCGGCGAGCACCACAACCCGCCCTTCTGGTCGTCGAGTCCCACGACCTTCCTCGCCGCACTCGCGGCGCAGACGGAGCGTCTGATCGTCTCGACGTCGACCACGCTCATCACGACCAACGACCCCGTGCGCATCGCCGAGGAGTACGCGATGCTGCAGCACGTCTCCGACGGCCGCATGGACCTCATGCTCGGCCGCGGCAACACCGGACCGGTCTACCCCTGGTTCGGCCAGGACATCAGGCAGGGTCTCCCGCTCGCGATCGAGAACTACGCCCTGCTGCACAAGCTGTGGCGTGAGGACGTCGCGAACTGGGAGGGCAAGTTCCGCACCCCGCTGCAGGGCTTCACCTCGACGCCGCGACCCCTCGACGGGGTCGCACCGTTCGTGTGGCACGGATCGATCCGCACACCGGAGATCGCGGAGCAGGCGGCGTATTACGGAGATGGCTTCTTCGCGAACAACATCTTCTGGCCCAAGGAGCACTACCAGCGTCTGATCGAGCTGTACCGTCAGCGCTACGCGCACTACGGCCACGGCACGCCTGAGCAGGCGATCGTCGGCCTCGGCGGCCAGGTCTTCATGGCGGCGAAGTCGCAGGACGCGGTGAACCAGTTCCGCCCGTACTTCGACAACGCCCCCGTGTACGGTCACGGACCGAGCATGGAGGACTTCACCGAGATGACTCCGCTGACGGTGGGTTCGCCTCAGCAGGTCATCGACCGCTATGCCGCGATGCGCGAGCACTACGGCGACTACCAGCGCCAGCTGTTCCTCATCGACCACGCGGGCCTTCCGCTCAAGACGGTGCTCGAGCAGCTCGACATCCTCGGCTCCGAGGTCGTGCCCGTGCTCCGCAAGGAGATGGCGAAGGACCGCCCGGCCGGCGTGCCGGATGCTCCCACGCACGCGGCACGGGTGAAGGCGGAGTTCGGCGACGGTCCGACGCGTCAGGCACGGCCCGGCGCCAACCGCGGCGACAACCTGACGGGTGACTCGCCCTATCAGGACTCTCCCGCTCCTGCGGGGGTAGCGTTCGGACTCAGCCGGAAGGGGGCCTGAGATGAGCACTCGTCGCATCGCAGTCGTATCCGCCGGGCTCTCGAATCCGTCCTCCACGCGGATGCTCGCGGATCGTCTGGCGGCGGAGACCGTGAAGTCCCTCGCCGGTCACGACATCCAGGCGAGCGTCGACGTGATCGAGCTGCGGGATTACGCGCACGACATCACGAACAACCTCCTCACCGGATTCGCGCCGCCCGCACTCGAGACCGCGATCAACACCGTGGTCTCGGCGGACGCGCTCATCGCCGTCACGCCGATCTTCTCGACGAGCTACAACGGTCTGTTCAAGTCGTTCATCGACGTGCTCGACCCTGATGCGCTCACGGGCAAGCCGGTGCTGATCGGAGCGAACGCCGGCACGGCTCGGCACTCGCTCGCGATCGACTACGCGATCCGACCGCTCTTCGCATACCTGCATGCCGACGCGGTCTCGACCGGCGTCTTCGCTGCATCCAGCGACTGGGGCGGGACTGGTGACGAGGTCGCTCCTCTCGCGAAGCGCGTCGAGAAGGGCGCGCGCGAGCTGGCCGAGGCGATCGCGAAGCGCGAGGTGGCTGCGACCGCCGACCCCTACGACCCTGCGACGTATCTCGGAGAGGGTCGATCCTTCGGTCACATGCTCGGCGGTCTCGCCGGAGAGTGACCCATCCCCGGCTCGACCGGGAAACGCGCACAGGGCCATGAGGCCGTAGACGATGTCCGTAGGGCGTCGTACGGTGACCTCATGGCCCTTCGCTCTGTGCTCGAATCCGCGCGGGATGCCCTGCGCGGCGATCTCATCCTTCCCGGCGACGAATCCTTCGAAGCCGCGCGCTGGCCCTGGAACCTGGCGATCGAACAGCATCCGGCGGCTGTTGCCGTGCCGGTCGATGTCGACGATCTGCGCACGCTTCTCCAAGCCGCCCGCGACGCGGGAGCGACGCTCTCGGTGCAGCCCACCGGTCACGGGGCCGACGGAGATCTGGCCGACGCCGTCGTCGTCCGCATGGCCGCCTTCGACGAGCTGTCGGTCGACCTGGGTTCCGGCGTGGTCCGGGTCGGCAGCGGAGTCCGTTGGGGGGCGGTGGTCGAGGCGCTCGAGGGCACCGGCTGGGCGGCTCCTGCCGGTACGAGCCCCGTCGTCGCCGTCGCGGGGTACACCCTGGGCGGCGGCCATTCCTGGTTCAGCCGCACGGCAGGGCTGGGGTCCGACAACCTCAGGGCCGCGTGGGTGCTGCGCAGCGACGGGACCCACGAGCGTGTCGATGACGACAGCGACCCCGAGCTGATGTGGGCGCTTCGCGGGGCCGGCGGCATCGTCGGAATCGTGACGGCACTCGAGATCGACCTGGTTCCCACCCCGGCGCTGTGGGGCACCGAGCTCACATTCGAGGCCGCAGACGCCGGGTCGGTGATGCGGGCTGTCCGAGACCTGTCCGCAGAGGCCCCGGCGTCACTCAACGTGTTCGTGAGCTCGATGCGCATGCCCGACGCTCCCCAGCTTCCCGAGGAGATCCGAGGACGCAGCTTCCTCACCGTGCAGGCGCTGTCCACCGCCGGAGCCGCCGACGACCTGATCGAGCGCGTTCGGGGAGCCGGCACTGTTCGCCGTGAGGTGTCAGGGGCCACGACGCCGAAGACCGTCGCCGCGTCGAGCGGGGAGCCCACCGAGCCGACGCCCGGCAAGGGCGTGTCGGCAGCGCTCTCGTCGCTGGACGACGCGACGATCGACGACCTCTTCCGCTTCCGCGGGCTGCCGGAGCAGTGGCCGATCATGGGCATCGACATCCGGATGCTCGGTGGCGCCCTGAATGAACCTCGACGCGCCGGGTTCGCGACGCTTCAGGGGGTCGGCTGGCTCCTCCACGCCCTCGTACCCGTCTTCCCGGGGGTGCCGAGCGAACCCGGTGAGGCGAGCATGGCCGGCTTCCGGGACGTGCTGGCGAGGGCCGCCGCACCGCAGACGGTCCCGACCTTCCTCGGTCCGGGGGAGACTCTCGAGCGGTGCGGTGATCCGGCGTCGATCGATCGTCTCCGCGACGTCAGGGCTGCCGCGGATCCCGAGTCGCTGATCCACGAGGGGCGGCTCCCGCGCTGACCGCGGTCCGTGCTCGCGGACGGATTCACGACCGACAGCGCGAGCGCCCGAGAACGGCGCCGGATCGACGTCAGTCCGCGTCGGTGCGGCGGATCCAGCGGTACTCCGTCTCGGGGCGGCCTCGCGCGCCGTAGCGGGCGCTGCGCGAGATGATGCCCGAATCCGTGAGATGCTCCAGATATCGCCGCACGGACACGCGCGACATCCCGAGCCGTGCGGCCGCCTCGCTCGCCGACACCGGGGCACCCGAGGAACGCAGCTCGGAGGTCACCTTCTGCAGCGTGGCCGCTGAGAGGCCCTTGGGAATCGGGATGGTCCCGGTGGTGCGTCCGAGAAGCGCATCGATCTCGGCCTGGGTCGCCTCGCCGGCCGTCGAACGCGCCTGCTCCCGATACGTTCGATAGGCGGTGAGGCGCTCGTGGAACACCGCGAACGGGAACGGCTTCACGAGATACTGGTATACCCCGAGGGCGGCCATCTGTCGCACGGTCGCGGCGTCGCGCACACCGGTGATGGCGATCACATCCACCGCCGCCGCACGGGCGCGGAGTCCGCGGAGCACGTCGATGCCCGAGCCGTCGGGCATCGTGATGTCGAGGAGCACGAGATCGAAGGGCTCGTCCGGTGGCTGTTCGAGCACTGCCGTGAGCGCGGCACGGGCTCCGGTGCACTCGCCGCCGACGACGAAGCCGTCGATCCTCTCGAGATAGGAGCGATGGAGTTCGAGGGTCAGAGCGTCGTCGTCGACGATCAGGGTCCGGATCACGGTGTCCTCCGTCCTCGTGCCGGCGGGAGGACGACGGTGAAAGTGGTCGGATGAGAGGTGAGATCCACGGAGCCGCCGGCCCCGACGACGACCGCCTCCACGAGGGCGAGCCCGACGCCCCGTCCTTGCGCTCCCGTCGGTTTCGTCGAGTACCCGTGGGTGAAGACCCGCTCGTGCAGCGCCGAGGGGATGCCGTCACCGCCGTCCGACACCTCTAGGACGATTCCTCCCTCCGTGGACGGCCGCAGCACGACCTCGACCCAGCGCTCGGTGCCCGCCGCTGCGGCATCCATGGCGTTGTCGATCAGGTTTCCGAGCACGGCGACGCTGTCGACGGGCGAGAGGGGCGACGCGGGGGTGTCCGGGTCGATGTGGACACGCCAGTCGATCCCGCGCTCCCTGGCCTGCGACGCCTTGCCGAGCAGCAGCGCGCCCACGGCAGGATCGCCCGCCTGCCGTGCGGTCACCTGGTCGACGAGCGACTGGCTCTGGCGTGAGGTCTCGGTCAGGATCTCGATCGCCTCGTCGCTGCGTCCGAGCTCGAGAAGCGCGACGGCGGTGTGCATCCGATTGCCGTGCTCGTGCGTCTGGGCGCGCAGAGCGTCTCCGAGTGTGCGCAGCGATTCGTACGACGAGACGGCGTCGCGCACCTTTCCCGGTGGCAGATCGCCGGCGATGCCTCGGGTGAATCGACGTGCGATCCAGGCGCCGAGGCCGCCCAGGGCGACCAGCCCGGCCGTGATGCCGATCGAGAGGGGCAGGCGCCGGATCAGGGTCTCGGAGATCGACTCGATCGTCACTCCCGACGACACCCATCCGACCAGTTCGTCGTCGGCGGCGAGCACCGGCACGATGGTTCTCACAGACGGGCCGAGCGTGCCGGTGAAGACCTCGGTGAGCGTCCGTGGCGAATCCGGGATGGTGCCGAGGTAGTCACCGCCTATCTGGTCGAGATCAGGGTGGGTGAGTCGGAGGCCATCCGGCGTCATGATCGTCACGAAGTCCAGATCGGCGTTGGCGATCACGTCGAGTGCGTAGGGCTCGAGCACCCGGGTCGCTGCGTCCGGCTCCTGGGTCGCGAGTGCATCGATGACGAGGGGTGACGAGGCGAGCGACACCGATGTGGCCGCCGTCACACGCTCCGCTTCCGCGTGTGCACTGCGCTGCGCGTCGACGACGAGGAACACCGCAACCAGTGCGCCGACCACGACGGCGGACGCGAGGAGCACCAGGAAGACCCGGGAAGCGATGCTCCTGGAGTCGCGGGCGGGTCTCATCGCGTCCTTCCGATCGTCGGTGATCGCGGAGCCGGCATATCGGTGGTGACCAATACGACCACAAATGGCGCTGCCGTGTGAAGTCCGCGACGGTGAGCTTACCGAAGGCGAGGGCGCCAGAGGGCATGAGACGAAGACGTTCATGATCAAGGAGGAAAACATGGCCATCACGACAGGGTTCTCGCTTCCCGGATTCCACTGGCGGCGCGGCAAGCAGGCGTGGGACAGGCACACATGGCTGTATGTCTCGGTGATCATCGCGGTCGTGCTCGGAGCGGCGGTCGGCCTCATCTGGCCCGAGGTCGGTCAGAGTCTCGAACCGATCGGCAAGGGCTTCGTATCGCTCATCAAGATGATGATCGCGCCGATCATCTTCTGCACGATCGTCGTGGGTGTCGGCTCGATCGCGAAGGCCGCGACCGTGGGCAAGATCGGCGGACTCGCGCTGCTCTACTTCATGGTGATGTCGACGTTCGCGCTGGCGATCGGACTCGTGGTCGGCAACATCATCCACCCGGGTGCGGGCCTCGACATGGCGAACTCCAGCTACGACGCGACCGAGACCGAGGCGAAGACCACCACGGAGTTCATCCTCGGCATCATCCCGACGACCTTCTTCTCCGCCTTCACCGGCGAGAGCGTGCTGCAGGTGCTCTTCATCGCGTTGCTGGTCGGCTTCGCCCTCCAGGGGCTCGGCGACAAGGGCGCCCCGATCATGGATGCGGTCAAGAACCTGCAGAAGCTGGTGTTCCGCATCCTCGGCATGATCCTGTGGCTGGCGCCGCTCGGCGCGTTCGGAGCGATCGCGGCGGTCGTCGGGAAGACGGGCATCGCCGCCATCTGGAGCCTCGGCGTGCTGATGGTCGCGTTCTACATCACCTGCATCCTGTTCATCGTGGTCGTTCTGGGGACGCTGCTCTATGCGGTGACCCGGGTGAACATCTTCAGCCTGGTGAAGTACCTCGCCCGCGAGTACCTGCTGATCGTGGGCACCTCGTCGTCGGAGTCCGCTCTTCCGCGTCTCATCGCGAAGATGGAGCACATCGGCGTCTCGAAGCCGGTCGTCGGGATCACGGTGCCCACCGGATACTCGTTCAACCTCGACGGCACGGCGATCTACCTGACCATGGCCTCGCTCTTCATCGCCACCGGTATGGGCCAGCCGATGACGATCGGCGAGCAGATCGGGCTGCTGGTGTTCATGATCATCGCGAGCAAGGGAGCCGCCGGTGTCACGGGGGCAGGACTCGCCACGCTCGCGGGCGGTCTGCAGGCGTACCGCCCTGATCTCGTCGACGGCGTCGGCGTGATCGTCGGCATCGACCGGTTCATGTCGGAGGGGCGCGCTCTGACCAACTTCACCGGCAACGCGGTCGCGACCCTGCTCATCGGCACCTGGACCCGCGAGATCGATCGCGAGCGGGTGCAGCGGGTGCTGAGCGGCGCGCTGCCGTTCGAAGAGTCGTCGCTCGACGGTGTGGACGACCACGGGATGGCAGATGAGAGCAAGGCCGTCGACATCCAGGGTCTCAAGGAGTCGGCGCTCGATGAGATGGCCGCGAAGGAGGAGCGAGCGCGGGCTCGAGCAGCGCGGAACTGAGCGGCGAGCGGGTGAGAGGGATGCGGGAGTCGACGCTGGTCGGCTCCCGCATCCGTGTGGTCAACCGCTCTTGCGTCGGAACTCGCGCCGCGTCTGCGGGGCGGGCGCGCCGTGGACGGCGGAGTCGCCATCCAGGTGGGCTTCGCCCTGCCGGTGGTGCGCGTTCTTCTTCTCGAGCGCTTCCTTGAACTTGCGCTTCATCTCCTCGCTGGAGGAGGCGCCTTCTTCGGTGCTCATGCTCGCCAGCCTAGGGCACGCTCCTGACCGGTGGGTGGATCACTTCCGGGACCGGCGGGACACCACGTCGATCACAGCACCGAGTCCCACCGCGATGGCGACCGACACCGCGATCGCGACGACAGGGCCGCCCGGCACCAGCGCGGCGACGACGGCACCGACGGACGCCTGGTACGCAGCCCATCCGAGAGCCGCCACTGCGACGAGCAGCAGGTATCGACCCGGGGCGATATGCGAGGCGCCGGCGACGAGATTGATCGCCAATCGCGCGAACGGCACGAACCGAGCGGTGAAGAGCACCGTCGCTGTCCCGCCTTCGAGGCGGCGTCGGGCCCAGTCGAGGGCCTGGCGCACACGCGGCGCACGCATCCATCGCCAGCGCTCGGTGCCGACGGTGCGACCGATGAGATAGCAGGCGGTGTCACCGACTGCGGCCGCCGCTGCCGCGCACACGATCACCGCCCAGAGCGGGGGAGCGCCCGTGGTCGACGCGATGGCCCCCAGGGCGGTCACAGCGATCTCTCCGGGGACGACGACGAAGAACGAGTCGCCGAGCACGAGAAGGCCCATGATCACGAGGGCCCACGGGCTGCTGAGCAGATCGGACGGCACGCCTCCACAGTGGTCGGCGCAGGTGAACGGGAACCAACGTCCGCATAGCCGGTGACCAGCGCGCCAGCATCCGGTGAACTTCTGGTGCCAGGGGTCGTTTCCCGCGTCTCGCGGCTGACGCTGGCAGCATCCTGAGGTTGTGAGAGTCGCGATCGTGACAGAGTCCTTCCTTCCGCACATGAACGGTGTCACCGGATCCGTGCTGCAGATCCTCGGCCACCTCGAACGCGCAGGCCATGACGCGCACGTGATCGCACCCGATGCGGTAGGCATGCCCGCTCGGGTCCACGGCGCCGCTGTCGAATCCATGCCCAGCCTCGCGCTCCCCGGCTACCGCAACGTGCGGGTGGGCACCTCGCCGGCACGCCAGGTCGCGGCATCGCTGCGCCGTTTCGGTCCGGATGTCGTTCATCTGGCCTCCCCCTTCGCCCTCGGCTGGCGAGGCGCGCTCGCCGCGGAGCACCTCGGCGTGGCATCGGTCGCCGCGTATCAGACCGATGTGGCGGCGTACACGCAGAGGTACCGCATCCCCGCGGCGACGGGCGTCGCGCAGTCGCACATCGCTCGGCTCCACCGGCGGGCGACCCTGACGCTGGCACCATCGGCTGATTCGGCGCAGCAGCTCGCCGAACTCGGTGTCGATCGCATTCGCCGGTGGGGCAGGGGCGTCGATGCTGAGCGTTTCCGACCCGACCGACGCAGCGTGACACTGCGCGCGGAGTGGGGGTCGGAGGTCGTGATCGGCTATGTGGGCCGACTCGCCCCGGAGAAGCAGGTCGAGGACCTGGGTGTGCTGCAGACGATCCCGGGGACGCGTCTCGTGATCGTCGGTGACGGCCCGAGCAGGCCCAGGCTCGAAGCGCTGCTGCCCGACGCTCTCTTCCTCGGGCACCTCGAGGGCGATGCACTCGCGGAAGCGATGGCATCGTTCGACGTGTTCGTGCACCCGGGGGAGAGCGAGACCTTCGGCCAGACCCTGCAGGAGGCGCACGCGAGCGGGGTGCCCGTCATCGCCACCGGACGCGGCGGTCCCCTCGGCCTCGTGCGCATGGGGATCGACGGATGGCTCTATCGGCCGGGCGATCTCGACGACCTGCGCATGCGCGTCGCCGATCTCACCGGAGACGCGCGCAAACGCCGGGCCTTCGGCGAAGCAGGAAGCGCGGCGGTGCAGGGGCGCAGCTGGTCGAGCATCTGCGATCAGCTGCTGGGACATTTCGTCGAGGCACGAGAGCTCCATGCTGTGGATGCCGAACTGCGCGCTCGCCGTCTGACGCGCCCGGAGCCCAGTGTCCCCGTCGACGCGCGTCGCTGGCAGCGATACGTGGCGTTGGGAGACTCGCTCACCGAGGGACTGTGCGACCCTGCACCGGACGGAGCGCTGCGCGGATGGGCCGACCGACTCGCGCTTCTGCTCGCCGCACGAGGGGGGCTCTACTACGCGAACCTCGCCATCAGGTCCAAGCGCGTGCGCGACGTGTGCGCCACGCAGCTTCCCCGGGCACTCGAACTCGAACCGGATCTCGTGTCGATCCTCATCGGGGCCAACGACCTCGTGAAGCCCCACGCCGACGTGGCGGCGCTCGCCGCAGAGCTCGAGGGTGCGGTCACGCGCCTCCGGAGCACCGGAGCGGATGTCCTCCTCGTCACTCCGTTCCTTCCCCGTCGGCGCGCGGCCGCGATGTACACGAAGCGGTTCGCGGCGTTCGCCACGGCACTCACGGGCGTCGCGGCACGCACCGGCGCGATCCTGATCGACACGGACCTGCACCCCTCGCTCCCCGACCGCCCGAACTGGGGTGAGGACCTCGTGCACCTGAGCAGCCGAGGACATAGATTCCTCGCGTACCGGGCGGGGGAGATGCTCGCCGTGCCGCATGCCGACGCCCTCGGAGCCCTGGACGCGGCTCTGCACGAGAACGAGCCGATCGGGGCGGGGCTCTGGTGGCGTCGGCACGCGTTGCCATGGGTATGGCGACGACTGCACGGACGCACGGCGGGAGACGGGCGGGTCGCGAAGCACGACGACTACGTCTATCTCGGGCGATCGAGCGCCCCGAGCGATGTCACGGTCGGCTGACTTCCGGGCTGTCGCGGCGTGGAAGGACAGCCGGAGCGAGGACTTTCAATGCCCCGCTGATAGGCTGGACGCGGTCGGCGTATGTCGACCGGACAATTTCATATCGACTCATGGAGCGATCGGCGGAGAGCTGGTCCCCTGTGGTGGGTTCCTCGGCGCGACGTCGGGTGGCTTTCTACTGGTGGCCAGCGCAGGTGAGATTCGCGGGAATGCCCGCGCGCCCATATCCGTCAGAACCCGCTCCTTCATGAATGCGCTCGCGCGTCACACGGACTCGCGAGTCTAAACAAAGAAGGAGAGACCTCTTGGAAGGTCCTGAAATCACCGCCACCGAGGCCGTTCTCGACAACGGCCGCTTCGGCACCCGCACCATCCGCTTCGAGACCGGCCGCCTCGCGCAGCAGGCTCAGGGCGCAGTCGCCGCGTACCTCGACGGCGAGACCATGCTCCTCTCGGCCACCAGCGCGGGCAAGCACCCCCGCGAGGGCTTCGACTTCTTCCCGCTGACGGTCGATGTCGAAGAGCGCTCGTACGCCGCTGGCAAGATCCCCGGTTCGTTCTTCCGTCGTGAGGGTCGCCCCTCCACCGAGGCGATCCTCGTCTGCCGTCTGATCGACCGTCCGCTGCGTCCGTCGTTCGTCGACGGTCTGCGCAACGAGGTCCAGGTCGTCATCACCGTGATGTCGATCGCTCCGGGAGAGTTCTACGACGCCCTCGCGATCAACGCCGCTTCGGCGTCGACGCAGATCTCGGGCCTTCCGTTCTCCGGTCCCGTCGCTGGTGTGCGCCTCGCGTTCATCCCCGGTCACGGCGAGCACGCCGACCAGTGGGTCGCGTTCCCGAACGCCGAGCAGGTGTCCGAGGCCGTGTTCGACCTGATCGTCGCCGGCCGCGTCGTCACCAAGTCCGACGGCACCGAAGACGTCGCGATCATGATGGTCGAGGCTGAGGCCACCGAGGGCAGCTGGAACCTGATCAAGGCCGGCGCCACGAAGCCCGACGAGACCATCGTCGCGCAGGGACTCGAGGCAGCGAAGCCGTTCATCGCTCAGCTCGTGAAGGCTCAGGCAGAGCTGGCAGCGACCTCGTCCAAGGAGCCGGGCGTCTACCCGGTCTTCCCGGCATACAGCCAGGAGGTCTACGACTTCGTCGCAGGCCGTTCCTACGACGACCTCGTCGGCGTCTACCAGATCGCCGACAAGGTCGAGCGTCAGACGTCGGACGACGCGATCAAGGACCGCGTCCGGGCCGAGCTCATCGAGGCGACCGAGGCGGGCAACCTTCCTGCCGCCGCGCCGCTCGAGTTCTCCGCGGCGTACAAGTCCGTCACGAAGAAGATCGTCCGCGGCCGCATCCTCACCGAGGGCGCGCGCATCGACGGTCGTGGCCTGGCGGACATCCGTCCGCTCGACGCCGAGGTGCAGGTCATCCCGCGCGTGCACGGTTCCGCGATCTTCCAGCGCGGCGAGACCCAGATCCTGGGTGTCACCACGCTGAACATGCTCAAGATGGAGCAGCAGATCGACTCGCTGTCGCCCGTCACGAGCAAGCGCTACATGCACCACTACAACTTCCCGCCGTACTCGACCGGTGAGACCGGCCGTGTCGGCTCGCCGAAGCGTCGCGAGATCGGGCACGGCTTCCTCGCCGAGCGCGCCCTCGTGCCGGTTCTGCCGAGCCGCGAGGAGTTCCCCTACGCGATCCGTCAGGTCTCCGAGGCGCTGAGCTCCAACGGCTCGACCTCGATGGGCTCTGTCTGCGCGTCGACCCTGTCGCTGCTGAACGCGGGAGTGCCGCTGCGTGCACCCGTCGCCGGCATCGCCATGGGTCTCGTCTCCGATGAGGTCGACGGTGAGACCCGCTACGCGGCGTTGACCGACATCCTCGGTGCGGAAGACGCTCTCGGTGACATGGACTTCAAGGTCGCGGGCACCGGTGAGTTCATCACCGCCATCCAGCTCGACACGAAGCTCGACGGCATCCCGACGTCGGTCCTCGCAGGTGCGCTCACGCAGGCCCGCGACGCTCGTCTGACGATCCTCAACGTCCTGAACGCCGCGATCGACGCTCCCGACGAGATGGCGCCGACCGCGCCTCGCGTCATCAGCGTGCAGATCCCGGTCGACAAGATCGGCGAGCTGATCGGCCCGAAGGGCAAGACGATCAACGCGATCCAGGACGAGACCGGTGCGCAGATCTCCATCGAGGAGGACGGCACCGTCTACATCGGCGCGACCGACGGCCCCTCGGCCGAGGCCGCCCGTGCCCAGGTCAACGCGATCGCCAACCCGACCAACCCCGAGGTGGGCGAGCAGTTCCTCGGAACCGTCGTCAAGATCGCGACGTTCGGTGCATTCGTCTCGCTGCTTCCTGGCAAGGACGGCCTGCTGCACGTCACCGAGGTGCGCAAGCTCGCCGGTGGCAAGCGCGTCGAGAACGTCGACGACGTGCTCTCGGTCGGCCAGAAGATCCTCGTGAAGATCACGAAGATCGACGACCGCGGCAAGCTGTCGCTCGAGCCCGTGCTCGATGACGCTCCCGCAGCGGACGCAGCTTCGGGCGAAGAGGCCGCAGCCGAGTAATCGACGGCGCTTCTTGACGAAGCCCGGGTCGTCCTCGCGGACGGCTCGGGCTTCGTCGTATCCGATGTGACCAAACCGTTATCGGAAGTTCTCGCGCCGTTCCCTGGATTGGTCAGCGCGTTCGCGGATCTCGCTTACTCTCGAAAGTACGCACCGGGGGGTGCATTCGAGGCAGTGACGTAGGTCGGTACGCACCGATCGACGGGGGTGAGGATATGCGGTTGTTCGGCGTAGGCGCAGGAGCGTCGGTGGAGCGCGCGCAGCAGGGCACGGCAGAGCACCCCTCCGCGCCCATACCCATCGTCGGCCCGGGAATAGGAGAGAGCATCCGCGTACCTCTCGGCGAGACCGGACTCGAGACCTTCCCGCTGATGCTCGGCGCGGCCGAGTTCGGCTGGAACGTCGATCTCGAGACGAGCCACGGGATCCTCGACCGCTACGTCGAGTTCGGCGGCAACGCGATCCACACGGCAGACGGGTTCTCCGGCGGACGCAGCGAGCACATCATCGGCCAGTGGCTGCAGTCCAGGGGGCGACGTGATCGTGCCCTGTTGAGTGTGCGGATCGGCGCCCACGCAGACAACCCGGGTCTCGGCTCGGTTAATCTCGTGCGCGCGGTCGAAGGCTCGCTCACGCGTCTGGGCGTCGACCGTATCGACGTGCTGTATCTTGACGCGACGCTCGACCGGACGACGAACCTCGAAGACACCCTCGCGACCGTCGAGTGGATGATCGACGCAGGCAAGATCGGCGCCCTCGGGGCGTATGGATTCGCACCCGAGCGGCTCGTCGAGGCGCGCATCCTCGCATCCGCGGGGTACCCGCGCATCGAGGTGATCGATTCCCCGTACAACCTCATCCGTCGTCAGCCGTTCGAGGGCGATCTGCGTCTCGTCGCCGGCGCACAGAGCCTTGCAGTCACGCCGTCGCACGCTCTCGAGCACGGCTTCCTGTCCGGCAGGCACCGCAGCAAGGCGCTCACCTCGCAGGGCGTGCGCGGAGAGCAGCTGCGTGGTCACCTCAACCGTCGTGGCACGAAGGTCCTGCGCGCTCTCGACCAGGTGGCGATCGAACTCGAGGTTCCGGTGGCAGCCGTGTCGATCGCCTGGCTGCTCGCGCAGCGCACCATCGCGGCACCGATCGTCAACGCCTTCGCGAGCGACCATGTCGACGAGCTGATGCAGGGCGCCGGCGTCACGCTCTCGCGCGCACAGGTCGCCGAACTCACCCGCGCCGGCAACTGAGCGTCGTAACGCCTCTGTCACAGACCTGGCATAGGGTGGAGTGAATCCCGGCGGATGCTGTCGATGAAGCGAGCGAGTTTGTGACGCATTACATATATCTGGTCAGACACGGTGAACATCAGGACGCCGAACACGGTCTCGCCGACGGCCCCCTGTCGCCACGCGGCCAGCGTCAGGCCGAACTCATCGCCGACCGGCTCTCCGGACTTCCGCTCGATGCCGTGTGGCATTCGCCTCTCCTGCGCGCGAACGAGACGGCACGGGCGATCGCGCACCGACTCCCGTCGGTCGACCCCGAACCGACCGCGCTCCTCTTCGACTGCGTGCCCACGGGAATGACCGACGAGACGCCCGCAGCGTACGAGCCGTTCTTCGGCTCGGTCACCGAGGCCGAGCTCGACGCCGGCCGTGCCCAGATGTTCGACGCGGTCAACGAGTTCCTGGTGCGCAAGCCGGGCGACGTGCACGAGGTGCTCATCACCCACAACTTCGTGATCTCGTGGTTCGTGCGGGAGGTCCTCGGCGCACCGGAGTGGCGATGGATGACTCTCAATCAGGCGCATTGCGGGCTGACCGTGATCGCGCAGAAGCAGGGGCGTCCGTGGACGCTGCTCACCCACAACGACACCGGGCATCTTCCGTTCGAGCTGCGCACCGGCATCCCTGACGCGATGTCGGTCTGATTCCCGATACCCCGGCCCGCCGCGGCGGTCGTGGTGCCCCCGAGAAATAGACTGAACGCATGACCACGCAGGTAGCACTCGTCGGCGGAACCGGGAAGCTCGGATCGATCATCGGTGCGGTGATCGACGGGCTCGAGGGCTTCGAGGTGAGTCGCGTGCTCACCTCTCGGAGCGACCTCGCTGAACTCGACGGGGCGGATCTCGTGATCGACGCCACCACGCCTCAGGTGAGCGTCGATGTCGTGCGCGCTGCGGTGGAACGCCAGATCAACGTCCTGGTCGCGACCTCCGGGTGGTCCACGGAGCGCATCGCTCTGGTGCGTCCGCTGGTCGAGAACGCCGGAACCGGGGCTGTCTTCATCCCGAACTTCTCGCTGGGGTCGGTGCTGGGCTCAGCGCTGGCTGCGGCAGCTGCGCCGTTCTTCGGATCGGCGGAGATCGTCGAGGCTCATCACGCGGCGAAAGTCGACTCTCCGAGCGGCACCGCGGTGCGCACCGCGGAACTCATCGCCGCGGCTCGAGCCGAGCAGGGTCCCGTCAGTGCTCCGCATGCCGACCAGCGTGCGAGGGGGCAGCAGGTGGGCAGCGTGCCGATCCATTCGCTCCGGCGCCCTGGCGTCATCGCCAAGCAGGAGGTCATCCTCTCAGGGCCGGGCGAATCCCTGACGTTCACTCACGACACGGTAGAGCCGGCGCTCGCGTACGCTCCGGGCATCCGTCTGGCGGTCCCGTTCGCGGCTCAGGCGAACGGGGTCTTCGTCGGGCTGGAGAGCATGATCGATATCGGCATCCGCTCGTGATGTCGCGCATCGGCGTCGGTCTGATGGCCGCGGCGCTTCTGGTCTATCTGGCGGTCTCCGTGTGGCTGGCCGTGATGTTCTTCGCCGTCGGGACACCGGTGTCGATCGGCATGGGCGTGGCGTTGATCGTTCTCGCTCCGATCGGCGCCTGGGCGCTCGTCCGCGAGATGCAGTTCGGGTTCGCGGCCGATCGGCTGGGGCGCGCGCTCGATGCCGAAGGGGGAATGCCCGAGGCGGAGTCCGAACTCACTCCCAGCGGTCGGATCGCCCGAGCCGACGCCGACCCGCTGATCGCGAGGTATGCGGAGGAAGCGGACGCCGCGCCGACTGACTGGCGCGCGCGGTACCGACTCGGTGTGGTTCAGGATGCGGCGGGGCGCCGCAAGGACGCCCGCGCCAGCATCCGCGAGGCTATTCGCGTCGCTCGCGGCTGATCCGATTCAGGCGAGCGTGGCTTCGAGCGTGATCTCGATGCCGGCCAGCGCCTGGGAGACCGGGCAGCCGACCTTCGCCTCGGCGGCGATCCTCTGGAAGTCCTCGGGGGAGAGCCCCGGAACGACGGCGTTGACGTTCAGGTGGCTCCCGCTGATTCCGACCCCGGGCTTGAAAGTGACCGACGCGCTCGTGTTGACGCGCTCCGGCGGAGTGCCGTTCTCCGAGAGTGCGTGGGACAGCGCCATGCTGAAGCACGAGGCGTGAGCCGCGGCGATCAGCTCTTCAGGGGTGGTGGTGGTGTCGCTGCCCTCGCTGCGAGCCTTCCAGTTGATCGGGAAGGTGCCGAGCTTCGACGAGGAGAACGCGACTGTGCCCGAGCCCTCTGCGAGGGATCCGGTCCAGGTGGTGGTGGCTTCACTGGTGACGGGCATGATTCCTCCGTTGTCTCGCGCGCTGCTCGATGTGCGGGTCGCGTGTTCGGCCAGCCTATCGACCGGTCGCTCGCGGCGGAACCGCAGCCTCAGGCGGACGCAGCGCGGCCGATGACGCCTGCTCGTTGCAGCAGCAGATAGATCTGGCAGCCGAGGCAGAACGAGAACGCGGCATTGAGGAACGCCGCGATGAAGGCGGCAGCGGTCGAGATGGGCAGCGCCCAGGGCACGCCGGCGAGATGCAGCAGGAGACCGATCGTCACGACGAAGAGACCGACCCCCTGAGCGAAGCGGGGAGGGCGCGGGTCCTCGAGCTCGCTCGGAGGTGCCAGTCTCGGACGCACCAGCCTTCGGAAGAGCACACCCCAGGGCGCGGTCCTCGGCGACAGCACACCCCACAGGAACAGCACGGCGATCACGACGGTGAGGAGGAACGCCGGGTCCAGTGCGCGCTGTGCGAGCGTCGCCGAGCTGACAGCCCAGGTGTCCGAATCCAGGTCGGCTGACGCCAGCGGTTGATAGGCGAACCAGCCGAACGTCCTGGCGGTCGAGATGCCGATGAGCCCGAGGAACGTCGCGACGAGCAGCAGCACGGTCGTGATCGTCGCTGCGAAGCGCGGCCCTCGCGGGTCGATGCCTGCGGGTGTGGTCATCTGCGTTCCGTCCTCGCCTGTCTCATACGGCGGCCAGCGCTTCGCTCAGTGCGTGACGATGCGGCACTCCGTGGAATCGTGCGCGGACGGCGCCTGAACCGTCGACGACGAATGTCGTCGGTGTCTGCAGGACCCTGTAGCGGGCCGACAGATCCGGCCGATGCGTCAGATCGACCTCGACATGGTTCAGCCCGTCCGTCTCGGCGGCGTAGCCGCTCAGCATCCGCCGCACCTGAGGACAGCGAGTGCACATCTCCGTGCTGAACTGCACGAAGGTCGCTCGGGCGCCCAGCTGCGAGTCACCGGCATCGACGGGATCGAAACGCAGGTGACCGCCGCGGCGACGCCGTCCGTCGAGCAGACGCAGCACGACGCCGATGGCGACGGCGAGCACGAGCAGCGCTGCGGCGATACCGAGGGCCAGCACGGGAGACATGGCTCGACAATACGGCGATCTGAGAGCGTCGAGGGCGATGTGTCGCATCGTGACGATCCGACTCTTCCGTCCTCGGGGCGGGTAGTCTGGCACACATGAGCGCAGCCGTCCCGACGCCGTACGAAGACCTTCTCCGAGACGTGCTGGAGTCGGGCACCCACAAGTCGGATCGAACCGGCACCGGGACCACCAGCGTCTTCGGCAGGCAGATCCGCTTCGACCTCTCACAGGGGTTCCCCCTGATCACGACGAAGCGCGTGCACTTCAAGTCGATCGCGTACGAACTCCTGTGGTTCCTCAGGGGCGACTCGAACGTGAAATGGCTGCAGGACCACGGCGTCACGATCTGGGACGAGTGGGCCGATGCCTCGGGAGATCTGGGCCCCGTCTACGGAGTCCAGTGGCGAAGCTGGCCGACTCCCGACGGCGAGAGCATCGATCAGCTCGCGCAGGTGATCGAGCAGATCCGTCAGACTCCGGACTCGCGTCGACTCATCGTGTCTGCCTGGAACCCGGCGGACATCCCTGACATGGCGCTCGCTCCCTGCCATGCGCTCTTCCAGTTCTACGTCGCAGACGGCAAGCTCTCCTGCCAGCTCTATCAGCGCAGCGCCGATCTCTTCCTCGGCGTCCCCTTCAACATCGCGTCCTACGCCCTGCTCACACTCATGGTGGCGCAGCAGGTCGGACTCGAGCCAGGCGACTTCGTCTGGACGGGCGGCGACTGCCACATCTACGACAACCACCTCGAGCAGGTGAACGAGCAGCTGACTCGCGAGGCATACCCGTACCCGACGCTGCGGTTCGCTCGAAAGCCGGAGTCGATCCTCGACTACGGCTACGACGACTTCATCGTCGAGGACTACCAGCACCACGCTCCGATCCGGGCGGCGGTGGCGGTATGACGTGGGTCGGACTGATCTGGGCGGAGGCCCACGGCGGCGTCATCGGAGCAGAGGGCGGCATGCCCTGGAACGTCCCCGAGGATCTCGCGCATTTCAAGGAGATCACGCTCGGCGCGCCCGTGATCATGGGACGGAAGACCTGGGACTCGCTTCCGGAGCGTTTCCGTCCGCTCCCCGGACGCGAGAACATCGTCATCACCCGCCAGCAGGACTGGTCCGCGGAAGGTGCCCGTCGTGCGGCGGCCGTGACCGATGCGGTGCGAGGCCATGACAAGGTCTGGATCATCGGCGGAGCCGAGATCTTCCGACTCGTGATCGCCGACGCCGACCGCCTCGAGGTCACAGAGCTCGACATCGATGTCACCGGTGACGCCTACGCGCCGTCCAAGGCCGGGTGGCGGCTCGTCGACGAGGGGGAGTGGCAGACGTCCCGCTCCGGCATCCGCTACCGCTTCCTCGGATACGAGCGCTGATGCCCACCGCACTGATCACAGGTGCCAGCGCCGGACTCGGTGTCGAGTTCGCTCGTCAGCTCGCGCGTCGGCGCGCCGACCTCGTGCTCGTCGCGCGGTCGGCGGACGCTCTCGAGAGTGTCGCCGCCGAGCTGCGCAGCGAATACGGCATCGCAGTCGAGGTCCTCGTCGCGGATCTCGCCGAGGTCGCCGATGTGGACCGCGTGGCCGACCGTCTCCGCGACGCCTCCGATCCGGTGGATCTGCTGATCAACAATGCCGGATTCGGCCTGCCGCTGCAGTTCGCCGACAACGACATCGACGACGAGGTGCGTCATCTCCGCGTCCACGTCGAGGCGTCGATGCGTCTCATGCATGCGGCACTCGGGTCGATGCGCGGCCGCGGGGGCCGCATCATCAACGTCGCGTCCGTCGCCGGGTTCATCTCGCGCTCGACCTACTCGGCCTGCAAGAGCTGGCTCATCGGCTTCAGCCGCTGGGCGAACGTCGAGTACGCCTCCGACAAGGTCAGTGTGACCGCGGTGTGCCCCGGTTTCACGCATACGTCGTTCCACGAGCGGATGGGGCTCGCACCCGGGCACGAGGGTGTTCCTGCGTTCATGTGGCTCGACGCACGTGACGTGGTGCGCGAGGGGCTCCGGGACGCGGCGCGGGGCAGGGCGGTCTCGATTCCCTCGCTGCGCTACAAGGCGATCGTGGCGATCGCGAGTCTGCTGCCGAGCGCGCTGACCGCCGGCGTCGCGCGACGAGGCCGCGTCTGATCTGAAGGCCGACGGCATTCCGGCGCGAGCGATCGGTGCGTGGCTCAGCGGAATCTACCGAGGCGGATGCCGGCGTAGGCGATCGCTGCCACGGTCTCTCCATCGGTGATCCGGCCGTCCGCGATCATGCTGAGCGCCTCGGAGAAAGGCACCCAGGTGACGGCGTCGATGCCCTCCTCCGCTCGGGTGTGCGTCGAGTCATCCGCCCGTGTCATGGCGCGGGCGAGGAACACATGCTCGGGTGCGTGGGCGATCCCGTTGAGCGCGTTCATGGTCCCGAGCGACGTCCACTCGTCGGCGACGAACCCCGTCTCCTCGAGCAGCTCTCGCTGCGCGGCCACGAGCAGATCTTCGCCGTCGCTTCCCCCGGCAGGCACCTCGATCGAGATGCCTGTCGTGTAGCGCTCGAGGGAGACGAGGCAGACGCGGTCCTCGTCATCGAGCGCGACCACGAAGACCGCCGGATGCCGCATTGTCACCACGCCGTAGATCCCGTCGCCCGCGGGGCCCGTGACCTGGTCCTCGCGCACCTCGATCCACCGGTTCTCGTACACCGTCGACGACGCGCGTGTGACCCATGCCATGGAGTCGAGCCTATTCGGATCCCTAGTATCGACTGCATGGGATGGTTGTTCGGGCGCAAGCGCGACTCTGAGGATGCCAACGAGATGCTGCGCCGATACAACGAAGCGGAGGCCGCGCGACTCGCTGCGATGACCTCCGGCGTCGCGGGGGAGACGGCGACGGGCGACAGCACTCGCGTTCCGGCGCCCGCTTCGCTGTCGGTGCCCTCGGGGTCGACCGAGTTCCTGGTCGAGGACGTCTTCACCATCACCGGACGCGGAACAGTGGCGACGGGCACGGTCACGTCTGGCGTGCTGCGAGTGGATGACGACATCGTGGTGGTGCGCGACGGAGCTCTGCAGGCGCAGACGCGGATCACCGGCATCGAGATGTTCCGGAAGCACGTGAAAGAGGTGACGGTCGGAGAGCTGTCCGGTCTGGTGCTCCGCGAGAAGATCGAGATCGCCCGCGGAGACGTCATCCGCCCGGCCCCGTCTGGGTGAGCGGCACGCGAACCGATACGCTGGGGGCATGACGCACTCGGGCAACCCTTTCGGACAGGTTCTCGTCGCGCTCGTCACTCCGATGACGGCCGACGGTGAAGTCGATTGGCCCGCCGTCGAGAAGCACATCGATGACGTCATCACCGCCGGTGCTGACGGGATCGTCGTGACGGGAACGACCGGCGAGACCTCGACCCTGACGGACCCCGAGAAGCTCAAGCTCGTCGAGGTCGGGAAGTCGGTGTCCGCCGGCCGCGCCAAGATCATCACGGGCGGCGGATCCAACGAGACCGCGCACGCGATCGAGCTGTACAAGGCGAGTGAGAAGGCCGGCGCAGACGGCATCATGATCGTCACGCCGTATTACAACAAGCCGACGCAGGCCGGCATCCTGACCCACTTCCGGCTCGTGGCCGATGCCACCGATCTCCCGGTGATCCTCTACGACATCCCCGGTCGCACGGGCGTGCCGATCAAGTACGAGACCATCCTCCGGCTCGCGAAGCACCCGAACATCCTCGCCGTGAAGGACGCCAAGGGCGACTTCTCCGAGGTGAGCCGCGTCTTGAATCAGACCGACCTCATGTACTTCTCGGGTGACGATGCCAACGTGCTGCCGCACCTCGCGATCGGCGCGACCGGTCTGATCGGGGTGACCGCGAATGTCGCGGCAGCGCCGTACCGGACCATCATCGATGCCGTCAACCGCGGCGACCTCACGACCGCGACCGCTGAGCACAAGCGGCTCGAGCCTCTCGTGCGCGCCGTCATGACGCACGTGCCGGGCACCGTCGCGGCGAAGTACATCCTGCACGGGCTCGGCCGTATCTCGAGCCCTCGCGTCCGTCTGCCGCTCGTCGGTCCCGAAGAGTGGGAGGCCGCTCTCATCGAGGACGAGCTCGATCTCGTGAAGGACGTCCCCGGCGCAGACTTCTCCAACTTCCGCCCCGACCGCAACGCGGCCGCGGGCGGTGCCCTGCCGAAGGTGCACGGCACGACCCGCTGACACCGGGCGCGGCGAGCCGCGTCACAACGAACGAACGGACGCGTGGAGTGTCCGACTGAGGAGACAGCATGTCCACCCCGATCGCAGAACCCGCAGCACTCGACGAGGGGACGCTGCGGGTCACCCCACTCGGCGGCCTCGGCGAGATCGGTCGCAACATGACCATCTTCGAGTTCGACGGCAAGATCCTGATCGTCGATTGCGGCGTGCTCTTCCCTGAGGAGCACCAGCCGGGTGTCGACCTGATCCTGCCCGACTTCGAGCCGATCAAGGGCCGCCTCGACGACATCGTCGGCGTCGTCCTCACACACGGGCACGAAGACCACATCGGCGCGGTCCCGTATCTGCTCCGTCTGAAGAGCGACATCCCCGTGATCGGTTCCGGCCTCACCCTCGCGCTCGTCGAGGCGAAGCTCAAGGAACACCGCATCAAGGCGTACACGCTCACCGTGAAAGAGGGGCAGCGCGAGAAGGTCGGACCGTTCGACCTCGAGTTCGTCGCGGTCAACCACTCGATCCCCGATGCCCTCGCCGTCGCGATCCGCACCCCCGCCGGCCTCGTGCTGGCGACCGGCGACTTCAAGATGGATCAGCTGCCGCTCGACGGACGCATCACCGACCTCCGTGCCTTCGCCCGCCTGGGCGAGGAGGGAGTCGACCTCTTCCTCGTCGACTCGACCAACGCCGACGTGCCGGGCTTCACGCCCACCGAGCGCTCGATCGGACCCGTGCTCGACCAGGTCATCGGCAAGGCTCCCAGGCGCGTCATCGTCGCGAGCTTCTCCAGCCATGTGCACCGGGTGCAGCAGGTCCTCGACGCCGCAGCGGCGCACGGGCGCCGGGTGGCACTGCTGGGGCGCAGCATGCTGCGCAACATGACGATCGCCGAGGACCTGGGCTACCTGAAGGTGCCGAGCGGCCTGCTGATCGACTACAAGAAGGCGCGAGACCTTCCCGACGACAAGATCGTCTACATGTCGACCGGCTCGCAGGGCGAGCCCATGGCCGTCCTCAGCCGGATGGCCAACCTCGACCACGCGATCGAGCCCGGTGAGGGCGACACCGTGATCCTGGCCTCCAGCCTGATCCCCGGGAACGAGAACGCTGTGTACCGCGTGATCGACGGACTGACCAAGCTCGGCGCGAACGTCGTGCACAAGGCCAACGCCAAGGTGCACGTCTCGGGGCACGCCGCAGCCGGCGAGCTGATCTACTGCTACAACATCCTCAAGCCCAAGAACGTGCTTCCCGTCCACGGCGAGTACCGTCACCTGATCGCGAACGCGAAACTGGCTCAGGACACGGGGATCGACGCCGAGCGCACCATCATCGCCTCGAACGGCACCGTCATCGATCTGAAGGACGGCGACGCTCGCGTCGTCGGTCAGCTCGACCTCGGGTTCGTGTATGTCGACGGCTCGACTGTCGGCGCGATCACCGACGCCGACCTCAAGGACCGCCGGATCCTGGCTGAAGAGGGCTTCGTCTCGGTGATCGTCGTCGTCGACGCCGCGACGGGGCGCATCATCTCGGGACCCGAGATCCACGCGCGCGGCATCGCTGAAGACGATTCCGTCTTCGACGACGTGACGCCGAAGATCATCGCAGCGCTCAAGGAAGCCTCCGGCAACGGCGTGCGCGACACCCATGCGCTTTCGCAGGTCATCCGCCGCACGATCGGGCGCTGGGTCAACCAGAAGCTGCGTCGTCGTCCGATGATCGTCCCACTCGTCATCGAGGCGTGATCGGAGCTGCGTCGCCTGCGGGTTCACAGTCGACCGACACTCGGCTGTAACGCCGGCGGCGTACGCTCACCTCATGCCGGACGTCTTCTCGATCCGACCCGCCGTACAGGCGGACGGGAGCTTCCTCGGCGACATGGTCGTCGAGGCGGCGAATTGGCGTTCGGGCGGAGCACGACCACGCCACGAGATCCTCACCGCGGTCGAGCACCGGCGCTATGTGGCCGGATGGATGCGGCCGGCGGATGCGGGCTTCCTCGCCGTCGATGCCGACGGGCGCCCGATCGGCGCCGCGTGGTATCGCATGCTGTCGCCGGACGACGCGGGTTTCGGATTCGTCGGGACCGCCGTGCCGGAGCTCATCATCGGCGTGCAGCCGATCTGGCGTGCTCACGGAGTCGGTCGCACGCTGCTCCGACGTCTCGTGGTCCACGCTCGTGACCAAGGGCACCCTCGGCTCAGCCTCAGCGTGGAACGGGACAACTTCGCGCGGACCCTGTACCGATCGGAGGGCTTCGTGGTCACCGACGCAGGGAGCGTCCGCGACACGATGGTGTACCGCACGTCCTGAACCATCGCCGCCCGCCGGCGGAAGACCGCGGAATGCCGCGTCATTACGGGCCTATGTCGCCCTCTGGACGTAACGTGAGAGTATGGCCAGGAGTACCACGAAGTCAGCGCGCGCGTCCGAGAGCGCCACGCCTCGCCCGAAGAGGCAGGCTGCTCCGAAGGCTCAGGCAGCGCCCAAGAAGTACATCGACGAGATCGACAAGCCCCCGGTGGCGGTGCGGGCCTGGAACGGGCTCGCCCACGGTGTCGGCGGACTGTTCCGAGCCTTCGGACCCGAGACCCTCGAGAAGGACGATCGGCGCGACGGCTTCCCGTTCCTGCTCGTGCTGCTGGCGATCGCCGGTGCGGTCAACGAATGGTTCTTCATCGGCAACGAGGTCGCTGCCAACATCAGCGCCTACTCGGTAGGGCTTCTCGTCGGACGCGTGGCCTTCGTCATGCCGGTCCTGCTCCTGCTGCTCGCCGGCTGGCTGTTCCGGCATCCCTCGTCGGTTCACGACAACGGTCGAATCGGCATCGGGTTCGGACTTTTCATCCTCGCCCTCGCGGGCTTCTGCCATACCGCGGCCGGCCGCATCGATTCCGCGGGCCTGCTCGTGCGACCGCAGCCCAAGGACGGCATGCCCGCACTCAGCGAGGCAGGCGGGCTGTTCGGGTGGATGCTCGGGGAGCCGCTGTCGTACCTCACCCCGGTGGGCGCGTACATCGTGCTGTCGGTGGTCGCTGCTCTCAGCGTCCTGATCCTGACCAAGACTCCGCCGAACCGCATCGGTCAGCGGCTCGGGGATCTCTATGCGTGGATGTTCGACGCCGAGCGGCCTGAGAAGCCCGCGAAGGATGCCGCTGCGATCGACGAGGCAGACAAGGTCGACGATCCTGATGTCCTGCCATGGTGGCGACGCAACAAGACCGGCCGCGAGGAGGACCCCGACGAGGGCACTCTCGGATCCGACGACATCACCGCTCTGCTCACCACCTCGGAGCCGACTCCTGCATACGACCAGGCCGTCGTCGTGGAGAACGCCTCGGATGCCGCGACGGAGGTGCTGTCCGACGTGCGCTCGGTGACCGAGTCGTTGGCCGGGCAGCAGACCACGGCGCTCCTCGACGACGAGTCCGACACGGGCGAGATGCCCGAGCTGCCGGGACTCGACGGCTTCGGAACCCCGGGGCCGGGGGAGAAGGGGCCGCAGGCGCCCGTGACCCCCTACGTGCTTCCCTCGCCGGGGCTGCTGGTCGAAGGACCGCCGCCGGTCATGCGTTCTGAAGCGACCGACAAGGTGATCGAACAGATCACGAGCGTGCTGACCCAGTTCAAGGTCGACGCGAAGGTCACCGGATTCTCTCGTGGCCCGACAGTCACCCAGTACGAGGTGGAGGTCGGCCACGGTGTCAAGGTCGAGAAGATCCTCCAGCTGAGCAACAACTTCGCCTACGCGGTCGCGTCCAACGATGTGCGTATCCTCTCGCCGATCCCGGGCAAGAGCGCGATCGGCATCGAGATCCCCAACGCCGACAAGGAGATGGTCGCGCTCGGCGATGTGCTGCGGTCGCCCGCGGCGCACAAGAGCACGCATCCGATGACGATCGGCGTCGGAAAAGACGTCGGCGGCAACATCGTCATCGCGAACCTCGCGAAGATGCCGCACCTCCTGGTCGCCGGTTCCACAGGGTCGGGTAAGTCCAGCTTCGTCAACTCGATGATCACGAGCCTGCTCATGCGCGCTCGGCCCACGGACGTGCGGATGGTCCTGATCGACCCGAAGCGGGTGGAGCTGACGAGCTATGCGGGCGTTCCGCACCTGATCACGCCCATCATCACGAATCCCAAGAAGGCCGCCGAGGCGCTGCAGTGGGTCGTGAAGGAGATGGACATGCGGTACGACGACCTCGCGTCGTTCGGATTCCGCCACATCGACGACTTCAACCGGGCGGTGCGCGCCGGTGAGGTCGAGCTCCCTGTCGGCAGCGAACGCGTGCTCAAGCCGTACCCGTACCTGCTGGTGGTCGTCGACGAGCTCGCAGACCTGATGATGGTCGCCCCGCGCGATGTGGAGGATTCGATCGTCCGCATCACCCAGCTCGCGCGAGCATCCGGCATCCACCTGGTGCTCGCCACCCAGCGCCCCAGCGTCGACGTCGTGACCGGTCTGATCAAGGCCAACGTCCCGTCGCGCCTCGCGTTCGCGGTGACGAGCGTCACAGACAGCCGAGTGATCCTCGACAGCCCCGGTGCCGACAAGCTCATCGGCCAGGGCGACGCGCTGTTCTCGCCGATGGGATCATCCAAGCCGTTCCGTCTGCAGGGAGCGTGGGTCGACGAGAAGGAGATCGACGCGGTCGTCAAGCACGTCACCCGTCAGGCTCGTCCCGACTACCGCGCGGACGTGCAGGAAGCACTCGAGCCCACGAAGAAGAAGGAGGTCGACGAGGACATCGGGGACGATCTCGAGCTTCTCCTCGCGGCCGCCGAACTCATCGTGTCGTCGCAGTTCGGATCGACATCCATGCTGCAGCGCAAGCTGCGCGTCGGATTCGCCAAGGCGGGTCGCCTGATGGACCTCCTCGAGTCGCGAGAGATCGTCGGCCCGTCTGAGGGCTCCAAGGCGCGTGACGTGCTGGCGACGGCCGAGCAGCTGCCCCAGGTCATGGCGAAACTGCGCGGCGACGACGCTCCACCGAAGCCGGCCGCTCCCACTTCTGCCGCAACCGCGGCCGGAGCACCGCACGACCCGGTCGAGGCCCAGTTCCAGGGGCTGCCGGTGGTCGAAGCTGAAGACGACGGCGACGAAGACGCCTGGGGACTGACAGGACGAGACTGATGGCTATTCCACGGCAGCTCCCCAACGCGATCACCATCGCGCGTATACCGCTTGCGGTGATCTTCTTCATCCTGCTCCTGATGGGCGGTACCTACGGGCTCGATGACATCGTCATCCGTTGGGTTGCGGCGATCCTGTTCGTCGTGGGCATCTCCACCGACTGGGTCGACGGCTACCTCGCGCGTCGCCACAACATCGTCACCGACTTCGGCAAGCTGTGGGATCCGATCGCTGACAAGCTGCTCACGGGAGCGGGCTTCATCGGACTCGCCGTGCTCGGGGAGCTCAACTGGTGGGTCGTGATCGTGATCCTGATCCGCGAGTGGGGCATCACGATCCACCGCCTCATGGTCGCGAAGGAGCACGTCGTGGCGGCCGCGTGGATGGGCAAGATCAAGACCGCGGTTCAGGCCGTGGCTCTTTCCTGGGCGTTGCTCCCGCTGCACGTGGTGATAGGACCCCAGCTGTGGGTGGTCGGAACGGCGATCCTGATGATCCTGGCGCTGATCCTCACCGTCGCGAGTGGCATCGACTACATCGTGGCGCAGGTGCGAGGGGCACGGCAGCCGTCGTGACGTCGGCGTCGGCGTCGGAGGTGCTCGCCGCGCTGATCGAGCGTGGCTGGACCCTCGGTATCGCGGAGTCGCTGTCGGGCGGGGCTCTCGCTGCGGAATTCGTCTCGGTGCCAGGCGCGTCGGCGTCGCTGCGCGGAGCGATCGTCGCCTACGCCACCCCTGTGAAGCACACGCTTCTGGGGGTCGACGACGGCCTGCTCGATGCGCACGGGCCCGTGCACCCCGACGTGGCGCTGCAGATGGCGGCTGGGGCGCGTCGCGCGCTGCAGGTCTCCGGAGTCCCTGCTGACGTCGGCGTCTCGACCACGGGGATCGCGGGACCGGATTCACCCGACGGTCAGCCCGTCGGCACGGTGCACATCGCCGTGGTGACCCCGTACACGTCCGTGAGCGAGGCATTCAGGTTCGACGGCGATCGCGCCCAGGTCCGCGCTCAGACGGTCGATGCGGCCGTGGCCATGCTCGCGCGGATCCTGCGGGAATAGCTGATGCGCGGGTTCCGTTATGTCCTTTGTGCTCACACCGAAAGCACAGCGTGCGAAGGTAGATTTTGTGAAGGTCGGTAGGACTAGACTGGCGGTCTCCTCGAGGGAGACCTCGAGAAGGCGATCTGGGAGGAGGTTCCGATGATTCTTGTGCGACAGGAAATCGGCGATGTGCTGAGGGACTTCCGCCTGCAGAAGGGGCGTACGCTCCGGCAGGTTGCAAGCAAGGCATCCGTGGCCCTGGGCTATCTCAGTGAGGTCGAGCGGGGCCAGAAAGAGGCGTCGAGCGAGATTCTCGCCTCGGTGGCCGATGCTCTGGATGTTCCCATCTCGATCATCATGCGAGAGGTCGGCGACCGCATCTCCGTCCTCGAGGGCATCCAGGTCTTCCCCGATGTCGTTCCCGATGACCTCGTGGCTTCCGTCGAGCCAGAGCTTTCGCTTCACTGAGCGTCGGATTCTCTTCGTTCTCTGATGCGTCGCAGTGAGTTCCTCCGCGCAGTCGACGCGGAATTCGGTGGTCGAGGGTCGTCGCTCGTCAGTGACCTCATTCTGACCCAGCTCGCCGGACGCACTGCGGACCAGGCTCTGGACGCGGGCGTTCCACCGCGTGACATCTGGCTGGCGCTGTGCGCCGAGACCGATGTGCCTCAGGAGCGGCGGCACGGCGCCGGGCGCCTCGAGCCGCGCAAGCGATGACCCTCCGACGCATACGACGAGCGTTCGACTAACGACATGCCGTGACGGCGTGTCGTCGAATATGTGTTCGAAACGGGCGTAGTCTTCTGCACAAGTGGTTCGGAGACGGTGTTCTCCCTGATTCGCGGAGCTGACGACGCAATGTCCGAGGCCCCTCGTACGGTGAACAGCAAGCCGAAGAGCCATACGCCTTGTCGGAGAGTTCCGCCCAGCCGGGAGGACCGCGACAGCCTACAGGCGGCACCACGCGAGCATAAGGAGCACGTCATGCCATCACCCGCTGACCGCGAGAAGTCCCTCGAGACTGCACTTGCCCAGATCGACCGTCAGTTCGGAAAGGGCTCGGTCATGCGACTGGGCAGCGACGAGCGCGCACCCGTCGCCGTCATTCCGACCGGTTCGATCGCTCTCGATGTCGCCCTCGGCGTCGGAGGGCTCCCGCGTGGACGAATCGTCGAGATCTACGGCCCCGAGTCCTCGGGTAAGACGACGCTCACGCTGCACGCGATTGCAAACGCCCAGCGTGCCGGCGGGATCGCCGCCTTCATCGATGCCGAGCATGCGCTCGACCCCGACTACGCCGCGAAGCTCGGTGTCGACATCGACGCTCTTCTCGTCTCGCAGCCCGATACGGGTGAGCAGGCGCTCGAGATCGCGGACATGCTCGTCCGCTCCGGCGCCATCGATCTGATCGTCATCGACTCCGTCGCGGCTCTCGTGCCTCGGGCTGAGATCGAGGGCGAGATGGGTGACTCCCACGTGGGTCTGCAGGCTCGACTGATGTCGCAGGCACTGCGAAAGCTCACGGGTGGACTCAACCAGACGAACACCACGATGATCTTCATCAACCAGCTGCGCGAGAAGATCGGCGTCTTCTTCGGATCGCCCGAGACCACCGCGGGTGGAAAGGCGCTGAAGTTCTACGCGTCGGTTCGCATGGACATCCGCCGCATCGAGACGCTGAAGGACGGCACCGATGCAGTCGGAAACCGCACCAGGGTCAAGGTGGTGAAGAACAAGATGGCACCGCCGTTCAAGCAGGCGGAGTTCGACATCCTGTATGGCGTCGGCATCTCGCGCGAGGGCAGCCTGATCGACTTCGGTGTCGAGCACGCCATCGTGAAGAAGTCCGGATCGTGGTACACCTACGACGGCGACCAGCTGGGCCAGGGCAAGGAGAACGCGCGGACGTTCCTCCTCAAGAACCCCGATGTCGCGCTTGCGATCGAGACGCAGATCAAGCAGAAGCTCGGCATCGGAGGAGCCACCGAGGCGCCTGCTGACGAGCTCGCCGAGCGTCGTCCGGCATGAGCGTGATGGTTCGCGGTTGGGGAACACCCGGAGTGAACCATGAGTGATGGCGGGGGCGGGCCTGAGCAGCTCGCCCCCATCATCCCCCTTTTCGGTCGTGACGACACACGCGCGAAGTCGGTCGACCGGGAAGGTCCGGAGGTTGAAAGTGCGACAGCTCGTTCGGCGCCCGACGCCGGGGTGTGGCAGTCGACAGGGGGCGTCTCGAGCCGCGATTCGAATCCCGTCGCGCCCATCGACTCTCGTGGGCCCAGTGAGCGACATCCTGCTCGCGGCGCAGCGGCTCGGTCCGCACCGCGTCTGCGCGCGTTGCAGTCGCAGGATCTGGGATTCGACGATGTCCCGGGCGTCGACCCCTCCCAATTGCGTGCCGACGCAGAAGAGCTCCTCGTTCGCAAGCTGCGGACTCGTTCGCTCTCTCTGTCGGAAGCGCGGATGGTGCTGAGGGGCTATGAGAAGAACGCCGTGCGGCTCGATGCGGGTGCGATCGATGATGTGATCGATGATTTCTGTCGACGAGGGTACCTCGACGACACGCTCCTCGCCGGCCAGCTGGTGACATCCGGGATCGAGCGCAAGGGGCAGGGGCGAGTTGCGCTGTCGAGGGCGCTCTCGCAACGGGGCATCCCTCGCGATGTGATCGATGCGGCGCTTGACGACGTTCCCGACGATGACGCCGAGCGCGCACTCGAGTACGCACGCTCGAAAGCACGAGCCATGTCTCGTCTCGACGGCGACACAGCGCTGCGACGTCTGGTCGGTCAGCTGTCCCGCCGTGGCTACAACGGCTCGGTCGCGATGACAGCCGCCAAGTCTGCCCTTGCTGAGGCCTCTTTCGGCTCGTCTTCATCCGGGGTTCGATTCGTCGACTCGGACTGACTGAGGCGAGGGGCTCGAGCCCCTCACCTCAGCGGCGGTGTCGCGCAACCGCTCGTAGAATGGGGGGATCATGAATATCCCTCGCAGTGAGCCGACGATCATCGCGTCATCGTCCGCAGCAATCGATCTTGATGGACGCCAGCGCTCCTACGAGGTCCGCACCTTCGGCTGCCAGATGAACGTCCACGATTCCGAGCGACTTTCTGGCTCGCTCGAGAGCGCAGGATATGTCCGCGTGACTGACGGTGCCGAGGCCGACGTGGTGATCATCAACACGTGCGCGGTGCGCGACAATGCCGCAGGCAAGCTCTACGGAACCCTGGGCCAGCTCGCCTCGGTGAAGCGACGCAAGGACGGGATGCAGATCGCCGTGGGCGGCTGCCTGGCGCAGATGGACAAGCAGGCCGTGCTGGAGAAAGCGCCGTGGGTCGACGTCGTCTTCGGCACGCACAACATGGGTTCGCTTCCCGGCCTTCTCGAGCGCGCGCGCCACAACGGTGACGCCGAGCTCGAGATCCTGGAGTCGCTCGAGGTGTTCCCCTCGACGCTTCCGACGAAGCGCGATTCTGCGCACAGCGGTTGGGTGTCGATCTCGGTCGGGTGCAACAACACGTGCACCTTCTGCATCGTTCCGAGTCTTCGGGGCAAGGAGAAAGACCGCCGCCCGGGCGACATCCTCAATGAGATCCGCCTGCTCGTCGAAGACGGCGCCATCGAAGTCACTCTGCTCGGACAGAACGTCAACTCCTACGGCGTGGAGTTCGGGGATCGCCAGGCTTTCGGCAAGCTGATCCGCGCCGCAGGCGAGATCGACGGGCTCGAGCGGATCCGCTTCACGAGTCCTCACCCCGCCGCCTTCACCGACGATGTGATCGACGCGATGGCAGAGACTCCCAACGTGATGCCGCAGCTTCACATGCCGCTCCAGTCCGGCAGCGACCGCATCCTGAAGGCCATGCGCCGGTCGTACCGCAGCGAGAGATTCCTCGGGATCCTCGATCGCGTCCGTGATCGTATTCCGCACGCCGCGATCACCACCGACATCATCGTCGGATTCCCCGGTGAGACGGAGGAGGACTTCGAAGACACGATGCGGGTGGTCGAACAGGCCCGGTTCTCGAGTGCGTTCACGTTCCAGTACTCGATCCGTGAGGGCACACCCGCCGCGACCATGGAGGACCAGATTCCCAAGGCTGTGGTGCAGGAGCGCTACAACCGGCTCATGGCGCTTCAGGAGCGTATCTCCCTCGAGGAGAACCAGAAGCAGGTCGGACGCCAGGTCGATGTCCTCGTGTCGACGGGCGAAGGCAAGAAGGATGCCGAGACCCACCGTCTGACCGGACGCGCCGAGGACAACCGACTCGTCCACTTCGAGGTCACTCCCGGTTCCGCTGTCCCACGGCCCGGTGATGTCGTCTCGGTGACGATCACCCATGCGGCGCCCTTCCACCTGCTCGCAGACGACCCGACAGGCCTCCCGTTGCAGATCCGTCGCACGCGTGGCGGGGACGCCTGGGACCGAGGACAGGCAGAGTCCTGTGCAGTGCCGGCACCGACGTCCGGCGATGGCACGCGTGCCGTATCCCTCGGTCTGCCGACGCTCCGCGTCGGCAGGTGACCACTGCTCGAGGAATGACCGATCCGGCGTCGAGCGACGCGGACAGGGTTCCGCGGCTCTGGGCGATCGTGGGCGCGACAGGAACGGGCAAGAGCGATCTCGCCCTCGATCTCGCTGAGGTGCTGCGCAGCCGAGGCAACGCCGCCGAGATCGTGAACGCCGACGCCATGCAGCTCTACCGCGGAATGGACATCGGCACGGCGAAACTGGCCCCGGACGATCGCAGGGGGATTCCCCACCACCTGTTCGACGTGCGGGAGGTGCAGGAGGAAGCCGCCGTCGCCTGGTACCAGCCGCTGGCGCGGTCCGTGATCACCGGCATCCAGCGACGCGGGGCCGACGCCATCCTCGTGGGCGGATCGGGTCTGTACGTGTCCAGCGTCGTGTTCGACTTCGCCTTCCCGCCGCGTGATCCGGTGATCCGGGAGCGGCTCGAACGCGAGCTCGAAAGCGAGGGTGTCGGTGGCATGCTCGACCGGCTGCGAAAGCTCGATCCCGCGACGGCCTCCCGCGTCGACCCCAAGAATGCCAGACGCGTGATCCGTGCGCTCGAAGTCCTCGAGCAGGGCAGCGTCACGCACGGCGCGTCTCTGCCGGAACAGCCCGCGCTCTGGCAGGCCGACACGCGTCTCATCGGCCTGCACGTCGACCGCGGAGCCCTGGTCGAGAGGCTGGACGCTCGCGTCGAGCGCATGTGGCAAGCGGGCCTGGTCGACGAGGTGCAGGGGCTCCGTCGCGAGGGGCTCGAGAACGGCGTGACAGCTCGGCGCGCCATCGGCTACAGCCAGGCGCTCGCGCAGATCGATGGCCGTCTCACTCAGGCCGAGGCGATCGCCGAGACACAGGCGCTCACCCGCCGCTACGCCCGCCGCCAGGTGTCGTGGTTCAAGCGCTATCCCGGCCTCACGTGGCACGAACCACCGGTGGACGCCGCTTCGCTCGTCGCCCCCTGAGCCCGCAGACTCACCGATCTCGGTGGCTGGATGTCGGTGCCTGGTGAGATGGTTGATCAATGGCCACCCACTTCTACACCGCGAGCAGCATCGACGGTTTTATCGCGACTGATCAGCACTCCCTCGACTGGCTCCTGAAGCAGGACATCGACGAAGAAGGACCCATGTCGTACGCCGGCTTCGAGAAGACGATCGGTGCTCTGGCGATGGGAGCATCGACATACGAATGGGTCATGCGCCACGAGGAAGGGCGATGGGGGTACGAGCAGCCGACATGGGTCTTCGCCCACCGACCGCTCGAGCTTCCGGCCGGCGCTGACATTCGCGCGGCGCAGGGTGACGTCGCCGCCGTGCACTCCGAGATGGTCGCCGCCGCCGGGGGCAAGGATCTGTGGGTCGTCGGCGGTGGCGACCTGGCCGGGCAGTTCGCCGATGCCGGGCTTCTCGACGAGGTGTGGGTGCAGTACGCGCCGGTGACACTCGGCTCGGGGGCGCCGTTGCTGCCGAGAGCACTGGACCTCGAGCTTCTCGAGGTCGCACGCAACCGCAACTTCATGTGCGGCCGTTACCGTGTGCTGCATGGCTGAGTCGTCGACTCCTGTGAGCTCGGGCGAGACCTGGGAGGTCCGCGCATTCGATCGTGCGGACACGGAGTCTGTGGTGGCTCTCTGGACCGAGGCTGGCCTCACGCGGCCGTGGAACGACCCCCGGCTCGACATCGAGCGCAAGCTCACGGTGCAGCCCGAGCTGTTCCTGGTCGTCGAGGACGAGGAACGGTCGACATCAGCGCGGATCATCGGCACCGTGATGGCGGGTTACGACGGGCACAGGGGATGGCTGTACTACCTGGCCACCGCCCGGTCGCACCGTCATCAGGGGATCGCGCGCTCTCTCGTGCGCGAAGCCGAGCGACTTCTTCTGGAAATGGGCTGCCCGAAGGTGCAGCTCATGGTCAGAGAGGGCAACGAGGAAGCGCTGGGCTTCTACGACGACCTCGGATACGAGCGATTCTCGGTGTCGAACACGGGCAGGCGTCTGATCGTCGACGCATAGCCGCGATCTCTAGACTGGGTGGATGGTCGCATTCACCAAAGGACACGGCACCGGCAACGACTTCGTCATCATCGCCGACCCCGACGGCGCTCTCGAACTGAGCGCCGAGCAGGTCGCCGTCCTCTGCGATCGACACCGAGGCATCGGCGCCGACGGCATCCTTCGTGTGGTGCGCTCTGCGGCGATCGCAGACGGGCAGGCTGCTCTCGCGGAGGAGCCCGCCGCCGAGTGGTTCATGGACTACCGCAATGCAGACGGGTCCATCGCTGAGATGTGCGGCAACGGCATCCGCGTCTTCGTGCATTACCTCGTGCGCTCCGGCCTCGCCACGATCGAGCCCGGTTCCACACTCCCGATCGGAACGCGTGCGGGTGTCCGCGACGTGACGCGCAGCGAGACGGGGTACCAGGTGGATCTCGGCCTGTGGAAGCTCTCCGGCGATGACCCGCTCGTCACTGCCGACGGGCTCCCTGTCACGAGACCCGGTCTGGGCATCGACGTCGGAAATCCGCATGTCGTGGTCGCACTCGCCTCCGAGGCGGAGCTGTCGTCTCTCGAGCTGCACCGCGCTCCCGTGCTCGATCCCGCCCCTCCCGCGGGGGCGAACGTCGAGTTCGTCGTCCCGGGGGAGCCGCTGGTGAGGGACGGCATCGGACACGTCTCGATGCGCGTCTCAGAGCGCGGCGTGGGGGAGACCCTGAGCTGCGGCACGGGTGTCGCGGCCACGGCTCTGGCCGTGCGCTACTGGGCCGGCTCGAAGGCACCCGACAACTGGCGCGTGGAGGTCCCGGGCGGCACTCTCGGTGTGCGCATGTTCCCTGCAGAGGACGGTGAGCACGTCGCCCTCTCCGGGCCGGCCCAGCTCGTCTTCAGCGGCGAGGTCGACCTGATCTGATGTCGACGACCGGCCAGATCGACCTGGTCATCTTCGACTGTGATGGAGTGCTCGTAGACAGCGAGAGGCTGTCGATCGAGGTGGATCGCAGGGTTCTCGCAGACCTCGGGTGGTCTCTCTCCCGCGACGAGATCCTGCACCGGTTAGTCGGACGCTCCTCCGCGCACTTCCGCGCTGAGGTCGAAGCACACCGGGGACGACCGCTTCCCGACGACTGGGAGGCGCCCTACCAGCCGTGGTACCTCGACGCATTCGCGCGCGAGCTGACGGCGGTGGATGGGGTCGAGGCAGCGCTGGACGAGATCACGACGGCCACGTGCGTCGCCTCGAGTGGCACCCATGCGAAGATCCGGCGGACGCTCGGCCAGACGGGGCTCCTGCCGCGATTCGACGGACGGATCTTCAGCGCAGACGACGTCGCGAACGGCAAGCCTGCCCCTGATCTCTTCCTGCACGCGGCTGAGCGGCTCGGAGTCGACCCTGAACGCTGCGTGGTGGTCGAGGACAGTCGATTCGGAGTCCAGGCCGCCCGCGCCGCGGGCATGCGTGTTCTCGGCTATGCCGGCGGACTCACCCCAGCTGACTGGCTGGAGCGCGAGGGCGCCATCGTGTTCACGGACATGCGCGATCTTCCCGAACTCGCGGGTCGGTGACGTCGTCGCTGCGAAGGCTCAGACGAGCGTGATCGGCTCGGTCGGAGGGGTTCCGTGCTTGCGCACCTTCAGGATGCGGTACCCCTTGGACGTGGCGGTCCGATGGACGCTGAAACCAGGGTGGAACGTCGAGCCGATCCACCGTTGCAGCGAATCCGCGCCGAGGTTGCGCTGCACGACGAGCCAGGCGTCGCTGCGCTCGTCGAGCCGGGGGATCCACTTCTCGAGCAGTCCGTGAAGTTCGTTCTTGCCCACTCTGATCGGCGGGTTCGAACGGATCGAGCGGAATGTGACGTCGGCGGGAACATCTTCGGGCAAGGAGGCGTTGATGTTCTTGAGACCATGAGCCGCGGCGTTGCGTCGCACGAGATCGAGAGCCCGCTCATTCACGTCGACGGCCCACACGGTCGCGTGGGGCGCAGCCAGCGCCATCGACAGCGTGATGGGCCCCCACCCGCTTCCGAGGTCGAGAAGATGGCCTCCCGGCGGAACCGGGGGCATGTTTGCGAGAAGGACGGCTGTACCGGCATCCAGCCGATCCGGGCTGAAGACGCCGCCAGCAGTGGTGACGTCCAGCTCTCGGCCTGCGAGCGTCACACGGATCGATCGCAGGTTCTCGGGGCTTGCCGGGGCCGCGGTGAAGTAATGGTCGGACCCCATACCGTGAGCGTAGCGGACAGCGCGGGCTAAGGTTAAGGCTCGCAACAAAACCCAGAGATTAGGGACGGATGACGGAGACCACCACACACTCCACAGGTGACGAAGCAGTCAATCGCGTACTCGCGAATGCGGAGAAGCGGACGGAGGCTCGTGTCTTCGGCGCCGCGCAGGCGCTGCAAGACCAGTCGACGGCCTCGCACGCCTCGTCGGACGGCGACCAGTGGGACCTCGAGGATCGTCATGCGCTGCGGCGCGTCGGCGGTCTCTCCACCGAACTAGAAGATGTCACAGAGGTCGAGTACCGGCAGCTGCGCCTCGAGAACGTGGTGCTGGTCGGCGTGTACCCGCAGGGGGCCCAGGACGATGCGGAGAACTCGCTTCGTGAGCTGGCGGCCCTCGCTGAGACCGCAGGCGCGGTCGTGCTCGACGGCGTTCTGCAGCGACGACCGCATCCGGATGCCGCGACCTACATCGGCCGAGGCAAGGCGCAGGAGCTGAAGGGCATCGTCGCAGCCACCGGCGCCGACACCGTGATCGCCGACACCGAACTCGCCCCCAGCCAGCGACGAGCCCTCGAGGACGTCGTCAAGGTCAAGGTCATCGATCGCACCACCGTGATCCTCGACATCTTCAGTCAGCACGCCAAGAGCCGCGAGGGCAAGGCGCAGGTCGAACTGGCGCAGCTCGAATACCTGCTGCCGCGTCTGCGCGGCTGGGGTGACTCGATGAGCCGCCAGGCGGGTGGCCAGGTCGGTGCAGGCGGCGCCGGTATGGGCTCGCGCGGCCCCGGTGAGACGAAGATCGAGCTCGACCGTCGCCGGATCCGCACCAAGATGGCGCTGCTGCGCCGACAGATCCGCGACTACGGCCCGGCGCGAGAGGCGAAGCGGGCCGAGCGCAAGCGCAACACGATTCCGTCCGTCGCGATCGCGGGCTACACCAACGCCGGCAAGTCGAGCCTGCTCAACGCTCTGACGAGCGCCGGGGTGCTCGTGGAGAACGCGCTGTTCGCGACGCTGGACGCGACGGTGCGCCGGTCGGAGACCTCAGACGGACGTGTGTACACGCTGACCGACACCGTCGGGTTCGTTCGCAACCTTCCGCACCAGCTCGTGGAGGCGTTCCGTTCGACGCTCGAAGAGGTCGGCGAGGCGGATGTCGTGCTGCACGTGGTCGACGGATCGCACCCCGATCCCGCCGGTCAGCTGCAGACCGTGCGTGACGTGATGGGCGACGTCGGCGTGCGTGACATGCCGGAGATCGTCGTCTTCAACAAGGCGGATCTCATCGCCGACGATGAGCGTCTCGTGCTGCAGGGCCTCGAGCCCAAAGCGCATTTCGTCTCGTCGCGTTCGGGTGAGGGCATCGAGGAGCTTCGAGCAGCCATCGAAGAGGCGCTTCCGAAGCCCGCTGTCGAGGTTCACGCGGTGGTTCCGTATGACCGCGGCGATCTGGTCGCGGCGATCCACGAGACGGGGATGCTCCTGTCGGTGGACCACAGCGAGCAGGGCACGGTCGTGCATGCGCGTGTGTCGGAGCGGCTCGCGGCCGATCTCGCACCGTTCGCCGTGAGCGCCTGACGGCCCGGATCAGCGAGCGAGGAAGCGCGCTTCCACGGTGGCCGAGATGACGATCTCGTCAGGCTCGTACTCCATCGACGCACCGCCTGTGTCGGATTCCTGCATCATGGCGCCGCGCACCTTCGCCATGCCGGAGAACGGCTGGACGGGTGTCGGCGCGATCAGCCCGACATCGGCGATCTCCACAGGCACGACGGTGCCGAGTCCGAGCGCCGTCGCGTACGCCTGCGCGCGTGTGACAGCCACTCCGACTGCCGCTGCCGCGACCTCGCGCTCGATCCGGGAGCGCGTCTCGGTCGTGAGATGCCAGTCGACCCATCCGACCTCGACTCCGTCCCACGGCGAGACGTCCGATACCCAGAGCGAGAGCTCGGACGCCTCGGCGAAGGTCGCAGTCAGATCGATGCTGGCGTAGTGCACGGGGGCGAGACGCTTGCCTTCGTTGTTCCACGGACGTTCGGCGCGCACGGACAGTCGCTTGCTCGACCAGTCGACGACGACACCGGTGTCATGTCGTGCGACGATGCTCTCGCGCACAGGCTCGGTGAGACGCATGACGCGGTCGACGACTGCTGCTCGCTCGGCGCCTTCGGCGCGGACGCTGACGCGGATGGTGGCGCGCTCGGGCGCGATCCGCGCCTCATGCTCGCCCCGGACGGTGACGGTGACTTCGCTCATGTCGCGACTCTACGCCAGCGCACTGAGGAGCCCAGGAATGGCGCAGCCGCTGCGAACGTTGTAGTCTATGAGGCTCGGGGACTCCGGTTCCCGAGGTGAAAAATCAACAGTGTGACAGCGGCTCCTTCGAGAGAAGGACCACGGGGCTGATCGGTTTCGACAGCGCCTGTGAATCCACGAGAAGCGGGCCGAGGATGCAGAGTTATCTCGTAAACGCTCTCTGCAAAACAATAGTTGCCGAAACCAAGCGCAACGACTTCGCCCTCGCTGCATAAGCGAGCCCGATAGTCCGTCAGGCCGTATGTGATTCCGATACGGATCCTGGCGTCATCTAGGAATCTTGCTGCGTGATGGCGTCTGGACGTCACGTGGGACTCTTCCCAGGCTGGGCTCGTCGACTTAGGTGTCTGTGACAAAGGTCGGAGCCGAGTAGAACGTCTTCACAGACTGCGCCCGGAGAAGGCGTGGAGACTCAGCGTTGGACGGGGGTTCGATTCCCCCCAGCTCCACCACGTCGCTGTCACAAGCAAGAAGGCCCGCCTCCCTGGTGATCAACCAGGGAGGCGGGCCTTCTTTGCGCGACCGTGAGCGCGGCCGCTCTGGTCGCTACTCATGAGGGTTGGGGACACCCGAGGACGGCACACGGAACTCATCGCCCTCGTGCGACCACACCCTCCACCACTTGGCGAGGACCGCGTCGCGTTCTGCTGCGTCGGCGGTGTAGAAGTGGTGGGCCGCGGAGCTCGACCAGAATCGTGCCACCGGAACAGTGTCAGGCTGAGCGGAGTTCGCCGGGTACACGTAGTAGGCGACCCCTTCGTCCTTCCAGATGCTCGGCCACTTGGCGATCACCGCGGCGCGCTCTGCCGGGTCTGCGGTGTAGAAGTGCCCCGAATACTGAGTGCTCCAGAATCGGTACAGCGGAATGGTGCCTGCGACCTGGGTCGTGAACGCGGTGTATCGCTGCCCCTCATATGTCCACACACCGGGCCAGCGCGCGATGATCTGATCGCGCTCTGTCGGGTCAGTGGTGAAGAAGTGACCCTGGTAGACGGGACTCCAGAATCGGTAGACGGCGCGGGGTTCCGGCAACGGCGGCGCGGATGGCCGCCCCACAGCGGGAACAGCCGGGAGGGGGGTGTCCCGCCAGCTGCAATCAGTGAGGAGCGTCTGGATGGCGTTCTTCTCGGCGGGGTCGACGGACAGGTTCCAACGCCATTTCACCGCGACCCACTCGGAGACGTAAGTGCACCGCATGGGACCGTAGGAGGGCAGCCAGGACGCAGGATCCTTGTCGGCTTTCGCGGTGTTGACGGCCGCGGTGACCATTGTCAGCGTGCGGTAGTCGTCGACATCGTTGGAGTATCCCTGTCGCTGTGCGTCGGTCCATGCCCACGCTCCGGACACCCACGCTTCCTTGAGCGCGACGAGGTGATCCATTTCGACTGCGGCGGGGTCGATGTGTATGACGTTGTCATAGTAGGAGAACCATTGACCCGCGGTGACGGTGCACACGCCGGTGACGGTCGCGGGGATGTCCGTCTCCTCGAGGAGAACCTCCTGACGGGTGCGGCAGCCGTCCCCGTCGAGGTCTGCGCCTTCGAAGAACTGGTCGCGGTTGTACTTGACGGTGGAAGGAGCCTCGACACGCAACTGATCCAGCAGCGTGGCCACGGGTACCCATTCCGCCGACGTCGGAGGCGCTGCCAGTGCCACCGATGGTGTGAGCGCTGCGGTGACGATGGCGGTGACGAGAGCGGCCACGAGAACCCGATTGCGCATGCCACTCCTTGTGAATTCGGCTCCGCCGGTGGAGTCCCGCGCTCAGGATACACACAGAATATCGGTTGACTGACGAGCGGGCTCCGCGTCGCGTGTTTCCGCCGGGGGGCTCTCAGAGGCTGACGTCAGGCGTTGGCGAGCCCGTCGAGGGCTTCCCGTGCGGCGCGGAGATCGTCCTCCGCGTCTCGTACGCGCTGCGCGAGTGCTTCCTGCTCGGTCTCCGCCTTCTCGGCCTCACCTCTCGCACGTTTCGCATCGCGCCGCACCTTCGCCAGTTCTGCCTCGAGTTCCTGCTCGCGATGTGTGAGCTCGTCGACACGCACGGATGCATCCCTGAGTGCCCGGTCCGTTGTGGCCGCCTCGCGGACCACGCGATCGTGCGTCCTCTCCGCTTCTCTGACAGTCCGTTCTGCGTCCCGTCGCTCTCTGCGCGCCTTGACCTCATCGAGGGGCTTGGCGATGACCGCGGGGGCATCGGGAACGCCCCCGCCGACGATGCTGTCGGCGATGTCTGCGAACGTGCCGGCGGGTTCCAACTCCCGCACCAACCGAGCGGACGAGACGGCGGCGGCCGCGGTCGGATCGAAGAAGGCGGCGCTGATGGTCTGCTGCACCGCCTCTCTCGTCGACGCCGTGATGCGCTGTCCGCGCGCTTCGGCGAGTTCGGCGGCGTCCGCGGCGAGCCTGTTGGTGAGGGCGCGCCGGTCGCGTCCGAGCTGTGCGAGAGCGCGAGCGTCCAGATCCGCCTGCGCTTCGCGCAGTTCTTCGGCGAGTAGCAACGCCTCTCCGAGTTGCGAGCTGCGTTCGTGCGCGAAGACGTTCACCACCCAGGCCGCGACCGACGGCTTCTTCAAGGCCCGGATTCGGGCCGCGAGAGCGGGGTCGTCGGTGTCGGCGGCGCGGGCGTTTCGTGCGGTGGTGAACTCGGCCGGCGAACCGGTGTAGAGCGTCACCGCGATGTCAGCGAGCTCCGAATCCATGCGAGCGACGATACACCGCTCATGATCGGCTCTTCGGGGCCGCGGCGCGTGCGCACCAATCGCCGTCCGATCAGTATTCTGGTTGGCATGGCAACGCTGTTCTATGGCGCGTCCGACGTTCCGATCCACATCGAAGATCGAGCACTCGCGCATCTGAAGATCGTCATCGCGACCAAGCTCCGCCGACAGGAGAGCTTCACGCTGTCGTGGCGCCACCCCGAGGGAGAGCCCGGCGGGCGGTCCACCATCTGGATCCACCCGTCGATCCCGCTGCGATTCACCTTCGACGAGCCGGAGCAGCCGCAGCTGAACCCACGCTGGATCGACGATCTCATGCAGTCGGTGAACTCCACCGGCGGCATTCTCCTGGTGGACGAGGTGATTGACGCGCCGGTGCGATGAGCGCACCGAAACGGGTGGACTGGAGTGCCGTCAGCTGGCCCATTCGATCAGGATCAGACCCTGGCGGGTATCCGCGAACTTGACCCATCCGTCGCCGAACAGATAGGTCATGCCGTATCCGTCTTCGTCGGTCCCCATCGCGAACTGCGGGTTCTCGGTGATGTAGATGCCGTCGGGGCCGTCTTCTCGGGTCCAGCCTTCTGCCAGCAGGGAGGACTGCGCGGAGGCGGCATCCTCTGCGCTGATCGTCGACCATCCGTAGAGCTGGCCATGGTCGGAGGCGACGCTGTAGTCGGCCCAGAAGCAGAGGAGACCATCGGCGAGCGTCACGCCGCCGACCACGAATTCCTTCTCCTCGAACGTCCACCCCTGATCGGTGAGCACCTTCACCGTGCCGGCCGACACGATCGTGTCGCAGGTGGGCTCCGCCGCGGATGTGGGGGTCGGAGACGCCACGGGCTCGGCTGTGGCTGAGGGGGAGGGTTTCGGCGCGTCCGGAGTGGGCGAGGCGGATCCCTCCGGAGTCCCGGCACAGGAGGTGAGCGCGACAGCGAGCAGCAGAGCGCCCAGTGCGGCGGAGGTGAAGCGGTTCATCGCGCGAGCCTTCATCGGGGGTCAGTCGTGCAGGAGATCGAGGAAGGCCTCGTGGAGGATGCCGTTGGTGGCGAGTGTCGAGAGATCCGAGATCGTCTCCGCACCGTCGAACCCGGTCATCCGACCGCCGGCCTCCCGCACGATCGGCACAGCGGCGGCGACGTCGTACTCCTTGACGCCGAACTCTGCGACCATGTCGATTCGCCCCTCGGCGAGGAGCATGTATGCGTAGATGTCACCGTACGCACGATCGCGCCACACGCGATCCGCGAGCGTCAGCAGCTGGTCGATGTGCCCGGACTCAGCCCACTGGGCGATGCTCTGGAAGCTGACGCTGGCGTCGTCGAGAGACGACACGGCGGACGCTCGGATGCGGCGCGGCTCGGCGTCCGTGGCGGTCCACGCTCCCGAACCTGCAGCGGCCCACCAGCGGCGTCCGATGGCAGGCATGCTGACGACGCCGACCTGCGGGATTCCGTCGACCGCGAGCGCGATCATGGTGCCCCACAGCGGCACTCCGCGGAGGAAGTTGGCGGTGCCGTCGATCGGGTCGATGATCCACTGCCGGTGGGTGCTGCCCTCGGCGCCGAACTCCTCGCCGAAGATGCCGTCGTCCGGCCGCTCGGTCGCCAGGAGCGAGCGGATCGCCCGCTCGGTCGCGAGGTCGGCGTCTGTGACATGCGAGTTGTCGGCCTTGGTCGAGACCTCGAGGTCGGGACTGTCGAACCGGGGGAGGGATTGCGCGTCGGCGGCATCGGCGAGTCGGAGGGCGAGTGCGAGGTCGCGAGAGAAGTCGTCGACGCGGGGGGAGGCGGTCACGAATCCAGGATAACCGCCAGAACAAGGGAGTCTGAGAGGGCTTGACATGGGGCGACACGCGCGGCGGACGCGGACGACCCTGCTCGATTTCGTCCGGCGGCGATCCGCTGGTAATGTAATTCCTCGGCCGGGGAATTCCCGGGCCACGCACCTCTAGCTCAATCGGCAGAGCAACTGACTCTTAATCAGTGGGTTCTCGGTTCAAGTCCGAGGGGGTGCACGGATCAGCCTCGATGACTCTCGCCAGTCATCGAGGCTTTTCTGCACCCACGGAGATGCCGGGAATCATGCACTCGGTGCGCTAGCGTGATGCAAACGCTAGGGGGATGGCCATGGGCAGACTGGTGAAGGCCTGCGCCGTCGTGGCGGTCGCAGCATCTCTCGGTCTGGGACTGACGGGCTGTTCTGCGGCCGAAAAGACGGTCGCCTACACGACCTCATCGGTCACGCTCGAGCCCGGAGAAGCCCTCGTGGTCGACTTCGGTGAGATCAATCCGACAGTCGGCGATGCGTGGGTGATCACTCGCGAGCCAGACCCGGCCGTGCTCGGGCCTGGCGATAAGCGATCCCGCTACCTCGGCCAGGATGGCGAGACCGGTGCTCCGAGCGAGGTCTCGTATCGGTTCGCACCGGTCGGTGACGGCACGACGGTGATCCAGTTCGAATACGAGTTCCGCGGGGCGGTTCCCGAAGACGCAGACGATCAGCAGACCGCCGAGATCACGGTGACCGTGAAGTAGTGGTCGCTCAGTCGACCGCTATGACGTCTCCGTCGGTGAGGTGCTGAAGGGTCTCGAAGGTCAGCGGCATCACCGTATGCGGGTGCCCGGCTGCGGCCCAGATCTCTCCGTGCTCGCGAAGATCCTCGTCGATGTAGGTGCGCAGCCGCGTCGGATGCCCGACCGGGGCGACTCCGCCGATCGCCTGGCCCGTGGCCTCGCGCACGACGGATGCCGGTGCCATCGCGATAGTGGCCGCGCCGGTGCTGCGCGCCAGGACGTCGAGGTCGACCCGGTGACCGCCGCTCGTCATCACGAGAACCGGCGTCCCGTCGGCGACGAATACGAGACTGTTCGCGATCGCGGAGACATCGCATCCGATCGCGGCGGCAGCCTCGGGGGCCGTCCGCGCGGAATCCGGCAGGATGCGGATCTCTGCCGCGACACCGGCGTCGACGAGGTGCTGCTGCACGAGCCTGCTGCGCTCGGGGAGGTCGTTCATGACCCCACGGTATCGAACGCAGCAGGCTCGAGTCTCACGCGGCGTCGCCCAGCAGGATCGCTTCGGCGTCTTCGACGGCGGCGTCAGCCGGCTCGTCGTCGATGTGCGCGAGGATCCTGCGTCCGAGGAAGATCGTCAGCGCGGCGACCAGCACTGCGGCGGCTGCGACAAGATAGGGGACCGTCGCGTCGAACGCGTGCCACAGGGCTGCCGCGAGCGGCGGAGCGATCGCTCCGCCGAGGAATCGCACCGAGGAGTACGCCGATGAGGCCACCGATCGGGGCAGGTCCGTCGCCTCCATGACAGCCTCGGTGAGCACGGTGTTCATCACTCCGAGCAGCAGTCCGCCGACGACGATGCAGACGACGAGTGCTGTGGACCACTCCACCAGGAACCCGGCGACGATCAGATCGACGGCGAGAAGCGGGAGAACCGTGAGGATCACACGGGTGCGTGACATCCGGCGCATGAGCAGCGGTGCGACCCATACGCTCGTGACCGCGAGCGCGATGCCCCACCCGAAGAAGGTGAAGCCGATCCCCATCGCTCCGAAGCCGAGGGGGAAGGGCGAGAACGCGAGCAGGATGAAGAATCCGATGTTGTAGAAGAACGCCGCCGTGGCGAGCACGGCGAGGGCGGGGTTGCCGAGGGCCTTGAAAGGCGCCGAGAACGGCACCGGCGTGCGCTTCTCAGCGGGGCCGCGCAGAAGGACGAGGACCGCGAGGAACGCGATCGCCATCAGCACCACGACGCCGAAGAACGGTGCACGCCAGCTCTGCTCGCCGAGGAGGCCGCCCAGGAGCGGGCCGATCGCGATGCCGAGGCCGAGAGCCGCCTCATACAGGATGATGGCCGCGGAGCTGCCTCCGGTCGCTGATCCGACGATCGTCGCCAGTGCGGTGGAGATGAACAGGGCGTTGCCGAGACCCCACCCCGCGCGGAAGCCGATGATCGCGTCGACACTGCCGCTGAGCGCGCAGAAGAGAGCGAACACGACGATCAGCGCCAGTCCGATCAGCAGTGTCTTCTTCGCGCCGATGCGGCTCGAGATCCAGCTGGTGATGAGCATGGCCAGTCCGGTCACCGCGAGGTAGCTCGTGAACAGCAGCTCGGTCTGGACCGGGCTCGCCTGGAGCGATTCTGCGATCGCCGGGAGGATCGGATCGACCAGTCCGATGCCCATGAAGGCGACGACGCACGCGAATGCGACGGCCCACACCTGGGCTGGCTGCTTCCACACTGAGGTGGCGGGGGTGTTCACTCTGTAGCTCCTGTCGACTCTGTGGTGGTGTGCGCTGCAAGGATCTCGGCAGCGCGGGTCAGGACGCTCCATTCGTCGGCGTCGAGGTCGGCGAAGCGCGGAGCGAGAGTGTCGCGGAACTCTTCGCGCCATGCCTGCAGCGCTCGGGAGCCTGGGTCGGTGATGGCGACGGCGATCGCGCGCGAGTCCTCGGCGTCGGGGGAGCGGAGCACGAGTCCCTCGCGCTCCAGATTCCCTATCAGCCGGGTCATCCCGGGTTGGGTCGTGCGCGCCGCGGCCGCGAGCTCTCCGACCCTCTTCGGCCCCGCCTGCTCGAGCAGGCTCAGCACCCGCCACTGTGCGGCAGGTGCGTCGTTGCCGGCGTCCTGCGCGGCGATGCGGCCCAGCGCGTACCCCGAGAGCACGAGTGAGGGAATGACATCCTGACGATTCATACCACCGAGTATATACCCGTTGGTATGTACTGAGGTCAGGTCAGGTCAGGTCAGATCGGGTCAGGTCAGCGCCGTGCCCCGGCGATCCGCGCGGAGAGCTGGTGCGCGTGGGCGAGGAGCGTCCTGCCGAGGTCGCCGATCCGATCGGGTCCGAAGCGGAACCCGACGCCGGTCAGGCTGAGGGCCCATTCAGGCCGCCCCGACCGATCGAAGACCGCTGCGCCGATGCCCCAGCTGCCCTCGACGATGAGCCCGGGGTTCACCGCGTAGCCCCGCTCCTTCGTCTCCGCGAGGCGTGTACGCAGGGGGCGAGCGCCGTGTGAGCGGCCCCACGCGGTCTCCAGGTCGGGATGCCGTTCGAGATAGGCGTCCACATCGTGGTCAGGCAGGAAGGCCAGGATGGCGAGGCCGGCGCTTGCCACGCCGAGAGGGAACCGGACGCCCTCGCTCAGCACGAACGACCGGATCGGGAAGGACCCTTCCTCGCGGAGCAGGCATACCGTCTCGTCTGCCCTGCGCACGGAGAGGAAGGCGCTCTCCTCCGTCTTGACCGCGAGTGATCGAACGATGTCCCGAGCGAGGGCAGTCACGTCGTAGCGTGCGGCCGCGACCGATCCCATGAGGAACAGCTCCGGGCCCGGCATCCAGCGAGCGGTGGACTCATCACGGTCGACCAGGCCTTCCGCGCGCAGCGCGGACAGGAGCCGATGGGCGGTGGAGCGAGACAGCTCAGCGGCTCGTGCGAGGTCGTGCAGCGATGCGCCGTCATGCCCGCTGGAGGTGACCAGTCGGAGGAGCTTCGCGGCGCGGGCGATCGCTTGCGTTCCCGGAACGACGACGGCGGATTCCATAATGTGGACGCTAGGCCCTGATGCGTCCACATCGCAAGAGCCGCCTATCTTCCGGGGCCGGAGAGGCGGATGCTGAACAGGTACGTCTTTCGAAGGAGAATGCGTGATCGACAAGCAGTGGGCGAATGCCGCGGAGGCGGTCGCAGACATCGGAGACGGTGCTTCCCTCGCCGTCGGAGGTTTCGGACTCTCCGGCAACCCGATCGCACTGATCGAGGCGCTGCTCGCTCAGGGCACGGCAGGACTCAGTGTCGTCAGCAACAACTGCGGAGTCGACGACTGGGGTCTCGGCATCCTGCTCGCTGCCGGACGCATCCGCAAGATGACGTCCTCGTACGTCGGCGAGAACAAGGAGTTCGAGCGGCAGTTCCTCTCGGGCGAGCTCGAACTCGAGCTGACGCCGCAGGGAACGCTGGCCGAGAAGCTTCGTGCGGGAGGATCGGGGATCGCGGCGTTCTTCACGCAGACCGGTGTCGGCACGCAGGTCGCCGAGGGCGGGCTTCCTCGGCGCTACAACCCCGACGGCAGCGTTGCGGTGGGGTCCCCGCCCAAGGATGTGCGCACCTTCGACACGCCGGCAGGCCCACTAGACCATGTGCTCGAGGAGGCCATCACCACCGACTTCGCACTGGTGCACGCGCTGGCGGGGGACAGGCACGGCAATCTGATCTTCAACAAGGCGGCCCGCAACTTCAATCCGCTCGCGGCGATGGCCGGACGAGTCTGCATCGCGCAGGTCGAGCAGCTCGTGGAACCGGGCGAGCTGGACCCGGACCGCATCCATCTGCCCGGTGTCTTCGTGCATCGCGTCGTCGAGGTCGGCACTGACATCCCGAAGCGCATCGAGCGACGCACCGTCGCTGCGGAAGGAGTCTGACATGGCACTCACGCGCGATGAGATGGCAGCACGCGCTGCCGCCGAGCTGCGGGACGGGTCGTACGTCAACCTCGGGATCGGGCTGCCGACGCTCGTGCCCAATCACATGCCGGACGGCGTGACCGTCGTGCTGCAGTCCGAGAACGGCATCCTCGGGGTCGGGCCGTACCCGTCCGAGGATGCGGTGGACCCTGATCTGATCAATGCGGGCAAGGAGACGGTCACAGTGCTCGCCGGTGCGGCGTTCTTCGATTCGGCGACGAGCTTCGGCATGATCCGAGGCGGAAAGATCGACGCCGCGATCCTCGGCGCCATGCAGGTGTCCGCGACGGGAGACCTCGCGAACTGGATGATCCCTGGAAAGATGGTGAAGGGCCCGGGTGGCGCGATGGACCTCGTGCATGGCGCCGCGCGCGTCATCGTCCTGATGGAGCATGTCGCGAGAGACGGATCGGCGAAGATCGTGCACCACTGCTCGCTTCCCCTCACCGGACGCGGCGTGGTCGACAGGATCATCACCGACCTGGCGGTCATCGACGTCACACCCGATGGTCTCGCCCTGGTCGAGCTCGCACCGGGCGTGACAGTGGAACAGGTCGTCGACTCGACCGAGCCGCCGCTCGCCATTCCCGCAGAGATGCTCGACCGATGAACCCAGAGAACGGAGGGGCTGAGATGAGCGCCCACGACCACCCGAAAGACCAGGACGTCGTCATCGTCGCCGCCGCGCGCACCCCGCAGGGGCGGCTCAAAGGCCAGCTGGCGAGCTTCACCGCCCCGCAGCTCGGTGCGTTCGCGATCAGAGGCGCGCTCGAACAGGGATCCATCGATCCCTCGGAGGTCGACGCCGTGATCGTGGGTCAGGTCCTGGCGGCCGGGTCCGGCCAGAACGCCGCTCGACAGGCGGCGATCGGCGCCGGCATCGGCTGGGACGTTCCGGCTCACTCCGTGAACAAGGTGTGCCTGTCCGGTCTCACCGCGATCATCGACGCGTCTCGGATGATCCGCACGGGCGACGCGAAGGTCGTCGTCGCGGCCGGGATGGAATCGATGACCAGAGCTCCGCACCTGCTCATGGGTTCGCGCGACGGATGGACGTACGGCAGCGTCGAGGTGCTCGACCATATGGCTTACGACGGCCTCACAGACGCCTACGACAGAGAGAGCATGGGCGCGTCGACGGAACGCCACAACGCCCGCTACGACCTGACCAGGGACGCGCAGGACCAGGTCGCCGCACTGTCGCATCAGCGCGCCGCGGCGGCGCAGGCGGCCGCCGTGTTCGACGACGAGATCGTGCCGGTGGCGGTGCCACAGCGTCGCGGAGAGCCGGTGCTCGTCACCGCCGACGAGGGGATCAGACCCGACACCACCGTCGAGTCGCTCGCAGGTCTTCGGGCGGCGTTCGCCGACGGCGGCTCGATCACGGCGGGCAACTCGTCTCAGATCTCCGACGGGGCCTCGGCGGTCGTCGTCACCACTCGCGGCACCGCGGAGGCCAAGGGATGGCCGGTGCTCGTCACCGTCGGAGCGAGTGGTCAGACTGCGGGCCCGGACAACTCCTTGCAGGCCCAGCCCGCCCGCGCGATCGGGCGGGCCTGCGAGAAGCAGGGCATCGCACCGGCGGATCTGGATGTCGTCGAGATCAACGAGGCGTTCGGAGCCGTGGTCGCACGCTCGCAGGTCGAGCTCGGTCTGAGCAGCGACGTCGTCAACATCCACGGCGGCGGCATAGCGATCGGCCATCCGATCGGAGCATCCGGCACGCGGCTCGTCGTCCACGTCGCTCATGAGCTCGCGCGCCGCGGTTCGGGCACCGCTGCCGTCGGGCTGTGCGGCGGCGGTGGTCAGGGTGAGGCGCTGATCCTCACACGCTGAGAAGTCAGCGCTTGAGGGGCTTGATGCCCTTCGACTCCTTCTTGGCCTGCTTCTCGTGCTCCCGCTGCTGCTTCGCGTAGACGGGCGAGTCCGGCGAGACGGGGCGTCCCTGCTTCGCACGCCGGGTGTCGACGACCGCGCCGATCGCGAGGGCCAGGCTGATGCCCCAGCTCACCCACGCGAGCGCAGATCGCCACGTGAGCTGCGTCTCGCGGGAGCCGCGGAGCAGGGTGGTTCCCGTCATGATCGCGCCAAGGAGTCCGGTTCCCGAGAGGTAGTTCATGCCTTCACGCTACCTTCCGACCGCCTCACGGCGCTCAGCCTTGACAATCCGGCGCGGAATCTGCCACGACGAGGACTCGTCGACCGAGGGCATCCAGAGACGGTTCTGACCCGCGCGGTACAATGGAGGAGTCGCGGCTCGCCCGCGGCCGCAATCCGTGTATCTACCGGCCGTCGGCTTTCCGGCGGACAGCGGCGGCACCCGACCCCGCGTCTGCGGACGCGCGTGAGCCCATGACACACGCAACACCCACGCCTCAGCACCACGCCCCCACGCCCACGCCGGAGGCACCAGGACTGCTCCGCATCGCGGGCCTGCCGTACTTCCTCATCGCGTTCATCGCCCGACTGCCGTTCGCGATGATGGTCGTCGGAGTCCTCACCGTCGTCGTCTCGGCGCGCGGCTCGCTCTCGCTCGGCGGACTCACCTCCGCAGCGGTCGGCTTGGGCACGGCGTGCTTCGGGCCTCTGCTGGGCGCCGCGGCTGATCGCTTCGGCCAGCGCACGGTGCTGCTCATCCTGGCGATCGCCAACGGAGCGATGCTGGTCATCTTCACCCTCGTCGTCTACACCGGCGGAGCGGATGCCCTGGTGCTGATCGCTGCCTTCGGCATCGGTGCGACAGCCCCGCAGGTCGCCCCCATGTCTCGATCGAGGCTCGTCACGATGATCGCCGACCGGATGCCGGAGGCGCTCCGCACCCGCACCGTCTCGGGCACCATGGCGTACGAGTCCGCCGCCGATGAGACCGTGTTCGTGTTCGGCCCCTTCATCGTCGGCATCCTCGCGTCGGCGCTCGCTCCCTGGGCACCGCTGATCGGAGCGGCCGTGCTCACGGTGGTGTTCGTCGGCGCATTCGCCCTGCATCCGAGTGCGCGCGCCGTGTCCGTGCACCGAGATGAAGACGGCAGGGCCCCGTCCAAGGTGTCGGAGCTCTTCAGCCCGCATCTGCTGATCGTCGTCGTCGGAATCCTCGGTGTGGGGATGTTCTTCGGCACGATGCTCACGGCGCTCACGTCTTTCATGGCCGATCGAGGCGCCCCCGAGCAGGCGGGACTCCTCTACGGCGTCATGGGCGTCGGCTCGGCGATCCTCGCCCTCGGTGTCGCCTGGCTTCCGGTGCGGTTCTCGCTGCGGGCGCGCTGGCTGCTGTTCTCCGGCATCCTGCTCGGAGGCAGCCTGCTGCTGCTGCTGCTCGTCGACTCGCCAGCGATGATGATGGTCGCGCTGGCGATCATGGGAATCGGAATCGGACCGACGCTGGTGACCCAGTACAGCTTCGGCGCCGCGCGCAGCCCGCTCGGACGCTCGGCCACGGTGATGACGATGCTCGGTTCGGGCATCGTCGTCGGTCAGTCCCTCGGCGCGGCGGTGGCAGGGGAGCTCGCCGAGAACGTGGGCACAGGAAGCGCCCTCGTCCTGCCGATCATCGCCGCCGGCGTAGCGTTCACGGCCGCCCTTGTCAATTGGCCCCTCACTGCCACTCGACCTCGCGTAGCCTCGGTCTGAGCTTCTGTAGCCTGAGGAGCACCCCCACTGCATCGTCAGGAGCATCCACACATGTCAGTCGCAGATTTCGTCGTCGTCGCCAACCGACTTCCCGTCGACCGGGTCGTGGGTCCTGACGGAGACGAGGAGTGGCGGACCTCCCCGGGCGGTCTGGTCGCCGCCCTCGAGCCGATGATGCGCAGCGCGCGGGGGGCCTGGGTCGGGTGGCCGGGACAGCCCGACCTCGAGCTGGACCGATTCGAGATCAACGGCATCGACCTGATTCCCGTGCCGCTCAGTGCCGAAGAGGTCGCCGACTACTACGAGGGCTTCGCCAACGACACGATCTGGCCGCTGTACCACGACGTGATCGCGCCGCCGCAGTATCACCGCGAGTGGTGGGAGGCATACGTCAAGGTCAACCGCCGGTTCGCAGAGGCCGCCGCCGATGTCGTCGCGCCCGACGGCACGGTCTGGGTGCACGACTACCAGCTGCAGCTGGTGCCGCAGATGATTCGGGAGCTGAGACCCGACGTCACGATCGGCTATTTCCATCACATCCCGTTCCCGGCGCACGGTCTCTACGCCCAGCTGCCCTGGCGTGATCAGGTGCTGAAGGGTCTGCTGGGCGCCGATGTCATCGGATTCCAGCGCGCGCAGGACGCCACGTACTTCCTGACGGCGGTGCGCCGTCGCCTGCGCTATGAGGTCAAGGGATCAGCAGTGGCGATCCCGACGGACGACGGACGCCCCCGCACCGCGGTCGCCCGGGCGTTCCCGATCTCCATCGACACGGCTCCGTATCTCGAGCTCGCTGCCCGCCCCGAGGTGCGGGCACGGGCGGCTGAGATCAGAGCGAGCCTCGGCAATCCCAAGAAGATCCTTCTCGGCGTCGACCGGCTCGATTACACCAAGGGCATCAGACACCGCATCAAGGCGTATGGCGAGCTGCTCGAAGACGGCCAGCTGAGCGTCGACGACGTCACCTTCGTGCAGGTCGCGAGTCCGAGTCGCGAGCGCGTCGATGCCTACGTGCACCTGCGGGACGAGATCGAGCTCGCGGTCGGGCGCATCAACGGCGACCACGACACGATGGGTCACACGGCGATCCGGTATCTGCACCAGGGCTATCCGCGCGAGGAGATGGTCGCGCTGTACCTCGCCGCCGACGTCATGCTCGTGACCGCCCTGCGCGACGGCATGAACCTCGTGGCGAAGGAGTACGTGGCGACCCGAGCCGACAACCGCGGTGTGCTCGTGCTCAGCGAGTTCACGGGAGCCGCCGATGAGCTGCGACAGGCGGTGCGGGTCAACCCGCACGACATCGCCGGGTTGAAGGACGCGATCATGACGGCGGTCTCCATGACGCCGGCCGAGCAGGGCAAGCGGATGCGGTCGTTGCGGCGCCGTGTGCTGGAGAACGATGTGAACGCCTGGTCGTCGTCGTTCCTCCGCGCGCTCGCGGAGGTCCGCCGACGCTGATCCGCCGGGTCATACTGGGAGGACACCGCCTCGATTGGAGACCCTGTGACCCGTAGCTGGACCCCCGGAGAAGCAGACCCGGCGCTGAGCGCCATCGCCGCGACGCCCAGGCTGGTCGTCGCACTGGACTTCGACGGCACGGCGTCTCCGCTCATCCCCGACCCGATGGCGGCCAGGGCGCTGCCCGAGGTCGCGACGCAGGTCACGCGGCTCGCCGCTCTGCCGGACACGGTGGTCGCCTACGTGTCGGGGCGCAGCATGCACGACCTGAGAGTCATCACCGAGCACACGGATGATTCGCTGATCGCTCTCGCCGGTTCGCACGGTGCCCAGTACTGGTACCCGGGTGTCGGCGATGCCGCGACCGACGGTGCCGAGTCCGCCGAGGGCTCCCGTGAGGAGCTGTGGGAGGCGGCACGACCGATCATCGATCGCTACGAGGGTGCCGAGCTCGAACCGAAGACCTTCGGGATGGGCGTGCACACGCGTACGGCCACTCCCCAGGTCGAGAAGGCCGTGTTCGCCGAGATCGACGCGCTGGTGGCGGAGCGCTTCCCCCACTGGCGGCGACGCGCAGGACACCGAGTCCTGGAGTTCTCCTCTCGGAACGAGGGGAAGGACGCCGCGATGGCCGCCCTTCGCGAGCATTTCGATGCGACCGCGATCCTCTTCGCCGGTGACGACGTCACGGACGAGGACGCGATGCGGGTGCTCACCGGCGACGATCTGGGCGTGCGTGTGGGCCCGGGGGAGAGCGCCGCCGAGCTTCGTGTGGAGAACCCACAACAGATCGCGCTGCTTCTGGAGGCGCTCGCGGACGAGCGCACCTCTCGGCGGGAATAGACTTCCGTCATGTCCTCGCATGATCCCTCCACCAGCGCGCCCATCGACATCAAGCCCCGCAGCCGCGTCGTCACAGACGGCATCGAGGCGACGACCTCCCGAGGCATGCTCCGTGCCGTCGGCATGGGCGACGCCGACTGGGACAAGCCCCAGATCGGCATCGCGTCCAGCTGGAACGAGATCACGCCCTGCAACCTGAGCCTCGACCGTCTCGCGCAGGGGGCGAAAGAGGGCGTGCATTCGGGTGGTGGCTACCCGCTGCAGTTCGGCACGATCTCTGTGTCCGACGGCATCTCGATGGGCCACGAGGGCATGCACTTCTCGCTGGTGTCGCGCGAGGTCATCGCCGACTCGGTCGAGACCGTGATGATGGCCGAGCGGCTCGACGGCTCGGTGCTGCTCGCCGGCTGCGACAAGTCGATCCCCGGCATGCTCATGGCCAGCGCCCGACTCGACCTCTCCAGCGTCTTCCTCTACGCCGGCTCGATCGCCCCCGGATGGGTCAAGCTCTCCGACGGCACCGAGAAGGACGTCACGATCATCGACTCGTTCGAGGCCGTCGGCGCGTGCCGCGCCGGTCTCATGAGCGAAGAGGACCTCAAGCGCATCGAATGCGCGATCGCCCCGGGTGAAGGTGCCTGTGGAGGCATGTACACGGCCAACACCATGGCGTCGGTGGCCGAGGCCCTCGGCCTGAGCCTTCCCGGTTCGGCGGCCCCGCCCGCCGCGGATCGCCGCCGCGACTACTTCGCGCACCGCTCCGGCGAGGCCGTCGTGAACCTGCTCCGTCAGGGCATCACGACCCGCGACATCCTCACCAAGGAGGCGTTCGAGAATGCCATCGCGCTCGCGATGGCCCTCGGCGGTTCGACGAACGTCGTGCTGCACCTGCTCGCCATCGCGCGAGAGGCCGATGTCGAGCTGAGCCTGCACGACTTCAACCGCATCGGCGACAAGGTGCCGCACGTGGCGGACATGAAGCCGTTCGGCAAGTACGTCATGAACGACGTCGACCGCCACGGCGGCATCCCCGTGATCATGAAGGCGATGCTCGACGAGGGGCTGCTGCACGGTGACGCGCTCACCGTGACGGGCAAGACGCTCGCCGAGAACCTCGCGGATCTCGACCCGCGGCCGATCGACGGCGAGGTCATCCACACGTTCGACAACCCGATCCACGCGACCGGCGGCCTGACGATCCTGCACGGCTCGCTCGCGCCCGAGGGCGCGGTCGTGAAGACGGCCGGCTTCGACGCCGCCGTGTTCGAGGGCCCCGCCCGCGTGTTCGAGCGCGAGCGTGCGGCCATGGACGCCGTGGCCAACGGCGAGATCGAGGCGGGCACCGTCATCGTGATCCGCTACGAGGGTCCGAAGGGCGGACCGGGTATGCGCGAGATGCTGGCCATCACCGCGGCCATCAAGGGCGCGGGGCTCGGAAAAGATGTACTACTCTTGACTGACGGACGATTCTCAGGCGGCACAACCGGCCTGTGCATCGGCCACATAGCACCCGAAGCGGTGGACGCAGGTCCCATCGCCTTCGTGCGCGATGGTGATCTGATACGGGTCGATATCGCAGCTCGCTCTCTCGACCTACTCGTCGACGAGGCGGAGCTCGCCTCCCGCCGCTCTGGCTGGGAGCCGCTACCCCCGCGCTATACCCGTGGCGTTCTTGCCAAGTACTCGCGTCTCGTGCGGTCAGCCGCCGAGGGCGCGACGACCGGCTGATCCGCGTCGAATCCGGCATCCAGCCTCCGACGTCGCCTACAGACCATCAGAAGGAGTGTCATGACTGCTGACACCGTCTCGGCTGTGCCGAGGCCGCCCGCACCCAAATCCGCCGCACCGGAGATCTCCGGAGCAGAGGCTGTCGTCCGCACGCTCGAGCTCCTCGGCGTCAGGGATGTCTTCGGCCTCCCCGGCGGCGCGATCCTCCCCGTCTACGACCCGCTCATGGATGCGGCCGACCTTCGGCACATCCTGGTGCGGCACGAGCAGGGAGCGGGCCACGCCGCCGAGGGCTACGCATCGTCGTCGGGCAAGGTCGGTGTCTGCATCGCGACCTCTGGCCCCGGTGCGACCAACCTCGTGACCGCGATCGCTGACGCCTACATGGACTCGGTGCCGCTGCTCGCGATCACCGGCCAGGTGTTCTCGACGCTCATGGGCACCGACGCGTTCCAGGAGGCCGACATCGTGGGAATCACGATGCCGGTGACGAAGCACTCGTTCCTCGTGAAGGACGCATCCGAGATCCCCGGCGCCATCGCGGCGGCATACGAGATCGCCTCGACGGGCCGCCCCGGTCCGGTGCTCGTCGACATCACCAAGGATGCACAGCAGGCCATGGCGCCGTTCGTCTGGCCGCCCAAGTACGACCTGCCGGGGTACCGCCCCGTGACGAAGGCCCATGGCAAGCAGATCCATGCGGCAGCCGCCCTTCTGGCTGAGGCCAAGAAGCCGGTGCTCTACGTCGGTGGCGGTGTGATCCGTGGTCGTGCGTCGGCCGAGCTGCTCGCCCTGGCCGAGACGACGAACGCGCCGGTCGTGACGACGCTCATGGCTCGCGGCGCGTTCCCCGACTCGCACCAGCAGCACCTGGGCATGCCGGGCATGCACGGCACCGTCCCTGCGGTGCTTGCGCTGCAGGAGGCCGACCTGATCGTGTCGCTCGGCGCGAGGTTCGACGACCGTGTGACCGGCAAGGCTGCGCTCTTCGCGCCGAACGCCAAGGTCGTGCACGTCGACATCGACCCGGCGGAGATCTCGAAGATCCGCACGGCCGATGTGCCGATCGTCGGAGACGTCCGCGACGTGCTGGTCGACCTCGAATCCGCGTTCCGCTCGGCCGTCAACACGACGACTCCCGACACGGAGGAGTGGTGGTCGTACCTCGACGGCCTGCGTACCGAGTTCCCCCTCGGATACGCGCCGACGACCGACGGGCTCCTCGCGCCGCAGTACGTGATCCAGCGGATCGGTGAGCTGACCGGCCCGGAGGGCATCTACGCCGCCGGAGTCGGACAGCACCAGATGTGGGCTGCGCAGTTCATCAAGTACGAGCGACCCAACGCCTGGCTGAACTCCGGGGGAGCGGGCACGATGGGCTACTCCGTCCCCGCTGCCATGGGCGCCAAGGTCGCCGAGCCCGACCGCGTGGTGTGGGCGATCGACGGTGACGGATGCTTCCAGATGACCAATCAGGAGCTCGCGACCTGCACGATCAACAACATCCCGATCAAGGTCGCGATCATCAACAACTCGTCGCTGGGCATGGTCCGCCAGTGGCAGACGCTGTTCTACGACGGCCGCCACTCGAACACCGACCTGAACACCGGTCACGGCACTGTGCGCATCCCTGACTTCGTGAAGCTCGCCGAGGCCTACGGCTGTCTCGCGATCCGTGTCGAGAAGGAGGAGGAGGTGGACGCGGCGATCAAGCTCGCTCTCGAGACCAACGACCGCCCCGTCGTCATCGACTTCGTCGTCAGCGCCGACTCCATGGTGTGGCCGATGGTTCCCCAGGGCGTGAGCAACAGCTACGTCCAGTACGCCCGCGAGCACGCGCCCGCTTTCGACGAGGAGGACTGACCATGTCGACTCACGTGCTGAGCCTCCTTGTGGAGAACACCCCCGGTCTGCTGACCCGCGTCGCAGGTCTGTTCGCGCGCCGCGGTTTCAACATCGACTCGCTCGCGGTGGGCGTGACCGAGGTGCCGGGCATCTCCCGCATCACCGTCGTCGTCGACCTCGAGGACCTGCCTCTCGAACAGGTGACCAAGCAGCTCAACAAGCTGATCAACGTCATCAAGATCGTGGAGCTCGACTTCCCGACCTCGGTGCAGCGCGAGCACATGCTCGTCAAGGTCCGCACCGACAACGCGAACCGGTCGAACGTCATCGAGGTCGCCAACCTGTTCCGCGCCTCGGTCGTGGACTATGCGTCCGACGCGCTGGTGATCGAGGTCACCGGTGATCGGGGCAAGGTCGACGCCATGCTCCGTGCCCTCGAGCCGTTCGGCATCAAGGAGATCGCGCAGTCGGGTCTCCTCGCCATCGGCCGCGGCGGCAAGAGCATCACCGAGCGCGTCCTGCGCGGCTGACCAGATTTCCTACACGTACACGAACACCAATCAAGGAGAAAACCAGTGAGCACCGAGATCTTCTACGACGCAGACGCCGATCTGTCGATCATCCAGGGCAAGAAGGTCGCCATCGTCGGCTACGGCTCGCAGGGTCACGCGCACGCGCAGAACCTTCGCGACTCCGGTGTCGAGGTCGCGATCGCGCTCAAGGAGGGCTCGAAGTCGGCGCCGAAGGCGGAGGAAGCCGGATTCGCGGTCAAGACCGTCGCTGAGGCGACTCAGTGGGCCGACCTCATCATGATCCTGGCGCCGGACCAGCACCAGCGCACGATCTACAGCGAGTCGATCGCCCCGAACCTCACCGAGGGCAAGACGCTCGCCTTCGCGCACGGCTTCAACATCCGCTTCGGCTACATCGACGCTCCCGAGGGCGTCGACGTCATCCTCGTCGCACCGAAGGCACCGGGCCACACCGTGCGTCGCGAGTTCGTCGCCGGTCGCGGCATCCCCGACATCATCGCCGTCGAGCGCGACGCGTCGGGCAACGCCTGGGCGACCGCGCTGTCGTACGCCAAGGCCATCGGCGGCACCCGCGCCGGCGTCATCAAGACGACCTTCACCGAGGAGACCGAGACCGACCTGTTCGGTGAGCAGGCCGTTCTGTGCGGTGGCGTCAGCCACCTCGTCCAGGCCGGCTTCGAGACGCTCACCGAGGCTGGCTACCAGCCGCAGATCGCCTATTTCGAGGTGCTTCACGAGCTGAAGCTCATCGTCGACCTGATGTGGGAGGGCGGCATCGCCAAGCAGCGCTGGTCGGTCTCCGACACCGCCGAGTACGGCGACTACGTGTCGGGCCCCCGCGTCGTGACCCCCGAGGTCAAGGAGTCGATGAAGGCGATCCTCGCCGACATCCAGAGCGGTGCGTTCGCGAAGCGCTTCATCGACGACCAGGACAACGGCGGCGAGGAGTTCCTCGCGCTGCGGGCCAAGGAGGAGACGCACCCCATCGAGGCCACAGGCAAGGAGCTGCGCTCGCTCTTCGCGTGGAAGCAGCAGGACGAGGACTACGTCGACGGCAGCGCTGCGCGCTGACGCTGATCTGACGTACGAACGAAGGGCTCGGTGCGATCCGCACCGGGCCCTTCGTTCGTACCGAGGGAGATCACTCCGCGGCGGGAGCATCCTCCACCACAGCGGGAGCGTCGTCACCGTTCGCCCACACCGGTGCGGGCAGCACGGTATCGACCTGGCCGCCCTGGATCTCACGCAGTGCCGCCTCGATGTCGTCCGCGTTGAGCGGCACGGCGAGCCCGCAGGCGCGAAGCTCGGACGCGAACTTCAGCGTGAGGCGGGATTTGCCAGCCTCCACGGCTTCTGCCGTGGTGCCGATGCGCTTCTCGCTGCCCGTCTGGATGTCCGACACGTCTTCGCAGACGTGGTAGACCGCGCCGCCGTCGACCCACACGACCTCGTCCTTGCCGAGGAGCTGGATCACGGCTGACTGGTCGGCGGTGTACTTCTCGACGGAGGGCGGGTTGAAGTCCACTCCGATCACCGTGGCGAGCAGAGCGAGGACCACTCCGACGATCCCGGCGGTGGTCTTCTGGCCCTTGCTCATGTCCTTATTGAGGAAGATGAGGATCACCAGGGGCAGGAACGCGACGATCGCGATGATCGCGCCGAGCTGGTTCTGCACGAAGAAGCGCACCGTCTCGGACCTGCGGGCGGGATCGAGACGGTTCGCCTTCTTCCACAGGATCGAACCGGTGATGGCAAGGGCTGCGATCACCACGAGCAGCACGAGGAGGGTGACGAACGCCCACTGCGGGAACACCACGGTGACGCCGCGGTCTTCGAGCAGGCCGGTGTCCGGATCGCGGACGAGGGCTCCGTCCTCGCCGACGTACTCGCGCTGGCGCAGGAGCCAGAAGATCGAGACGCCCTCGCCGATGATCGCGAGCGCCCACAGCACGGCGGCGATCCAGCGGAACGTGGTGGCCCTGGACTTGGCTGCGGCCGTCGGCTTCCACCCGGCTGCGGGTTCGTCGACGGAACCGCCAGAGGGGCTCTGGTCGGCGCTCTTGTTCTGCTCGGCCACGATCTTCCTTCCGGAAAGGGCCCCGGTGGCCCAGATGCCCCCGAGCATAGTGGACGACGTGTCCTACGCTGAGGACATGACTTCCGATTCCGACGACGCCCTGACCTGGGACGGTGACGACGGCGTCGCGCCGAAGACGCCCGCACCGAAGGGCTCTGACAGAGAGGCGTCCGCGCCCCATGGCGACGCCTCCGACGACGCAGCCCTGCCGGACGGGTGGAACGCCGTCGGCCGGGGCAGCGAGGGCGTCGGGCACGTCGATGCGGACGGCACGGTCACGATGCCCGATGAGCAGGAACCGGCGCATCTGAGCACGGCGATGCTCCTGACACTCGGGATCGTCGGCGGCGTCTATCTGCTGTACAGCATCGGCTGGGTCGTCGGCGGCCTCCGGCTCAAGCCGCTCGCCAATCTGATCGTGGCCGATGCCATGTACGTGCCGTGGTTCGTGCTCGCGGTGGCGGCACCCGCTCTGTGGTTCCTCGCGGTGTGGGTGCTCACCCGGGCCAAGGCGGCCTGGATCCGCATCGGGCTGCTCCTGCTCGGAGTGGTTCTTCTCGTGCCATGGCCCTTCGTGACGGTGGGGGTGATCGGATCATGACCGGGACGCAGTCGGCTTCTCCCGCAGCCTCCGGTTCTCCTCGGTGGCTGAGCGCGGTCGTTCTCGGCCTCGCAGGTCTCTTCTACGCCTACGCCATCTGGAATGCCGTCGCGCATGTGATCTCGATGGCGCAGAACGGCCTCACGGGGATCGGATGGGTGACGCTGCTCTTCGGCGTCGTCTTCCCCGCCGTCGTGTTCGTCTTCGCGTATGCGATCGGACGACGCCGTCGCGCCGGCGAGCTCGCGCTGGTGCTGCTGGCCGGCCTCGGCATCGTGGCGGTGTTCTGGTTGAGCCTGATCGGATACAGCATCCTCAACATGTCGGATCTCGTGACGGCCGTGGTCTGATCCACGGCGTCACACGGCACGGAGCAGCAGGAGCGCTCGGGTACAGTTGAGGTGATCGCGCCCCCATGGTGTGCGGCGCATCGGCCCCCTGTCGCGCTGCCCCGAAGGATCCCTGTGCCGAAGCCCGTCGTGCTCATCGCCGAAGTTCTCTCTCCCGCCACGATCGAGGCCCTCGGCCCCGACTTCGACGTCCGCAACGTCGACGGCACTGACCGCGAGGCGCTCTTCGCCTCGCTCGCAGAGGCCGATGCGGTGCTGATCCGCTCGGCGACGCACATCGACGAAGAGGCGCTGACGCACGCGCCGAAGCTGAAGGTCGTCGCCCGCGCGGGCGTCGGACTCGACAACGTCGACATCAAGGCGGCCACCGCGGCCGGCGTCATGGTCGTCAACGCTCCGACGTCGAACATCATCTCGGCCGCCGAGCTCACGGTCGGACACATCCTCAGCCTCGCCCGTCGCATCCCCGCGGCCCATGCCTCCCTCGCCGCCGGCCAGTGGAAGCGCAGCTCGTTCACGGGCGCGGAACTCTTCGAGAAGACCGTCGGCATCGTCGGCCTCGGTCGCATCGGCGCTCTCGTCGCCGCCCGCCTCGCCGCGTTCGACATGCGCGTCGTCGCGTACGATCCCTACGTCACCTCGGCTCGTGCGCAGCAGCTCGGTGTGCAGCTCCTCTCGCTCGACGAGCTCGTCGCCGAGGCCGACTTCCTCACGATCCACATGCCCAAGACGCCCGAGACGACCGGCATGATCGGCGCCGAGCAGTTCAAGGCCATGAAGCCGACCGCCTTCGTCGTGAACGTCGCCCGCGGTGGCCTCATCGATGAGGAAGCGCTTCACGCCGCGCTCGTCGCCGGCGAGATCGCCGGCGCAGGACTCGACGTCTTCACCTCCGAGCCGCCCGCCGAGGGCGGAACCGCTCGTCCGCTGCTCGACCTCCCCAACGTCGTCGTGACCCCGCACCTCGGTGCCAGCACCGAGGAGGCGCAGGAGAAGGCCGGTGTCTCGGTCGCGCGCTCCGTGCGCCTCGCGCTCGGCGGCGACCTCGTCCCCGACGCGGTCAACGTCGCCGGGGGAGTCATCGACCCCTACGTGCGCCCCGGAATCTCGCTCGTCGAGAAGCTCGGCCAGATCTTCGCCGCCCTCGCGACGTCGCCTCTCACGAGCCTCGACGTCGAGGTCCACGGTGAGCTGAACGACTACGACGTCAGCGTGCTGAAGCTCGCGGCGCTCAAGGGCGTCTTCACGAACATCGTCAGCGAGACGGTCTCGTACGTCAACGCGCCGCTGCTCGCCGACCAGCGCGGCATCGCGGTTCGCCTTCTCAAGGACGACGTGAGCGACGAGTACCGCAACGTGATCACTCTGAGCGGCGCTCTCTCCGACGGCTCGCAGCTCTCGGTGTCGGGCACCCTCACCGGCCCGAAGCAGGCAGAGAAGCTGGTCGCCATCAACGACCACGCGCTCGAGCTGCCGATCGAGAAGCACCACGTCGTGATGCTGTACACCGACCGCCCCGGCATCGTCGCGGTCTACGGCCAGAAGTTCGGCGAGGCAGGCATCAACATCGCCGGCATGCAGATCTCGCGGCTCGGCGCCGGTGACCAGGCGCTCAGCGTGCTGACGCTGGACTCGCCGGTGTCCGACGACCTGCTCGAGGACCTGCGCACCGAGATCGACGCCGACCTGTTCCGTCAGATCGAGATCACCGACATCTGAGCCAGACGCACGAAGAGAGCGGGAGGGGCGGCCGAGCGGCCGTCCTCCCGCTCTGTCTCTCGCCCGTTTCAGGGAGCCGTCGTGCGGAGCACGAGGGCGATCAGATCGTCGAGCTCGGCGCGATGGGGGACGAGGTGCTCCTCGCCGTTCACGTCGAGTGAGTTGTTGAAGTAGAGCCCGTCGCTGAGCAGCATCACGAGGTTGAGGCTCGCCCGATCGCGCACGTGCGGACGGATCATGTCCTCCCAGCGGCGCCGCACTGTGCGCAGCGCCTCGCCCGCCGGCAGAGAGCCGCCCTGTGCCAGACGCGATGCGGCGATGAGCGCGCGATCCAGGGCGTCGTCCTCCATGACGGACGTGCGCACGTAGTACGCCACCGGACCATCGTCTGCCGCGGCCATGCGCTCGAGGTCTGCCGTGGTGAGTGCGTCGAGACGATCGAGGAGTCCCGCCGCGAGGTCCTCTTTCGAACCGAAATGGTAGAGCAGCCCGCCCTTCGAGACGCCGGCGGCTTTCGCCGTCGCGTCGAGCGTCGCCGCTCGCTCGCCGTCATTGATGACGATCGACTCGAACGCGTCGAGCACGCGCTCGCGGGCCAGGGGAGGTCGGGGCATCGGGGTTCCTCTGTTCGTCTCTCATCACCGTAACGCCGACAGATGACGATTCTGTTACTATACCAGCTGGACGGTTTAGTTACGATGCCGTCGTGATCCTGAGAGGTGTTCCATGACCCGTACTGCGTCGATCCCGACGACAGAGACGGACGCTCCCCGCGTCGGAGCCCGTGGCTGGGCGGCGCTCGTCGTCCTCATGCTGCCGGTGCTCCTGGTGTCGGTGGACAACACGGTGCTGAGCTTCGCGCTCCCCGAGATCTCCATCGCGCTCGCGCCCACCGGGGCGGAGCAGCTGTGGATCATCGACGTGTACCCGCTCGTGCTCGCGGGACTCCTGGTGACCATGGGAACCCTCGGCGACCGCTTCGGACGTCGCCGGATGCTGCTGATCGGTGCGTCCGGCTTCGCGGCCGTGTCGGCTCTCGCCGCCTTCGCCCCGACCGCCGGGCTGCTGATCGCCGCACGCGCGCTGCTCGGCTTGTTCGGCGCGATGCTCATGCCGTCGACGCTGTCGCTCCTGCGTTCGATCTTCCAGAACCGCGATCAGCGTCGCCTCGCGATCGCGGTGTGGGCGTCGGCCTTCTCCGCAGGTTCGGCGCTCGGTCCGATCGTGGGAGGGTTCCTGCTCGAGCACTTCGACTGGGGCTCGGTGTTCCTGATCGCCGTCCCCGTGCTCATCCCGCTGCTGATCGCGGCGCCGCTGCTCGTGCCCGAGAGTCGCGATCCGAATCCGGGACGCATCGACATCGTCAGCATCGTGCTCTCGATGGCCGCGATGATCCCCGTCGTCTATGCGATCAAGTCGCTCGCCGTCGACGGGCCGAGTCTCACCGCCGGCGCCTGGGCGCTGCTCGGCGTCGCCATGGGCTATCTCTTCGTGCGTCGCCAGCTCACCGCTGAAGTGCCCATGCTCGACATGGGCCTCTTCCGCCGGGGCTCGTTCTCGGGGGCGATCCTGGTCAACCTCCTCAGCGTGGTCGCGCTCGTCGGGTTCCTCTACTTCGTCTCGCAGCACCTGCAGCTCGTGCTCGGCCTCTCGCCGATGACGGCGGGCGCGGCACTCGTGCCCGGCATGCTCGCGATGATCGTGGCCGGACTCTCCGTGGTGCCGATCTCCCGCAGGGTGCCACCCCACATCCTGGTGCCGGTGGGACTCGTCTTCTCGGTCGCCGGCTATCTGCTCGTGGCGTTCACGACGTCCGATCACGGCATCGCGCCCCTCGTCATCGCGTTCGTGGTGCTCGGGATCGGCATCGGCGGTGCCGAGACGATCTCGAACGAGCTCATCCTCTCGAGCGCGCCGGCTGAGAAGGCCGGAGCCGCGAGCGCAGTGTCCGAGACGGCGTACGAACTCGGTGCGGTGCTCGGCACGGCAGTGCTCGGTGGCCTCATCACCGCGTTCTACCGGGGTGCGCTCGTGGTCCCGGAGGGCATTCCTGCCGAGGCCGCGCATGCGGCGACCGAGACCCTCGCGGGCGCCTACACCGCCGCGCAGGAGCTTCCCGCACAGCTCGGAGACGCGCTGTGGGACGCGGCATCCGCGGCATTCGGCTCGGGCGTCATGGTCACCTCGCTGATCGGCGCAGGGCTGGTCGTTCTCGCCGGAGTGATCGCGGCCGTCACGCTGCGCAAGGCCCCCGCGCACTGACCAGTACGCTGGGAGAACCGGCCCGCTCGGCATCCGCCCGAATGCTGGCCGGTTCATCCCGATGCAAGGAGTGTCATGTCGCGTGTCGTGAAGCTGGCCGTCATCCCCGGTGACGGAATCGGCCCAGAGGTCGTCGCCGAGGCGGAGAAGGTCCTCGATGCGGTCACCGCCTCCAGCGGAGTGACGTTCGACAAGACCCGCTTCTCGCTCGGCGCCGCTCGTTTCCTCGAGACCGGCGACACGCTGACGGACGACGACCTGCAGGCTATCGCGGCTCACGACGCGATCCTGCTGGGTGCCGTCGGCGGCACGCCGGGCGACCCCCGGCTCAAGGATGCGAACATCGAGCGCGGGCTGCTCCTGAAGCTGCGTTTCACGCTCGACCACTACGTGAACCTGCGCCCGTCGAAGCTGTTCGCGGGTGCTCCGGGACCGCTCGCGAACCCGGGCGCCATCGACTTCGTCGTCGTGCGTGAGGGCACCGAGGGTCCGTACGTCGGCAACGGGGGCGCGATCCGCAAGGGCACACCTCAGGAGGTCGCCAACGAGACCTCGGTGAACACGGCGTTCGGCGTCGAGCGCGTCGTGAGGTACGCCTTCGACCTCGCCGAGCGGCGCGGCAAGAAGGTCACACTCGTTCACAAGACCAACGTGCTCGTGCACGCCGGTGCCATCTGGCAGCGTGTCGTGAACGAGGTCGCTGCGGAGCATCCCCAGGTGACGGTCGACTACCTGCACGTCGACGCAGCGACGATCTTCCTCGTGACCGACCCCGCGCGCTTCGACGTGATCGTCACCGACAACCTGTTCGGCGACATCCTCACCGACCTCGCCGGCGCGGTCACCGGAGGCATCGGACTGGCCGCCTCGGGCAACATCAACCCCGATGGCGCGTTCCCGTCGATGTTCGAGCCGGTCCACGGATCCGCCCCCGACATCGCCGGCCAGCAGAGGGCCGACCCCACGGCGGCGATCCTCTCGGTGGCGCTGCTGCTCGACCACCTCGGGCTCGGCGCGGAGGCCGCTCGCGTGAGTGCCGCCGTGGAGTCCGACATCGCGTCCCGCACGGGGGCGCGCAGCACGGCGGAGATCGGCTCCGCGATCACTGCTCTGCTCTGAACGACAGGCGTAGGCTGAGACGGCGCGAGGATGCGCGCCACACGAGGAATGGATGACGAGATGACGACCATCGATGCCGAGACCACCGTGGCTCCACTGGAGTTCGCTGTGACCAAGAACCTGGCCGCCGCGACGGCCGGTCGTGTCGCCGAGGTTCATGAGAACCCCGGCTTCGGCGTGGTCTTCACCGATCACATGGTCGACATCTGCTGGTCGGCGAAGGGCGGATGGCACCGCCCGCGCGTGCAGCCGTACGGACCGATCCCGCTCGACCCCGCCGCCTCCGTGCTGCACTATGCGCAGGAGATCTTCGAGGGCATCAAGGCCTACCGTCACGCAGACGGGTCGATCCACACCTTCCGCCCCGACCGCAACGCCGCACGACTTCAGGCCAGCGCCCGTCGACTCGCGCTGCCGGAGCTGCCCACCGAGTACTTCATCCAGTCGCTTCGCGAGATCATCGCGGTCGACGGGCGGTGGGTGCCGTCCGGCGCCGACCAGAGCCTCTACCTGCGCCCGTTCATGTTCGCCAAAGAGGCGTTCCTCGGTGTCCGAGCCGCGCAGAAGGTCGCCTACTACGTGATCGCAAGCCCGGCCGGCGCATATTTCAGCGGCGGCGTGAAGCCCGTGCGCATCTGGCTCTCCGAGGACTACGCACGCGCCGGCAAGGGGGGCACGGGCAAGGCCAAGACGGGCGGCAACTACGCGTCGAGCCTGCTCGCGCAGAGCGAGGCCTCGTCGAAGGGATGCGACCAGGTCGTGTTCCTCGATGAGCAGCGCAACGTCGAGGAGCTCGGCGGGATGAACGTCGTGTTCGTGTTCAAGGACGGCCGCGTCGTCACGCCCGAGTCCGACAGCATCCTCGAGGGGATCACGCGCGACTCGCTGCTCCAGCTCGCCGAGGATCGCGGCTACACGGTCGAGAAGCGGCCCATCTCGATCGACGAGTGGCGCGAGGGCGTGGCATCCGGCGACATCGTCGAGGTGTTCGCCTGCGGCACGGCCGCAGTCGTGACGCCGATCGGCGCACTCGTCGGCGAAGGCTTCGATGAGCCGCAGCCGCTCGGCGAACTCGCGCTGTCGCTCCGCGAAGAACTCACCGACATCCAGTACGGCCGCCGCGAAGACAAGCACGGCTGGCTCCTGCGCCTCGACGCCTGATCTTCGCAGGAACTCCCCGGGACCCCGCTGCGCGACCTGCGCAGCGGGGTCTCGTCGTCCGGCGCTCTGGATAGGCTGGTGGCATGAAGATCGCCCGATTCAGCCATGACGACGCCATCCTCTTCGGGATCGTCGACGACACCGACCTGGTCGTCCTCGCGGGCGATCCGCTCTTCGCCGGGTACGAACCCACCGGAGACCGAGTCCCGATCGCGGACGCGGTGATCCTGGCGCCGGTCATCCCTCGATCCAAGATCGTGTGCGTCGGCAAGAACTACCACGACCACGCCGCTGAGATGGGGGGAGTCGCCCCCGAGGAGCCGCTGCTGTTCCTCAAGCCCAACACCGCCGTCATCGGCCCGGGCGACGCGATCGTGCGCCCGTCGATCTCAGAGCAGACCGAATACGAGGGCGAGCTGGCCGTCGTGATCGGACGGGTCGCGAAGAACGTGAAGGCGGCGGATGCCCTCGACCACGTGCTCGGCTACACGATCGCCAACGATGTCACGGCGCGCGACCTCCAGCGCAAGGACGGCCAGTGGGCTCGGGCCAAGGGCTTCGACACGTTCTGCCCTCTCGGTCCGACCATCAGCACGGAGTTCGATCCGTCTGTGGCGACGATCGAGACCCGGGTCAACGGCGAGGTCCGTCAGAAGGCGCCCCTGACCGACATGATCCACTCCGTCGAGGCGATCATCGAGCATGCATCCGAGGCCTTCACCCTGCTGCCGGGTGACGTCATCCTGACCGGCACGCCGGCTGGTGTGGGGGAGTTCGTCGCCGGCGACACCGTCGAGGTCGAGATCACCGGTCTGGGTATTCTGCGCAACACCGTGCGCGACGCCGTGCGCCCATCATGACCGTCGTCGCCCTGACGGCGGCTCAGCAGGCAGCGGTCCAGCGGAGAACCGTGCTGGTTCTCTCGTCCGGCCAGGTGCTCGGCGGCATCGCGTTCGGGGCGACCGTGTCGCTCGGCGCGCTGCTCGCCGCCGACATCTCCGGCAGCGACGCCTTGTCGGGACTCGCGACCGCATCGGTCACGCTGGGCGCCGCAGTGTGCGCGATCCCTCTCGCTCGCCTCGCCGCCAGGGTGGGGCGTCGCCGTGCACTGACGCTCGGCAATCTGTTCGCGCTCGTGGGGATCGCCGTCGTGATCCTCGCGGCGTCGCTGCGGGTGTTCCCGCTGCTACTGGTCGGCATCCTCATGATCGGCGCCGGGAACGCGGGCAATCTGCAGTCGCGATTCGCCGCCACCGACCTCGCCGCGCCGCAGCACCGAGGGCGGGACCTCGCGATCGTCGTGTGGGCGACCACCATCGGCGGGGTCGCAGGCCCCCTGCTGCTCGGACCGGGTGAGGTCGTGGGCGCCGCGATCGGCATGCCGCCTCAGACCGGATCCTACGTCTTCTCGTTCGTCGCTCAATGCGCCGCGCTCATCCTGTATCTCGTGGCGCTGCGGCCAGATCCTCTTCTGGCCGCGCAGAGGCTCGCCTCAGCGGCTGCTGCGGGGGCTACAGGCAGGGCGTTCGCAGACAGGCCGGTGGTGGCTCGCTACGCGATGTTCGCGGTCGCCGGTTCGCACGTCGTGATGGCGTCCGTCATGGCGATGACTCCTGTGCATCTCGCGCACATGGCGCACGGCGCGCACGGAATGGCTCCCACACCGGCCGATGTCTCGGCTCTCGTCGGCATCACGATCGCCCTGCACGTCGGCGGCATGTATGCGCTGTCGCCGCTCTTCGGCATCCTCGCCGACCGGTGGGGGCGGCTGCGTGTGGTCCTGCTGGGGCAGGTGCTCCTCGGGGCGGCCCTGGCGTTCGCCGTGTTCGCGAATGATCGGGAGTGGGGCGTGATCGTCGCTCTGATCCTGTTGGGGCTCGGATGGAGCGCGGCGACCGTCGCGGGGGCCGCGCTGCTGACCGAGTCGAGCGCCCCCGAGATCCGCACACGCAGGCAGGGTCGCAGCGATTCGCTCATGAGCCTCTCGGCAGCTGGCGGCGCGGTGCTCGCGGGCGTGGTGCTCTCGAACTTCGACTATGCCGGACTGGGCATCGCCGCGTCTGTCATCGTCGTCGCCATCGTCGCGCTCTCTCCTCTCGGGCGTCCGAGGCGATGAAGGACTGGGCGGGCACGGGGCGGGCATACGCCGATTCCTATGCCTCGCTGTGCGTCGGCACGGCGGGGACTCTGCTCGGGCGGCTCGGAGACCCTGCGGGTCGCTCGCTGCTCGATGTCGGTTCCGGAACCGGTCTCCTCACGGCCGCATTCACGGATGCCGGATGGGATACGACAGGGTGCGAGCCCGAGCCGACGATGCGGGAGGTCGCGCTGCGGCAGCACCCGGCGATGCGGGTGCGCGACGGAGCGCTGCCGTCGCTGCCGTTCGAGGACGCGGAGTTCGATGCGGTCGTGGCGAACTTCGTGTTGAACCACGTCGCCGACCCCCGCGCATCGGCCGGAGAGCTTCTCCGCGTCTCTGCCGGCCGCGTGGCGGCCACGATCTGGACGAACTCGCCGACCTGGCTCTGGCGAGAGGTGTGCCATCGCGCGGCGCTCGTCCCGACCGAGGGCGAGCGGCTTCCGCCGGAGAAGGACTTCGAGCGGACCGTCGACGGCTTCGCGAGGATGCTCGACGATGCAGGCTGGATGCGCCCGCGGGTGTCGGAGATCACCTGGACGTGGTCGGCGGATGCGACTGCGCTGTGGGTGTCAGCCGAAGGAGGCGTCGGGGGAGCGGGCCAGTTCTACCGAGCGCTCGACGACACCGGTCGGCGCTCGTTCCGTGCTGCCTTCGAGTCGGTGTGCGCCGAGCGATCGATCGCCGGCCGCCTGCCGCTGGTGCATTCTGCCGCGGTTGCCGTGGCGTCGCGCGGCTGAGGCCGCCCTCGGCCGGAGTGCCCCGCGGTCGCTCGGTGCCGCGACCGCCCGTGTCGGTGCGGCACCGAGGACCACCTGCATCGCGGCGATCAGGTGTACCAGGTCGGCTCAGGCACCTCGTTGCGCAGCACGTAGTCGCCGACCTCCCGCTTCTTGTACGCGATCGGGTCGTGCAGGCTGTGCGTGCGCAGGTTGCGCCAGAAGATGTCGAGGCCGACAGAGTTGGCCGACGCTCTGGCACCGGTGAGCTCGTAGATCTTCGTGGCGACCTCCAGGCCGTCGTCGACGATGCGCAGCTTCCCCGCTGCGATGCGCACGGCGATCTCGCCGCGTCGGCGTGCAGTGAGGTCTTCTCGTGGAGCATGCAGCACCGCGCTGATCTCGGAGCCCACGGCATTCAGCAGCGCCTCATCCGCCCACAGCTTCGAGGCCAGTTCGCCGTAGCCCTCGAGCAGGTACCACTCGTCCGTCGCGTGCTGCTTGTCGTCGCCGCCGTACGGCCACGGTCGAGTGGTCGATCGGGTGTAGGCGGATGCCGTCTCGAGTGCACCCTGTGCGATGCCGAGGTAGAAGTTCGCGAACACGAGCTGGATGGTCGGCACGTTCAGCGTGTTGTAGGTCAGAGGCTGGAACACCCGGTCGACGAAACCGGCTGCCGCTGCCCAGGGGACGCGCACGTCGCGGATCTCGACGGACCCTGATTCGGTGAGCCGCTGGCCCAGGTTGTCCCAGTCGTTCCCGAAGACGATTCCCTCCTGCGCCGTGGGCACGATCGCGAAGATGTGCGTCTCGGTGCCTTCGAGGACCCCTTCGAGGACCGTCAGGTCCGAGATCCGACCACCGGTGGAGAAGGACTTCCGGCCGGAGAACACGAGGTCGTCGCCGTCTTCGCGGATCACCAGATCGGAGTCGCGCGGGTTCACCGCGCCGCCGAAGACGTAGTCGTTCGCGGTGTACAGCTCCTCGATCGCGGCGATCTGCTCGTCGGTTCCGACGAGACGCGCCGCCCATGCCCAGAGGTAGTGGTACCCGAGGACCTGCCCGATCGAGCCGTCGCCGCGGGCCACCGCTCTGATCACCCGGTACGCGGTCTCCCAGCTCTCGCCCGCGCCGCCATGGACGCGCGGGCCGAGCAGAGTGACCAGACCCGAGTCCTTGAGCAGCTGCACCTCTGCACGAGGTGTCGCGTTCGCGCGGTCCCTCTCGACGGCGTCCACCGCGAGGATGTCCGCAACCTCCTCGGCGCGCTCGATCCATTCGAGGCTGGTCTGAGGTCTCGGTGCGCTCAGCCAGCGATCGCTGAGGCCTGTCGTCACTGCATCCGTGATTGTCACGTCGTCACCTTTCCGATTGGTCGATGCGGCAACGATAGGAGCGCGACGAGGTCGCATGCGGGTTGTTACCCACGGTGAGTGACTGTTACCCACGGTGACCCCTCTCACCGGCCCCGATCGTGGGCGGATCGGGGAGGTCGAGACGCCGCCCGGCAACTAGAATCGAGGGGATATGGCTACCCCGCACCCCCTCACCACGACCGCCAGTGGCGCCGACGTCCGCGTCCGCTTCTGCCCCTCTCCGACCGGACTGCCGCACGTCGGCATGGTCCGCACGGCCCTCTTCAACTGGGCGTACGCCCGCCACAACGGCGGCAAGATGGTGTTCCGCATCGAGGACACCGACGCCGCCCGAGACAGCGAGGAGAGCTTCCGGCAGCTGGTCGACGCTCTGACCTGGCTGAAGATCGACTGGGATGAGGGTGTCGAGGTCGGTGGACCCCACGCTCCCTACCGTCAGTCCGAGCGCCACGACATCTATCGCGGCGTGATCGACAAGCTCCTCGCATCCGGCGCTCTGTATGAGAGCTTCTCGACCGCGGAGGAGATCGACGCTCGCAACGAGGCTGCCGGGCGGGCGAAGCAGCTCGGGTACGACAACCATGACCGCGACCTCACGGCGGAGCAGAAGGACGCCTTCCGGGCCGAAGGGCGTCAGCCCGCACTCCGCCTGCGTGTGCCGGACGAGGACCTCACCTACGTCGACCTGATCCGGGGCGAGGTGACATTCCCCGCAGGATCCTTCCCGGACTTCGTGGTGGTGCGTCCGAACGGCATCCCGCTGTACACCTTCGTGAACCCGGTCGACGACGCGCTGATGGGCATCACGCACGTCCTGCGCGGCGAAGACCTGATGCCCTCGACGGCTCGCCAGCTGGCGCTCTACGCGGCGCTCATCGATGCGGAGGTCACCACCTTCGTGCCCCGCTTCGCCCACATGCCTCTGGTGCTCGGCGAGACCGGCAACAAGAAGCTCTCCAAGCGCGACCCGCAGGCCGATCTGTTCCTGCATCGGGATCGCGGCTTCATCCACGAGGGACTGCTGAACTACCTCGCGCTCCTCGGCTGGTCGATCGGTCACGACCGCGACGTGTTCTCGCTCGAGGAGTTCACCGAGGCGTTCGACATCGTCGACGTGAATCCGAACCCGGCACGCTTCGACCAGAAGAAGGCCGAGTCGATCAACGGCGACCACATCCGCAAGCTCGACGAGAAGGACTTCGCCGAGAGGACGATCCCCTACCTCGCGGCCGCCGGCCTCTTCGATGAGCCGACGCACGAGCAGCTCGTGCTCGCCTTCCGCGTCGCACCGCTCGTGCAGGAGCGCGTGCAGTTGCTCGGCGATGTGCCCGGCATGGTGGGGTTCCTGTTCACCGACGACGTCTCGTATGATGCCGACGCGCTCAAGGGGCTGCCCGCGAACGCCGCCGAGGTCCTCGACGCCTGCGTCGTCGCCCTCGAGCCGGTGACCGAGTTCACTCCAGAGAAGATCCAGGAGGCTCTCGCGGAGGCGCTCGTCGAGAAGCTCGAGCTCAAGCCCCGCATCGCCTACGGCCCTCCGCGCGTCGCGATCACCGGTCGTCGGATCTCGCCGCCGCTGTTCGAGTCCATGGAGCTCCTGGGCAAGGACGAGTCGCTGCGGCGCCTCCGGTCTCTGTCGGCGTTCCTCGCGAACTGACGAGGCAGGCGGGCGGGGGAGCATCGCTTCGATGAGCTCCTGCCCGCTGCCGAGGTCACGCACCCGCAGCGATCACCGGGCGACGCGCCCGGACGGACCGAGGCGTTTTGGCATTAGGGCCACGGCTCGGGTAAGCTTGACTCTCGGTGCGAGACTCCGGTTTCGCCCTTGGGGTATGGTGTAATTGGCAACACGGCGGTTTCTGGTTCCGTTGTTCTTGGTTCGAGTCCAGGTACCCCAGCAAGACGAAAACCCCCGCTCAGGCGGGGGTTTTGTCGTTTCCGGTCCAGTGTCTCACTCGCACTCTCCGATGAATCCGAGGTAGCACACCGCCTCGTGGGTGACGGCGGGCTCGTAGTCGTCGTTCGAGACCTGGCGGGTGTCGATCTCAGGCGTCTGATGCAGGCTCCCGTAGCTGCCGAGCGTCGCGACGTAATAGCCCTCGCCGTCCTGCGCCTTCATCTCGTCTATCGCGGAGCTGTACTCGGTGCACAGAAGGGCCGCGGTCTCGGTGAGCTCGACATCGACGCAGGCGGCCGTATAGGTCGCGACCATCAGGTTCGTGCAGTCGGTCCAATCCTGGTTCACCGAGCACGGGTTGACGTCGTCCATCGTGACGTCGACGCGGCCGGTCTCGTACTCCTCGCTGTGGAAGGTCTCGGGCTGCTCAGGAACATCGGTCTTGGTCCAATGGCGTGCTGTGGCGAAGGCGAAGATCACGACGATGGCGGCGATCACCAGCAGGGCGCCGAGGATCGACAGGGTCACCCACAGTCCGACCCTCTTCTTCTTGCCGGGTCGGCCGTCGGGAACGGGCGCGTATCCCGGATAGGCGGGAGAACCGACGGAGACGTCGCCCTGCGAGGGGTAGCCGGGAGCCGCGGTGTAGGCAGGCTGTGGCGCGTCGTAGGCGGGTGGCGGTGTATCGAACGCGGGCGGTGGCGCGTCGTAGGCGGGCGGCGGTGCATCGAACGCGGGGCCCGTTGGTGGCGGGGGAGACGTCGGCTGGGTCGAGAGCCAGTACGCGTACCAGCTCTGAGCGGAGGCCGGATCATCGGCGACCTGCTGCGCTTCGAGGTCGGTGAGCTGCACCCCCAGGCCGGCCCGCAGATCTGCACTGGTCAGGGATGTGCGGAATTCCTCGAAAGACATGGCCATAGTGAAGAGGATGGCAGACCTCGGTGTGCCCCGACAATCGGATCCCTGGGCAGCGGCCGCACCCTCCCGGCATCGCCTGAAGGAGCCTGCGTCGCCTAGCAGGTCGCCCGTGCGTCGCGCCATGCCCTTCACGCCTCGCTCTTCGTCGGCCATCGTGAGCGGGAAACACCCGATGCCCGACGAGGCATGACCGAGAGGACGAGAATGGCGCTCACGAGAGTCGTTCCGGGCGAGACACCAGGAATCCGCCGTGTGCGATCCGGGTCGGGGTTCCGATACGTCGACGCGGGCAACACCCCCGTCGTCGAGGCCGACAGGGAGCGCATCCGCGACCTCGCGATACCCCCGGCGTGGAAGGACGTGTGGATCGCCGCCGATCCGCTCGCTCATATCCAGGCGGTCGGCACCGACGATGCGGGACGACGTCAGTACCTCTACCACCCGCTCTGGCGCACGGGGAGGGATCAGCGCAAGTTCGCGCGGGCGCTCAAGCTCGCCGCGGCGCTGCCTGCGGCCAGGGCCAAGGTCACGCGCGCCATCGGCGAGCCGGGGCTGACACGAGAGCGAGCACTCGCGGTCTCCTTCCGGCTTCTCGATGACGCCGCGCTGCGCATCGGCTCCGAGCGCTACCTCGTGAAGCACGGCAGTCGGGGGCTGAGCACCCTCCGGCGACGTGACGTGCGCATCGACGGCAGCGACGTGTCCCTGAGCTTCCCCGCGAAGAGCAAGCAGCTCGCCGCGATCGAGATCTCCGACGCCGCCCTCGCCGAGGCGCTGTCGGAGTTCGCCGTCGGCTCACCGCGGGCCCCGCTGCTCGCGTACCGCAAGGGTCGCCGCCGCGTGCGACTCACGTCGACCGAGGTCAACGACTATCTCCGGCAGGTGGCCGGGGCATCGTTCACTGCGAAGGACTTCCGCACGCTGCACGGCACGATCCTCGCGGCTGACGCCCTCGCGCGGATCGGCCGACTCGAGACGAAGAACGAGCGGCGGCGTGCCGAGCGCCTCGCCGTGCAGGCGACGGCGTCAGCGCTCGGCAACACCCTCGCGGTGGCCAGGGGGAGCTACATCGATCCGCGCGTGTTCCGGCTCTACGCGCGCGGTCGCACTCTCGATCTCACGGTGTCGCCCGAGACGGCGATCCGCAAGCTCCTCGGGCGCTGAGGGGATTCAGCTCTCTCGCGGGTAGGTGTAGAACCCCTCTCCCGTGGCCACGCCCAGCTTGCCCTTGTCGATGTGCTGCTCCTTGAGCAGTTCGGCGAAGCGCTGCTGCTTCTCGCCTCCCATGCGGGAGATGTTGTATGCCGTGGTCAGTCCGACGATGTCGTAGATCTCGAACGGGCCGGCCGGGGAGCCCGTGCCGATCCGCCACGTCGCATCGATCGCCTCGGGTTCGGCGATCCCGTCGACGAGCAGCTCGGCTCCGGCCTGGAGGAAGGGCACGAGCAGCGAGTTCAGCAGGTATCCGGCCTTCTCCTTCTTGATCTGGATCGGGACCATGCCGATCCGGGTGGCGAATTCCACCACGGCGTCGTAGACCGCCGGGTCGGTGGCCGGTGTGCCCATGACCTCCGCGGTGTTGTGCGACCAGATCTCGTTCGCGAAGTGCAGGGCGAGGAAACGGTCGGGGCGCCCCGTCGACTCTGCGAGCGCACTGGGGAGCAGAGTCGACGAGTTCGTCGCGAAGATGGTCGTCGCCGGCGCGGCGTCGGCGAGAGTCCGGTAGATGCCCTGCTTGAGCTCGAGGTTCTCCGGCACGGCCTCGATGATGAGGTCGGCAGAGGCTGCGGCTTCCGCGAGGTCGGACGTGAGCCGGATGCGGCCGATCGCCGCCTGGGCGGCGCCGTCTGCGGCGTTCTCGACACCGTCGGCGACGTAACGCTCGGCGAGACCCTCGAACCGCTCGGCCGCGCGGTCGAGCGCAGGCTGATCGATGTCGTAGGCGACGACGTCGAAACCGTGGAAGGCGGTCTGGAACGCGATCTGCGATCCGAGCACGCCGGTGCCGAGAACAGTGATGTTCTTCATTTTCTCTTCTTCCTCTGATGGCCTTGTGGGCCGTGGTCAAGCGGGTTCGTGTCCTCTGTCGAAACGCCGGAGGTCGTGCGCGAAGCGATGCACCTCGGCATCCGTCCACTGAGCGAGATGCACGTCGATCACGCCCTGCAGCGATCGCAGCGTGTTGCGGAAGGCTTCTTCGCCCTCGGCGGTCAGCTCGAGCGGACGGCCGCGCCCGGAGACCGACGGCGTCTCCTGCACGAGGCCGAGAGAGACGAGCGTCGAGAGCTGACGCGACACGGTCGATCGGTTGAGGCGGAACATGCGGGCGATGTCCGTCGAACGGATCCCCGGCTCGTCGGCGATCGCCATGACGATGGACTGATCGGTGATCGACAGCCTCGGTTCTTCCGCGCGTGCGTCGATGAGACCGCGACGCGTGATGGCGACAAGGGATCGCAGGACGTCGGCGCTGTCGCCGCGACGTCCGCCGGAGTCCTCCTGCTGTTGCATAATGCAACTCTACGCCGTTCTGTTGCGTGATGCAACGCAAGGGGTCCGCCTCTGAGCACGTCAGATGGAAGGATGGAGGCATGGACACAGCCAACCTCTCGCGAGAGGAGACCGCGGCGCGATCCGCCGCCGTCTCCGTGCGCAGCATCCGCGTCGAACTCGACCTCACGGGTGCACCCGAGCGGGCGCGCAGCGGGTTCTCCACGACCACCACGCTGGAGTTCACCACGACGGCGCACTCGACCTGGTTGGACTTCATCGGGGAGAGCGTCGAACGAGTCGTCGTGAACGGCGTCGAGCGCGACGTGGTCTACGACGGTGCGCGCATCGAGCTGCACGACCTCGCCGACACGAACGTGGTGCGTGTCGAGGCGGTCGGAAGCTACAGCCGGTCCGGCGAGGGGCTGCACCGGTTCCACGACCCCGTCGACGATCGCACCTACCTCTACACGCAATACGAACCGGCCGACTCGCGGCGGGTGATGGCGTGTTTCGAGCAGCCGGACATCAAGGCGCCGTACACCTTCGTGATCGATGCTCCTGCGGGCTGGGAGGTGCTCTCGAACCAGGTCGCGGCGACGGTCGACGCCGGAGTCGGGGTGCAGCGTGTCGAGTTCGCCCCGACGCTCCCGATCTCGAGCTACATCACCTCGGTCGCGGCCGGGCCGTATGCCCGGGTCGACGGCGAGTGGGCGCGCGATGATCAGCGCGTCGCACTCGGTGTGTTCGCGCGGCAGTCGCTCGCGCAGTATCTGGAGTCCGAGGAGATCCTCGAGATCACGCGCCAGGGTCTGGACTTCTTCACGGATGCCTTCGCCTACCCCTATCCCTGGGGCAAGTACGACCAGATCTTCGTTCCCGAGTACAACCTCGGTGCGATGGAGAACCCGGGACTCGTGACGTTCACCGAGTCGTATCTCTCGCGGGGTGCGGCCACCGACGCGCAGCGTGCCGCACGCGCGAACACGATTCTGCACGAGATGGCGCATATGTGGTTCGGCGACCTCGTGACCATGAAGTGGTGGGACGACCTGTGGCTCAAGGAGTCCTTCGCGGACTACATGGGCTCGCACGCATCAGCGGTGGCGACGCGCTTCCATGACGCGTGGGTCAAGTTCGCCGCCAACCGCAAGGCATGGGCGTACCAGCAGGACCAGCTGCCGACCACCCACCCGATCGTCGCCGACATCACCGACCTCGAGGCCGCGAAGCTCAACTTCGACGGCATCACCTATGCCAAGGGCGCCGCGGTGCTGAAGCAGCTCGTGGCCTTCGTCGGCGATGAGGCGTTCTTCGAGGGGGCCCGCAGATACTTCGCGGCCAACGCGTTCGGCAACACGACTCTCGACGACTTCCTCGTGCAGCTGAGCGCGGTCTCCGGGCGCGACATGACCGAGTGGTCGCAGGCATGGCTGCAGACGACAGGGGTGTCCACGCTGCGGCTCGAGCGAGACGCCGACGGCAGCGCCACGCTCGTGCAGAGCGATCCTCGGCCGCATCGCCTGCGCGTCGGGCTCTATCGCCGCATCGACGGGCGCGTGGTGCGTCGCGACCAGCTCGCCCTGGACATCCACGACGAGCGGACGCCGATCGAGGTCCCCTCCGCCGATCTCGTGCTTCTCAACGACGACGACCTCACCTACGCCAAGGTGCGGCTCGACGAGGCATCGTTGACGACGGTGCAGGAATCACTGTCCTCCATCGATGATCCCCTCGCGAGGGCCGTCGTGTGGTCGTCGCTGTGGAACGCCACGCGCGACGGCGAGCTGACAGTGGCGCGATACACCTCGATCGTGCGCGCACATGCCCCACACGAGTCGAACATCGGCCTTCTCGTCGGCATTCTCTCGAATGCCCTCTTCGCGATCCGGCACTACGCGAGCGACGACGAGCGACAGGGCGAGCAGCGGGCCTGGGTGGAGACCGCGTGGGCTGCGCTGCAGGCATCGGATGCCGGAAGCGATGCCCAGCTCTCGTGGGCGCGGGCCCTCGCGGCGGCGTCGGCGTTCGACGACGTGCACGCCGCCGAGGTCCGCGCGCTCCTGCACGGTGATGTCCCGGAGGGTCTCACCATCGACCCTGATCTGCGGTGGCAGCTGCTCACGGCTCTCGTCACGACAGGGCACGCGGGGACCGATGACGTCGCAGCCCAGCTCGAGTCCGACGACACCGGCAGCGGTCGGACGGCCGCTCGCAGGGCACTCGCGTCGCAACCTGATTCCGCGGTACGGGCTGCAGCGTGGGACGCGGCGTGGAACGACGGCTCGCTGAGCAACGACCATCTCGATGCCGAGATCGCGGGCTTCCGCGCGGGTGGACGCCGTGATCTCATCGCGGGGTTCGATGCCGAGTACTTCGAGAGGATCGGCGACGCGTGGGGCACGCGGAGCATCGAGCTGGCTCAGCGCTTGGTCGTGGGGCTGTTCCCCGCCTCGCCGACGCTCGATCTCGTGGATGCGTGGCTTGCCGGCAACAGCTCGGCGCCCGCCGCGCTGCGCCGGATCGTCATCGAGCAGCGTGATCACCTGGCCCGAGCGCTGCGCGTTCGGGCTGCGCAGGGCTAGTCGGCGGCGAGCGCGTCGGCCGTGCTCGCCCCCACGGCGAAGTACTCGGGTCGGTCGTCGCTCTGGGTCACGAGAATCAGGGCGATGTACGCCGCCCACGCTCGCGCGCGGACCCAGGTGGCATCGTCATACCGAGATCCGGTCGCTCTGCGGAACGCCTCGCGACCTGAGGCGTCGAAGAGCATCCACGACGAGGCGAGATCGTAGGCGGGGTCACCGACCGTGACGTCGCCGAAGTCGATGAGCGCAGCGAGCGTGCCATCCTCCACCAGCATGTTGCCCGGGTGGAGATCGCCGTGGATCCAGACCTGCTCCGCGCCGACCGGTGCGGCGAGACCTGCGACCCAGGCGTCACGCAGCGCCGTGTGGTGCCTGAACGCGTCGAGCCGCGGTCGCATCGCGTCGTCTCGAGTGGCCAGGGCGCGTCCGCGCACCGGGTTGCGCGGAGCATCCGCGGGGCCGGGGGTGTGCAGCGCCCTCAGGGCATCGGCGAGTCGTGGTGCCCACGCCGCGTTGTCCGATCGGGAGGAGGCGAGCGCCGTCGTTCCGGAGATCCAGGGGACGACCGACCAGGGCCGCGGAAACAGCTCGCTCGGTTCGCCGGAGATCAGCGGCACCGGGGTGCGGATGCCGATGGCCGCCAGCGCCGGTCCGATCGCGGGGAGCGCACGCTGCTCGTTCGCGACGAGCGGCACGGCGAGGTCGCGACGAGGCAGTCGCACGAGGAGCTCCGACCCGAGCCTCCACATCGAGTTGTCCCAGCCGTCGGCGAACAGCCTCAGTGGCAGACCGGCGAGATCAGGGCTCGTCCGCCGGAGAAGGTCTCGTACGCCGCTCTCATCGAGCGAGTATTCGGCGGAGGGGGAGTCCGCCACGGTCAGATGTCGAGCGAGTCGCCCGGCTCGAGGACCGAGAACTCTCCGCCACCCTGCTCGGTCGCCCACTGCAGCCGCTGCCGGTGCATCGTCTTGCCTGCGACCGACAGGGTCATGTCGTGAGTGCCGAACGCCCGACGCGGGCGCACGGCGAGAACGTAGTCCATCGCCTCGCCGATCTTCAGCCATGGCGCTCCGAGTGGAGCGGCGAGCGTGCCGACCTCGATACCCTCCGGAACCGCGTAGGAGTCGCCGGGGTAGTAGAAGACCTCATTGACCAGCACGCCGACATTCTCGACAGCGGGGAGTGAGGAGTGGATCACCTCGTGCGTGCCGCCGAAGAAACGGAGCGTGAACGCTCCCACCTCCACGGTGTCGCCCGGAGCGACCTCCGAGATGTCATAGCCCTCGGCCGCACGTGCGACGCCGGCAGGGGCGTAGATCGGAGTGCCGGGGGCGGCGCGGAGGATCCGATCCAGGTGCTCGGGCGTCCAGTGGTCGGGGTGCTCGTGGGTGATCACGACGGCGACGAGACCCGAGAGGTCGTTCAGGGGAGCGGTGAACGAACCCGGGTCGATGAGGAGGGTGTCATCGCCCTGCTGAATGCGAAGAGCGGCATGTTCGAATTTCGTGATGCGCATGAGGTGAGTCAACTCCTTCACGGCGTCTCTGGCAAACCGCCGATCCAGCGCGCCACGCCCGGGAATCGACGAGGGCTCGGCTCGATTTGGCGGCGCGAGAATCGTCATGGCATACTTGTTGAGTTGTCGCGGCACGGAAACGTTCCGCCAGACGGCCCCATCGTATAGCGGCCTAGTACGCTGCCCTCTCACGGCGGTAACGCGGGTTCGAATCCCGCTGGGGTCACAACAAGCGAAAGCCCTCGGTTCTCCGAGGGCTTTCGTCGTATGTGCGGGCACAGCGCACCCCTCGCGGAGGTCAGCGGGAGTCAGGTCTTCGGCACGAGGGCGAGCTGCCGAAACGTGCGGTTGCTCAGCGGCAGAACCATGAGTGCGATCATCGTGCCGCCGAAGAGCGCGAACGGCACCCAGACTGCCGTGATCGAGGCGAGCAGACCGAACCCCGCCATGGCGACGGGCATGAGGCAGTCGTCACCGAGACGGGTGATCGAGCCCATCCGGCCGAGGTAGGCGGTGTCGACCGTGGCGGAGAAGGTGGCGCTCAGGAGGACCGAGGCGTAGCCCGCGGTTGCGCCGATGACGAAGGCCGCGGTCGCGACCGTCCACGCCGGGCCCCAGCCGAGTGCGATGATCCCGACGCCCTGGACGACGAGCGCCCAGAAGCCGGCGAGTGCCTCTCTTCGCGGTCGCCATTTGACGACCGAGACGGCACCGAGTGCCGCGCCGAGTCCGAGCAGCGCCTCGAACAGCCCCAGCGACTGAGCGCCCCATCGCTCATCGTGCGCGCGCAGGGCGAGCCCGATCCCGACCGCCGGTCCGACCGCGAGGTTGAGGCCTGAGAGCGCGATGACGAGGGTGCGGGTGGTCGGGTGAGTGCCGAGGTGGGCGAATCCACGGGCGATGCCGTGCAGCACGGACTCCCTCGCCGCGCGGGCGAGAAGGAACCGCGGCCGGAGCCAGATCGCGATGAAGGCGACGACGAGGCTGAACGTGAGGGCGTTGACCGCCGCGCTGCCCGCCAGTCCCGCGTACGCGACGAGCACGCCGCCGATCGCCGCGCCCGCCATGGTTCCGAGGCGCGACGCGGTCTGGGCCAGCGCACCATAGGAGGGGAGATCCCCCGGGCGCACGAGCTGGCGGGCGACGGTTCCTGCAGACGGCTCATAGAACGCATCGCAGATTCCGAAGGCGATCGCCGCGAACAGCAGGACGCCCACCGTCGGTGGGGTCGCGAGGACCCAGAGGGCCACGGCCACGAGCACGCCGACACGCAGCACGTTGAACAGCATCATCACCCGCCGCGCATCGGAGCGGTCGGCGATCACACCGCCGAAGAGGAGCACGATCGCCCGAGGGATCGTCCCTGCCGCGACGATGAGCCCGGCGATAGCGGGAGAGGCAGTCTGCACGGCCGTCCAGGCGAGGGCCATGGTCCAGAGGGCATCCCCGGCGTCCGAGAGCGCCTTGACGGCGATCCACGCGTGCACACGACGGTCTCGTCTGAACGTCGGTGGCTCCGACAGCTGCAAGGGTTCGACCGCGGTGCTCATGGCGTCGTCGGGAACGCGTGGGCGAAGAAGAAGATCGGCGTGCGCTCCTGTCCGTCCTCGAGGTCGACGGACGCCCGCCATTCCTCCATCGTGCGCAGAAGGCGCGCGCTCAGATCACGGAGTTCGTCCGGAGAAGCCCAGGCGGTCGTCTCGGTGTTCGAGGCGTCGTACGCGGCGTAGGCGGGGTCATCATGGCGGCGCTGCCACCGCTGAAGACGCTCGATCTGCATCCGGATGCCCTGGCGCTGCGCCTCCCGTGCGAGCAGAGCGTCGGCGGGGGAGTCGGCGAAGTCCTCCGCCGACCAGGTGAGCCCACGTCGAGCAAGCTTCCACCAGCTGGTGCGACGGTCGCCGGAGGGGTCTTGGTCGCGTTCGACGAGCCCGGCTCGTTCGAGCATCCTCAGGTGGTGGCTGATGCTCCCGACCTGGCTCCCGAGCGAGCGCGCGAGCGTGGTGACCTGCGAGGTGCCGTAGAGAAGCAGATAGTCGTAGATGCGGCGGCGCAGCGGATGGTGCACCGCTGTGATCACCGAGATGTCTTCCATGGACGTAACCGTAGAACCGGTTCCGAGTTGTTACAAGACTTCTTGTATACCCCGGAAAGACAGCGATGAGGGCCGCCTCTCGCTGGGAGCTGCGGCCCTTTCGCAGATGCGAGTCAGCTCTCGGCAGGCGGCTCGCCGGCTACCATACGAGTGCGCCGTGCGCGCCGGATGAGCCAGATCACCAGCACCACCACTCCGGCCACAGCGATCCACGGCAGGATGAATCCGACGGCGATCACCAGCGCGTTCACTGAGACGACGAGGCCGTTCCAGCCGGCGAGGAGCCCGTCCGAGAACCCGGCCGGGTCGGCGGTCGTCGGCGGCGTCGTGCGGGTCAGCTGAACAGTGAGACTCGACATCGCGACCTGGTCCTCGAGCGATGCGAGCTGCTGCTCGTACGACTCGAGCTGCCCCTGGCGATCGGTGAGCGCGACCTCTGCCTCGATGAGCTCCGCGACCGTGCCGGTCTGCGACATCAGCTCGGTGAGCCGCTGCACCGATGCCCTGGTGGCATCCACGCGCGCACGCAGATCGATCGCCGTCGAGGTGACATCCTGCTTCGAGATCGATGAGGAGAGCACTTCGCCCGAGGTGGCGAGCTCATCGATGACGGCGGCGAGGTCGGCGGAGGGTACGCGGATGCTGATCCAGCCGTACCCGGGGTCGGAAGGCGCCGGCTCCGAAGTGCCGTCGACGGCGACGCTCTTGCCGATCTCAGTGCTCTCGACATACCCGCCGCGCGACTCGGCCAGTGCGCCGATCGTGTCGGCGGCGTCCGCGATGTCCTTCACCTCCACCGTCGCGTTGGCGGTCGCGATGATCTCGCGATCAGTGACTGCGACATCTCCGACCGCCGGTGCAGACTCGGCCGAGTCCGTCGCGGCCCCAGGTGCGCCCTGGTCGGCGGAGCCGGAGCGTGACTCCTCCGTGACGACCATGTCTCCGCCCTCGGCCGAGCTCGTCGCCGACCCGCCCACCGCAGTGAGGATCGGAGGAGTGACGAGGACGCCGACGACGAACGCCGCCGCGATCCCGGCACCGGTCATCCACCGACGCCGGCGGTGTCGAGCCCGTGCTGCGGCTGGCGCCTGTCCTGGCCGCTCGGCGGCGATGTCGTCGAACACGGCTGTCTCGATGCGCGCCACTGCGGCATCGGTGAGCTCGGGCAGTCGCTCGGTGCTGGTCTTGTCGTTCATGCGTCGCTCGCTTCCTTCACGGCACCGCGAAGTCGGGTGCGGACTCGTGAGAGACGGTTCCGGACGATGGCATGGCTCACGCCGAGCTCCTCGGCCGCGGCCTGGTAGGCATAGCCTTCGGCGGCGCAGAGTCGGAAGATCGCGCGGTCGAGGTCGCTCAGCGTGCCGACCTCGGCGGCGATCCGCTCCGCGAGGTCTGCGGTGATCACCTGCTCCTCGACGCTGATCGTCGAAGGCAGGGTCTCGTCCACCGCTTCCGTCGTGTGGGCATGGTCGCGCCTGCGCTGACGAAGGCGATTCGCGGCCTGGAAGCGGCAGATCGTCGCGAGCCACGGGAGGATCGATTCTCCCTGAAGCTCGAACCCCGGAAGCTTGCGCCAAGCCGTGACGAAGGTCTCCTGGGTCACATCCTCGGCATCGGCGGGGGAGCCGAGCATTCCATGCGCGATCCAGTAGACCGGGCGGACATACGAGCGGTACAGCTCGCGGAAGGCGCTCTCGTCACCTGCCGCGGCCTGTGCCGCCCATTTCTGATCACTCGTCTGCACTGGCATCCCGATTCCGTTCGGTGTCTCTCACCTGGGAGGTGTCGGAAGATGCCCCATCGTCTCAGATCAGTGTGCGGGCTGCGCGCGCACCTTCGCGAGCGTCCGCTGCCGGAGGACGCCGAGGGAGGACGTTCGCGGCGGTGTCCGGGTGCGAGTTCGAGGTCACGTCGACCATGCCACCACGGCCCTTCCGCTCCGCTAGCATTGGTGACGCGAGAGGGAGTATCCCGCAAGCGCATCCACCGTCATCACGAGCACCGACATCGCTGCTCCGGTCGTGCGACGCACTCTGTGCGTGGGAGAGACTTTCGGCGTTCTTCCTACCCTCCCGAAAGGCTGTACGCCCTTGGAAATCCCCGTCTGGTTCGAGATCACCTCGATGATCGTCCTCTCGATCATTCTGATCGGCGACCTGCTTCTGATCCGCCTTCGCCCCCACATCCCTTCGACGAAGGAGTCGACCCTGTGGGTCGTGTTCTACGTCGCCCTCGCGCTTCTCTTCGCTGTGCTCCTCGGCAACGTGGCCGGTTGGCGCAACGCGGGCGACTTCATCACTGGCTGGGCGCTCGAATACAGCCTGTCCATCGACAATCTCTTCGTCTTCGTGCTGATCATGGCGCAGTTCGCCGTCCCGCGACGCCTGCAGCAGCAGGTGCTGATGGTCGGCATCATCATCGCGCTCGTCCTGCGTGGGGCGTTCATCCTCGTGGGAGTGGCGGTCGTCGAGCACTTCTCGCCGATCTTCTACGTCTTCGGCGCGTTCCTCATCTACACCGCGATCAAGCAGGCGATGCCCGAGGGCGAGCACGAAGACGACGTGAAGAAGGAGAACTTCATCGTGCGCCTGCTCCGGCGCCGGATCGACATCAGCGAGACCTACGACGGCTCCAAGCTCCGCACCACGGTCGACGGCAAGCGCATGTGGACGCCGATGGTCATCGTGTTCATCACGATCGGTGTCACCGACCTGATCTTCGCGATCGACTCGATTCCCGCGATCTTCGAGATCACCACCAACGGGTTCCTCGTCTTCGCCGCGAACATCTTCGCGCTCATGGGCCTGCGTCAGCTCTACTTCCTGCTCGGCGATCTGCTCGATCGCCTGCGCTACCTGCATTACGGCATCGCCGTGATCCTCGGTTTCATCGGCATCAAGCTCATCCTGCACGCGCTGCATGAGAACGAGCTGCCCTTCATCAACGGCGGCGAGCACGTCGAATGGGTGCCAGACATCGACAACATGGTGTCGCTGGGCGTCATCGTCGTGTCGATGACCGTCGCGACGGTCGCCAGCCTCATCGCGTCGTCGCGCGAGAAGTCGGCGGCGAAGAAGGCAGCGATCGTCGAGTGAGCGCAGCCCGCTCACTCGGCTGACCAGAGGAGCTCCGCTTCGAGGGTGAGATCGATGACCTGGCCCAGCAGGGCGCCGAGCGAGTTGGACTGCAGCAGGGCGAACTGGTCGTACTCACCCAGCGGTGCGATCGCGGCGAGCTGCCAGGCTGCGGCGAGCGGATCGTCTGACAGTTCGGTGTCGGCATCCCACGGCGAGTCCACGCGTGCGAGGACTCGCCGCACGATCGCCTCTGCTTCGGTCCACAGAGGGGTCAGCGCGTCGTGCCACGTCAGCTCAGGCAGCTGCGTGACCTCGGCGCGAGGAAAGGGCGCGTCGTCGAGCCACTGATCGACGGTGAAGCGGGCCGTGCCGACCGCGAGGGTGTGCAGCACCTGGGCGTCCGCCGCGACGCTCACCAGCCGGGCCATCGTGCCGACCCTGCTGCGTCGGTCGCCGCCGCCGACCTCGTGACCGCGCTCGATGAGCACGACGCCGAACTGCGGGTCGTCGTCGTCGAGCAGGTGTCCGATCATCGTGAGGTATCTCGGCTCGAAGACGCGAAGCGGAAGCGGGGTGTAGGGAAACAGCACCGAGCCGAGCGGGAACATCGGTAGTTGAGCCATGACCCCAGTCAACACCGCGCGACGTACAGTGAACAGATGCGCAGACCTCAGCCGATCGTCCCCTCGCCCGGTCAGGAATCCGTATGGGACTATCCGCGGCCACCGAGGGTCGAGCCGGTGCCCGAGCGCGTCACCATCCGCCTCGGCGGCGTTCTGGTCGCCGATACGCGAGATGCCGTGCGGGTGCTCGAGACGAGTCACCCTCCTGTGTACTATCTGCCGATCGCCGACTTCATCGAGGGCGCGCTCTCGGATGCCCCGGGTTCATCGTTCTGCGAGTACAAGGGCGCCGCGCGCTATCTCGACGTGCGTGGCGGCGGCCTGACGGCCGCGGGCGCGGCATGGAACTACCCGCATCCTTCGCCCGGTTTCGAGCTGCTGCGCGACCGGGTGGCCGTGTACGCGGGGCCGATGGACGCGTGCACTGTCGGTGACGAGGTCGTCGTTCCGCAGCCGGGAGGATTCTACGGCGGCTGGGTCACGTCGTCGGTCGTCGGGCCCTTCAAGGGCGTGCCGGGTTCCATGGGCTGGTAGGGCCCGGCCCCGCCGTTCCTGTCAGAACGCGCGGAGGTTGGCCTGCAGGCCGCCATCGACGTGGTCGCGGCGGAGGATCCCACGGCGACGCAGCACCGGCACGAGCTCGTCGAGTGTGCGGTGCAGCGTGACGGGGTGGAAGTCGCCCCACAGCAGCACGCCGTCGTTGCCCCACTCTCCGAGTTCCTCGATCAGATCGGCGAACTCGTCTGCCGTCCCGACGAAGCCCGAACGGTCGGCGATGCGGCCGGCGCGGGCGAGGGCGGTGAGGTGGGCGCGCAGCGGAGCATCCTCGCCACGGTCGCCGATCAGGCGCTGGATGCTTCCGCGCGAGACGTGCTCCCCGAAGATCGACACATCGAGCGGCCGCTCGAGGTCGAGTGCGGTGAGGTCGGTCTCGAGGTCGCTCGACTGCTTGCGCGCGATCTGCACGAGAGCCGCATCATCGGGGTGCGCGGACGCAGCGACGATCCGGTCGGCCTCTTCGGCGGATGCCGTGATCACGGGCTGGATCGCGAACAGGATCTTGATGTCGTCGGCTGAGCGCCCGGCGGCGATCGCCGCGTCGTGGATCTTCGCGCGGTAGGCGCGCACGGATGCTTCGTCCAGCGGAGCGAGGGCGAGCTGGACATCGGAGTTGGCGCCGGCGAATCCGAGGCCGCGACCCGACCCGCCGGGGGAGACGATCGCCGGCTCGCCGTCGGTGAACGGCACGGCGTTCAGAGGGCCGTCGAAAGAGTAGTGCTCTCCGCGATGTCGGACGGTGCTCAGCTTCGATCCGTCCGCGAAGACATCCGTCTCGCGGTCGCCGACCAGCGCTCCGTCGCCCCAGCTGCGCCAGAGCGAGCGGATGCCTGAGAGCCATTCCTCGGCCCGGTCGTAGGCGGCATCGTGTCCGAGCTGCGCCGCGGCCGAGAAGTGACGTGCGCTGCCGGTGTCGGTCACCACGTTGAGCCCGAGACGGTGACCGCTGAGATGCTGAAGGGTGGAGAACTGCCGCGCCGCCGTATAGGGCAGGTACGCCGCGGGATTCACGGTGGGCACGACTCCGAGGTGCCGTGTCGCCTGGAACAGGTAGGGAGCGAGGAGCAGCGGGTCGTGCTTGGGCCCGCCGAAGGCATGGCGTACGCGGAGGTCGATCGTGTCCGGCGAGCCGAGAGACGGCGCGTCCTCGATGATCACGAGGTCGAAGCCTGCCTGCTCGAGCGTCCGCGCCGCCTCCTGATAGATCTCGGGACGCGTCCAGTCGTAGTCCCAGTCCAGAGACGGGTATCCCCACCCCTGCGGACCGAAACCGCGGGCGAGGAACCAGCCGAAGTGCTGGGGCCTGGTCATGCGACGGCCTCTCGCGCCGGCTCGAGCACCCGAGCGAGGTCGGCGATCAGATCGGAGACGTCTTCTATGCCGACCGACAGTCGAAGGGTTCCCGGCTGCACACCGAGGATGTCGCGCTCTTCGGGTGTCCTGTGCGAGTGGCTGGTGGTCGCGGGGTGCAGCACCAGCGAGCGCACGTCGCCGATGTGGGTCATGTGCGTGAAGACTTCCACGCTCTCGACGAAGTCGCGTGCGGCGTCGCGCCCTCCGCGGAGGGTGAACGTGAAGATCGACCCGTACCCGCCGTGGAGATACCGCTGCGCGAGAGCATGGTCGGGGTGAGTCTCGAGGCCCACGTGATCGACGCTCTCGACCGCATCCTGAGCGGCCAGCCAACGGGCCACCTCGAGCGCGTTCCGGGACTGGCGCTCGACCCGGAGGCCGAGGGTCTCGGCGCCCTGTCCGATCAGGAACGCGTTGAGAGGAGACGGCGAGGCGCCGAAGCGGGGAGCCACCGACTCGCGGGCGTAGGCGATCCGAGCGTTGCCGCCGTGGCGGGCGAAGACGCTCGGGAAGCCCCCGCGGCCGGGGAGCACCAGGTGCGGTGCGTTGTGACCGGCCTTATCCGCGTCGAAACGACCGTCATCGAGGATCACACCGCCGAGCACGGACCCGTGACCCGCGAGGAACTTCGATGCGGAGTGCACGACCATGGCGGCACCGTGCTCGATCGGACGCAGCAGGAAGGGCGTCGCGAGCGTGTTGTCGACGATGAGCGGGATGGCGAACTCATCCGCGACCGCGCTCACAGCGGCGATGTCGAGGATGTCGTTCCGGGCGTTCGCGATCGACTCCGCGAACAGCGCGCGCGTAGTCGGGCGGATCGCTGCCTGCCACGCAGCAGGGTCGGCGATCTCGTCGATGAACGTCGTCTCGATGCCGAGCCGTGCGAGGTTGTCGAGCAGGAGCCCTCGGGTGCCCTCGTAGATGTGCGTCGATGCCACGATGTGGTCTCCGGCTCCGGCCACGGTCAGCAAAGCGGTGACGACCGCGGCCTGTCCGCTCGCGACGAGCACCGCGTCCGCGGCGGATTCGAGGGCTGCGAGCTGTCGCTCGACGGCGCTCACCGTCGGGTTGCCCGTGCGGGTGTAGCCGAAGCCGGCGCCGGTGCCGAAGTGGTCTGCGGCGTGATCGAAGTCATCGAACTCGAAGCCCGCAGTCAGGTAGATCGGCGTCGCCCTCGACGACGCGGCGCCCTGAGTCCGGGCGGCGTGGACCGCTCTGGTGGCGAAGCCGGTCGTGTCGTCGGTCATGCGGATGCCTCTCGAATGTGCGGGTGACAGTAGCGTGTCACGCGGCGACTCCGGTCGCTGAAGCGGTGGTAATCTGACGTCATGCGGATCGTGCTCCTTCTTAGCGGCCGCGACGAGACCTCGTTCTGAGCCCCTCCTCGTCGCGGAGTCCATCGTGGGCCGAACCGCCAGCTTCAGGAGAGACGCAATGAACATCCCCGCAGCAGACACTGCTCCCGCACGTCCGAGGACCCTCGCTGAGAAGGTCTGGGACGACCACCTCGTCGTCAAGGGCGAGAACGGCGAGCCCGACCTCATCTACATCGATCTGCACCTGGTGCACGAGGTCACGAGCCCTCAGGCGTTCGACGGACTGCGATCGGAGGGCCGTCCGCTGCGTCGCCTCGACCTTACGATCGCCACCGAAGACCACAACACGCCCACGTGGGACATCGACAAGCCCATCGCCGACCTCACGAGCCGCACCCAGATCGAGACGCTGCGCCGCAACGCCGCCGAGTTCGGCGTCCGTCTGCACTCTCTGGGCGATGCCGAACAGGGCATCGTGCACGTCGTCGGCCCGCAGCTCGGGCTCACCATGCCGGGGATCACCGTGGTCTGCGGAGACTCGCACACGTCGACTCATGGGGCCTTCGGCGCCATGGCCTTCGGCATCGGCACCAGCGAGGTCGAGCACGTGATGGCGACCCAGACGCTTCCGCTCAAGCCCTTCAAGACGATGGCCATCACGGTCGAGGGCACTCTGCGCCCCGGGGTCACCGCGAAGGACATCATCCTCGCCGTGATCGCGAAGATCACGACCGGTGGCGGCCAGGGCTATGTCCTGGAGTTCCGCGGCAGCGCGATCCGCTCGCTGTCCATGGAGGGCCGGATGACCATCTGCAACATGTCGATCGAGGCCGGTGCCCGTGCGGGCATGGTCGCCCCCGACGAGACGACGTTCGACTACCTGAAGGGGCGTCCGCACGCTCCCCAGGGCCAGGACTGGGACGACGCCGTCGCCTACTGGCGCACCCTGCCGACCGACGAGGGTGCGACTTTCGATGCCGAGGTCTTCATCGACGCCGACGATCTCGAGCCCTTCGTGACATGGGGAACCAACCCCGGTCAGGGCAGCTCGCTGTCGGCGTCGGTTCCCGACCCGGCTCAGATCGCCGACGCCAACGAGCGCGCCGCCGCAGAGCGCGCCCTCGAGTACATGGATCTGACCCCTGGTACGCCGCTCAAGGAGGTGCCGGTCGATGCGGTCTTCATGGGCTCGTGCACGAACAGCCGCATCGAGGACCTCCGTGCGTTCGCGTCGATCATCGAAGGCAAGAAGAAGGCCGACGGCGTGCGTGTCATGGTCGTACCGGGTTCGGCCCGCGTCCGGCTGGAGGCCGAGGCGGAAGGCCTCGACAAGATCATCAAGGACTTCGGAGCCGAATGGCGGTTCGCCGGCTGCTCGATGTGCCTCGGCATGAACCCCGATCAGCTCGCTCCGGGCGAGCGCTGTGCGTCGACGTCGAATCGCAACTTCGAGGGCCGGCAGGGCAAGGGTGGTCGCACACACCTGGTGTCGCCTCTGGTCGCCGCGGCGACCGCGATCCGCGGCACGCTGTCGAGTCCCAGCGACCTGAACGAGATGGCGGAGGTCTGACCATGGAGAAGTTCGTCACCCACACCGGTATCGCCGCTCCGCTGAAGCGCTCGAACGTCGACACCGACCAGATCATCCCCGCCGTCTTCCTCAAGCGGGTCACCAAGACCGGCTTCGAGGACGCGCTGTTCCACGGCTGGCGCCAGGACCCCGAGTTCGTGCTCAACCAGCCCGCCTTCCAGGGGGCGTCGGTGCTCGTCGCCGGACCGGACTTCGGCACCGGATCGAGCCGAGAGCACGCCGTCTGGGCACTGCGCGACTTCGGGTTCGCGGTCGTCCTGAGCCCGCGCTTCGCCGACATCTTCCGGGGCAACTCAGGCAAGCAGGGGCTCGTCGCGGCGACCATCTCGGAAGAGGATCTCGAGCGGATCTGGGCCGAGATCGACCGGAATCCCGGGGCTTCCATCACGGTGGACATCGAGGCGCGGGTCGCGTCGATCGGTGAGATCCAGGCTGACCTCGGGATCGACGATTACACTAGATGGCGGCTCCTTGAAGGGCTCGATGACATCGGGCTCACGCTGCGCAACGAAGACAAGATCGCGCAGTTCGAGGCCCGTCGCGAGTCGTGGCGGCCCCGGACCCTTCCCGTTCAGTGAACGGCGGGGCGGGGGAGCCGAGGGCGACCCCGCCCCGATCTCCGTTGAATGAAGTGAGGCTCCGAATGACGACACCTGTGCGCGACGCTCTTCCGGACGGAGTCCCCCCACTCACCGGTGACGTCCTCGCCATTCGTGGAGGCCGCCCGCTGCGCGGCCGCGTCGACGTCAAGGGTGCGAAGAACCTCGCGACCAAGGCGATGGTCGCCTCGCTGCTCGGTGAGACCGTCAGCGTGCTGCGCGACGTCCCGGCCATCAGCGATGTCGCGGTGGTGCGCTCGCTGCTCGAGGTGCACGGTGTCCGGGTCTCCGACGGCGATGAGCCGGGTGCACTCGTCTTCGACCCGAGCGATGTCGAGTCGGCCCACTTCGAGGAGATCGACGCCCACGCCGGTGCCTCCCGCATTCCGATCCTGTTCTGCGGACCGCTCCTGCACCGTCTCGGTCAGGCATTCATCCCGGACCTCGGCGGATGCCGCATCGGCGACCGGCCGATCGACTTCCACCTCGACGCATTGCGCAAGTTCGGCGCCATCGTCGAGAAGCTGCCGAGCGGCATCCGTCTCTCCAGAGGCGGAGCCCGCCTGCACGGCGCCAACATTCACCTGCCGTACCCGAGCGTGGGTGCCACCGAGCAGGTGCTGCTGACTGCGGTCAGGGCCGAGGGGACGACCGAGCTGCGCAACGCCGCCATCGAGCCCGAGATCATGGATCTGATTGCCGTGCTGCAGAAGATGGGTGCGATCATCTCCTACGAGCCGAACCGCGTCATCCTCATCGAGGGCGTCGAGACGCTGCGCGGCTACGACCACCGGTCGATCTTCGACCGCAACGAGGCGGCCTCGTGGGCATCCGCGGCGCTGGCCACCGACGGCGAGATCTTCGTCGGCGGAGCCAAGCAGCAGGAGATGCTCACCTTCCTCAACATCTTCCGCAAGGCGGGCGGCTGGTTCGACATCCAGGAGGACGGCATCCTCTTCCGCCGCGAAGGCGAGCTCAAGCCCGTCGTCGTCGAGACCGACGTGCACCCCGGCTTCATGACCGACTGGCAGCAGCCGCTCGTCGTAGCGCTGACGCAGGCGAACGGCCGCTCGGTCGTGCACGAGACGGTCTACGAGAACCGTCTCGGCTTCACCGATGCACTCGTCAAGATGGGCGCCGACATCGTCGTGCACCCGCGCGGGCTGCAGGACGGGCCGCGGCGCGTGCCGCGTCGTGACCTCGAGCAGGCGGCCGTCATCACCGGGCCGACTCCGCTGCACGCCGCAGACATCGTCGTGCCCGACCTGCGCGGCGGGTACAGCCACGTGATCGCGGCGCTGACGGCCGAAGGCGAGTCGAAGGTGTCGGGAGTCGACATCCTCAGCCGTGGCTACGAGAAGTTCCTCGCCAAGCTCGATGCCGTGGGCGCCGACTTCGACGTCATCCGGTGAGCCCGATGGGTTCCCGATCGCGCGAGACGACGCGGCCCAGCGTGTTCTGGCCGCTCGCGGCGATCGCCGTGCCGTTGATCTCGCTGCTCGCGAAGATCCGCATCACCGGTGCCGAGAAGCTTCCTCGTGAGGGTGCCTATGTGCTGGCTCCCAACCACTACTCGGAGTTCGATCCGCTCATCGTGGCACTCGCGGTGTGGCGGATCGGACGCGCGCCCCGATTCATGGCGAAGGAGAGCCTGTTCAAGGTCCCTGTGCTCGGATGGATTCTGCGCCGCACCGGAATGATCCCGGTGGCTCGTTCGTCGTCGGCATCCGCCGCGAAGCAGACGCTGAAGCAGTCGGCCGAGCTGGTGGAACACGGACGCGGAGTGATCGTGTACCCCGAGGGGACTCTGACGCGTGACCCCGACATGTGGCCGATGCGCGGCAAGTCGGGCGCTGTGCGGCTGGCACTGACCGACGGCATCCCGCTGATCCCGATGGCCCAGTGGGGCACCCAGAACATCATGGGTCGTTACCAGAAGGGTCTGAGCCTGTGGCCACTGCGCAAGCGCGTGGACGTCATCATCGGCGACCCGGTCGACGTGTCCGACCTGCGCGGTCGCGCGGGCGAGTCTGCGGCGCTGAACGAGGCCACCGACCGGCTGATGAACGCGATCACGGCGTTGCTCGAAGAGCTGCGCGGTGAGAAGGCGCCGGCCGTGCGCTGGAACCCCGCCTCGCACGGACAGAAGGAGACGGGTCGCCTTGACTCCTAAGCGCAGCACGCCCGCGGGCCCCAGAGTCGCCGTGATCGGTGCAGGCAGCTGGGGCACCACATTCGGGAAGATCCTCGCGGACGGCGGTGCGCAGGTCACGATGTGGGCCCGCCGAGCCGAACTCGCGCACGAGATCGACGAGGCCAAGCGCAACTCGCGCTACCTGCCCGGCATCAACCTGCCGCGCACGATGGCGGCGACGCATGAGCTGGCGATCGCATTGCGTGATGTCGACCAGGTCTACCTCTCGGTGCCGAGCCAGTCGCTGCGCGAGAACCTCAAGGCGCTGCGACCGCTCCTGTCCGACAACGACGCGAAGATCGTCAGCCTCATGAAGGGCGTCGAACGCACCTCAGGGCTGCGGATGAGTCAGGTCATCGAGCAGGAGCTGCGGTGCGATCCCGATCGCATCGCTGTCGCCTCGGGGCCGAACCTCGCGCTCGAGATCGCCCGTGAGCAGCCGACGGCTGCCGTGATCTCCTCACGCAGTCAGGAGACGGCTGAAGAGGTCGCACGCGCCGCGCGCAACTCGTACTTCCGGACGTTCGTGAACACCGACGTGATCGGCACGGAGTTCGGGGGAGTGCTGAAGAACCTCATCGCGGTGGCGATCGGCATCGTCGACGGCGTCGGATACGGCGAGAACACGAAGGCGTCGATCATCACGCGCGGACTCGTCGAGATGACCGACTTCGCGGTAGCGAACGGCGCCCACCCCGAAACGCTCCAAGGGCTCGCGGGACTGGGAGACCTCATCGCGACGTGCCAGTCTCCACTGAGCCGCAACAACACGGCCGGGCGCCTGCTCGGCCAGGGATACAGCTTCCAGGACGTCGTCAAGCAGATGCAGCAGACAGCCGAGGGCCTCGCGTCCGTCGCGCCGGTGCTGCAGCTCGCCCGCGAGTCCGAAGTGCACATGCCCATCGTCGAGCAGGTGAAGATGGTGCTCGACGGCAAGATGAACCCGCGTGACATCGCACCCCACCTGACGACGGACGACGACACCCCGCAGGGTGAGAGGACCAACCATGGACAAGCAGACGGTGGTGGTGCTCTTCGGAGGGCGCTCCAGCGAGCATTCGATCAGTTCCGCAACGGCGGGCGGAGTCCTGGGCGCGATTGACCGCGACCGCTATGCGGTGATCCCGGTCGGAATCACTCGCGAGGGAGCCTTCGTCCTCGAGGACGACGACCCGTCGAAGTTCCCGCTGGATGCCGCACATCTGCCCGAGGTCGCCGACAACGGCACCAGGGTGCTGTGGCCCGAGCCCGGCGGCGACCGGACGCTCCGTGTCGTGCGTCAGGACGGGACTGTCGAGGGCTTCGGCGAGATCGACATCGTGCTCCCGATCCTGCACGGCACTCACGGCGAGGACGGGACGATCCAGGGCTACTTCGACACTCTCGAAGTGCCTTACGCCGGTGGTGGAGTTCTCGATTCTGCGCTCTGCATGGACAAGCACTTCATGAAGATCGCGCTGCGCGCGGCGGGCCTCTCGGTGGCACCGGGGATCACGGTCCGCTCGCGGGAGTGGGAGCGGGATGCCGCGTCGGTTCGCGCCTCCGCCGTCGATCTCGGGATGCCGCTGTTCGTCAAGCCGGCGCGCGCGGGTTCCAGCGTGGGCGTCTCGAAGGTCGAAAGGCCCGACGAGCTCGACGCCGCGCTGGCCATCGCCTTCGCGGAGGACGACAAGGTCCTCATCGAGAGCGGAGTGGTCGGTCGCGAGATCGAGGTCGCGGTTCTCGAGAGCGCCGACGGCGTACGCGCATCGCTGCCCGGCGAGATCGTGCTGACGTCCCGCGGCTTCTATGATTTCGAGGGCAAGTACCTCGGTGGCGACGGCGTCGACGTGGTGTGCCCCGCGCAGCTTGAGGATTCCGAGATCGCGGCCATCCAGGACGCCGCCATCCGAGCGTTCGAGGCTGTCGACGGCCGTGGCCTCGCCCGAGTCGACATGTTCCTCACTGCCGAGGGAGAGCTCGTCGTCAATGAGCTCAACACGATGCCCGGATTCACGCCGATCTCGATGTTCCCCAAGTGCTGGGTGGCATCCGGACTCAGCTACGGCGACCTGATCTCAGAGCTGATCGAGGCGGGCCTGCGCCGCTGATCGGGCGGCGTCCGCTCAGCCTTCGGCCGATCCTTCGTCAGGGGATTCCTCGGTGGGCACCCGGTCTGTGCACCGAGCCGTCGCCGGTTCGAGGCCGGACTGGATGCTCGTCGAGAGACTCTCGACCACCGTGCGGAAGTCGATCTCCTCGCCCCGGCGGATGATCACCTCGACGGCAGGGTCACGACCGTAGGTCACCAGACGCTGTCGTTCTTCCTCCTGGTCGAGCACGAGCCAGTCGACACTGCCGATCGTGGTGCAGACTTCGGTCGAGGGCGCCGGCGGTTCGACGCCGCAGCGCAACACGACCGTCGGGTCGCCCCAGGCGCCGGTGGCCTGGGCATCGGTCCAGACGCGGTCCAGATCGCCGACGGCATCCGGAAGCAGCACGGAGACCTCCGCGCACGCCGGATTGTTCGCATCGTCGGCCGGCTCCAGATGGATCGTGGTCGAGCATCCGGAGAGCGCTGCGACGAGGACCAGCGACCCCGCGATGACGGCGAGACGACGAGAGCGGGGCATGCATCCAGGCTACCTTTGACTGCATGCCCTCCCGACCTCGCGACGATGATCCGACCCTCGGCGACCTTTCGGAGGGGGAGATCCTGCGGGCCATCCTGGCGAGGACTGCGCGGGCCAGTCACACGATCATCGGACCCGGCGACGATGCGGCGGTGATCGCGGCTCCGTCTGGGTCCGTGGTCGCCACGACGGACACCCTCGTGCACGGTCCTGACTTCCGACTCGCGTGGTCGTCGGGCTATGACCTCGGGTGGAAGGCTGCGGCAGTCAACCTCGCCGACGTGGCCGCCATGGGTGCGCGCCCGACCGCGCTGCTCGTCGCGCTGGCTGTTCCGCGCGATCTGAGGCTCTCTTTCGTCGAACGCCTCGCTGACGGATTCCGTGAGGCGTGCGCGGCCCTGGCGCCGGGCTGCGCCGTGGTCGGTGGCGATCTCACCGTCTCGGATGTCCTCACCGTTGCGGTCACCGCTCTCGGCGATCTCGAGGGCCGGGCGCCGGTGACGCGCTCAGGTGCGCGGGTCGGTGATGTGGTCGCGGTGGCCGGAGAGCTCGGACACGCCGCCCACGGACTCTCCGTCCTCTTCGGCAGGTTCCGTGATGGTGACACACCGGTCGCCGTCGATCCATCCGCGCTCGGACGGGGTGAGAGCGCGGCGCTGGCCGCCCAGCTCCGTCCCTCGCCCCCGATCGGCCTCGGACCCTTCGCCGCCACAGCCGGAGCGACCGCGATGATGGACGTCTCGGATGGTCTCGCCCTCGATGCGCGACGGATGGCAGCGGCCTCGGCCGTCACGATCGCCCTCGACAGCGCGACGCTCGGAGACTCTCCGCAGCGTGCCCTCGCCGGTGGCGAGGATCATGCGCTGCTCGCCACCTTCCCTCCGGGGACGCTGCCGTCGGGGTTCCGCGTCATCGGGACTGTGACTCCGCAGGGCGAGCACGATCTGCTGGTCGACGACGCACCCGCAGACGTGAGCGGCTGGGACCCCTATCGCGACTGGGATTCGGCCTCGGGCTGAGGCGTCTCTGAGGCGAGTGCCGGCTCGGCCCACCAGAGAGCGGTGTCGCCGTATGCCTTCTCGCGGATCAGCTCCAGGCCGGCGGCCTGCAGATCAGGAGGCGTGGAGCGGCGCGCACGCTCGATGATCACGAGGGCGTCAGGGGCGAGACACGGTGCGAGCGCGATGAGATCCGCGGTCATCGCGTCGTCCTCGAGGTCGTAGGGCGGGTCCGAGAAGACGAGGTCGTACGGACCGGAGGCTCGCAGCAGGAACGACCGGACCGTGCTCTGGTGCACCGTCGCGCCGTTCGCGCCGGCCTTCGCGACGGTGGCGACGTTGCGACGTACGACGGCCGCAGCCTCTCGGCCGTGCTCGACGAGGTCGGCGCTTGCCGCGCCGCGGCTGAGCGTCTCCAATCCCAGTGCACCCGATCCGGCGTAGAGATCCAGCACTCGGGCTCCGGCGATCGCGTCGGCCGATTCCAGCGCTCCGAAGAGCGACTCCCGTACGCGGTCGCTGGTGGGTCGCGTCCCCGCGTGGGGAACGTCGAGCCGCGCGCCGCGTGCCTTTCCGGCGATGATCCTCGTCACCCGTTCACGATACGACAGCCGGGGCGCACGTCGTGTCCGTGCGGCCTCCTAGACTCGGATCATGTCGCTCACGCTGGATTCGTCGCTCGAGGAGGCGCTGGGCTCCACGCCGGCGAAGTCTCTCGATCGGGCGTTCGGCATGAAGACGGTCGGCGATCTCGTGTCGCACTATCCCCGGCGGTATGCCGACCCTGGCGAGCTCACCCCCATCCGTGAGCTTCCGCTCGGTGAGACCGTGACGATCGTCGCCGAGGTGCTGTCGTCGAGTGCCAGGGCGATGCGCAATCGACGGGGCGCGATGGTCGACGTCGTGATCGGCGACGGCATCGGCAAGATGTCCCTGACGTTCTTCGCGAAGAACCTCGGGGCTGCCAAGTGGCGCTCCGAGGATCTCGCGGTCGGTCGGCGAGGCGTCTTCTCGGGCAAGGTCGGCGAGTTCAACGGGATGACGCAGTTCGCGCACCCTGAGTACGAGCTCTTCGACGACGAGGATGCGGCCAGGCGGCGTGCGGACGCCCGCGCAGCCGTGCTGATCCCCATCTATCCCGCGACGTCGACGCTGCAGACCTGGCAGATCGCGAAATTCATCACTCGCGTGCTCGACGGCCTCGGTGACGTGCCCGAGCCTCTGTCGGCGGACGTCCGTCAGCGGGAGGAGCTGCTGACCGCGAGAGAGGCGCTCGAGCAGATCCATCGACCGAAGACCCGCAACGACATCGATCCTGCAGTCCGCACGCTGCGGATGCATGAGGCGCTCACGCTGCAGACCGCACTCCTGCAGCAGCGCAACGCGGTGCGATCGCTCTCGGCCACGGCGCGTGCGGCGAAGCCCGGAGGTCTGCTCGAGCGGTTCGACGCCTCGTTGCCCTACGATCTCACGCCCGATCAGCAGACCGTCGGCGAGCAGGTCGCGAAGGATCTCGTCGGCTCGTGGCCGATGAACCGCCTCGTGCAGGGAGAGGTCGGCTCGGGCAAGACGCTCGTCGCCCTGCGTGCGATGCTCCAGGTCGCCGAGTCCGGCGGCCAAGCCGCGCTGATCGCGCCGACCGAGGTCCTGGCGGGCCAGCACCTGCGGTCGATATCGAAGATGCTCGGGCCGGAGCTGGCTCCGCTCGTGATGCCCACACTCCTGACCGGGCAGATGCCGGCTGCGGCGCGGCGCAAGGCCGCCCTGCGCGTCGCCTCCGGGCAGGCCCTGATCGTCGTCGGCACCCACGCACTGCTCGGCGAGAAGACGACCTTCGCAGATCTCGGGCTCGTCGTGGTCGACGAGCAGCACCGGTTCGGCGTCGAACAGCGCGAGGCTCTCCGCGCCAAGGGCTCCAGCCCGCACGCCCTCGTCCTCACCGCCACGCCCATCCCTCGCACCGTGGCCATGACGGTCTTCGGAGATCTCGACACCTCGGTGATCCGCACGATGCCGAAGGGACGGGCGGGAATCGAGTCGTTCGTCGCCCCACTCGCCGAGCATCCCGGGTGGTTCAATCGCGTCTGGGAGCGCGCCGCCGAGGAGATCGCCCAGGGGCGCCAGGTCTTCGCAGTGTGCGCCGCGATCGACACCACCAAGAAGACGGCCGAGGCGGGTGAGCCCGCGCTCCTGCAACCCGAGGGCGCATCCGGTCCACGCTGGGGAGTGGTGCAGCTCGACGAGGCGCTGGCGACGCACCCGAAGCTCGGCGGTCTGCGCCGAGCGGTTCTCCACGGACGCATGCCGTCTGACGAGAAGGATGCGGTGATGCAGGCCTTCGCGCGGGGCGAGATCGACCTGCTTCTGGCCACGACCGTCATCGAGGTCGGGGTCGACGTGCCCAACGCCTCGACCATGATCGTCCTCGATGCCGATCGCTTCGGCGTCTCCCAGCTGCATCAGCTGAGAGGCCGGGTGGGTCGAGGCGGCGTTCCGGGGCTGTGTCTGCTCGTGACAGAAGCGGAAGCCGGCTCGGTGGCGCGCGAGCGAGTCGACGCGGTCGCAGCGACCCTCGACGGTTTCGCCCTCGCCGAGGTCGATCTCGAGCTGCGCGGTGAAGGAGACGTGCTCGGCGCAGCACAGGCGGGCGTGCGGTCGTCGTTGAAGCTGCTGCGCGTGGTCAAGGACTCCGGTCTGATCGTCAGAGCTCGCGAGCTCGCCGAGGTGATCCTCGCAGCCGACCCCGGTCTCGACGCGAACCCGGGGCTCAGATCCGCCATCGAGCGACGAGTGAGCGACGACGATCGCGCGGCCCTGGCGAAGAACTGACCCGAGCACGGCGTGCCCTAGGCTGGTGGCATGAGCAGCCGGATCGCCGTCGTCCCGGGTTCCTTCGACCCGCCGACCCTGGGCCACCTCGACGTCATCCGTCGGGCCGCCAAGCTGTACGACGAGCTGCATGTGCTCGTCGTGCACAACCCCGGCAAGGAGGCGATGCTGCCCATCGCGGCGCGGCTGTCGCTCATCGAGCAGTCCATCGCCGATGAGGGCATGGACGGCAACGTGATCGTGGGATCGTGGAGCATGGGCCTCCTGGTCGACTACGCGCGCGATGTAGGTGCCGGCGTGCTGGTCAAGGGGATCCGCTCCCAGATCGACGTCGCCTATGAATCGCCGATGGCGATCGTCAACAGGCACCTCGCAGACATCGAGACGGTCTTCCTGCTGCCCGACCCGGCGCACGCTCTCGTGTCCAGCTCCCTCGTGCGACAGGTGGCGGGGCTCGGGGGCGATGTGTCGCCTTTCGTCCCTCCTGCGGTCGCCGCATTCCTCGACACCGGGTCTCGCGGCATCTGACGTCGCGCTCCTGAGCGCCGCGCTCAGCCCGAAGCCAGCCTCCCACCGCATGTAGCCGGTACCATTGCTGGGTGCGTTCCCGAATGAGTGGTCCTTTCGTCCTCCCCGTCCGCGACATCGTCCGCAAGCCGGGAGAGATGCGCGAACACGAGTTCTCCGTGACCCTGAAGGATGCCTGGGGCGAGGGGATCGTGTCCTACGAGACAGGCTCCGAGCTCGACCTGGATGTCCGTCTCGAGTCGGTCCATGAGGGCATTCTGGTGTCGGGAATCGTCGACGCGGAGTACTCCGGCGTGTGCGGTCGCTGCCTCATCGACATCGTTCGGCCCGTCGAAGTCGAGTTCCAGGAGCTTTTCGCGTATCCTGGTGAGGAAGAAACTGACTTCGAGGTTCAAGACGACCACGTGGATCTTGAAACTCTAGTCAGGGATGCGGCCGTATTGGCGCTTCCATTTCAGCCGGTGTGTCAGCCGGATTGCCCCGGGCTCGACCCGGAGACGGGCGAGAGGCTGACAGCGAGCACCGACAAGGAGCAGGCGGCTCCCATCGATCCTCGGTGGAGCGTGCTCCAGAACATCACAGACCAAGACGGCACGGAAGAATCTCGTGCCGCCGAGAAAGAAGAGAGCTAGTCATGGCTGGTAACCCCCCGAAGCGCAAGGTATCCCGTTCGAACACCCGCTCGCGCCGCGCGCAGTGGAAGGCGGCGCCCATCGCTCTCGTCAAGACCGTCGAGAACGGCAAGACCGTCTACAGCCGCCCCCACCAGGCGAAGGTCGTCACCGACTCGCAGGGCACCGAGCTGTTCCTCGAGTACAAGGGCCGCAAGGTCGCCGACGTCTGAGTCGCGACTTCACTTCCGTGACTGAGGTCCCTGGGGGGACGAGACCACTCCCAGAGAAGCTCCGCGTCGATATAGACGCGGAGCTTCTGGAGTTGGCGCTCACCCATCGCTCATATGCGTATGAGCATGGTGGCATCCCTCACAACGAACGTCTCGAGTTCCTCGGCGACTCCATTCTCGGCCAAGCCGTCACCGTGATGCTCTTCACGACCCATCCAGGGCTCGATGAGGGCGAACTCGCCAAGCGGCGCGCCAGTGTCGTCTCGACGGTCGCCCTCGCGGAGGTGGCGAGAGGCATCGATCTGGGCAGCCACCTGCGGCTCGGTCGAGGCGAGGAGCAGACGGGCGGACGCGACAAGGATTCGATCCTCGCCGACACGATGGAAGCCGTCATCGGTGCGACCTACCTGTCGGCGGGTCCTGAGGCGGCCACTGAGCTCGTGCTCCGTCTGACCGCGCCGCTCCTCGCCGACCCCGAGCGCTATGGCGCCGCCATGGATCCGAAGACCAGTCTTCAGGAGCTGGCGGCGCGGGTCGGTGCCACCCCACCGCAGTATTCGGTGGAGGCGAGTGGTCCCGATCACGATCGTCGCTTCCTGGCGACCGTGAGCGTCGGCGATGTGGCGATGACCGGCAAGGGCAGCAGCAAGAAGACTGCAGAGATGGCGGCCGCGCTCAGTGCGTGGCGCTTCCTCAACGAGCGTGCCTGAGCTCCCCGAGGTCGAGGTGGTGCGAGCCGGTCTCGCTCCTGCCGCGGTCGGTTCGGTCATCACGGGGGTGAGCGTGTTCGATGAGCGCGCCCTGACACGTCATGCCGCGGGGGCATCGGACTTCGTGTCGCGCCTGGAAGGGCGCGTGTTCACCGCCGCCGAGCGTCGAGGCAAGTTCCTCTGGCTTCCGCTCGACGCGGAGGGTTCCGCTTTGATCGCGCACCTCGGGATGAGCGGGCAGATGCTGCTCCGCGCACCGGATGCCGAAGCGGAACGCCACGAGCGCATTCGCATCGGCATCGAGCACCCGCAGCACGGAGAGCTCGCCATCGTGTTCGCCGATCAGAGGACCTTCGGGTCGCTGGCGGTCGACAGCCTCGTGCCGGACGGGCCGACGATGATCCCCACCCAGGTCGTGCACATCGCGCGCGATCCCCTCGACCCTCTCTTCGACGACGGCATCCTGGTGCGCACGCTCCGAAAGCGGGGCAGCGCGGTCAAGCGCGTGCTGCTCGATCAGCAGGTGATCAGCGGGGTGGGCAACATCTACGCCGACGAGGCGCTCTGGGCGGCGCGCATCCACCCCGAGACTCTCGCGAGCGCGCTGTCGACACCCGCGATCGGTCGGCTCCTCGCTGAGATCCGCGTGGTGCTCGCGAAGGCGCTGGCCGAGGGAGGCACGAGCTTCGATTCCCAGTACGTCAACGTGAACGGCCACGCCGGCTACTTCGCGCACTCCCTCAACGCCTATGGTCGAGGCGGTCAGCCATGCCCCCGGTGCGGCACGCTGATCCGCCGACAGGCTTTCATGAACCGGTCGAGTCACTTCTGCCCGCGCTGCCAGCGCCGACGCTGAGGCTCATGCCGTCTCGAACGACCGGGCGAGCAGAGGCCGGGTCGCCCGCGTACTCGCCCACACGATGCCGATTCCCACCGCGAGCACGATGCCGATCGTCAGCAGCGACTCGGGAGCGGTGATCAGGGCGATCCCGAGCAGGGGGAACACGAGCACGGCCGCGCAGGTCGCCGATCCGATCGCGGTGACGAGCAGCGGTGACATGATCGCGCGGCGACGCGCGCTGTCGACGGTGTCGACAGGCATGCCGAGGTGGTGGAGACTTCGGTGCAGATCGCGCTGATCGAGCACGGAAGCGGCCTGATTCACCCCCACGGATGCCGCGACCATCACGAAGGAGGCGACCAGCGTGATGACGAGACCGGTGCGCATGTCCACGGCGAGTGCTGCATCGGCATCCGTCGCCTCTCCGCTGTTCATCACGTTCATCAGTGCGACGCCGGTCCCGGCGAAGACGGCCATGAAGCTCGCCATCGCGATCCCGCTCACCTGACGCCATGCGGCCTTGGGCGAGTCCAGCACCAGACGGGCGGCGAGCAGCCGGTCGGCCCGCTCGGCCCGGCGGAGCTGACGTGATGCGCTGACCTTGAGTACCCACGGCCCGATCACGTTGAGCACGGCGAGCGCCACCGCGAAAAGCGCTGCGAGAACGGTGATCGTCACTGCGAGCCCCGCGACGGACGGGAAGACCTTGACGAGGACGAAGACCAGAGCGAGCACCGAGATGCCGATGATCGCCCGGAACCAGTGCACGGTAGAGACCGTCGTCCGCATGCGCACCCCGAGCGGTGAGACGATCACGCGTCGGAGACCGAGCACGGCGCTGCCGGCCGCCACGAGAAGGACCCCGCCCACGACCGCCAGGATGCTGAGGGGAGACAGCATCACGGCGTCGGTGCCGAGAGCAGTTCCACGGAACGGGATGAGCCCGACCAGGGGAGCGGTCACGAGATGGACGACCGCTCCGGCGACGGCACCTGCGGCCGCCACGAGCACGGATTCGATCACGGTGGCCACGCTGACTCCCATCGGAGTCACGCCCAGAAGTCGCAGTGTCGAGAGTCGCTCGTCGCGACGGCGGGCCGAGAGGCGAGCAGCCGCCCCTCCGAGATTCGTCAGCGGTACGACGAGGAGGACGAGAGCGATCGCTGCCAGTGCCTGGTAGACCGGAGCGTAGTCGTCGGTCCAGGTCCAGAACGATTGTGCTCCGCCCACGACTGTCAGCACCAGAGCCGTGACGACTCCGAACGCGACCGCCGGAAGCGCCAGGACGGCGTTCTCACCCTTCGCGGGTCGGAGAAGGAGGGTCAGGACGCGGGCGTTCATGCCGTCACCGCCGGCGAGACGATCTGTCCGTCGCGAACCGCCACGACTCGCGAGCATCGAGCGGCGACGTCGGCGTCGTGGGTGACGACGAGGAGCGTCCGCCCCTGCCCGGTCGTCGACCAGAGCAGTGCGTTCATCACGTCCTGCGAGGTGTGCGAGTCGAGCGCTCCGGTCGGCTCGTCGGCGAAGACGAGATCCGCGCCGGTGGCCTGGGCCCGTGCGATGGCGACGCGCTGCGCCTGCCCGCCGGAGAGCTCGCCGATGCGGCGGTCCTCCATCCCGGCGAGCCCGAGCGCGGCGAGCCAGGACGCCGCGTGGGCCGTGGCATCCGCTCTCTTCACGCCGTTGATCATCGATGCGAGCGCCACGTTCTCGACGGCGGTGAGCTCAGGGATGAGGAGTCCCTGCTGGAAGACGAACCCGAAACGCTCCCTGCGCAGCCGGGAGCGAGCACCTTCCCCGAGCCCCGCGACCTGCACAGGCTCCCCGGTCGAGGGCTGGAAGAAGGTCACGGTGCCGGAGTCCGGCGTGACGATACCGGCGAGCACATGGAGGAGAGTGGTCTTGCCCGATCCGGAGGCGCCCATGATCGCCACCGACTCGCCGCGGTGGATCGTGAGATCCACCCCGGCGAGTGCGCGGGTGGTGCCGTAGGACTTGGTCAGGGAGCGTGCGTCGAGGACGGAGTCGTTCATGCCTCCAGCCTGGCGATTCGGCCAGGGGCGCTGCGTCGGCCGGGCGGATGATCCGCTCGCGTCCGCGTACACCGATCGGATGATCTCGTTCAGATCCGCTTCTGCCACGCCCCGGCGTAAGAGACCGGCACGAACCCGATCGACTCGTTGATGCTCAGCATCGGGCGGTTCTCCTCGGCGTTGAACGTGGAGACTGCGGGGGAGAACGGCATGAGTTCTCGCCAGTGCAGGAGGTTCGCGCACTTGACGACGGTGCCCAGCCGGTGCCCGCGGTGCTCGCGAGACACCAGTGTGCCCAGCTGGTGGGTGATCCCTGAGCGGTCCGCTCCGACGAGCAGCTCGTTGTATGCCACGATGTCCCCGCTCGGCACGTGCTGCACCGCGACGATCGACAGTGCCTGACCGGCTCCGGTGAGCCGTCGCTCTCGGCGGACGACACGCTCCGCGTCCCACTCCTCAGCGACGAAGTCCATCTCGCCGCTCGGGGCGTCGGTAGACAGGCGAGCGAGGATCGCCGCATAGCCGTCGCGGAACTCCGGCGGTGTCGGAGCCATCCACTGGAGCACTCGATAGTCGTCGCCCGCGGCCGCCTGCGCAGATCTCAGAGCGACCTGAAGCGGAGCGGGGTCCGAACGCAGATCGAGCTCGCTGTTGCGCTCGACCTGCTCGAAATCGTATCCGCGGGCCTCCAAGGCGTCCGACAGCGGGATCGCCGGGATGCGACCCCACCCCGTCCTCGGCGAGATCATCCGCTCGGACTCGATCGGTCGGTGCAGCGTCCAGAGCTGCACCAGAGACCGACCATGGGCACGAGCCTCCGACTCGGCGAGCGTCAGGAGGGCATCCTCGACGCCGATTCCCCAGTGCTTCTCGGGCACGAGGAGGTCCGCCTCCGCCGCCTTCGCATCCGCCTCCTGGGCATAGGCGATCGTGATCATACCCACGATCTCGTCGCCGTTCCTGGCCACGAATCCGGTCTGCAGGGTGTCGGTGGAGTCCTGCCACGACGCGAGCAACTGGGCGGCGTCGGGGGCGATGTCGGGCAGACCCACCATCTCATCGCAGATCTGCCGGTTGAGCTGACCGTAGGCGCGGAAGTCCGCGCCGTCGGGGGCGTCCAGCGCGACAGGGACGATGAGCGGCTCGATGGTCAGTGCGGTGGTCGTCATGACAGTTCCTTCTTCCAGGCTCCTTCATAGGCGATGGCGGTGAACCCCATCGCCTCATTGATGGAGAGCATGGGCCGGTTCTCCTCGGCGTTGTACGTGATCACGTCGCGGGATTCGGGCGCGAGGCCCGTCCACGACAGGAGAGCGTCGCACTTCACGAGCTGTCCCAATCGGTGGCCGCGATGCTCTTTGAGCACCAGAGTGTCGTGCTGATGGGTGGTGGCGCCGAGATCGGGTCCGATGCGGAGCTCGGTGAACGCACTCAGCTCGCCGGTCCCGACGTGCTGGGCGACGGTGACCTGGATGATCTGGCCCATCTCCGCCACGCGTTTCTCGGACTCGATCAGGCGTTCTGCATCCCAGACCTCCTCGTCCGCCTCGAGATCGGCAGACGGTGCATCGGTCGACATGCGCGATTTGAGCCACGCGTAGCCATCGACGTGCTCGGGGGGCGTCGGCAGCATCCACCTGATCACGCGATAGTCCTGAGACGACGCGCGTGCCTCGTCGCGCAGCTGCTCGGCGTGACGAACCGTCTCGGGATCGATCTTGAGTCGACTCACCCGGTAGACCTGCTCGAGGCTGAACCCATGGCGGACGAGGAATCGCGCGACATGATCGTCGGGAACGCTGCCGAAGCCGGTCCGGGCCTGGAGTCTCGGACCCTCGCTCGCCGGTTGTTCCGTCCAGTTCTGGATGACCGTGCGGTCGTGGAGCCTGGCGAAGGCTTCGACGTGCGGGAGGATCGCTGTTCCGATTCCCCGACCCCAGACCCGAGGGTGGAGCTCGATCGAGGCGATGGCCACACGCGAGCCTTCTTCGTGCGGGATGTCGATGACCGTGCGTCCGACCATCTCTCCTTCGACGCGCACCGTCCACACCGCGGTCGTGCGCTCCTTGCGGGAGCGCAGGATCGGGAGCAGCGCCTCCGGCGTGAGGTCCTGTTCGGTGCGGCCGGTGAGCTCGCGGTAGACGGCGTTGCGCACACGGGCGAGCTCGCGGAACTCGACGGCGTCGGCCGCATCCGCCCGTGCAGGCAGCACGAGCGGATGCAGCGACGCATCTGCGGTGAGCGGAATGCTCATGGTGATCTCCAGGTCAGCGCAGCTGACGCTGCAGGTCGTACGTGAGCAGGGCATAGGTCTCGCCCTCGCTACGGGTCCGCCGATCGAGATGCAGCGCGTCCGCCTCAAGGGCGGTGACGCGGTGCGTCGGGCGAGGACGCTGAGCCCGCTGGAGCAGCCAGAGGCCGATCCTGAGCGAGAGACGATCTGCCAGCGCCAGGCGCCGCAGCTCATCAGGTGCGGGGATGTGAAGGACCTGCTGGTCCTCGATATCCGGAGGGTGGGGGATGCTGCGATACAGCGTGGTGTTCACGGTGATTCCTTCGAGATGGGTGGTGGTGTTCGGTGAGGAGAGCGCTGTCGCGGCGCGCCGAGAAGACGGCCGGCGGAGCGCGGCGAGAGTCGAGAGCCCAGCGCGCCGGAAGGCGATCGCCGGGGTCGGCGGTGATCCGTGATCCGAGAAGGATCAGAGGGTGGGGCGCGGAGACACGCGAACGAGAAGCCCTGTCACCGATCGGAGACCGGTGGGTGAGTGGGGGCAGAGTTCTCGAGCTGCGGTTCTACGAGAGAGCGCCGAGACGGACGCCGGTGGTTACCGAGTGCGCAAGGCGCGGCGCGAATGGCGCGGCGAGGCCAGTGGCCTGAGCGTTGAGCTGAGTGATCATCGGTAACCTCCTTTTCGTGTGGCGATCCGGGGGTTACCGTAGCGAAACCCGGGCGTGTCCGTCAAGCATGCGCGGCGTGGCCCGGCGTGTCGCGGCCGATTCCCGTTCGCTCCGCTCCCGCGCGGGATGCCGGTTCTGAGCCGTCATTCCGGTAGCGTATGGGCGTGAATCACCCGGAGAGCGCGGTAGCCGCATGCATCTGAAGAGCCTGACCCTCAAGGGGTTCAAGTCCTTCGCGCAGCCGACCAGTTTCGTGTTCGAACCGGGCGTCACCTGCATCGTGGGTCCCAACGGATCGGGCAAGTCGAACGTCGTCGATGCCCTCGCCTGGGTGATGGGTGAGCAGGGAGCGAAGACTCTGCGCGGCGGCAAGATGGAGGACGTCATCTTCGCCGGCACGTCCACGAGAGGGCCGCTCGGTCGGGCCGAGGTGCAGCTCACGATCGACAACAGCGACGGCGCCCTGCCGATCGAGTTCGCCGAGGTCACCATCAGCCGCACGCTGTTCCGCAACGGCGCCAGCGAGTACGCCATCAACGGCGAGAACTGCCGTCTGCTCGATCTCCAGGAACTGCTCAGCGATTCCGGCCTCGGACGCGAGATGCACGTCATCGTGGGGCAGGGGCGCCTGGACACGGTGCTCCAGGCGTCTCCGGAGGATCGGCGCGGCTTCATCGAGGAAGCGGCCGGCATCCTCAAGCATCGGCGTCGCAAGGAGAAGACCCTTCGCAAGCTCGATGCGATGGAGACCAACCTGACGCGTCTCAGCGATCTCGCCGGCGAGATCCGGCGCCAGCTGAAGCCCTTGGGCAGGCAGGCGGAGATCGCGCGCGAGGCGCAGACGATCGCTGCGGTCGTGCGTGATGCCAAGGCCCGGATCTTCGCGGATGACGTGGTGGCGTTGCGCACGGCTCTGGCCGATCACACGCGCACCGAGCATGAGCGGCACACCGAACGGCTCGTGCTGTCGGATCAGGCAGAGGCGGTGCGGGCGAGCATCGCGCGCCTCGAGCAGGATCAGAACTCGGCGGCGGTCGATCAGGCGAGAGGCGTGGCCTTCGGTCTCGAGCAGGTGCAGGAGCGGATGCGCGGGCTGTACACCCTCGCCAATCAGCGACTCGCGCTGCTCGGCTCGGAGGAGGACGATGCTGCCGTGACGGCCATCACTGTCACGCAGACCACGATCGACGAGGCGAAGGCGGAGATCACCGAGATCTCCGCCGGCCTCGGCGATGCTCAGGACGCGGCGAGCGTGGCGAGCCGCGAGGTGGTGAATGCGCGGGCGGAGCTCGACACCCTCGACGTGGACATCGCCGAGCAGAGCGCGCTCGTGTCGGAGTACGACATGCGGCTCAGCTCGTTGCGAGGCACGGCGGATGCGGCCGCGTCGGCCCTCGCTGCGGTGCGCGGTGCGGTCCTGCGCCAGGAGAACGCGCTCGAGGCGGCGAACGCGCGTCGCCGAGACGCCGCCGAAGCCCTCGAGGCGATCGACGACGCGGAGGCGCCGGAGGGCACGGCGGCAGAGCACTCCGCCGCATATGAGAGCGCGCAGCGTGCCGCGACGGCGGCCGAGGCCGAGCGAGAGACGCTCCGCGAGCGCCTGCACGCGGCCGAGCGCGAGGTCGACGCTCTCACGGCCAAGGCTGCGGCACTCGGAAGCGCGCTCGCGATCTCAGGAGGCGCCGCCGAGATCGTGAAGGCGGGAGCCACCGGTGTTCGTGGCCTCGTGGGTGACTCGGTGCAGGTCAAAAACGGGTTCGAGGCCGCGATCGCAGCCGTGCTGGGTTCGCTGGCCGAGGGGGTCCTCGTCGAGAGGGCCTCCGACGCCTTCGATCTGGCACAGGACGCGTCCGACCAGCGCAGGGGAGTGGTGGATTTCGTCGTCGCCGATGCTGCGCGTCCGTCGATCGAGCTGCCCGCTCTCGAGGGCGTGACGCCCGCGATCGATACGGTCACGGCTCCGGACGGGGTCCTCGGAATCCTGTCGCACGTCGTCATCGCCGCGAGCCTGGACGCGGCGCGCAATGCACGACTCGCGCTCGACGTCGCGGGCGATACGACCACGACGATCGTCACGACGGCGGGCGATGTCGTCACCGCGCAGACGCTGCGCACCGGATCCGGCGGCGAACGCTCCCGTCTCGAGCTCGCCGCCGAACGGGACGCGGCGAGCGAGCGCCTGGCAGAGGTGCAGGTCATCGTCGATTCACTGCGCGAGGCTCGCGTCGACGCGAACGAGGCCGTGGAGACATCACGTCGCCAGGCGAAGGACGCGCTCCGGGCGCTGCGCGAGCACGACGCCGCGCTGGCGACCCACGCGGAACAGGTGAACCGCGTCACGGTCACCCACGAGTCGGCTGTCGCCGAGTGCGAGCGGCTCGAATCAGGACTCGCGCAGGCACAGAGCGCGGTGCAGGATGCGGAGGCGAAGGCCGACGCGGCCAAGGCCGAGTTGGATGCGGCCATCGCCGCCCCCCGGCCGGTGCTGGACGCCTCGGCGCGTGACGGTCTGCTCGAGGCGCTCGAGACGGCGCGCGAAGGTGAGGTCCGAGCGCGTCTGGAGATCGAGACGCTTCGTGAGCGTGTTCGTGCTGCCCAGGCTCGCGTCGCCGGACTCGAACGGCAACGCGAGCAGGAGCGGGACGCCGCAGCCGAGGCTGCGCGCCGGGCGGTCATCCGACGCGCACAGCGCGAAGCGGCATCCGGAGTGGCTCAGGAGCTGCCCCGCATCCTGGACTCGATCGATCGGTCGGTCACCGAGGCGCGCGTCGCATTGGCCGAGGCCGAGGCCGCGCGATCGGCGCAGAACCAGGAGCTCACTGCTCTTCGAGCGCAGGAGACCTCCTTGCGCGAGCGGCTCGCCGGGCTCACCGAGAGCGTGCACGGCCTCGAACTGCAGATCCACGAGAAGAAGCTGCACCTCAACAGTCTGCTCGAGCGCGTGGCATCGGAGCTCGCGCTCGACGAAGATATTCTCGTAGCGGAATATGGCCCCGATCAGCTCGTTCCCCGTGATCCCGGAGCCGACCAGGCTGAGGACGACCTGCTCGACGACACGGCGATCCCGTTCGATCGGCGGATTCAGCAGCGACGGCTCGCCGAGGCCGAACGCAAGCTCGCTCAGCTCGGACGGGTCAACCCGCTCGCGCTCGAGGAGTTCGCGGCGCTCGAGCAGCGCCACGCGTTCCTCACCGAGCAGCTCGCCGACCTGACGCAGACGCGACAGGACCTGCGCACGATCATCGCGGACCTCGATGAGCGCATGCAGACGATCTTCGCGAGCGCGTTCGAAGACACGAGGGTCGCGTTCGGGGAGGTCTTCCCTCTGCTGTTCCCCGGCGGAACCGGAAGCATCTCGCTCACGGATCCCGAGAACATGCTCACGACCGGCATCGAGGTCTCTGTACGGCCGGTCGGGAAGAAGATCGAGAGGCTGTCACTGCTCTCGGGCGGTGAACGTTCCCTCGCTGCAGTCGCTCTGCTGGTCGCGATCTTCAAAGCCCGCCCGAGCCCGTTCTACATCCTCGACGAGGTCGAGGCGGCGCTCGACGACGCCAACCTCGGCCGCCTGCTCACCGTGTTCGAGCAGCTTCGCGAGAGCTCGCAGCTGCTCGTCATCACCCATCAGAAGCGCACGATGGAGATCGCAGATGCGCTCTACGGGGTCTCGATGCGTCAGGACGGGGTGTCGGCGGTCGTCGGACAGCGCGTGGGCGACCGCGCGGCGGCCGGCTGACAGCGCTACCCGTAGGCTGGAGTCATGGCGGAGAAGTCGTGGTCCCTCACTCGTGCGCTGCGCGGGATGTTCGTCAAGCCCACTATCGACGAGACGACATGGGAGGACCTCGAGACGGCCCTCCTCACTGCCGACTTCGGCCCCGACATCAGCGAGCGGGTCGTGGAAGAGCTTCGTGAGAAGGTCGAGCGCTACCGCACGACCGATCCGCAGGATCTCCAGCGGATGCTCCGCGAGACGCTCGAGGAGCACTTCGCGAAGTTCGACACGACCCTGAAGCTCACCGAGCGGCCGGCGGTCGTTCTGGTCGTCGGCGTCAACGGCGTCGGGAAGACCACCACGATCGGCAAGTTCACCAAGTTCCTTCGCGGGTTCCAGCGCAGCGTGGTCGTCGGAGCAGCCGATACGTTCCGTGCGGCCGCCGTCGATCAGCTGGCCACCTGGGCACAGCGCGGCGGAGCGGCGATCGTCCGCCCCCAGCAAGAGGGTCAGGATCCGGCATCCGTGGCCTACCAGACCATCGAGTTCGCCCAGCGCGAGGGCATCGAGATCGCGATCATCGACACGGCCGGCCGACTGCACACCAAGGGAGGGCTCATGGACGAGCTCTCGAAGATCCGCAGGGTGATCGAGAAGCAGGCTCCCATCAGCGAGGTCCTGCTCGTCCTCGATGCCACCACGGGTCAGAACGGTGTGATGCAGGCCGAGGCGTTCCTCGAGCATGCAGGGGTCACCGGACTCGTCCTGACCAAGCTCGACGGCTCGGCGAAGGGCGGCTTCGTCCTCGCCGTGCAGGAGCGCACCGGCATCCCCGTCAAGCTCCTCGGCCAGGGCGAGGGCATCGATGATCTGACCGGTTTCACCCCCCATGTCTTCGTCAAGTCGCTCGTCGGCTGATTACGGGACTACCGCCGCGAGCACGAGGCTGGTTTCATAGCGTTATGGCGATCGAACACGACTACTTCGGACTCCTGTCCTCAGGGCCCGACGGCTCGATCTTCTGGTCTGAGACGGTGGAGCTCGGTGACCAGAGCGTCACCGTCGATCTCACGGCTCCTGACCAGGACGATGTCTCTGCCGACGCGCTCGACATCGCCGCTTCGCTCATCGCGGGGATCGAGAACGTCGACGATGTGTCCCGGCGGGGCATGCTCGCGGAGGTCGATGACCGCACCAGCGAGGTCACCGAGTACATCCTGCAGCAGCAGGAGGCCTACGGAGACGAACTCGAAGAGGTGCTGGTCGACGTCAGCGGTGACGCCGCCGTCGACATCATCCGCTCGCTGCGACTCATGAGCATGACGATCCTCGCCGACGAACACGGCGGGTCGGAGCCGTTCGCGGTGCTGGAGTACGCGCTCGACGCGACCACCACCGACGATGTCCTGCTGGTGAACCTGGGTTCCGACGGCAGCGTGCAGTCGGTGATGAGCGCCGACTGACGCTCACCGCCTCGGTATCGCTCAGACTGCCTGAGCGAAGCCGAGATCCGCGCTCTCGGCGATGTGCGCCAGGTGCGGTGGTATCTCGCGCCCCTTCGAGACCATCGACTGCGCCCACAGCCGGCCGGCACGGTACGACGAGCGCACGAGAGGCCCGGCGAGCACGCCGAGGAAGCCGATCCGCTCCGCCTCCTCCTTGAACTCGACGAACTCCGCAGGCTTGACCCATCGGGCCACGGGCAGGTGGCGAGGAGAGGGGCGCAGATACTGCGTGATGGTGATGATGTCGCAGCCGGCGTCGTGCAGGTCGTTCAGCGCCTGGACGACCTCTTCAGGTTCCTCGCCCATCCCCAGGATCAGGTTGGACTTGGTGATGAGGCCTGCGTCCCGCGCCTGGGTGATCACATCGAGCGAACGCTCGTACCGGAACGCCGGGCGGATGCGCTTGAAGATCCGCGGCACGGTCTCGACGTTGTGCGCGAAGACCTCGGGACGGGCGTCGAAGATCTGCCCGAGGAAGGCAGGGTCGGCGTTGTGCTCGTTGGCGAGCAGCTCGACGCCGGTGTTCGGGTTGAGCTCGTGGATCTTCCGCACCGTCTCGGCGTTGAGCCAGGCTCCGGTGTCGGGCAGATCGTCTCGTGCGACGCTGGTGACCGTCGCATAGCGGAGGTTCATGCGCACGACGCTCTCGGCGACACGGCGTGGCTCGTCGGTGTCATAGGCATCGGGCTTGCCCGTGTCGATCTGGCAGAAGTCGCACCGTCGGGTGCACTGCGATCCGCCGATGAGGAAGGTCGCCTCCCGGTCTTCCCAGCACTCGAAGATGTTGGGGCAGCCGGCCTCCTGGCAGACGGTGTGAAGGTCTTCGCTCTTGACGAGCGAGTGGAGCGCCGTGTACTCGGGCCCCATCTTCGCCTTCGTCTTGATCCACTCCGGTTTGCGTTCGATGGGAGTCTCGGCGTTGCGGATCTCGAGGCGGAGGAGCTTGCGTCCCTCTGGTGCGGCGGTCATGCGTGTGCTCCTGCGTGTGCGGCTGTCGAGTATTCGGCGAGGAAGGCGGCGGACACCGAGTCGACGATGTCGGCGGGGGAGACGTCCGCTCCGACGACCTCGCTCACGGTGGTGACACCGGCGTCGGTGATCCCGCACGGGATGATGCCTCTGAATCCTGCGAGGCTGTTGTCGCAGTTGATCGCGAAGCCGTGCATCGTCACTCCCTGCTGCACGCGCACCCCGATCGCCGCGACCTTGTCCTCCGACAGGGGGCGGCGAACCCACACCCCGCTGCGCCCCTCGACCTGGTATCCGTCGACGCCGAGTGGCTGGAGCACGTCGATCAGGATGCGCTCGAGGCGACGCACGTGCGCGACGACGTCCATCGGCTCGGGCAGCCGGACGATCGGGTAGCCCACGAGCTGCCCTGGTCCGTGCCAGGTGATCTTGCCGCCGCGGTCGACGTCGATCACCGGTGTGCCGTCCGTCGGGCGTTCCTGCGGCTCGGTCCGCTTGCCGGCGGTGTACACCGCCTCGTGCTCGAGCAGGATGAGCGTGTCCGGGCGAGTGCCGTCGACGACGTCGGCGTGGATGCTGCGTTGCAGGTCCCACCCGGCGGGGTAGGGGACGAAGCTCGGAGCGAGTCCGGGGGTGAGGATGTCGAGCATGGGAGGCCCTCTCGATCAATTGATGGATTGCGTCTAAGAATACTCCTCCGTGACGGTCGCGGCGCGCAGGAGCGACGCGCGGTAGCGTGTCTGCATGAGCAGCACGAGCCGAGCAGGGCGCCCGAAGGCCTCTTCGCGCGAGACCCTCGCCGAGGCCGCCTGCGAGCTCTTCCTCGAGCGGGGCTACGACGCCACCTCTGTCGCCGACATCACCCAGCGTGCCGGAGTGAGCCGCTCGAGCTTCTTCAACTACTTCTCCTCGAAGAGCGATGTGCTCTGGTCCGGCCTCGACGACCGCATCGGCCGTGCGGTCGACGACCTGGTCGTCGTGCCCGAAGACCGCGACGGCACGCATGTGCGGCGCATTCTCTCGGAGCTCGTCGAGGACTTCGCACCGGACAGCCTGGCTCTCGCGATGACGAACTCGTCGGCCATGGGGCTCGACGACGAACTCGAGCAGGATGCCGCGCTTCGCCAGGCTCGCCTCGCGGCGGCGCTGGCCGATCTCGCTCGCCGGTCGGGGGTCACCGCTCTCACCGCGGACATCGCCGCGGCCACCTGGGCCGCCGCCGTGGTCGCCGCCGTGCGAGCGTGGGCGGAGAGCGGTGCGGGACGAGGTTCCGTGGGGGACCGATTCGCCGACGCTGTGCGGGCGATCGGCCGATTGCCGTGGGGTGGCACGGAAACCTGATCTCCCCGCGGACGAAACCGCGCGAGCCGGACAGGTCAGGAATGAGAGACCCCTTTCCCGACCGAGGAGACATGATGGCCACCGACCCGCTCGACAAGATGCTCGACTGTTCCGCACCGACGACGGCGAGACCGGAACCCGGAGACATCCGGGCCATGATCCTCGCGGCGCGCGAGGAGACGCGGCCACCTCGTCGCGGACGTCGGAGAGCCGTGCTGACCACGGCGCTGGCGCTCTTCCTCGTCGGCGGCGCCGGTGTGGCCGCGGCGTCATCGGATTGGCTCTGGAGCCCGGGCCTCGAGGATGCGGATCGGACCTACAGCTACACCTCGCCGACCTGGGGACAGTGCGAACTGCGATTCAGCGCGCTCGACACGCACGACATGTTCACGAACGACGAGGTCAACCGCATCGTCGACGACTGGTTCGCGAGCACGGATGTCGAAGCGGCGGCCGCGCCTCTCGTTCCGGGGATCCTCCACGAGCTGGAGGAGAGTCGTGCCGGCGACCCTGCGGTCGATCCCGACCCTCGGCAAGCCGATCTCGATGCCTGGACGGCGCACACACAGGCCGTCGACGAGCTCGTGCACGCGGAGCTCGCTGCGAACGGCTTCGCCAGCGAGGCGCTAGGGGGCACCGAGTCGCACAGTCAGGTGCACTGCGACGGCGAGGACTGGGGGGACGGGGAATGAGCCGCGACGCAGCCCTGACCCGGGTGCTGGAGGAGAGCGCGACCGACCTGCTCGCCTACCTCTCGCGTCGGGTGGGCCCCGACGACGCCGCGGACCTCCTCGGGGAGACCATGGTGATCGCGTGGCGTCGGTCATCCGACCTTCCCGATGAACCGGAACGCGCGCGGATGTGGGTCTTCGGCATCGCACGAGGCACGCTCGCCAACCACGACAGGGGGCAGCGGAGACGGTGGGCGCTCGCGGATCGGCTTCGGCTGCAGCGGCAGGAGCATCACAGCTCACCTGCCGCTGACGAGGGGCTGGAGGTGCGTGACGCGATCGCACGGCTCGATCCCGACCTTGCGGAGATCGTGCGGCTCGTGCACTGGGATCGACTGTCTCTCGTGCATGCGGCGGAGCTTCTCGGCATCCCTTCGTCCACCGCACGCGGCCGTTACGCGCGCGCGAAAGAACTGCTCCGGGCCGAGCTCGCGGTCGGCGCGGCTCCGAACGCGGAGAACGGTGCCGGATTCGCGTAAACTCGGTGTCACCATGGCTACCTTTGGCACGCTCTCCGATCGGCTCACCGAGACCTTCCGCAACCTTCGCACGAAGGGAAAGCTCACCGCGGCCGACGTCGACGGCACTGTGCGCGAGATCCGTCGCGCGCTGCTCGACGCCGACGTCGCACTGGCGGTCGTCAAGGAGTTCACCGCGAAGGTGCGCGAGCGCGCCCTCGGCGATGAGGTCAGCAAGGCGCTGAACCCCGCGCAGCAGGTCGTGCAGATCGTCAACGAGGAGCTGGTGCAGATCCTCGGCGGTGAGCAGCGTCGTCTGCAGTTCGCCAAGACCGCGCCGACCGTCATCATGCTCGCCGGCCTCCAGGGCTCGGGCAAGACCACCTTCGCCGGCAAGCTCGCGAAGCAGCTCGAGAGCGAGGGGCACACGCCCCTTCTCGTCGCGGCCGACCTGCAGCGTCCGAATGCGGTGAACCAGCTCCAGGTCGTCGCGCAGCAGGCCGGCGCGACCGTCTACGCGCCCGAGCCGGGCAACGGAGTCGGTGACCCCGTCAAGGTGTCGCGCGACGGTGTGGAGCACGCGCGCCGCCACCAGCACGACGTGGTCATCATCGACACGGCCGGTCGCCTCGGCGTCGACGCCGACCTGATGAAGCAGGCATCCGACATCCGCAAGGCGACGGACCCGGATGAGGTCCTGTTCGTCATCGACGCCATGATCGGCCAGGACGCCGTCAACACGGCGAAGGCCTTCCAAGAGGGCGTCGACTTCACCGGTGTCGTCCTGACGAAGCTCGACGGTGACGCCCGCGGTGGTGCGGCGCTCTCCGTCGCCTCCGTCACCGGCCGCCCCATCATCTTCGCGTCCACCGGCGAGCGACTCGAAGACCTCGAGCCGTTCCACCCCGATCGCATGGCCAGTCGCATCCTCGACCTCGGCGACATCCTCACCCTCATCGAGCAGGCCCAGCAGGCCTTCGATGAGGAAGAGGCCGTCAAGATGGCCGAGAAGCTCGCGACCGAGCAGTTCACCCTCGAAGACTTCCTCGACCAGCTTCAGCAGATGAAGAAGATGGGCTCGATGAAGAAGATGCTGGGGATGCTCCCCGGCATGGGGCAGATGAAGCAGCAGCTCGAGGACTTCGACGAGCGCGAGATCGATCGCACCGAGGCGATCATCCGGTCCATGACACCGGGCGAACGACGCAACCCGAAGGTGCTCAACGGTTCGCGTCGTCTGCGCATCGCGCGTGGTTCGGGAATGACCGTCACGGACGTCAACCAGCTCGTCCAGCGCTTCGATCAGGCGGCCAAGATGATGAAGACCGTCGCACGCGGCGGCACTCCGAACATCCCGGGAATGGGTTCCATGCCCGGAATGGGCAAGCCTGGTGCGTCGTCAAAGCGCGGCAAGAAGGGCAAGTCCTCGGGCGGTTCCCGCTCGGGCAACCCCGCCAAGCGCGCAGCCGAGAACGCGGGAATCACCTCCGCGGCCGCCCCGACCGGCTCCGGTTTCGGTCTCGGCGGCACCAAGGCGCCGAGTGAAGCCGACCTCGCCGAGATCCAGAAGCTGTTCGGCAAGAGCTGACCGGACTCATCGGCGTGCCGCCGCGAGCGGCCCCTGCGTCGATGGAGCGACCTCTCTGCGAGGCTTCCGCAGCGCAGCGAGCTGCCCGGTGACGAGCGCGCTCAGAACGAGGGAGAGTCCGAGCGCCTGGACCGGGGTGAACGTCTCGCCGGCGAGCAGCGTTCCCAGTGTCGTCGCGACGACGGGGGAGAGCAGGGCGAGCAGGCCGGGGGCGATGACGGGCAGCTCCTGGATGCCGCGGAACCACAGCGTGTACGCGATGAGACCGCCGACCGCGCCGAGCCAGAGGTAGCCGAGTATCGCGCCGCCGTCGATGGAGGGAGGGAACCCCTCGAAGACGAGTGTCAATGGCAGCAGGAACAACCCGCCGGCCGTCAGCTGCCAGCCCGCGTACGCGACCGGCCCGACACCGGCGGGGCGCCCCCAGCGCTTGGTGAGGATCATCCCGAGAGCCGTAGCGGTGACGCCGCCGACCGCTGCGATGATGCCGACGGTGTCGAGCTCCGCGGCCGGGCCCAGCACCACGAGAGCGACACCGCCGGCACCGACTGCGGCGGCGGCTGCCGTCAGAGGGCGGATCCTGTCGCGGAGCATGAGCGCCCCCAGACAGAGGATGATCAGCGGCTGCACGCCGGCGACTGCTGCTGCGACGCCGCCGGGCAGACGCTCTGCGGCCAGGAACAGCAGCGGGAAGAACGCTCCGATGTTGAGGATGCCGAGAGCCAGCGACTTCAGCCACCAGCCTCGCGGCGGCAGCGCGCGGCCCAGACCGAGAGCCACGAGACCCGCGGGGAGCGATCGGAGGAGACCTGCCAGCAGCGGATGACCGGCGGGCAGCATCTCGGTCGTCACGAGGTAGGTCGTGCCCCAGGAGATGGGGGCCAGGGACGTGAGGAGCAGCAGAGTCAGCCGGTTCATGTCTCTCAGCCTGATCCCGATGGACACATGAGTCCAACGCATGCTTGTCACGGGATCCATGAATGAGGATCATGGATACGTGGATCTGCAGCAGCTCAAATACGTCGTCGAGGTCGCGTCCTCGTCGAGTTTCACGCGCGCGGCCGAGCGCTGTTTCGTGACGCAGTCGGCCCTCAGCCACCAGATCGCGGCGCTGGAGCGCGAACTCGGCCAGCGCCTGTTCGTGCGTTCGAGTCGCAGCGTCAGGACGACGGAGGCGGGGGAAGCGTTCCTCGTTCATGCGAGGGCCGCGCTGGCTGCAGCGGACCAGGCGCGTGAGGCCGCAGCGGCGGCCGCGGGTCGGGTTGTCGGCACGCTTCGTCTCGGTGTGATCCCGACGGTCACCGCGGTCTCCGTGCCTGACGCGATCTCGCGGTTCAGAGCGGAGCACCCGGAGGCGCGGGTGCAGCTCAGCATGGGCAACAGCGATGCCTTGGCAGCCGCGGTGCGCCGAGGAGAGCTCGATGTCGCGATGCTGGGCCTGCACGAGGACGTCCGCCCCGGTGGCGTGGCCTCGCGAGAGCTCGCCCGCGAGCGCCTGGTGGCCGTCGTGCCGTCGACCCACCGACTCGCACGGCGCGAACACCTCGCGTTGGAAGACCTTGCCGAAGAGGTGTTCGCGGACTTCCCCGCGGGCACGTCAGGGCGCGCGCAGAGTGATGCCGCCTTCGGTGTCGCCGGTGTGCTTCGCGATGTGTCGTTCGAAGCGGACTCGGCCGAGCTGATTCTCGGACTCGTGTCGGCTGGGCTCGCGATCACGCTGTTGGCGCCGGGCGTCGCCGCCGCGGCTGCGCCCCATGCGGTCGCCGTGGAGATCGTCGGAGGACCGGTGCGCGTCGAGTACGTCGCCTGGGACGCACGGTCGCCGAGGGCGGTCGCCACCGCGTTCCTCCGGGTCATCGGGCCGATGACGCCTCGCGTCGAAGACGAAGCGGGCCCGGAGGAATCCTCCGGGCCCGCCTCCTCAGAGTCCTGAGGTCAGATCACGTCCTCGTCGACCCAGTCCATCGACTTGGTGACGGCCTTGCGCCACAGGCGCAGCTGGCGGTCACGCTCGCCGTCCTCCATCGACGGTTCCCAACGACGATCCTCCTGCCAGTTGGCGGAGAGGTCGTCGAGACCGTTCCAGAAGCCGACGGCCAGACCGGCGGCGTACGCGGCACCCAGCGCGGTGGTCTCCGCGACGACCGGGCGCACGACGGGCACACCGAGCACATCGGCCTGGAACTGCATGAGCGCATCGTTCGCGACCATGCCCCCATCGACCTTGAGTTCGGTGAGGTCGACGCCGGCATCCGCGTTGACCGCGTCGAGAACGTCGCGGGTCTGGAATGCGACGGCTTCGAGCGCTGCGCGAGCGATGTGGTTCTTGTTCGCGTAGCGGGTGAGGCCGACGATCGCACCGCGGGCGTCCGAACGCCAGTAGGGTGCGAACAGGCCGGAGAACGCGGGGACGATGTATACGCCACCGTTGTCGTCCACCTGCTTCGCGAGTTCTTCGACCTCGGGAGCGGAGCTGATGATCCCGAGCTGGTCGCGGAGCCACTGGATCAGCGATCCGGTGACAGCGATCGAGCCCTCGAGCGCGTAGTGGGTCGGTCCGTCCCCGAGCTTGTAGCCGACGGTGGTGAGCAGCCCGTTCTTCGAGTGGACGATCTCCTCGCCCGTGTTGAAGATGAGGAAGCATCCGGTGCCGTAGGTGTTCTTGCTCTCGCCCTGGTTGAACGCGGCCTGACCGAACGTCGCGGCCTGCTGGTCACCCAGGATGCCGGCGATCGGCGTCTCCCGGAGCAGAGACGAGTCCTCGGCGGCGCCGTACACCTCGGAGGAGGAGCGGATCTCCGGCATCATCGAGCGCGGCACTCCGAATGCCTCGAGGATGTCGTCGCGCCACTCGAGCGTCTCGAGATCCATGAACATCGTGCGTGAGGCGTTGGTGACATCGGTGACGTGCACACCGCCGTCGACGCCGCCCGTCAGGTTCCACAGCACCCAGCTGTCGGTCGTGCCGAAGACGAGGTCGCCCGCCTCGGCCTTCTCCCGTGCGCCCTCGACGTTCTCGAGGATCCAGGCGATCTTGGTGCCCGAGAAGTAGGTGGCGAGGGGGAGGCCCACGACGGGCTTGAACCGCTCGACGCCGCCGTCGGCCGCGAGGCGGTCGACGATCTCCTGCGTGCGGGTGTCCTGCCAGACGATCGCGTTGTAGACGGCCTTTCCGGTCGTCTTGTCCCAGACCACTGCGGTCTCACGCTGGTTGGTGATTCCCACGGCGGCGATGTCGTGACGTGTCAGGTCGCCGCGGCTCAGCGCGAGGCCGATGACCTCCTGCACGTTGCGCCAGATCTCCGCAGGGTCGTGCTCGACCCAGCCGGCCTTGGGGAGGATCTGCTCGTGCTCTTTCTGTCCGGTCGCGACGATGCTGCCCTTCTTGTCGAAGATGATCGCGCGGCTGGAGGTGGTGCCCTGATCGATGGCGATGATGTAGTCGGCCATTGTGTTCTCCTTTGAAGTCAGGTTCGGGTTCAGGCGAGGTTGAGCAGAACGGGCGCTGCGACGGCGGCGAGGACACCACCGAGCAGCGGACCGACCACCGGGACCCACGAGTACGACCAGTCGCTCGATCCCTTGCCCTTGATCGGCAGGATGGCGTGGGCGATACGGGGTCCGAGGTCGCGAGCAGGGTTGATCGCGTAGCCGGTGGGTCCACCGAGCGATGCACCGATAGCGACCACGACGAGCGCGACGGGCAGGGCGGTGAGCGGTCCGAGGCCTCCGGGGACGCCGATCTCGATGTCGCCGTAGTCGGCGAATGCGAAGATCGCGAACACCAGGACGAAGGTGCCGATGACCTCGGTGACGAGGTTCCAGCCGTAGGAGCGGATCGCCGGGCCGGTCGAGAAGACGCCGAGCTTGTTGGCGGGGTCGGGCTCCTCGTCGAAGTGCTGCTTGTAAGCCAGCCAGGTGAGGATCGCACCGACGATCGCACCCAGCAGCTCGGCGCCGGTCGCCACCGCGAACTGCGAGAAGTCGATCTTGCCGGCGACGAGAAGGCCGATGCCGACCGCCGGGTTGAGGATGGCGCCGGAGTACGCCGAGACGAGGACACCCACGAAGACCGCGAGACCCCATCCCCAGTTGACCATCAGGAAGCCGCCGCCGAAGCCCTTGTTCTTGGCAAGAGCGACGTTGGCGACGACACCACATCCGAGGAGGATCAGCATTGCGGTGCCGACGAACTCCGAGAGGAAGTAGAGACCGAGATTCACTTCAGTCATGTCTTCATTGACCTTTCTTGAGTGCCAGAGCCCCATAGCTCTGGCACTTGTTGGGAGTTACGCCGCGTGGAGGGCGGCGTTCGGATGTCTCGTCAGCCGCGTGCGCGGGACGAGATCTGGAGTCCATGTCGTTCGTTGAGCATCGTGCGCGTCTGGTCGAGCTCTGCATCCTGGCGTGCACGATCCCAGTGGAGCAGAGGAGCCAGGGCTGCGGCAAGCTCTTCGAGCACATCCGCGTCGGCGTGACCGGTGAATGCGATGCTGGTGCGTCGCATGACGACATCCTGCAGACGCGCCACCATCTCGTTCTCCACCATCCAGGCGAGTTCCCGGGTGGAGAGGTCGTCGCCGGCGAGGGGAGCGTCATCACCCTGCTCGATGAACTCCCAGACCTGAGCCGCACGTGTTCCGTAACGGGCGAGAAGGCGCTCGGCGCGGTCGCCGGCACCCGGGAGGTTCTCCTGGATCCAGATTCGACGAGCTTTCTCGGTGCGCGGGAAGTCGCGGCCTCCGCCGATGGCCCGGCCGGCGGTCGACACCGTGCGAGTGCGGCCGATCAGATCGAGCACCACGTCGGACAGCGACTCGCCGAGCGCGCGGAACGTCGTCCACTTTCCGCCGACGAGGCTCACCAGAGGAGCCGCGCCCTTGTCGTCGACCTCGATGCGGTAGTCGCGGGACACGAATCCAGGGGCCGTGTCCTCGTGGCGAGGAAGCGGGCGGATGCCGGAGAAGTTGAAGACGATCTGCTCGCGCGTCACGTCGATCGTCGGGAACACGTGGTGGATCAGGTCGAAGAAGTAGTCGATCTCCTCCTCCGTGCACACGGCTGCCTCGCGCGGATCGGCGTCGATGTCCGTCGTCCCGACGAGCACGCGCCCCTTGAGGGGGTAGATCAGCACGATGCGGCCGTCAGAGTGCTCGAAGAAGATCTCGCGGCCACGCGTCGCCTCGAGAAGCTCGGGGTGATCCAGAACGATGTGAGACCCCTTGGTCCCGCCCATGAAGCGCGTGTCGTTGCCGAGCGCGTCGTTGGTGAGGTCTGTCCACGGCCCTGATGCGTTCACGACGACATCTGCGGCGACCGAGAACTCCGTGCCGCTCTCACGATCGCGGAGGACGATCTTCTTGCCGTCGCGGGCGATCGCCTCGACGTAGTTCAGGGCGACGGCGCCCGGATGAGCTGCGCGCCCGTCCTGCAGCACGTCGAGCGCCAGACGCTCGGGATCGTGCATGGAGGCGTCGTAGTAGGTGGCCGTGTACTTGATGTTCGGGTCGAGCGAGGGGAGTTCGGCGAGCGAGCGCTTGCGACCGAGGAAGCGGTGACGAGGGACCATGCCCCCATCGCGCGAGAACGTGTCGTAAATCGTGAGCCCGACCTTGATGAGGAACGCTCCCCGCTCCTGGGGCTTGCCGCTCTTGTGCGTGAGAAAACGCAGGGGGGCGGACAGGATGCCCGAGAAGGTCGAGTAGATCGGGATCGTGGTCTCGAGCGGCTTCACATAGTGCGGCGCGATCTTGAGCAGGCCGTTTCGCTCCTCGACGGATTCACGGACGAGTCGGAACTCGCCGTTCTCGAGGTAGCGGATGCCGCCGTGGATCATATGGCTCGATGCCGCGGAGGCTCCGGAAGCGAAGTCCCCTCGTTCGACCAGCAGGACGTCGACGCCCTGAAGTGCGAGGTCTCGGAACGTCGAGATCCCGTTGATCCCGGCTCCGATGACAAGGACGCTCGTGCGTCCGGACTCACGGACGGCGCGGACTTCGGCGCGTTCCGGTGATGAGTGTGTCGACTCGATCATCTTCGACCCTTCTCTGTGCGTGCCCCCAGCTTCGACCCATGTGGCCGGCGCGCGCAAGCCCGCTGCACATATGTGCAAAGATCGAGGCGAGGAGGCCCTCATGACCCAGCCTGACGCGGGATCCCGCGACTCAAAGCTGATCGCCGCGCTCACCGCAGCGCAGCTCTACTACATGCAGGACAAGACGATGGAGGTGATCGCGCAGGAGCTGAAGACCTCGCGATCATCCGTGTCCCGTCTGCTCAGCTTCGCTCGCGAGAGCGGGCTCGTCGACATCCGGATCAACTCTCCTCTGGAGCGATTGGGGATGCTCGAGCAGCGCATCAGAGACAGATACCGCCTCGTCGCGCACGTCGTACCCATCCCCGAGATCGTCAGCGAGGTGGAGCGGCTCGAGCGTGTGGCCCTGACAGCGGGGCGGTTGCTCTCGCAGTTCGTCGACTCCAACATGATCGTGGGCGTCGCGTGGGGATCGACGATCAGCGCTGTGAGCCGTGGTCTCACGCAGAAGGAGACGCACAACACGACGTTCGTGCAGTTGAACGGCGCGGGCAACACGCAGACGAGCGGCGTCGAGTACTCGAGCGACATCCTGCAGCGCTTCGGCAGCGCGTTCGGCGCGCAAGTGCAGCAGTTCCCCGTGCCGGCGTTCTTCGACGATCCGTCGACGCGCGAGGCGATGTGGCGCGAGCGCAGCACCCGGAGAGTGCTCGATCTGCAGTCGAAGATGGACATCGCCGTGTTCAGTCTCGGCTCTCCCGCCGCGGAGGTGCCCAGCCGTGTGTACGTCGGAGGATATCTCGGACGCGACGACTACCGGAGCCTCCGCGAAGACCATGCGATCGGCGACGTGGCGACGGTCTTCTTCCGCGCAGACGGGTCGTGGAGGGACATCCGTGTGAACGCCCGCGCCACCGGTCCGGGCCTCGACAGACTGCGAAGGGTGCCCAGGCGCGTGTGCGTGGTCTCGGGAGTTCCGAAGCTCGCGAGCCTGCGCGCAGCGATCGCCGCCGAGCTCATCACGGATGTGGTCCTCGACGAGGGGCTCGCGCGCCGACTCGTGGAGGACTGACCTCTACGGCTCGTCGGTCGACGATTCGGGGCCGGAACGGAACTCCCGGATCAGGTGCTGCACGACCGCACCGAGGTCGCCGCCCGTCGCGTTCGCGATCGTCAACTGCCGCTCGTAGCTCGCGCCGCTCGTGAGTATCGTCTCGATGCTGCCGAACTCTCGCCCGCAGCCGAGTTCGACTGCGACCGGAGCGAGCTCGTCGAGGACCTCGGACAGATGCTCCCGCACCGGCCGCTGGGTGCCCGCCGAATCCACGATCACCCTGGCGTCGAGGCCGTAGCGTGCCGCGCGCCATTTGTTCTCGCGGTGGTACCAGGCGGGCATCTGTGCGAGAGTGCGCCCCTCGTCGAGCTGCCGGGAGAGATGCTCCACCAGGACCTGGACGAGGGCGGCCACCGCTGCCAGCTCCGGCAGGGTCGAGAGGCCGTCGCAGGCCCGCACCTCGATCGTCCCCCACCGCGGAGCGGGGCGGATATCCCAGCGCACCTCGGTCGCATCGGCCATCACACCGGTGCGCACCATGTCGTCGAGATAAGCCTCATAGTCGGACCAGTCGTTGAGCGGCCAGGGGAGTCCGGCCGTGGGCAGCTGCTGGAAGACCAGGGCGCGGTTGGACGCGTACCCGGTGCGCTCACCGGCCCAGAACGGACTCGACGCGGCAAGCGCCTGCAGATGCGGGAGGTATGCCGCGAGGGCGTTGATGATGGGGATGACCTTGCGCTGATCCTCGACGCCGATGTGGACGTGGATCCCCCAGATCATCATGTTGCGGCCCCACCATTGGGTCCGCTCGATCAAGGTGTGATAGCGGGTCTTGTCGGTCACTTCCTGCTGGTACCACTGTGCGAACGGGTGGCTGCCTGCGGAGAGCAGTTCGATGCCGGCGGGATCCGTGGCCGAGCGCACGGCAGAGATCGCGTTGGCGATGTCGTCGACGGCGTGCGCCACCGAATCGCCGATGCCGCTGGTGACCTCGATGGTGTTGGTGAGCAGCTCACCCGTCACCGTATGGCGTTCGTCGGCGCTCTCGTGCTCGAGTGCCGACAGCAGCTCAGGGGCGCGGCCTACGAGATCACCGCTCACCGGGTCGGCGAGCATGATCTCCCATTCGAGGCCTACTGTGGACCGGGCCGATGACGCGAAATCGAGCTTCACGAGCACAGTCTGACATGCGGTGCAGACGACACGGCAACCGCCGTGTCGTCCCGTTTCGCTCCTTGGCCGCGGATCTGGCAGAATAGAAGGTCGGACGACGTGCTCGACCCTCTATCCAGCACTTGTCCTCCCTATTTGAGCTTCCGCCGGGTGTGCACCCCACTCTCCAGGCGATCGGTTCGTTACCTTCCACACAATTCAGGAGAATCGTGGCTGTCAAGATTCGTCTCAAGCGCCTGGGCAAGATCCGTGCGCCGTACTACCGCATCGTCGTCGCCGACTCGAAGACCAAGCGCGATGGTCGCGTGATCGAGGAGATCGGCAAGTACCACCCCACCGAGGAGCCCTCGTTCATCGAGATCGACTCCGACCGTGCGCAGTACTGGCTGTCCGTCGGTGCTCAGCCGACCGAGCAGGTCGCAGCGCTGCTCAAGATCACGGGCGACTGGGGCAAGTTCAAGGGCGACAAGGACGCGAAGTCCACCCTCAAGGTCAAGGAGCCCAAGGTTCCGTTCGAGATCGACGCGTCCAAGAAGTCCGTCGTGAAGCCCAAGGTCGAGAAGAAGGCCGAGGCTCCGGCCAAGGCCGACGCGGAGGCCGCTGAGGCTCCCGCCGCCGACGCCGAGTAATTCGTCGTGCTCGCCGCCGCGCTCGAACACATCGTCAAGGGGATCGTCGATCACCCCGAGGATGTCCGCATCAACGCTTCCACCTCGCCGAGAGGCGATCTCCTCGAGGTGCGCGTGCACCCCGACGACCGTGGACGCGTGATCGGGCGCGGCGGCCGCACCGCGAAAGCACTGCGCACGCTCATCTCCGCTCTTGCAGACGGGCGTCGTGTGCGTGTCGATGTCGCGGATGACTGACGTGGTGTCGACAGACCGCAACCAGGGCAAGAATCAGCTGCGGGTCGGGCGCCTCGTCAAGGCCCACGGTCTCAAGGGCGCTCTGAAGCTGGAGCTCTACACCGACAATCCCGAGCGTCGTTTCACTCCAGGGGCCGAGTTCACGTTGCAGGTGCCTGAAGCATCTCCGTGGCACGGCAAGACGGTCGTCGTTCGCGAGTACCGGGTGATGAACGGCAACCCCGTCGTGTTCTTCAAGGACGTCGACGATCGTGAGGGTGCAGAGACCCTCGTCCGAGCGATCCTCTGGATCGATCAGGACAACGACGAGGTCGAGGACAACGCGTGGTTCGACCACCAGCTCACTGGGCTCGATGTCGTCCGTGATGGTGTCGTGGTGGGCAGAGTCGCTCGGGTCGAGCACTTCCCGGCGCAGGACCTGCTCATCGTCAGGTCAGGCGACCAGGACATCATGGTGCCTTTCGTCGAGGCGATCGTTCCGACGGTCGACGTGAGAGCAGGACGCGTCATCGTGACGCCGCCCGCTGGACTCTTCGAAGAGCTTCCCGACGCTTCCGAGGCGACGGAGGCGGGGGAGTCCTCGGACTCCGACGCCACCGAGTGACCACGGGTACGGTCTGCCCGTGCGCATCGACGTCCTCTCCATCTTCCCGTCGTACTTCGACGGCCTGACGCTCTCCCTGCTCGGGAAGGCGCAGAGCGCCGGCATCCTCGACCTGCGCGTCCGGGACCTTCGGGACTGGACCTCCGACCGCCACCGCACTGTGGACGACACTCCGTACGGGGGTGGAGCGGGGATGGTCATGAAGCCGGAGCCCTGGGGGCTCGCGCTCGATGAGCTGGCGTCGTCGGCTCCTTCCGATGAGGGCCGTCGGCCGACCATCATCTTCCCCTCTCCCGCGGGCGAGGTCTTCACCCAGGCCACGGCTCGTGACCTCAGCACCCGCGATCACCTCATCTTCGGATGCGGCCGCTACGAGGGCATCGACGAGCGGGTGTTCGAGTATGCGGCGTCGCTCGGCGAGGTGCGACTCGTCAGTCTCGGCGACTACGTCCTCAACGGAGGAGAAGTCGCGACCATGGCGATGATCGAGGCGATCGGACGTCTGATCCCCGGTGTCGTGGGCAACCCGGAGAGCCTCGTCGAGGAATCGCACGAAGACGGACTCCTGGAGTACCCGTCTTACACGAAGCCCTCGGTGTGGCGGGATCGGGCCGTACCCGAGGTGCTGTTGAGCGGCAACCACGCCGTGATCGCCTCCTGGCGTCGCGATCAGCAGATCGAGCGGACGCGTCGCCGTCGGCCGGATCTGCTGCCGGACGACGAGAACTAGAGCATCCGCTCGGTTCCGCGGTCGATCTCGAACACCACGTCCTGCGGGTGCCTCAGCGACAACGCGGAATGCGCGTCCAAGCCTCGGAGGTGTGCTCGCAGCAGCCGGCCGAGCATCTCGTGACTGACGAGCAGGGGAACGCCCGTCGAAGCCCATCCGCAGGATGACAGCGCCCGACGCGCCCGTCCTCTCGCCTGGGCATAGCTCTCGCCCCCGGGAAACGCCCAGCCGTATCGGTTCGCCGCGCGGTCTTCGCGCGCCCTGGGGAATCGCTGATCGATCTCGTCCCAGGTCAGGCCGGCCATCTCGCCGTGGTCGAGGTCGGCGAGATCCGGCACTTCGATGAGGTCTGCGCCGATCCGATCAGCGATGATCGCTGCCGTGTGTCGTGCGCGGCCCAGCGGGCTGAAGCACACGGTCGTGATGCCGCGATCGGCGACTCGCTCCGCAACGCTCTGCGCCTGTCGGATGCCGTCCTCGGTCAGGGGCGAGTCGAGCTGCCCCTGCAGCCGATGCTCGAGATTCCATCGGGTCTGCCCGTGCCGAGCCAGGAACAGATGCTCTGGCACGTGGCGATCCTCCGGAATCATGCACTCAGGATGGCACAGTCGCACTGTCGCAGGACGGGTGAGATCGCGGGCGCCTGATAGCGTCGCAGCATGGTCGACGACGCGCTGGCGAAATCGTTCACCCTCACCGGTGCAGACTACGACCGTTACCGTCCAGGCTTCCCTCCTGCTGCAGCCGGCGTGGTGATGCCTCACAGCGTGCGCACGGCGCTGGATCTGGGTGCAGGCACCGGGAAGTTCACAGAAATGCTCGGGGGATGGGCAGAGCGTGTCGTCGCAGTCGAGCCGTCGGAGCCGATGCTCGAGATCCTGCGCTCGAAGCTGCCCGGGGTCGAGGCGCATCTCGGCAGCGCCGAGCGGATACCGATGGAGTCCGAGGTCGCTGATGTCGTGACGGTCGCGCAGGCCTTCCACTGGTTCGACGAGGAGGCCGCGTGTGCGGAGATCGCGCGAGTGCTCACACCGGGGGGAACCCTCGGACTCATCTGGAACCGTTTCGATCCGACGTGCGCGTGGGATCGCGCGGCGCACCGGATCGCGCACCCCGCGGTGGGGGATGCAGACGTCACCACGAGCACCTCGACACACGAGCTTCCCGGCTTCGACTTCGTGCGCCACGAGCAGATCCACTCGACGGAGCGGATTCGACGCGACGCGTACCTCGGTCGCTGGTCGACCGTGAGCACCTTCCTCGTCGCCGATGAGGCAGCGCGCGCGGAGATGTTCGCCGCCATCGAAGCGGTGCTGGATTCAGATCCCGAGACACGCGACCACGACGAGTACGACCTGCCCATCGTCACGGATGTGTTCGTCTACCGCCGCGCGTGAGGAACACGAGCGGAGCATCGGGAGTCAGCGGACGCCGAGGAACGACCTGTCGGTGAGGATGATGGGGCCATCCGCCGTCACTGCGACGGTGTGCTCCGAATGGGCGCCCCGGGATCCGTCGACGCTCCGAAGGGTCCAGCCGTCGGGATCGGTGACGAGCTCGTCTGTCGTCTCGAGCAGCCACGGTTCGAGAGCGAACACCAGGCCCTCGCGCAGCGGGAACCCGCGCCCGGCCCGGCCGTCGTTGGGAACGTGCGGGTCGCCGTGCATGATGCGCCCCACGCCGTGTCCGCCGAAGTCGGTGTTGATCGAGTACCCCTCGCCGCGCGACACCGCCGCGATGGCCGCCGAGATGTCGCCGATACGGTTGCCGACGACCGCTGCGCCGATCGCCGCATCGAGCGCGCGCTCCGTCGTGTCGATGATGCGCAGGTCTTCCTCTCGCGGGGTGCCCACGACGAACGAGAGGGCCGAGTCCGCCACCCAGCCGTCCACGGACACCGCGAAGTCCAGCGACACCAGGTCCCCGTCGCGAAGCGTGTAGTCATGAGGGAGCCCATGGAGCACCGCGTCGTTGATCGACGTGCAGATCACCTTGCCGAACGGGCTGGCACCGAAGGACGGGTGGTAGTCGATGTAGCACGACTCCGCTCCGGCCTTGCGGATCATGTCGTGCGCTCGACGGTCGATCGACAGCAGATTCGTGCCGACCTTCGTCTCGTCGCGCAGGGTTGCCAGGGTCTCAGCCACGAAGCGACCGGCGGCGCGCATCTCGTCGATCTCGGCAGGGGTGCGCAGTTCGATCATCGGTTGTCCTCTCGTCCACTCCATTCTCCCCGATCTCCCGGACGCGTGCGTCCGCGCAGAGACCGCGCGCTCACAGCGAACACCGTGACGATGTCGAGCCTCGCGTCGTACGATTTGAGGCATGTGGTTGCGTCAGGCGTTCTTCCGGTGGCTGATTCCGGCCGCGTTCCTGCTGCCGCTCTGGCTGCTCGTGGGGTGGGGCGTCTTCCAGGGCGGATGGGCGATCCTGTGGGTGCTGTTCATCGCGGTGCCCTCGGTCTTCGTCGGTCAGCTGCTCCTCACGCTCCTGACCCGATCGCGTCCGTCGGTGCGCGTCGAGCGGGCGGTCTCCTGGTGGGACGTCGGCGGCTTCACGATCTGGCATGGGCTGACCATCGCGGTCGGGTGCTTCATCGACGGCGCCTTCGGCTGGCTGCTCGCGGCAGCGGTGGTGGTCGGCATCGGCCTGTTCTGGCTGCAGCTCTGGCAGCTGTGGAACGAGGCGAAGGGGAGCGGAGCACGGATCCGCGAGACCATCGCGTGGTCATCCGTGCCGGGTGTCGATGAGCCGGTGCCAGAGACCCGCGCACACGAAGTCATCGTGGTCCGCGAGAAGGACACACGGGACTGAGGACGCGGCGCACGGCGTTTGGCCGTGTGCGGCATCCATGGCAGAATGAATGTTTGTGCCGTGACCGGTTCTGCCTCAGGGGAGCCCACGGACGCTTCGGCTCCGTTCAGCACACCTCTTCTTGTTCCTACTTACATCATGCAACCGACCTGAGGCGAGTGCAGAGAGAGACGATCATGCAGATCCTCGACGCCGTCGACGCAGCATCGCTGCGTTCAGACGTTCCCGTCTTCAACCCCGGTGACACGGTCAACGTGCACGTGAACATCACCGAGGGCACCCGCTCGCGTATCCAGGTCTTCAAGGGAGTCGTCATCGGCCGCCAGGGCGATGGAGTGCGCGAGACCTTCACCGTTCGCAAGATCAGCTTCCAGGTGGGCGTCGAGCGTACGTTCCCGGTGCACTCCCCGGTGATCGACCACATCGAGGTCGTCACCCGCGGTGACGTGCGTCGCGCGAAGCTCTACTACCTCCGCCAGCTGCGGGGCAAGAAGGCGAAGATCAAGGAGAAGCGCGACAACTGACGCGCAGGTTCTCCACAGCACCCCGGGACACGATGTCCCGGGGTGCTGTGTTATCCCCGGGGTGTGCGACCCTTGATGATGCCGTCTCCGTGCGGTGCGAGACTGTGAAGGAACCCTCATGACGACTGACTCCGCCGCCGCGTCCACTCCACCGACGAAGCGGCGTCGCGGGTTCCTCGTCTTCCTGCGAGACGTCCTCGTGATCGTCGTGATCGCGGCGCTCGTCTCCTTCGTCGTGAAGACTTTCGTCGTCCGCTCCTTCTACATTCCGTCGGCCTCGATGGAACGCACCCTGATGGTGAAAGATCGCATCCTCGTCGATGAGTTGACACCCCGGTGGAACGACTACGAACGCGGCGATGTCGTCGTCTTCAAGGATCCCGGCGGGTGGCTCGACGGGCAGCCGCAGACTCCGGCTCAGCCTCCGCTCATCGAAGCGTTCGACTGGATGCTCAACGTCATCGGGATCTCTGCCACGGACTCTCAGGATCACCTCGTCAAACGGGTGATCGGATTGCCGGGCGACCACGTCGTCTGCTGCAACGCGCTCGGGCAGATCACGGTCAACGGTGCGCCCATCGACGAGCTCGGCTACCTGAATCTCCCGGACGGCGACACCGCTGCGTCCAACGAACCCTTCGACGTGGTCGTGCCGGAGGGGTCCCTCTGGCTGCTCGGAGACAACCGGGATCGTTCGCGGGACTCGCGGGCGCATCAGGATCTCCCCAGCGGCGGATTCGTGCCGATCGAGAACGTCGTCGGCAAGGCGTTCTTCACGACATGGCCCTTCGACCGCATGGGAACGATCGACGGCCACCACGACAGCTTCAACGGCGTCCCGGATCCGGAATGAGCGTCGTCGCTCCGAAGCTCACTCTCGAGCGCAGGCTGCTGAGTGAGTGCGATCTCATCATCTCCCTCGACGAGGTCGGACGCGGCGCGCTTGCCGGGCCGGTGGCGGTCGGAGCTGCCGTGATGGATGCGGCCGGTGCGCGCCGTCGCGTGCCCGAAGGACTCCGGGATTCGAAGCTCGTCACCGAGAGGCGTCGACCTGACGTCGCTGCGAGGGCCGCGGCATGGGTGCAGGCATCGGGAGTCGGCTGGGCGAGTGCGGCCGAGGTCGACTCGGTGGGCATCATGCGGGCGCTCGGGCTCGCGGCATCGCGCGCCGTGCAGAGCGTGGTCGATTCGGGAGTGGTCCTCGACGGAGCGCTCGTGCTGCTCGACGGCAATCACGACTACGTCTCGCCCGTGCATCCGGTTCCGCTGCGCGTGCGGCCCGTGGTCAAAGGAGACCGTGACTGCGCGTCGGTCTCAGCGGCATCGGTGATCGCGAAGGTGGCGAGAGACACCTACATGGCCGAGCTCCACGAGAGCCACCCCGCGTATCAGTGGGACAGGAACAAGGGATATGCGAGCCTCGAGCATCGCGATGCGATCAGGAGCCTCGGGCTCTCCCCGCATCACCGATCATCCTGGGCCATCGCAGATGTCCCGACTCTGTTCTGAGCCTGCGTGCGGCATCGCAGTGTCGCCGACTCTAGGATGGAGGGATCATGGATGAGGAAGCCTTCGACGACTACGACCGCGAGCTCGAGCTCGCGCTGTTCCGCGAGTATCGCGACGTCGTCGCACAGTTCCAGTATGTGGTCGAGACCGAACGGCGGTTCTACCTCGCCAATGAGGTGAATGTCGTACGCCGTGATACCGAGCACGACTTCTACTTCGAGATCTCGATGAGTGACGTCTGGGTGTGGGACATCTACCGTGCCGACCGCTTCGTGAAGGCCGTGCGGGTGCTGACGTTCAAAGACGTCAACGTCGAAGAGCTGCAGCGCCGCGAGTTCGAACTGCCGCAAGAGCTGTCGCTCGACGGGGAGTGACCTCTTCTGCACGGCTCAGGTTTCTGACGGGCTGTCCCGAGGGACTGGGGCTGCGGCTCATTCGGAGCGCTGATCGGCGCGGGCGCTCGACAGGCTGTCACCATGGCAGCGAAAGACGAGCTCGGTAGACACGGTGAAGAGCAGGCGGTCCGATACCTGACGGGTATCGGATATGAGGTGCTCGACCGCAACTGGCGATGTGCGCAGGGCGAGATCGACATCGTCGCCTGTCGCGGCCGCCATCTGGCAGTCGTAGAGGTCAAGACAAGACGCACCATCGCTCACGGGCACCCGTTCGAAGCGGTGGACGCCCGCAAGGTACGCCGGTTATGGCAACTGGCCCATGCGTGGGCCGCCGATCATCCCGACCAGGCCGGCGGCCTCATGATCCGGATCGAGGCGATCGGGATCATCGGCGCTGACCCCGCGCACAGCACCCTCGAACACCTCGTGGACGTGTCGTGAAGACGGCTCGCACCTGGGCGGTCGCGCTCACCGGGGTCGATGGACACATGGTCGAAGTCGAAGCGGACATCTCGAATCAGACGCCCGATTTCAAGATCATCGGGCTGCCCGACAAATCACTCGGCGAAGCTGTTCAGCGGGTCCACAACGCGTGCAAGAACACCGCGCTCGATCTTCCGCGTCGTCGACTGACGGTGAACCTCTCGCCCGCGAGCCTCCCCAAGCAGGGAGCGGGCTTCGACCTCAGCATCGCCGTCGCTGCGCTGGCAGCCGGGGGAGCGCTGTCGAGCCGGTCCATCGCCCGCGTGGTGCATCTCGGTGAGCTCGGGCTCGATGGTCGGCTCCGGCCCGTTCCCGGAGTGCTGCCGTCGGTGTTCGCTGCTGCACGCGCGGGTTTCGACACCGTGATCGTCCCCTGGGGCAACGAGGCCGAGGCGAGGCTCGTGCCGGGAATCGAGGTGCGCCCTGCGGCGAGCCTCTCGCAGGTGGCGGTGTGGCATGGTGCAGAGGTCGACGTGCTCGAGGCGGATCCGGTCGCGGCCGCAGCGATTGCGCGCGAGAGTCCCGAAGAGTTGGACCTCGCCGACGTCGTGGGGCAGGAGAACGCTGTGCGTGCGCTGATCGTCGCCGCGGCGGGAGGACACCACATGATGCTCAGCGGCCCGCCGGGGGCAGGGAAGACCATGCTCGCACGACGGCTGCCTGGCATCCTTCCGAGTCTCACCGAGGACGAAGCGCTCGAGGTGGCGTCGATCCGCTCGCTCACGGGCGAGTCGGTGCAGGCTCTCGACGTGATGCCGCCGCTGGAGTCGCCGCATCACAGTGCATCGGTCGCGGCGCTCGTCGGAGGTGGAACGAGGTCTGTGCGCCCCGGGGCGATCTCTCGGGCGCACAGGGGTGTGCTCTTCCTCGACGAAGCGGCGGAGTTCTCGAGAGTGGCGCTCGACGCGATGCGACAACCGCTCGAGTCGGGTGTGATCGAAGTGAGTCGAGCGGGGATCACGGCTCTGTTTCCAGCGAGGTTCCAGCTCATCGTGGCGCTCAATCCCTGTCCGTGCGGAAACTACGGGGTTCGTGGCGCCGAGTGCGTGTGCCCGTCGTTGGCGATCCGGAGATACTCGACGAGACTCTCGGGTCCGCTGCGAGACCGCATAGATGTCGAGCTGCACGTCTCTCGGGTTTCCGCCTCGCAGGCGATGGTGGGGGACCGCACCGGAATGACGAGCGAGATCGCTCGTGCGCTGGTCATCGAGGCGCGAGAGCGAGCCTGTGCGCGATGGCGGGGAACCCCATGGCTTCGAAACAGCGAAGTGCCCGGCGCTCGGCTGAGACAGCCCGATCTGCGCATCCCAGCTGATGCACGGGCGCCGCTGGACCGGGCTCTCGAGCGGGGGACGCTCACATTGCGCGGCTACGACAGGGTGCTGCGGCTGGCGTGGACGATGGCCGATCTCGCTGGACTCGACAGGCCGGGACGCGACGAAGTGGGCCAGGCGCTGTTTCTCAAGAGGGGGTACGCATCATGATCGAGTCACTCACAGGTGACGCCGGCGTCCGAGAGTCGCTCGAACAGCTCAGGCCCTCCGGAGGTGCGGTGGAGGCGCTCGCCCGGGTGTCTTGGTCGGTCCTCACCGAGCCGGGCGATGGTGTGGCCGGGGCGCTCATCGAAGAGCTCGGTGCTTCGGACGCGCTCCGGCTCGCATTGGGCGCCGGGAACGCGGCGGGCCCAGAAGTCAGCAGCCGGGCACTCGCCGACGGGCGGGCGCGGTGGAAGACCCGAGCCGACGCGCGCAGCGTGGTCGAGGCGCTGCGCGGCGCCAGGGACGTCGGAGCCCGACTTCTTATTCCCGGGGATGCTCACTGGCCGACTTCTCTCGACGACCTCGGGGTGCATGCGCCGGCCGTTCTCTGGGTGCGCGGTGACCCGCGGCTGCTGAGCGCGGCCCCCAGAGTCGCGATCGTCGGAGCCCGCGCCGCGAGCGCATACGGCGAGATGCTCGCGGGTGACTTCGCCGGCGAGCTGGCCGCAGGTGGCGCGGTCGTGGTGTCCGGGGGAGCGTACGGCATCGACGGCGCAGGTCACCGTGCCGCACTCGGAGTCGGCGGAAAGACGGTCGCGTTCCTCGCCGGTGGGGTCGACCGAGCGTACCCTCAGGGCCATCAGCAGCTTCTTCGCCGAATCGTCGAGACCGGCGCCGTGGTGAGCGAGGTCCCGTGCGGCACTGCGCCGACGAAGTGGCGGTTCCTGTCGCGCAACAGACTCATCGCTGCGGTGAGCGACGCGACGGTGGTCGTGGAGGCAGGATGGCGAAGCGGATCGTTGAACACTGCTGGACACGCAGCTGCACTGGGTCGACCGCTCGGCGCAGTGCCCGGGCCGGTGACATCCGCTTCGTCAGCCGGCTGTCATCGGCTCCTGCGCGAGTACGACGCGCGGTGCGTCACCACGACTGCCGAGATACGCGAGCTCTGGGGCGACGGGCCGCCGGGTACGTCACCCGGTCGAGGCACGGATCCCGACCAGTCTCGCGTGCTCGATGCCATGAGCAGCCGCGATGCGCGAGCCGCTGCCGAGCTGTCTCGACGGTCGGGGCTCGCGCCAGAGCGAGTCAATGCCCTGCTCGGGCTGCTCGAGCTCGAGGGTGCGGTGCGACGAGTCGAAGGGGGGTGGCAGAGGGCGCGGGTCAGCGAGCGGCGCGGCTGACGCGACGGTGATCGGCGTTCCTGCACACTTGATCCATGGAGTTCGCGGCGGCCGCACATGCCTTCGCCGACCACCTTGCTCAGGTGCGTCGGCTGTCTCCCGCCACCGTGCGCGCTTACCGATCAGACCTACGGGACCTCGCGGAGACCGTCGGTGAACTCGAGGTCGACCAGGTCACGCTGGAGACTCTCCGAGACTGGCTCTGGCGGGCGACTCAGCGTGGGGATGCGCGGTCGACGATCGCGCGGCGAGCAGCAGCGGCGCGCTCCTTCTTCAGCTGGGCGCACGAGCAGCAGCTCGTCGATCACGATCCGAGCCTGCGCCTGGTCGCTCCCAAGCGGGGGCGAACCCTCCCCACCATCGCTTCTCAGGATGCGATGACGACCCTGCTCGATGCGCAACGCCGAGCCGCCGGCGCCGGTGATCCGATAGTGCTCCGAGACCACGCGATCCTCGAACTGCTCTACGGCGCCGGGATCCGCGTCTCCGAGCTGTGCGGCCTCGATGTCGACGACCTCGATCTCGATCGAGGCACCGCGCGCGTTCTGGGAAAGGGATCGAAGGAGAGAGTGGTGCCCTTCGGGGTTCCCGCCCGCGATGCGGCCGGCGCGTACCTGACCAGAGGGCGTCCCGCACTCGCCGCCCGCACAGCGCGGCCGACTCCCGCTCTGTTCCTCGGCAGTCGTGGTGCGCGGATCGGACCGCGCGCGGTGTACTCACTCGTCGCCGAGGTGCTCGCGCCCTTCGTCGGCGAAGAGACTGTCGGACCGCATGCGCTCAGGCACACCGCAGCGACTCATCTCCTGGACGGCGGAGCAGACCTGCGCGCGGTCCAGGAGATCCTGGGTCATGCCAGCCTCGGCACGACCCAGATCTACACTCACGTCTCCGCTGAGCGTCTCACTGCGACGTACCGTCTCGCACACCCCCGGGCGTGAGCCGCAGACGGGTCGCGCGTCACGGCGCGTCGCAGCAGGGAAGCAGCACCGCTCGAGGCACCGGCCCGAAGAGCAGCATCGGGTTGATGTACGCACCGTCCAGCCGAACTCCGAGATGCAGTGCGCCGAGCATCGTGTGACCGCCGGCCGCGACCGTGCCGATCTCGTCGCCGGCCGAGACGAGATCGCCGGGGGCGAGTGTGGAGGAGACCGGCTCGAACGTCGACACATACCCGCCGGGATGCGCGATCGTGATCAGGGGCCGGTCGACGACTGTCCCACGGAATGCGATCGCCCCATCGGCGGGTGCGCGGACGATCACTCCCTGCGCGCTCGCGAGATCGATGCCTCGGTGGCCGGCGCCGAACGCGTGTGCCGGAGCGCGATACGGCGCTGCGACCGAGCGGGGTGCATCGATCGGCCATCTCCAGAGTGGATGCGCAGCGCCGGCTGAGGATGACGATGACGCTCTCGCCCTCGGCGCGGTGGGCGGTGCGAGAGCGATGACGATCAGCAGGAGGAGAACGATCGTCCGGCGTCTGCGGGTGCTCATGAGGCAATGATCCTTCGTGTGTGCGATTGGCTCTCCGTCGGACTGACGCCTGCGCGGAGCGCGTGCAGAATGCCCGAAACAGGCGCGATGTGCAGGGTGAGTGAGGCCCGCGCATCCTGTATGCTGAGGAGGCACCTCGATCTCGGGGTGACTACGCGTGCCCAGAGCGACTTCAGTCGTGGCATCCACTCCCACAGGTCCTGTTTCCACTCAGGCGGGGGTGCGCCGGGCACCAGGAAGTTCGATCATCCGATCGACTTGACAACCTCAACGGCGCATATCCGCGCCAGAACAAGGAGACGACCATGGCTGTGGTCACCATCCGCCAGCTGCTCGACAGCGGCGTGCACTTCGGACACCAGACGCGTCGGTGGAACCCGAAGGTCAAGCGCTTCATCCTCACCGAGCGCAGCGGCATCCACATCATCGACCTGCAGCAGTCGCTCGGGTACATCGACAAGGCCTACGACTTCGTCAAGGAGACCGTCGCGCACGGCGGCACGATCCTCTTCGTCGGCACCAAGAAGCAGGCGCAGGAGATCCTCGCCGAGCAGGCGACCCGCGTGGGCCAGCCCTACGTCAACCAGCGCTGGCTCGGTGGACTCCTCACGAACTTCCAGACGATCGCGAAGCGTCTCGCTCGTATGAAGGAGCTCGAGGAGCTCGACTACGAGAACCCGTCCGCTTCGGGCTTCACGAAGAAGGAGCTCCTTCTCAAGAAGCGCGAGCTCGACAAGCTGCACAAGTCGCTCGGCGGTATCCGCAACCTCACCAAGACGCCGTCCGCCCTCTGGGTCGTCGACGCCAAGCGTGAGCACCTCGCCATCGACGAGGCGAAGAAGCTCGGCATCCCGGTGATCGGCATCCTCGACACCAACGCCGACCCCGACGACTTCCAGTACCCGATCCCCGGCAACGACGACGCGATCCGCTCGGTCTCGCTGCTCACCCGCATCATCGCGGACGCCGCGGCTGAGGGTCTCCAGCAGAAGCACAACCCCGAGACGGGCGACGCTGAGCCGCTCGCCGACTGGGAGAAGGAGCTTCTCGAGGCCCCCGTCCAGGAGTCTGCTGATGCCGCCGCCGTCGAGACGCCCGCCGATGAGGCTGCCGTCGTCGAGACGCCCGCCGCTGACGAGACCGCTGCCGACGAGGCCGGTGCCGAGGCGCACGACGAGGCCATCGCCGACGCTTCGGGCGAGGAGACCGCTGAGGTCGCCGACGCCGAGGCTGCAGACGCCAAGTAATTCCGCGACCACCACACACATCACGAAGCAAGGAGCCACCACACATGGCCAACTTCACCATCGCCGATCTCAAGGCGCTCCGTGAGCAGCTCGGCACGGGAATGGTCGACACCAAGAAGGCGCTCGAGGAGGCTGACGGCAACGTCGAGAAGGCCACCGAGATCCTGCGTCTCAAGGGTGCCAAGGGCAACGCGAAGCGCGCTGACCGCTCTACCAGCGAGGGCCTCATCGTCGCTCGCGAGCAGGACGTCGCAGTGACGCTGATCGAGCTCGCCTGCGAGACGGACTTCGTCGCGAAGAACGAGCGCTTCATCTCGCTGGCCGACAAGGTCGCCGACGCTGTCGCAGCTGTCAAGGCCGATTCGGTCGAGGCCGCACTCGCCGCCCAGGCGGGCGACAAGAGCGTCGAGCAGGTCATCTCGGAAGAGGCCGCGATCATCGGCGAGAAGGTCGAGCTGCGCCGCGTGCGCACGATCTCGGGCGACAAGGTCGAGGTCTACCTGCACCGCACGAGCAAGGACCTGCCTCCGCAGATCGGTGTCGTCGTCGCCTACACGGGTGATGACGCCGAGACCGCCCGCAGCATCGCGCAGCACATCTCGTTCGCGAACCCGTCTTACCTCTCCCGCGAGGACGTTCCGTCCGACGCCGTGGAGAAGGAGCGCCAGATCGTGACCGAGATCTCTCGCAACGAGGGCAAGCCGGAGGCGGCGCTGCCCAAGATCGTCGAGGGCCGTGTCTCCGCGTTCATCAAGCAGGTCGCCCTGCTCGAGCAGGACTACGCGAAGGACAGCAAGCTGTCCGTCGCCCAGGTGGCGAAGGACGCCGGTATCACCGTGACCGACTTCGCGCGCTTCAAGGTCGGCGCGTAACACCGTCGAAGGGGTTCGGATCAACGCGATCCGAACCCCTTCTTCATGCCCAGAAGGCACTATCTTGAATCGGGACGAGAGGATCACCCCATGACCGAACGCACAGGACGCCGTCGCGTCCTTCTCAAGCTCTCCGGTGAGGCGTTCGGCGCCGGCCAGCTCGGCGTCAACCCCGACATCGTCAGTCAGATCGCACGTGACATCGCCGCGGCGGTCGATCGGGTCGAGGTCGCCATCGTCGTCGGCGGCGGCAACTTCTTCCGCGGAGCGGAGCTCAGCCAGCGCGGGATGGATCGCGGGCGAGCCGACTACATGGGAATGCTCGGCACGGTCATGAACGCCCTGGCCCTTCAGGACTTCCTCGAGCAGGCGGGTGCGCCCACCCGCGTGCAGTCGGCCATCTCCATGACCCAGGTCGCTGAGCCGTACATTCCGCTCCGCGCCGAGCGGCACATGGAGAAGGGCCGTGTGGTCATCTTCGGCGCAGGTGCCGGACTGCCGTACTTCTCCACCGATACGGTCGCCGCACAGCGCGCCCTCGAGATCGGCGCGCAGGAAGTCCTCGTCGCCAAGAACGGCGTGGACGCGATCTACACCGCCGACCCGAACAAGCACGCCGATGCGGAGCGCATCGAGCGCGTCACGTATCGCGACGCCCTTCAGCGCGGACTCAAGGTGGTCGACTCCACGGCATTCAGTCTCTGCATGGACAACAACATGGACATGCGCGTGTTCGGCATGGAACCTGCCGGCAACGTCACGCGTGCGCTTCTGGGAGAGCCGATCGGCACTCTCGTCACTGCCTGAGCGCCTGACGGTGCTCACGGGTCACGCCCGATAGAATTTCAGAACACCCCGACGATAGGAGTCACCGTGATCGCGGATGTCCTCGCTGAAACCACTTCCCGTATGGCACGAGCGGTCGAGGCCGCCAAGGAGGACTTCTCCACGGTGCGCACCGGTCGCGCCAACCCGCAGCTGTTCCAGAAGGTGCTCGTCGACTACTACGGCACGCCCACGCCGCTCGCTCAGCTCGCCTCGCTGGCGAACCAGGAGGCGCGTACGCTCATCATCACGCCCTACGACAAGTCGGCTCTGAAGGGCATCGAGCAGGCGATTCGGGACATGCCGAACCTCGGCGCGAACCCCACGAACGACGGCAACCTCGTTCGCGTGACCATGCCGGAGCTCACGGCTGAGCGTCGCAAGGAGTACGTCAAGCTGGTCAAGACCAAGGCCGAAGACGCCAAGGTGCATGTGCGCGGTATCCGTCGCAAGGCGAAGGACGAACTCGACGGTCTCAAGAGCGAACTCGGCGAAGACGAGATCGCCCGGGCAGAAAAGGAACTCGACGCCCTCACGCGCCAGCACGTCGATCTCATCGACGACGCACTCAAGCGCAAAGAGGCTGAACTCCTCGAGGTATAGGCGGCATGTCCGACGAACGCACTGATGACGGCGCCGACAAGCCGCAGACGCGCCGCGAGGCGCGCGACTCGTCGACCTCGACCGGCGCCATCCCGCTGGTCGACGGCGCCCTCGTGGCGTTCGACGGGACGAGCATCCCGCCACGACCACCCCTCCCTGCCGACGAACGTGCGATGACGGAGTCCGCATTGGACACGGCTGAACACAATGCGATCAGAGAGCAGTGGCGGGCGAAGCGCGACGAGTTCGGAACGCATGTCACTCATGCGCGAGGTCAGCTCGACCAGGCGAACGAGCGCATCAAGGAGCGGACGGGCCGCGACCTGATCCTCGCGACCCTGATCGGGCTCGCGTTCGGCGCTGCGCTGCTCGCGTCGTTGTTGTTCATCAAGGTCCTCTTCGTGCCGTTCGCACTGGCTGCCGCGTTGCTCGGCGTCTACGAGCTCTCGCTGGCGTTGCGTGCATCGGGGCGGCGGATCGATGTGATCCCGCAGTTCATCGCCGCGACTCTGCTCGTGCTGTCGGCGTTCTTCCTCGACCTGTGGTTCGTCTGGGTCATGCTGTTCTTCGCCGTCGCATTCGTGATCGTCTGGCGACTGGTCGGCCAGATGATCGCCAAGGACGGCAGAACCTACGGCGATGTGCTGACGGATGCGGTCATCGGCGGATTCGTCCAGATCTACGTGCCGTTCCTCGCGGCCGTCGCACTGATCCTGCTCAAGCAGGAGGGGGGTCAGTGGTGGGTCCTGAGCTTCATCGCGATCGCCGTCGTGGCCGACACCGGTGCGTATGCCGCAGGGCTCGCGTTCGGGCGGCACCCCATGGCGCCGAAGATCAGCCCCAAGAAGACCTGGGAGGGCTTCGGCGGAGCTGTCGTGGGTTCGATCACAGCCGGCGTGCTTCTCGCGCTCTTCCTGCTCGACCTGCCGTGGTGGACCGGCGTGATCTTCGGCGTGGCGATCCTCCTGTCTGCGACGCTGGGCGATCTCGGCGAGTCCATGCTCAAGCGTGATCTCGGGATCAAGGACATGAGCTCCTGGCTTCCTGGGCACGGGGGGCTCCTCGACCGGCTCGACAGCATCCTGCCGTCGACGATTCCCGCACTGTGCCTGTATTTCCTCTTCTCCTCCTGGGTGGTGCTGTGATGCTCTCCGACGACGTACAGACTGCGGACGCCGCGAAGCAGGAGCCGCCCGCGTTCTCGTTGACCACCGGGCGAGTGCGCGGCTATCACCGTGCCGCTGTCGACACGTTTCTCGCGGCCGCCAGGGCTGCTTTCGAGGGAGATGCCGACGACCTCAGCGCAGCCGACGTCCGCGTGGCATCCTTCCCGCTCGTCAAGAACGGCTACGTCGTGGCTGAGGTCGACGCGGCACTCGGGCGCGTGGAGGATGCCCTGGCTGCGCGTGCGCGCGACCGGGTCGTCCGTTCGCAGGGCGCGGGGGCGTGGGTGGAGCAGGCCCGAGGTGAAGCCCAGGTCATCCTCGACCACCTCGCGCGTCCGAAGCGGCACCGTTTCGCACGTACGGGCATTCTCACCTTCGGCTACCGGATCGATGAGGTAGACCATGTCGGCACCCGGATCGCCCGTTATCTGCGGGATGGCGAGCCGCTGACGGCCGAGCAGCTGCGCTCGGCCGCGTTCCGCATGCAGCGCGGAGGATATCGAGAAGAGCAGGTGGACGCACTGCTCGACGCGACCGTCGACGTGATCCTGGCTGTTCGCTGAGCGTTCCGATGGCCGACTCGTGCCTCACCGGGTAGACTGCCACTCATCGTGAACTCCCGAAACGACATGACACCTCATCGAAAAGACGTCACGCCTGTGCCCGCATCGGCGACTCTTTCGGCGCGCACCGGCAGTCGCCGACGAGGCGTCGCGGGATTCTTCAGCGGCCTCGCGGTCGTCGGCTTCGCTGCGGCCATGGTGGCACCGACCGGTGTCGCACTCGCCCAGCAACCCGACGAGGTCGCCCCGGAGTCGGCATACTCGGCGGCGCTCGGCGATACGCAGAATCTCACGGTCACGGCAGAGGGCGCGGCGATCGCTCCCGTTCAGCGAGGGACGTTCTCGGTCTACGTCACGCCCAAGCCGACGCCGACACCGACGCCGACCACTGCCTCCGAGGGATCCTCCGATTCGTCGAAGCCCGGCCCCAGCGGTCCTCTCTTCTACACCGGCGGGGGAGCCCCTGCCGAGTGGATGGCGGCAGCGGGCATCGCGGAGTCCGATTGGGGCTACGTCGATTACATCGTCTCCCGCGAGAGCGGATGGAACCCGAACGCGACGAACAAGTCCTCGGGCGCGTGCGGTCTCGTTCAGGCGCTGCCCTGCAGCAAGGTTCCCGGCAACGGCTACGATCCGGTCGACAACCTGCGCTGGGCGACGGGATACGCCACGGGCCGGTACGGCAGCTGGGCCGGCGCTCACGCCTTCTGGACGAACAACCACTGGTGGTGAGCCGGCGTCATGGCCCGCTCTCGCAGACGCCGTCCGGCGCGCCCTGACACCGACGACTCGCTCGATCGTCTCCTCGCGTCGTGGAAGCGCACGGAAGTGCGTCGCGGCTCGGAGTGGACCGTGCAGCCCGTGTCGGCTGTGCAGGCTCTGAAGGAGTACATCTGCCCCGGATGCGGGCGCATCGTCGCGCCGGGAACGGCCCACCTCGTGGTCTGGCGAGCGGACGGGGTTCTCGGCGATGCCGCGGATCTCGCCGCCCGACGGCATTGGCACACACACTGTTGGAGGATTGCATGAGCATGGAGATCCGTGGACCGATCGAGCTGCCGGCGCTGCGCGAGGACATCGTTCTGGAGACCGCTGATGAGCTGACGCTTGTCGGCGAGTTGGCGATGCCCGAGTCGTCTGCCCCTGCGGCCACCCTGATCACACTGCACCCGCTTCCGACGGCCGGCGGCTTCATGGACTCGCACATCATCCGCAAGGCCGCCGCGCGGCTGCCTGCGCTGGCCGATCTCGCAGTGCTGCGATTCAACACCCGGGGCACGACCTCACCCCGTGGCACCAGCGGTGGAGCGTTCGACGGGGGAGCAGCAGAGCAATTCGACGTCGCAGCGGCGATGGAGTTCGTGCGCGAGCGAGGTCTTCCTCGCCCATGGCTCCTCGGCTGGTCGTTCGGCACCGAGCTCGCCCTGAAGTACGGGCGGGAGCACGACGTCGAAGGCATCATCCTGCTCTCTCCGCCGCTCCATCGGGCGACGGATTCCGACGTCGCGGCGTGGGCGGGCGTCGATGTCGAAGTGGTGGTGCTCGTTCCCGAGCTCGACGACTACCTTCGCCCGGCCGAAGCGCGAGAGCGCTTCGCAGCGATCCCTCACGCGAAGCTGATCGCCGTCGAGGGCGGCAAGCACCTCTGGGTGGGGGAGAGCCAGACGCGACGCGTCCTGACCGAGATCGTCGCTGCGGTGAATCCGGCGGCTCTCCCGCTGCCGACCGAGTGGTCCGCCGTCTAGAGCTCGTTCATCCGGGGGATCAGCACCTGTCGGTAGAGGATCAGGATGCTGGCCGCCACGGGGATCGCGATCAGCGCACCGAGCAGGCCCAGCAGACTGCCCCCGGCCAGCGCCGCCACGACGACGACCGCGCCAGGTACCGACACGGCGCGGCTCATGATTCGCGGGGAGATGATGTACGCCTCGATCTGCATGTAGATGAGGTAGTAGATGGCCGCGGCGATCGCTGTCGCCGGAGAGCCGAGTCCGGGGATCAGGCACACGAGGACGATGATCGTCGACCCCGTCAGAGTGCCGACGAGCGGAATCAGCGAGAAGAAGAAGGCCACGACGGCGAGCACGGCGGGGAACGGCGCGTCGATGATCGTGAGGAAGATCATGCTCAGTACGCCGTTGATGACGCCCTGGGTGACCTGCCCCATGACGTAGTAGCCGACCGAATCGGTGATCTGTTCGGCCAGGTCGATGAACCGCTCGCGCTTCGACGCGGGGGCGAGCTGATAGACCGCGCGCTTGAGCGACGGTGTGGAGGCGGTGAGGTAGATCGTGAGGATGAGGATGATGAACGCGCCGAACAGCCCGCTCACCACGGCGCCGCCGGCCGCGAGGACGCTCTGGCCGATCGACCCGCCGATCTGGGCGAGGTTCGTCTCGAGCCAGTTCGTGACGTACGCGAAGACCTCGTCGACCTTGAGATTGGGGAAGGTGTCGACCATCCACTGGCGCAGGTCGGAAAGGAATGTGCCTCGCTGGACGATGGCCGTGATCTCGGCGATGAGCTGTGAGATCTGATCGACGAGCACCGGGATGACGATCAGGATGATGCCCGCGAACACGCCGAGAACCGCGAGGATGGTGATGAGCACGGCGAGCCAGCGGGGGAGCCGTCTGCGTTCGAGGAACGAGACGAGCGGGTCGAGACCGAGGCTGAGGAAGAGCGCTGTTCCGACGTAGAGCAGCACCGTCGAGAGGCTCTCCACGCTGCCGATCAGCAGAATGCCCAACCCCACGCCGAGCGTCGCCACGAGAGCGGTACGGAACGGGTTGTGGATCTTCATCGGTGCTCCTCGGAATGCGGGACCCTGCAAGCGTATCCACCGCACCGCGACTGGCCGCGACGACGTGCCGCACGCGACTCCGGCGCCCCCTCGTGGGCAACACACAGCTGATGTCGCTAGTCTGAAATGTCGAGTGTTGCGACTCGGGCATGCGTCCGGGCCGTGTGAGGAGACTATTCGTGCGTTTCGTATGGGCCGTCGTGGCCTTCGTGCTGGCTGCGGGACTGATCGCTGCGGGCATCGCGCAGCGAACCATCTTCATGGGTCCGTCGACCCAGGAGGTCTCAGTCGCTGTGAACGAACCCGCCCCCTATGTGCTGCTGGACGGCGACGTCCTGCGCGAGCACCCGGGCTCTCAGACGCTGCTCGTGCGGGGTGAAGGTGAGATCTTCGCGGCATACGGTCGGACGGCCGACATGGAGGCATGGCTGGCCGACGCCTCGTACAACCACGTGACCGCCGGCAATGGTGGCGAGCTCGAGGCCGAGCTGATTCCCGCCGGAGCCGCGGCCGACGGCGATGACGCCACCGCGACCCCGGCGCCGACCGAGAGCCCTGCTCCCGCGGAGACTCCGGTTCCTTCCGCGACTCCGACCGAGGGCGACGCGGCCGCAGAGCCGGGACGCAATCCGGCGGGCTCCGATCTCTGGCTGGATTCGTTCACCGAGACCGACGCTCTCATCGTCGACAAGATGCAGCTCCCCGAAGGAGTCAGTCTGATCATCGCGTACGACGGCACCGCAGACGCTCCCGACGACATCGTGATCTCGTGGCCGCTCGACACGTCGACGCCGCTCGCGGGACCGCTCATGGCCGCAGGCGCGGCCCTGCTCCTCGTCGGACTCGTGCTCTATGTCCTCGCAATCCGTCACCAGCGCCGCGGGCGAGGTCCGCGGCGCAAGGGCCCCGGACCCCTCCCGGCGACCGAGCCGATCGATGTGGCTCAGCTTCCGCCCTCGGAACGCGCGGTGATCGAGGGCTCGGCGCCCGACGCACCCGGCGATGCGGATGAGGCCTCTGGGGGTGCGCCGGCTGAGGGCCCGGACACGGCGGGAGTGGGCCGCGAAGGCGCGAATGACGCGGCCGGCGAGCGCAGTTCCGACCGCGATCGGAAGACCGAGAGGCGTGCGACGACCACCGACCGCAGACGCCGCCTGCTCGCCCTGCCCGCGCTCGCGGTGACGGCCCTGCTCGCGAGCGGCTGCTCGCCCGACTCCTGGCCGCAGTTCGGAGAAGGGACACCGTCACCGTCGCCCAGTGCGACCGTGATCGCCCCGGAGAACCAGAAACCGCCGGCCGTGACCGAGGCGCAGGCGAGACGGATCCTGCAAGAGGTGTCGACGACCCTCTCGGACGCCGATGCGGCGATGGACATCGCTCTCGCCGGCACCCGGCTCGATGGTCCGGCGCTGACGGCTCGGACGACCGAGTACGCGCTGCGGACCGCTCTTCCGGAAACCCCGGTGCCTGCCGCGATCCCGACGGATGACGTCGAGGTCGTGCTGCCCGAAGCCACCGACCGTTGGCCGCGCACGGTTCTGCTGCTCTCGAAGAACGCGGGCGACGACACCGTGCCGCCCGTGATCCTCACCATGACTCAGCAGGACCCGTGGTCGAACTACAAGGTGACGAACATGGCCGAGATGTCGGCGGACGCAGTCTTCCCCGAGGTGGCCGCACCGTGGCTCGGTACTTCACTCGTGCCGGACGACTCCGCGTTCCTCAGCATCCCGCCGAGTGAGCTCGCCACCACGTTCGCCGACATCGTCGACGCGGGAGAGACCAGCGCCTCCTACGGGCTCTTCGACGAGATCTCTCAGAAACTCGCCCAGTCGATTCGCGACAGCCGCCAGGCCGTCGTGCAGAACCTCGCCGACAATGGTGCCGCCGAGACCTCGCAGACTGCGTTCGACATCGTCCCTGCGGATTCCGCTCCGGTCTCGATGGCCACGCTCGACAGCGGCGCGATCGTGGCGGTCTCGCTCGTCGACACGGAGTCGGTGACGCCGACGTCGGCGGACGCCGTGATCCGCTTCGGTGACAACGCGCAGGCGAAGGCCCTGACGGGCGTGTCCGAGTCCGCCAAGGGTGTGACGACCAAGTACGAATTCCAACTGTTCTTCTCGGTTCCCTCCCAGGGGTCGACCGAGCAGATCCGTCTCCTGGCTGTCCGACAGGACCTTCTCTCCGTCGAGGTGATCAAATGACCGATATCTCTCCCGCCGCGCTCCGCGGAGCTGTCGACCTCTCTTCTCTGCGAAACCGCCCTGCAGCACCGGCGGCAGGCGCGCAGAGTCCCGCTACCGGGACTGACATCGTGGTCGATGCGACCGACGAGTCGTTCGGCCAGATCCTGGAGCTCTCTCGCACCGTGCCGGTGGTCGTCGACCTCTGGGCGGAATGGTGCGGCCCCTGCAAGCAGCTGAGCCCGATCATCGAGAAGGTGGCGCGCGAACTCGGCGGCAAGGTCTTGCTCGCCAAGGTCGACGTCGATGCGAACCCGCAACTGGCTCAGGGTTTTCGTGCGCAGTCGATCCCGATGGTCGTCGCACTCATCGCCGGCCAGCCAGTCCCGATGTTCACGGGTGCGGTTCCCGAGCAGCAGGTCAGAGAGGTCTTCGCGCAGCTGCTCCAGCTCGCGGCTCAGAACGGTGTGACGGGCACATTGAATGTCGGCGAGGTCTCCGAGGGGCAGGAGGCTCCGGAGGAACCGCCGATGCCGCCGCTGCACGCCGAGGCATTCGCTGCCATCGAGGCGGGCGACTACGCTGCGGCGATCGTGGCGTATGAGAAGGCTCTCGCAGAGAATCCTCGCGATGAGGATGCGATCGCGGGCCTGGGCCAGGTTCGTCTGCTCGACCGTGTGCAGCATCTCGACCTGCAGGATGCGCGGGCTGCCGCTGCGGCCCAGCCACGAGATGTCCAGGTGCAGTTCGACGTCGCCGACCTCGACCTCGCCGGTGGTCACGTCGAGGATGCGTTCGGACGGCTGCTCGACCTCTTCGCTCAGCTTCCCTCAGACGAGCGGACGCCGGTCAGAGAGCGTCTGATCGAGCTCTTCGGACTGATCGGCGCTGCGGACCCTCGCGTCATCACCGCGCGCAACAGGCTTTCCTCGCTGCTGTTCTGACGCTGTGCTGCGGCTGAGCGGCCCGATGCCGGTCAGCCGCAGCCGCTCAGCCGTGACTGATCGTGGGTACGTGAGGCTCGCCCTCGTGGCGCAGCCAGATGGTGGACAGCGCGGGAATCGTCAGGGTCGCCACGGCGGGTCCGTCATCGTCGGAGTGCGCGACGACCATGCCGAGGTTGCCCGATCCTCGACCGCCGTATTCTGACGCATCCGTGTTGAGGATCTCCTGCCACACGCCTGCGATGGGCAGAGCGAGGCGGTGGCCGCTGCGCTCCACGCCGGCGAAGTTGCTGATCACGACGACACGGCCACCGTGGGCGTCACGGCGCTCGAAGGCGATCACGTTCGGGTCCCAGCTGGGAGCGCCGAGGCGCGCGAACGACGAGCCGTCGTTGTCTCGCTCCCAGAGGGGCGCCTGGGCACGATAAGTGCGGTTGAGCTGGCCGACGAAACTCTGCAGCTGCGCATGCGATGGCTGGTCCAGCAGCCACCAGTCGAGTTCGCGGGATTCGGACCACTCCGCGAGCTGCCCGAACTCCTGCCCCATGAACAGGAGCTTCTTCCCGGGGTGCCCCCACATGTATGCCAGGTACGCGCGGACGTTCGCGAGCTTGTGCCAGTGGTCGCCCGGCATCTTCGCGAAAAGACTGCCTTTGCCATGCACGACCTCGTCGTGGCTGATCGGAAGCAGATAGTTCTCACCGAACGCGTAGACGAAGGAGAAGGTCATCTCACCTTCGTGGTGCGCGCGGTACATCGGGTCGCGTTCGATGTACTGGAGCGAGTCGTTCATCCAGCCCATGTTCCATTTGAACCCGAAGCCGAGTCCGGCGTGATCGGTCGGTGCGGTGACGCCGGGGAAGCTCGTCGACTCCTCCGCGATCATCAGCACGCCGGGGTGAAGGCGATAGGCGGTCGCATTCACCTCCTGCAGGAAGCGGATCGCCTCGAGGTTCTCCCTGCCTCCGTGGATGTTCGGCTCCCACTCGCCCTCGTTGCGGGAGTAGTCGAGATAGAGCATCGAGGCGACTGCGTCGACCCGCAGACCGTCGACATGGAACTCGCTCAGCCAGAAGAGGGCGTTGGCGACCAGGAAGCCGCGCACCTCGGGGCGACCGTAGTCGAAGATGAGGGTTCCCCAGTCCTGGTGCTCGCCGCGCCGAGGGTCGGGGTGCTCGTAGAGCGGCTGGCCGTCGAACTTCGCGAGGGCGAAGGCGTCTTTGGGGAAGTGCCCGGGCACCCAGTCCATGATCACGCCGATCCCGGCCTGGTGCAGTCGATCGATCAGGTATCGCAGATCATCGGGGCTGCCGAAACGACTCGTCGCCGCGTAGTACCCGCTCACCTGATAGCCCCAGGAGCCACCGAAAGGGTGCTCCGCGAGCGGCATGAACTCGACGTGCGTGAAACCGGCCTCGTTGACATGGGCGATGAGCGGCTCTGCGGCGTCGCGGTAGCTCAGGCCTCCGCGCCAGGATCCGAGGTGCACCTCATAGACCGACAACGGCTGCGCGACCGCATGGGTCGCGGCACGGCGGGTCATCCACGCGCCGTCCGACCAGTCGTAGGTCGACTGCGTGATCACCGATGCGGTCTCGGGGGGGATCTGCGCCGCCTGCGCCATCGGGTCGGCCTTGAAGATCCATGACCCTCCGCGGGTGCGGATCTCGTACTTGTAGGTCGTTCCGATCGCGAGATCGGGGATGAACAGCTCCCAGATGCCGCTCACGCCCATCGAGCGCATCGCGTGTGCTTCGCCGTTCCAGCCGTTGTGCTCGCCCGCCACTCGAACCGCCGTCGCGTTGGGTGCCCACACGGCGAACGCGACGCCGGTCTCGCCTCCCACGGTCTGTGCATGAGCTCCCAGCACCTGCCAGAGCCGCTCATGTCGCCCTTCTGCGATCAGATGCAGGTCGACGTCGCCGAGGGTGGGCAGGTGGCGGTAGGGGTCGCCGGCGATCGTCTCATCGTCGTCTCCGTACGCGGTGGCGATCCGATACGGAACCGGGGCTCCGTCGTGCTGCGCCTCCCAGATACCGTGCGCGACGTGGTCGAGCTCGAGTCGGCTCCCGTCCCGGAAGACCGCCGCGACCGAGGAGGCGAGAGGACGACGGGCGCGGATCACCGTGACGGTGCGATCGCTCGCGTCGGTGAACGGGTGCGAGCCGAGCACGGCGTGCGGGTCGTGGTGGGCACCGGCCGCCACCGCCGCCCAGTCCGATGACGTAGCTGCATCCTCGACGTAGCTCATGATCGTCTCCTCACCTTCAGTATGTGCACCGGTTCGGCGAAGGCGTCGAGGCGCACGTAGTTGTGATCGGCCCAGGTCCAGACGGCACCGGTCAGCAGGTCCTCCACCTCGAACTGCTCGCCCAGGGGCACACCCCAGATCGTGGTGTCGAGATGCACTGTGGTCTCGCGAACGGAATGCGGATCGACGTTGGCGATCACGAGGAGCGTGTCGGATTCGCCGGTGCCGGTGAAGGCCGCATCGAGGTGCTTGCTGTAGACGAGCACGGAGTCGTCATCGCTCCAGTGCACGGCGAGATTGCGGAGCTGTCGCAGAGCCGGGTGCGCGCGACGGATCGCGTTCAGACGGCGCAGGAGGGGCGCCAACGAGTCGCCGGCCTCCTCCGCACCCTCCCAGTCACGGAACTTGAACTCGTACTTCTCGTTGTCGATGTTCTCCTCGGAACCGGGGCGCGCGACATTCTCGAAGAGTTCGTAGCCCGCGTAGACCCCGTACACGGGAGCAGCTGTCGCCGCGATGCATGCCCGGATCCGGTATGCCGCGCGTCCGCCGAACTGCAGGTACTCGGTGAGGATGTCATGCGTGTTCACGAAGAGGTTCGGTCGCATGTAGTCGCTGGTCTCGTGCGCGACGCTGGTGAGGAACTCCTCGAGCTCCGCCTTGGTGTTGCGCCAGGTGAAGTAGCTGTAGCTCTGCTGAAACCCCACGGCAGCGAGCGCGCGCATCACGGCAGGGCGCGTGAACGCCTCGGCGAGGAAGATCACGTCCGGGTCCTGGGCATTCACCGTGGCGATGAGCCACTCCCAGAACTGCAGCGGCTTCGTGTGCGGATTGTCGACCCGGAAGATCTTGACGCCCTCGCGCACCCAGTGCTGCACGATGCGCAGCATCTCCTGGTAGATGCCGGCAGGGTCGTTGTCGAAGTTCAGGGGGTAGATGTCCTGGTACTTCTTCGGAGGGTTCTCTGCGTATGCGATGGTGCCGTCGGGGAGGGTCGTGAACCACTCCGGGTGCTCATCGACCCAGGGGTGGTCCGGAGATGCCTGCAGCGCGAGATCGAGAGCGACCTCCAGACCCTCGTTCTTCGCGGCTCGCACGAACGCGCGGAAGTCGGCGGGCTTGCCGAGCTCGGGGTGGATCGCGTCGTGTCCGCCGTCGGCAGAGCCGATCGCATACGGCGAACCCGGGTCCCCTGGTTCGGTCGTCAGTGTGTTGTTCCGACCCTTGCGGTTCGTCGTCCCGATCGGATGGACGGGCACCAGATAGATGACGTCGAATCCCATCGCGGCGACCGCGGGAAGGCGTTTGGCGGCCGTCCTGAACGTTCCGCTCTTGACAGTGCCGTCTTTGAGATGCTTCGCTCCCTCTGAGCGGGGGAAGAACTCGTACCATGCGCCGACGCCCGCTGCAGTCCGCTCGACCAGCAGCGTGTGCACAGCTGACGCGGAACGCAGTGTCGTGAGCGGCCGGTCCCGGAAGAATCCCGCGAGCTCGGGATCGGTCGAGGCAGCGGTCGTCGTCGCCGCATCGCCGCCGGCCAGCGCTGCGGCGATGTCTCTGAGACGTCGGCGCTGAGCGGCGGGACGGTCCTTCTCGGCCGCTGCGCGCGTGAGCAGCTCGGCGCCGAGCGCCGCCATCACCGGTACATCGACGCCAACGGCGACCTTCACCTCGGCGGCATGCGCCCAGGTCGCGAAGTCATCGGAGAACGCCTCGAAGCGGAACGACCAGCGACCCTGAAGGTCGATCGCGATCTCGGCACCCCAGCGATCGGTCCCGTCCAGGAAAGGGGTCAGGCGGTGAAGCGTCTCCTCGCCGTCGGGTGAGGTCAGCCGGAGCTGCACGCCGATGAGGTCGTGCCCTTCGCGGAAGGCGACCACGCTGAACGGCACCACTTCGCCGACGAAGGCCTTGGGTGCGAAACCGCCTGGCACGGCGGGGGTGCCGCCGACCAAAGGGATGCGAGTCGCGACGAGCCCGTCGCCGTCCGAGACGGGCCCCAACGGGCGCGACGGGATCTGTGCGGGGCTTCGGAGAGCCTTCGGACTGGTGCTGCTCATTCGTGCGGCCACCTCCCGAATGTACCGCTCCGGACGGTGAGCGGGTAGCTCGCGGAAGGCACCGGCGCGCCGCCCGTCATTCCACGCGGAAGAGTCGCATGGAGGTGCCGGGGATGGGCAGGATGTCGCCCGGGGCGAACACCTCGCCACCGGCATCCGGGCGCTCGTCGGCACTCGACCACAGCGAGACGAAGCGCGTCGCATCCTCGAGTTCCTCCGGGAGGCGCACGTCGATGGGCGACTCCGTGCCGTGCACGATGAGGAGGATCCGGTTGGCCGCCTCACGGTCGGGTGTCGAGGCCGCGACGTACTGGAGCGTTCGGTTACCGGGGTCGGTCCACTGCTCGCTCTCCATCGTCTCGCCGTTCTGGTCGAACCAGTCCATGACCGAGGCGTTGGGGATGTGCTCGCCGAGTCGGGCGTATCGGCTCGGGCGCAGGGCGGGGTTCTCCGAACGGAGCTGGATCAGTCGAGCGACGTGCGCGCGCAGGTCTTCCTGCCACGGCTCCGCGTCCCATCCGAGCCATGTCAGCGACGAATCCTGCGCATAGGCGTTGTTGTTGCCGCGCTGGGTGCGCCCGACCTCGTCGCCTGCGGTGAGCATCGGGATGCCCGCAGACAGCAGCAGGGTGCCGAGCAGGTTGCGCATCGCTTTTCGACGGGCGGCGAGGATGGTCGGGTCGTCGGTCGGCCCCTCGATGCCATGGTTGAACGCACGGTTCATGTCGGCACCGTCGCGGTTCTGCTCGCCGTTCGCCTCGTTGTGCTTGACGTCGTACGACACGAGGTCGTGCAGCGTGAACCCGTCGTGCGCCGTGACGAAGTTGATGCTCGCGAGCGGGCCCCGCTCGGCGGCGAAGGTGTTCGAGGAGCCGGCGAGACGCGTGGCGAAGCCGCCGATGCCGACCGGGGCGGAGGCACGACGCGCGTAATCGATGTCGCTCAGCCAGAAGTTCCGCACCCGGTCGCGGTAGCGGTCGTTCCACTCCATCCAGCCGTTCGGGAAGTTGCCCGTCTGCCACCCGCCCATGCCGACGTCCCACGGCTCCGCGATGAGCTTGGTCTCGCTGAGGATCGGATCGTTGGCGATCGCGGTGAGCAGCGGATGCTCCGGTGTGTAGGTGTGCGAGTCGTCGCGCGCGATCGCGGCGGCGAGGTCGAACCGGAACCCGTCGATCTGCATCTCCTGCGCCCAGTAGCGCAGCGAGTCGAGCACGAGTCGGGCGCCGGCATCGGTCGAGGTGTCGAGCGTGTTGCCGCACCCCGTCGTGTCGATGTACGCGCCGGACGCGTCCTGTCGGTAATAGCTCGCGTTGTCTATACCGCGAAGACTCGAGCGAGGACCGCCGAGGCCCTCCTCAGACGTGTGGTTGTACACGACGTCCAGGATGACCTCGAGTCCGGCTTCGTGCAGCAGTCGCACCATGCCCTTGAACTCGGCGAGAACGGCGTCAGGGCCGCCCTTGCGGGCATCCTCTGTCGCGTAGGCGTTGTGCGGCGTGAAGAAGTTGAGGGTGTTGTACCCCCAGTAGTTGGTGAGGCCGCGCTCGAGCAACCGCGGCTCCGGCACGAAGGCCTGAACGGGAAGCAGCTCGATCGAGGTGATGCCGAGAGAGTGGAAGTACTCGATCATGGCCGGGTGCGCGAGTCCGGCGTAGGTGCCGTGCAGAGCAGGCGGCACGTCGGGCTGGCGTTTGGTCAGACCCTTCAGGTGCCCTTCGTAGATCACGGTCCGGTCGAGCGGGATCCGCGGCTTGACGGACTCTCCCCAGTCGAACCCGTCGACGATCACGACGGAGCGCCACTCCTCGTAGCCGTCGCCCTGGGCGAGACCACGGGCATAGGGATCGAGCAGGAGGGTCTCGGGGTTGAACGTGTTGCCCGGACCGTGCGGCCCTCCCACGCGGATCGCGTACCGGGTTCCCGGCTGGAGCAGCTCCGTGGTCACTTCCCAGATGCCGCCGGGAAGGCGGGCGAGGTCGACCTGATCGATCACCCAGTCGAGGTCGGTGGCATCGAAGACGACGAGCTCGATGGAGGACGCGTTCTGCGACCAGACGCGGAGGGTTCCGACGCCGTCGTGAAGGCGCACACCGAGGTTGTCGAGTGCAGTACCGCCGGGCACGGTGATGTCTCGGATCGCGGGCATGAATACACACTAGAGGTCTGCACTCGGGTCTCAGGACCGCATGCACTCAGTTCCATGTGCACGCCACCACCCGGAAAATGGGGGAGAGTGGAGGAATGCGGCACTATCTCGACCACGCGGCCACGACACCCCTGCGCCCTGAGGCGCGGGATGCATGGCTCGATGCGAGCGAGATGGTCGGGAACGCATCGTCGACCCACGGCGCGGGGCAGGATGCGAGGCGCCTGCTCGAGGAGGCGCGCGAGCGCTCAGCTGCAGTGCTCGACTGCGATCCCATCGAGGTCGTCTTCACCTCGGGCGGCACGGAGTCGATCAATCTCGCGCTGCAGGGACTCTGGCAGGCGCGGCCCGTGGGGACGGATGCGATCGTGATGCCGGAGGCCGAGCATCACGCGACCGTGGACACGATCGAGGCTCTGGTCGCAGCGGGAGCGGTCCTGCGCGCTGTACCGGTATTTCGCACGGCGGCGATCGACGGGCGAGTGTTCGCCGACCAGCTTCCCGGAGCAGCGTTGGCAACCGCCCTGGTCGCCAACAACGAGGCGGGGACGATCAACGACGCCGCTGAGCTCGCCTCGTCGGCCGCGCAGGCTCTCGTGCCCCTTCACCTCGATGCGGTGTCGGCGCTCGGTCATCTCCCACTGTCCTTCCGAGGGCTGAGAGGCGATGCCCCGGATGCGCTGGGGCTGGTCGCGATGAGCGTCGCAGGACACAAGATCGGAGCGCCGGTCGGTGTCGGCGCGTTGGTCGTCGCTCGCACCGCTCGGCTCTCGGCGCTCCTTCGCGGTGGCGCGCAGCAGAGAGGGCTCCGCGCCGGGACGCAGGATGTGGCGGGCGCAGCCGCGTTCGCCACCGCGCTCGAACTCGCGGAGTCCGAGCGGGAGTCGGAGACGACTCGACTCGCAGCGATGCGCGACCGGCTGGTCGACGGCATCCTGACACGAGTGCCGCAGGCTGAGCTGCTCGGTGACAGTTCGCGACGCCTCCCCGGCAACGCCCACATTCTCTTCCCCGGTGCGGTGGGGGAGAGCCTGCTCTTCCTGCTCGATACGGCAGGGATCGCCGCGTCGACCGGATCGGCGTGCCAGGCAGGAGTCGCAGAGCCGTCGCATGTGGTGATGGCGATGGGGCGCAGCGAGCAGGATGCCGGCAGCGTGCTCCGGTTCTCGCTGGGCCGCACCTCCACAGACGCCGACATCGACGCGGTTCTCGCCGCTATCGCCGACGCCTATGCGAGAGCGTCCGGCTCCGGCTCAGCTGCGCGCTCGTAGACTGGTTCCATGAGGATTCTTGCGGCCATGAGTGGCGGAGTGGACTCCGCAGTCGCGGCCGCGAGGGCCGTGGAGGCGGGGCACGACGTCGTCGGAGTGCATCTCGCGCTCTCCCGGGCGGGCGGCACCCTGCGCACCGGGAGCCGGGGCTGCTGCACCATCGAGGACGCTCTCGACGCCAGACGCGCAGCAGATCTCCTCGGCATCCCCTTCTACGTCTGGGACTTCTCCGAGCGGTTCCGCGAAGACGTGATCGCCGACTTCGTGTCGGAGTACCAGGCGGGGCGCACTCCCAATCCGTGCATGCGATGCAACGAGAAGATCAAGTTCGCCGCCCTGCTCGATCGAGCGATCGAGCTCGGCTTCGATGCCGTCTGCACGGGACACTATGCGACGCTGATCCCCACGGATGCCGGCCTCGAGCTGCACAGGGCTGCGGACAGCGCGAAGGATCAGTCCTACGTGCTGGGTGTGCTGACGGCCGACCAGCTCGCGCACACCTATTTCCCGCTCGGAACCACGCCGTCCAAGGCCGTCGTGCGTGCGGAAGCCGAAGCGCGCGGTCTGAGCGTGGCGCAGAAGCCCGACAGCCACGACATCTGCTTCATCCCTGACGGCGACACCCGTGGCTGGCTCGCCGAGAAGGTGGGCACGGCGACAGGCGAGGTCGTCGACCGCAGCGGAGCCGTCGTCGGGTCCCACGAGGGTGCGCACGCGTTCACGGTCGGCCAGCGCCGCGGGCTCAAGCTCGGGGTTCCCGCCGCCGACGGCAAGCCCCGATTCGTGCTCGAGGTGCGCCCGGTCTCGAACACCGTGGTCGTCGGGCCGAAGGAGGCGCTCGCGACGCGCGAGATCTCCGGCGGTCGGTTCAGCTGGGCAGGTGCAGCCCCCGAAGACGCGGAGTTCAGCTGTGACGTGCAGATCCGCGCTCATTCGGAACCGGAACCTGCGAGGGCTTTCGTCTCGGCGGATGAAGTGAGAGTGGTGCCGGATCGCCCCCTCGACGGCGTCGCCCCCGGACAGACTGCTGTGCTGTACGTGGGAACGAGAGTGCTCGGCCAGTTCACGATCGATCGCACGGTGTCGGCCGTGCCTGTCGACGCCTAGACCCGCGCTCGGGATGTCGGTGCTCGCTCGTAGACTGGCGGGGTGCCGGAGAACATCTCGTTGGAAGACGCCCGTATCGAAGCGGACGAGCTGACCACTCGCATCCTCGAGGCGAAGGACGCGTACTACGGGCGTGACACCTCGCTCGTCGACGACGCCACGTATGACGGATGGATGCGCCGGCTCGAAGAACTCGAACGGCTGCACCCCGAGCTCCAGGGACAGGATTCACCCACCCAGATGGTGGGCGCCGCCGAAGCGACGGGTCTGGCGACGATCGAGCACGCCGAGCGGATGCTGAGTCTCGACAATGTGTTCTCGATCGACGAACTGCGGGAGTGGGCAGCGAAGACGCGGGCCTCGGCGGGACGTGACGTCGACTGGCTCACCGAACTGAAGATCGACGGACTCGCCATCAATCTCCGCTACGAGAACGGCCAGCTGACGTCCGCCGCGACGCGAGGAGATGGGCGCGTCGGCGAGATCGTCACGGAGAACGCGCTGCGACTGCCCGAGATACCGTTCGAGCTCTCGGGCACGGGCCACCCTGCGATCGTCGAGGTCCGCGGCGAGGTGTTCATCCCGGTTGCGGCGTTCGAACGCCTGAACGCGGCGCAGGCGGAGTTCCGCGAGCGTGCCTACGACGACGCGTATGCGCGATGGGAGGCGCGATCGGGTGCGAAGAAGCCTTTCGACGAGGAGAAGGCCCGAACGGCCGCCGCCCGGCGGTTCCCCTCCTTCGCCAACCCGCGGAACGCGGCGAGCGGGGGCCTGCGCCAGCAGATCGACAAGAAGAACGGTCTCGAGCTCGAGGCGGGGATGCTGCGAATCGAATCGCTCGCTCTCTACGTGCACGGCATAGGCGCCTGGCAGAACCCACCCGTCGCAGCGCAGAGCCAGGTGTACGAGCAGCTCGCAGAGTGGGGTCTGCCGACGAGCCCCCACACCAAGGTCTGCACGAGCATCGATGAAGTCGCGGCGTTCGTCGAGTATTTCGGCCAGCACCGGCACGACATCGAGCACGAACTCGACGGCATCGTGGTCAAGGTCGATGAGCTCTCCCTGCACGATGAGCTCGGAGCCACCAGCCGCGCTCCGCGCTGGGCGATCGCCTACAAGTACCCGCCCGAAGAGGTGCAGACGAAACTCCTCGACATCGTCGTATCGGTGGGTCGCACAGGCAGGGCCACGCCGTTCGCGGTGATGGCTCCCGCCCAGGTGGCGGGCTCGGTGGTGAGGCAGGCGACGCTCCACAACAAGGACGTCGTGAAGGCGAAGGGCGTACTCATCGGCGACACCGTCGTGCTGCGTAAAGCGGGCGACGTCATCCCCGAGGTGCTCGGTCCCGTGGTCGACAAGCGCGACGGCACGGAGCGCGAGTTCGTCATGCCCGTGGAGTGCCCCGAGTGCGGCACCCCGCTGCGCCCGATGAAGGAGGGCGACATCGATCTGCGGTGTCCGAATGCGCGATCGTGCCCTGCGCAGGTGCGCGGTCGCGTCGAGCACATCGGATCACGGGGCGCGCTCGACATCGAGGCTCTCGGCGAGGTCACTGCAGCGGCGCTCACCCAGCCGACGTCGCCGGCCGTTCCGCCCCTCGAGACCGAGGCAGGACTCTTCGCGCTCACGCTCGAAGAGATCGTGCCGATCGAGCTGTTCGTCCGCGACGCGGAGACGGGCCTGCCGAAGGAGGACGACGACGGGCTGGTGAAGACACGAGCGCCGTTCCGCCGCAATCCCACGGCCGCAGAGAAGAAGTCCGGCCTCGAGGGGCCGCAGCCGTCGTCGCAGGCCCTCACCCTCCTGGCCGAACTCGAGAAGGCGAAGACGAAGGACCTGTGGCGACTTCTCGTGTCGCTCAACATCCGTCATGTCGGCCCCGTCGCTGCACGAGCGCTCGCGCAGTGGTTCGGCTCACTCGATGCGATCCGCGCGGCCTCCCGCGACGAGCTCGCTGCGGTCGAGGGGGTCGGCGGCATCATCGCCGACTCGCTGCTCGCGTGGTTCGAAGTCGACTGGCACAGAGAGATCGTGCAGCGGTGGGCCGAGGCCGGGGTCCAGTGGGCGACTCCCGGTCACCCGGGTCCGGGTGCTGCGGTGGTTGAGGGCGGCGTACTCGACGGCCTCACCATCGTCGCGACCGGATCGCTCGACGGGTACACACGCGACGGTGCCCAGGAGGCCATCATCAAGGCGGGCGGCAAGGCCGCGTCGAGCGTGTCGAAGAAGACCGACTTCGTCGCCGCCGGTCCTGGTGCGGGGTCGAAGTTGGGCAAGGCGGAGGAGCTCGGGATCCGCATCCTCGACGCTGCTCAGTTCCACATCCTCGTGACCCAGGGGCCGGACGCGCTCGGATGAAGCGCTACGGGCCGTTGATCGTCGTTCCGGGCGCGCTGGCGGTGGGTGATCCGGGGAGGCATCACCTGCGCCTGACACCCGACGCGGTCCTCTTCCGCGACGGCAGTGAGAATCGCGGCATCGTCCCGTGGATTCAGGTCGAACGAGTGCTGATCGACGTACCCGTGACGAGATTCCGGCTGCCGGGGCTCGTCAGCACGATCGTCATCGGTGCGCTGACGTTCCTCGCCGTCTCCGATCTCGGAATGGACCCGGATGACGGCACAGTCGACGTGCAGATCGGCGGAGAATCCACCACCGCACCCTTGAGCCGTCACCATGTCGGCGGATACTGGGCTCCGACAGTCGATGGCGCCCACAGGCTGTTGCAGCACCTCATCGACCACCCGGAGCAGCGATCGCTGCTCGCGCGGCCGGAGTCCCTGCTCGACGTCGCCGCGCGCCTGGCACGCAGCGCGGCGTCGGGAACCTCAGGCGCCTGACGCGACTATGCCTCGGCGATCCGCTGGAGCAGCTTCGGAGATCCGGTGAACCCGAGCCGCTGATAGACCGAAACCGCGCGCTCGCTCGAGTGCACGGTGACCCTGGAGGCGCCGGCTCTGTGCGCATGGGTGGCAGCTGCGTCGACGAGTGCGGCGCCCACGCCGCCCCCACGGTGCTCGGGCATCACGAAGACGCTCTGGATGTCTGCCGAGAGGCGGTTGTTCGCACCAGGGCTGGGCACGCGCGGGAGCAGCGCGACCCATGCGGCACCCACCGTCGTGTCCTCGGTGAGGGCCACGAACGCGAAGTGGGTGGCCCGATGGGCTTCCCACCACGCCCCGAGTGCGTCCACGAACGAGTCGAACTCCGCGGTGTCGGCGTCGTCGCCGGCTCTGTCAATCCACTTCAAGCGCGCCAGGCCCCGAACATCCTCGGGGCCTGCGCGCTCGATGTGCATTGGTCGATCAGTCCTTGTGCCGCGGCTTGCGGAACGGCTTCTCGCCGCGCTCATCGGAGCGGGCCGGACGGTCCTCGCGGTCGTAGCGGGGGCGGTCGAAGCCGCCTCGAGCGCCGGCGTCGCGCGGGCCGTCGTTGCGTCGGGCTGCCGGACCACGGTCGGGCTTGATCTCGATCAGTCGACCAGAGATGCGGGTGTCCCTGAGCTTGTCGAGCACCGAGGAGTCGAGGTTGGCGGGAAGCTCGACGACCGTGAAGTCCGGCCGGATGTTGATGGCGCCGAAATCGTCACGGCCGAGGCCGCCCTCGTTCGCGAGCGCACCGACGATCTGACGCGGCTCGACCCGGTGACGTCGACCGACCTCGATGCGGTAGGGCTTGTAGTCGCCCCGTCCACGGCGCTCGCGAGGCTCGCGGGGCTCCCGCTGATCGCGGGTGTTGCGTTCCCGCGGCGGACGGTTGTCGAACTCGACGGCCTTCGTCAGCGGGTCATCCGACGGGTCGAGCAGCAGCGGAGTGTCGCCCTGCGCGACGACCGCGAGCGCAGCGGCCACATCGGCTTCAGGCACATCATGGTTGCGCACGTAGTGGGCGATGATGTCACGGAACTTCTCGATCCGCGGGCTGTCGCCGAGCGCGGTCGTGATCGCATCGTCGAATCGCGCGAGACGCGTGGTGTTGACGTCGTCCATGCTGGGCAGCTGCATCTGCGTCGGCTGCTGGCGGGTCGCCTTCTCGATCGACTTGAGCAGGTAACGCTCGCGCGGGGTGATGAAGCTGATCGCGTCGCCCTTGCGACCGGCGCGTCCGGTGCGGCCGATGCGGTGCACGTAGGACTCGGTGTCGGTGGGGATGTCGAAGTTGATGACGTGGCTGATGCGCTCGACGTCGAGACCTCGAGCGGCGACGTCCGTCGCGACGAGGATGTCGAGCTTGCCGTCCTTGAGCTGGTTGACGCTGCGCTCACGTTGCACCTGCGCCACATCGCCGTTGATCGCAGCGGCCGAGTATCCACGGGCGCGCAGCTTCTCGGCGAGCGTCTCGGTCTCGTTCTTGGTGCGGACGAACACGATCATGCCGTCGAAGTTCTCGACCTCGAGGATGCGGGTCAGCGCATCGACCTTCTGCGCGTACGACACCACGAGGTAGCGCTGCGTGATGTTGGTGCCCGTTGCGGTCTTCGACTTGATGCTGATCTCTTCGGGATCGCGCAGGTACTTCTGCGCGAGGCGGCGGATCTGCGGGGGCATCGTCGCGGAGAACAGTGCGACCTGCTTCTCGACGGGCGTCTGAGCGAGGATCTGCTCGACATCTTCCGCAAAGCCCATCTTGAGCATCTCGTCGGCCTCGTCGAGCACCAGGTACTGCAGCTGCGAGAGGTCGAGAGTGCCCTTGGCGAGGTGGTCCATGATGCGGCCGGGCGTTCCGACGATCACGTGGACGCCGCGGCGCAGCGCGGAGAGCTGCACGCCGTAGGCCTGGCCGCCGTAGACCGGCAGCATGTGCACACCCTTCATCTTCGAGGCGTAGGACTCGAAGGCCTCGCAGACCTGCAGTGCGAGCTCGCGAGTCGGAGCGAGCACCAGCGCCTGCGGAGTCTTCTGCGAGACGTCGAGGCGCTCCAGGACGGGGAGCGCGAAGGCCGCGGTCTTTCCCGTTCCTGTCTGCGCCATGCCGACGACGTCGCGGCCCGACAGGAGAGTCGGGATCGTCGCGGCCTGGATGGGGGAGGGGGTCTCGTAGCCGAGGTCCTTGATCGCCTTGAGGACGGGGCCGGTGATGCCGAGCTCCTCGAATCCAGGGGTCTCGGGGGCGTCGGTGGGCACAGCGTCTTCAGGGGTCACTGATCAAGGGTAGCGCGTCCCGGGTTCCCGCGCCTGTGAGGGCGCCCTCAGGCACCGGAGGTCAGCGCCAGGAGCTTCTCCCTGACCTGCCGGCGCAGGACCTTGCCGATCAACGATTTCGGAAGCTCATCCACGACGAAGATGCGCCGGGGCACCTTGTAGGGGGTGAGGATGCTGCGCGCATACTCGCGGATCGCCTCGACGTCCACCTCGGTTCCGGAGTCGATGACGATCGCCGCGACCACCTCCTCGCCGGAGTGATCGCTCGGCAGGCCGACCACCGCGGCGTCGGCGACCTGCGGGTGCTGACGCAGTGCGTTCTCCACCTCCGTCGGTGCGACATTGAAGCCGCCGGTGATGATGAGTTCCTTGATGCGGTCGACGATTCTGATGAAGCCCGCATCGTCGACCGTCACGATGTCTCCGGTGCGGAACCAGCCGTCGACGAAGACGGCCTCGGTCTCCTCCGGCTTGCCGTAGTACCCGGAGAACACCTGTGGACCGCGCACGAGGAGTTCGCCCGCTGCGCCGGGTTCGACATCGACGGTCGGGTTGTCGGGATCGACCACCCGGCATTCGGTGCCGGGCAACGGAAGTCCCACTGTTCCGGGCACGCGGTTGTCTGCGACCGGATTCGCCATCAGAACGGGGGAGCATTCGCTGAGTCCGTATCCCTCGACGAGGAAGCCGTTCGTGGCAGCCTCGAACGGCACCACCAGCTCGTGAGGGAGCGCCATGGCGCCGGAGATCGCGACCTCGATCCCGTCGAGGGACACGCCCTCGGCGTTCGCCGCTGCGAGCAGTCGATCAGCGATCGGGGGCACAAGCGGAAGGAACGTCGCCGGGTGCTTCTTCATCACACCGAGCACGAGGTCCGGATCGAACTTCGGGAAGAGCACGAGTCGTGCTCCCATCGACATCGCAAACGTCAGACACAGCGTGAGGCCGTAAGCGTGGAACATCGGCAGCACCGCGTAGACGACGCAGCCCTTGCCACGCTGGATGGACGGCACCCACGCCTGCGACTGGGCGGCGTTCGCGAGCAGGTTCCCGTGCGTCAGCGCCGCACCCTTGGGGGTTCCCGTGGTGCCCGACGTGTACTGGATGATGGCGAGGTCGCCGGTGGCCGGCTTCGGGTGCGTCGCCGAGATCGGAGCCGACTGCACGAGCGAGTCCCAGGCGACGGTTCCCCGGACGCGCTCGGTGAGCGCCGCGCGCGACTCTCTCGCTTTCGCCACAGGCAGTCGCAGAGCCACGCGGGTCAGAAAGGGCATCGCCCGGGTGACGTCCACGGAGATGAGGTTCGTCACCGCGAGATCGGCCGGGAACTCCTGCACCGTCGATACGACCTTGTTCCAGACGATCGCGTGCTTCGCGCCGTGGTCCTCGAACTGCTTGCGGAGCTCGCGAGGCGTGTAGAGCGGGTTGTGCTCGACGACCACGGCGCCCAGACGGAGCACGGCGTAGAACGCCACGATGTGCTGCGGGCAGTTCGGCAGCACGATCGCGACCGGATCCCCTGCGCGCACGCCGAGATCGCGCAGACCCTCGGCGGCGCGGTCGATCGCATCCTGCAGTTGCGCATAGGTCGTCTCACGTCCGAAGAACTGCAGTGCAGGGGCGTCGGGGTAATCGCGAGCGGATGCCGCGACGATGTCGACCAGCGATCCCGAGACGGGGGCGAGGTCGTCGGGGACGCCTTCCGCATAGCTGGCGATCCACGGGCGGGGAGGCTGGTACGGGCTCACCCGCCCAGCATAGGACCGGCACCGCCCGTCTGCGGGGAGACGACGAGCACGGCAACTAGACTTGGGACGTGTCTGAAATCACCCCTGATCTTGTGCGCCATCTCGGCGTGCTCGCGCGCATCCAGCTCAACGACGACGAGGTGACCCGGCTGACGGGCCAGCTCGATGCCATCGTCGACAACATCGCGAAGGTGTCTGAGGTCGCAAGCCCCGACGTCGCCGCGACGAGTCACCCGATCCCGCTGAGCAACGTCTACCGTCCCGATGTGGTGGGCGAGACGCTCACGCACGAACAGGTGCTCCAGAACGCGCCGGACCAGGCCGATGGCCGGTTCCGCGTCACCGCGATCCTGGGAGAAGAACAGTGAGCGACATCATCCGGATGACCGCAGCCGAGCTTGCGGACAAGCTCGCCAGCCGCGAGATCTCCAGCGTCGAGGCGACGCGCGCACACCTCGACCGCATCGCCGCCGTCGACGGCGACGTCCATGCCTTCCTCCACGTGAACGAGGGCGCGCTCGATGCCGCCGCAGCTGTCGACGCGAGGCGGGCTGCGGGCGAGGAGCTCGGCCCGATCGCCGGTGTGCCGCTCGCCATCAAGGACGTGCTTGTCACGACCGACCAGCCGACCACCAGCGGCTCGCGGATCCTCGAGGGCTACCGCTCGCCGTACGACGCCACCGTCGTCGCTCGATCGCGCGCGGCAGGGCTGATCCCGCTCGGCAAGACCAACATGGACGAGTTCGCCATGGGGTCGTCCACCGAGCATTCCGCATACGGCCCCACCCGCAACCCGTGGGACCTCGATCGGATCCCCGGTGGCTCCGGCGGTGGATCGGCCGCGGCCGTCGCCGCCTTCGAGGCTCCGCTGGCGCTCGGCTCAGACACCGGTGGATCCATCCGTCAGCCCGCGCATGTGACCGGCACGGTCGGCGTCAAGCCCACCTACGGCGGTGTCAGCCGCTACGGCGCGATCGCACTCGCTTCCAGCCTCGACCAGGTCGGACCGGTGACGCGCACCGTGCTCGACGCAGGTCTGCTGCATGACGCGATCGGCGGTCACGACCCGAAGGACTCCACATCGTTGCGCGACGAGTGGCCTTCGTTCGCGGATGCCGCCCGTGAGGGCGCGCGCGGAGATGTGCTCAAAGGCCTCAGGGTCGGTGTCATCAGGGAATTGCCCGACAGCGGGTTCCAGCCGGGCGTCGCCGAGTCGTTCCGCAGCGCTCTCGCGCTCATGGAGGCTCAGGGTGCAGAGATCGTCGAGATCGGAGCGCCCCACTTCGAGTACGGCGTCGCCGCGTACTATCTGATCCTCCCCGCCGAGGCATCCAGCAACCTCGCGAAGTTCGACTCCGTGCGCTTCGGTCTCCGCGTGACTCCTGATGGCAACCCGACCGTCGAGGACGTCATGTCCGCGACGCGCGACGCCGGCTTCGGCGACGAGGTCAAACGACGCATCATCCTCGGCACGTACGCACTGTCGGCGGGGTACTACGACGCCTACTACGGCAGCGCACAGAAGGTCCGCACGCTCATCCAGCAGGACTTCGCGAACGCCTTCGCGGAGGTGGACATCATCGCGACGCCGTCGGCACCGACCACCGCGTTCAAGATCGGCGAGAAGATCGACGATCCGCTGCAGATGTACCTCAACGACATCACGACGATCCCGGTCAACCTCGCCGGCGTCCCGGGCATCTCGATCCCGAGCGGCCTCGCGGCAGAGGACGGACTGCCCGTCGGCATCCAGTTCATCGCACCGGCGAGGGAGGACGCGCGACTCTACAAGGTCGGCGCTGCGGTCGAGACGCTCCTCGTCGATTCGTGGGGAGCACCGCTCCTCACGCGTGCACCCCAGCTCGTGGGAGGGACCCGCTGATGGCCACTGCCAAGCTCATGGACTTCGACAAAGCGCTCGAGCTGTTCGAGCCCGTTCTCGGATTCGAGGTGCACGTCGAACTCAACACCAACACGAAGATGTTCTCGGACGCCCCGAACCCGGCGAACGAGGCCTATCACGCGGCTGCGCCGAACACGCTGATCGCCCCGGTCGACCTCGGTCTACCCGGATCGCTGCCCGTCGTGAACGAGACGGCGATTCGCTCGTCGATCAGCCTCGGTCTCGCACTCGGCTGCTCGATCGCACCGTCGAGCCGGTTCGCGCGGAAGAACTACTTCTACCCCGACCTCGGCAAGAACTACCAGATCTCGCAGTACGACGAGCCGATCGCGTTCGAGGGTGAAGTCGAGGTCGAGCTCGAAGACGGAACCATCGTGCAGATCCCGATCGAGCGCGCGCACATGGAGGAGGACGCCGGCAAGCTCACCCACATGGGCGGCTCCACCGGACGCATCCAGGGCGCCGAGTACTCGCTGGTCGACTACAACCGCGCCGGTGTTCCGCTCGTCGAGATCGTCACGAAGGTCATCTTCGGCACTGAGCACCGTGCCCCGGAGGTCGCCAAGGCCTATGTCGCGACCATACGTGACATCGTCCGCAGCCTCGGGATCTCCGAAGCCCGCCTGGAGCGCGGCAACCTCCGCTGCGACGCCAACATCTCGCTGCGCCCTCGCGGCCAGGAGAAGCTCGGCACGCGCACCGAGACGAAGAACGTCAACTCGATGCGCTCGGTCGAACGCGCCGTGCGTTACGAGATCCAGCGTCAGGCGCAGATCCTCGCCGACGGCGGCACGATCACTCAGGAGACCCGGCACTGGCACGAGGACACGGGCACGACCTCGCCCGGTCGTCCCAAGTCGGATGCCGATGACTACCGGTACTTCCCCGAGCCCGACCTGGTTCCGGTGGAGCCTGCGGCCGAGCTGATCGAGGAGCTCCGAGCGCAGCTGCCTGAACAGCCCGTGGCGCGTCGGCGCCGCCTGATGGGCGAGTGGGGGTTCACCGACCTGGAGTTCCAGGACGTGCGGAACGGCGGCCTGCTGGAGGTCGTCGAGGCGACGATCTCGGCCGGAGCGACTCCTGCCACGGCCCGCAAGTGGTGGACGGGCGAGATCAGCCGTCTCGCGAACACGCAGGAGAAGGATGCCACGGAGCTGATCTCTCCTGAGAACGTCGTGGCTCTCCAGAAGCTCGTCGACGCCGGGACCCTCACCGACAAGCTGGCCCGCCAGGTGCTCGAGGGAGTCATCGCCGGTGAGGGGACGCCGCAGGAGGTCGTCGACGGCCGCGGACTCGCCGTCGTCTCGGATGACGGCGCGCTGATCGCCGCGATCGACGAGGCCCTGGCAGCTCAGCCCGACGTTCTCGCGAAGATCAAGGACGGCAAGGTCCAGGCAGCCGGCGCCGTCATCGGCGCTGTGATGAAGGCTATGAAGGGCCAGGCCGACGCAGCCCGGGTCCGCGAACTCGTTCTCGAGCGCGCTGCGCAGTGATCGGATCCCCCGGACCTCATGTCTGAGGTCCGGGGGAGAATGGTCTCATGGGACACGGTGACGGCAGAGGGCGCATCGTGTCGTCAGCCGATGCCGACGACACCGGCACGAGCATCCTGCACGTCGACATGGATGCGTTCTACGCCGGTGTCGAGGTGCTCGACGATCCCAGCTTGCGCGGTCTCCCGCTGATCATCGGGTCGCCCGACGGCCGATCGGTGGTGTCCAGCGCCTCCTACGAGGCGCGCCGCTACGGCGTGCGTGCGGCGATGCCGGTGTCTCAGGCGCTGCGCCTGTGCCCGTCGGCGCGCGTCGTTCCTCCGCACTTCCATCGCTACCAGGCGGTCTCACGTCAGGTGATGGCGATCTTCGAGTCGTTCACGCCGTTGGTCGAGCCGCTGTCGGTCGATGAGGCCTTCCTCGATGTGCGCGGCGTCCGACGGCTCTGGGGCAGCCCTGCACAGATCGCGCACCTCGTTCGTCAGCGCGTCAGAGATGAGGTGGGCATCACCTGCAGTGTCGGCGTCGCAGCCACGAAGCATGTGGCGAAGATGGCCTCGACGATCTCGAAGCCCGATGGGATGCTCGTCGTCTCGGCATCCGACACCCAGGACTTCCTCGACCCGCGTCCGGTGCGCGCCATGTGGGGTGTGGGGCCGAAGGCGGCCGAGGCATTGGAGGGGCGCGGAATCCGCACGGTGCGCGACATCCGCACCTCGTCTCCGGCGATGCTCGACCGCGCCGTGGGGCCGGCTCTCAGCGCGCGACTCGCGGAGCTCGCTCGCGGCGAGGATCCCCGGGCAGTCGAGACGGAGCGCGTCGAGAAGAGCGTCGGTCACGAGGAGACCTTCGACACCGACATCTCAGACAGGTCCTTCCTGAGAGCCGAGCTCCTGCGCCTCGCCGACCGCGTCGCAGCGCGCCTGCGGAAGGCGGAATGGGAGACGTCGACGGTCGCCATCAAGATCAGGTTCGACGACTTCCGCACCATCAGCCGTTCGCAGACGCTCCCGGAACCCACCGCGGTGGGCCAGCGCATCGGAGAGGCCGCCCAAGCGCTCTTCGACCAGATCGATCGACGGGATCCCGTGCGTCTGGTCGGAGTGCGCGCTGAGAAGCTGCGGCCGGCCGGCGGCGGCGGCTTCGGCCTCTGGGACGACGACGAGGACTGGAGGCGCGTCGAGGGCGCGGTCGACGATGCCGTCGCACGTTTCGGCACGGCCACGATCAGGCGAGCGAGACACATCGGGCGGGGCGACGGCCGTGGTGCCGCGCAGCATCCCAGGGCGCACGGGCTCGATTGACCCTTCCCACAGCCGATTCCTGGGCTAGCGTGGAGCCATGCCCAACATTGCACTGGAACTCGGACAGCAGGCCGCCTCGTTCGGCGTGAAGAGCGCGTACGGCGAGCCGCAGGATATCGACGGCGTGAGCATCACTCCGGTGGCGTTCACCTACTCCGGCTTCGGCGGAGGAAGCGCTGACGGCGCCGAGGGCGGCGGAGGCGGAGGTGTGTCGGTCCCGGTCGGCGTCTACGTCCGTCGCGAGGAGGGGCTCCGGTTCGAGCCCAACATCGTGACGCTGCTCGTCGTCGCTGTGCCGTTCATCTGGGTGACCGGACGCGCGCTCTCTCGCATCATCCGTGCCCTCAAGAAGTAGTGACCCGGTCGCTGACGCCCTCGAGCGCGCTGCGGCCCTGATCGTCGACGACATCCACATGCTCGCGGCGGCGAACCCGGTCGTCCTGATCGACGGTCGCAGCGGAGCAGGGAAGACGACCCTCGCGCGCATGCTCGTCGAACGCTGGCCGATAGCAGGACGGGTGCAGCTCGTCGCACTGGATTCGATCTATCCGGGCTGGGACGGGCTCAGAGACGGAGTTGAACGCGCTCTGGACGGCATCCTCCGCCCGCACGGACGAGGGTATCTGGGCGAGTGGCGACGATGGGACTGGGGGAGCGGCAGCGAGGCCGAGATTCACGCGGTCGACCCGGCGCTCGGGGTGCTGATCGAAGGGAGCGGGATACTCACGCCCGCCACGGCGGCGATTGCGGATGTCCGGGTCTGGGTCGAGTCCGCGGAGGCCGGTCGCAAGGCCCGAGCGCTGGCGCGCGATGGCGATACCTACCGTCCGCACTGGGATCGCTGGGCGCAGCAGGAAAGCGATCACATCGTGCGTGACGATCCCCGTGCGCTCGCGACCAGGGTCATCGAGGTGCCGTAGGTCTCAGAGGAGCTCGTCGGCCGCGTCGATCGTGAGTTCGAGGCGGTACCCCAGCCAGTCGTAGACGCCGAACCGCGGGTCGTCGGGGTCATGGTCATCGTCGCTCTCGATGCCGAGGCGCTCCGCGATCACGAGGCGCAATGCGGTGAGCGTGCGCAGCCATGCGTCGATGTCGGACGGAGGTATGTCGAGGTCGTGCTCCGCGAAGGCCTCGCTGTGTGACATCTCGGCGAGGTCACCGCGCATGCCTGCGAGTGCGGTGCGGACGATGTCCGCGTCCAGAGCGCGTCGGTCGAGCAGGTCTTCTCGCGTCGCATCCCGGAACGCGCGAGACGACTCCTCGTCCTCGGGGTAGGCATCGGGAACCAGGCGGCCGATCGCGGGATCCTCGACGTCGCGGGTCGCTCCCACGAGATCGCGGAAGTCGTCGACCAGCTGCGCGAGCTGCGCGCCCTCGACCCGAGCCATACGTATCCGCACCATCGGCTCGCTCATCCTTTGGCCTTTCGGACGGTCGCCCACAGGCCGTAGTCGTGCATCGCCTGCGCGTGCACCTCCATCGTCTCTCGCGGCCCTGTCGCGACGATCGCCTGGCCGTCGTGGTGCACCTGTCGCATGAGCACCGTCGCGCGCTCCAGCGAGTAGCCGAAGTAGGTGCGGAAGACTCGCACGACGTAGCTCATCAGGTTGACAGGGTCGTTCCACACGACGACCTCCCATGGTTCGAGCGGAGCTGCCGAGAGATCGACCGACTCTTCGACGTCGGGCGTGGCGAGGGGGCTCATGCCCACCCCAGCGTGTGGAGCTGCTCGTCGTCGATGCCGTAGAAGTGCGCGATCTCGTGCACCAGGGTCGTGTGCACCTCGTCGCGCAGTTCGTCGTCCGTCTCGCACGCTGCCAGATGCGGCTCGCGGTAGACGACGATCCGGTCGGGGAGCTCGCCGGAGCCGTACTGCGTGCGCTCGGTCAGGGCCAGCCCGTCGTAGAGCCCGAGCAGGTCCAGGCTTCCGTCCTCCGGACGATCCTCGACGACGAACACCACGTTCTCCAGCCCGTCGACCATCTCGTCGGGCAGCCGATCGAGCTCGTCGATCACGAGTTCTTCGAAGTCCGCAGCATCCATTTCCATCAGGTCCAGCCTATTGCCGGGCGGGGGAGCGAAGCGTCAGTGGAGGAAGACGAGGAGACCGGCGACGGCGATGAAGAGGACGCCGAAGACGCTGTTGAGCGTCCGCTGTCCGCGCGCTGATCGTGTGAGGCTTCGGAAAGGCCGTGCCGCGGTGGCGAAGAACCCCCACATCACCACGATGTCGACGATGATGACCGTGACGATGAGAGTGAGGTATTGAGGGAGCTGTGGCTGATCGAGGCGGATGAACTGCGGGATGAACGCGAGGAAGAACACGATCGCCTTCGGGTTGAGGAGATTCACCCAGAACCCGCGTCTGATCATCGACCAGTGGCCCTCGTAGAGGTCGACCGTGGTCCCCTCATCAGCGGCAGGAAGCTTCGGCTTGGTGAGGATCAGACGTATGCCGAGGAAGACCAGGTATGCCGCGCCGGCGTATCGGATCACGTTGAACAGCACCTCAGACTGCGACACGACGAGTCCGAGGCCTGCCGCCACGATCACGACATGAACGATGAGAGCGAGCTGCTGCCCGAGGATTCCCCAGATCGAACGGCGCCAGCCCTGGCTCAGCGCGTTCGACATCGTGTTGATGGCGCCGGCCCCCGGCGTGAAGCTGATAACCACGCAGGCGGTCAGAAGTGAGAACCACACGGCGAGCGACACCCCGCAATCCTACGGGGGCCTCACCGTGCGTCGATCACCGTGGTTCGGGCCCGGAGCAGGAAGCGCTTCGTGACGCAGAGAAGGTCCGAGCCTTTCGACTCGGACCTTCTCAGAGTGGGGTGAGTAACGGGACTCGAACCCGCGACATCCGGCACCACAAGCCAGCGCTCTACCAGCTGAGCTATACCCACCATGTGCCGATCGCGATCGGCAACCAGACGAGTCTATTACATGTTCGGAGTGAACTCTGACACCGTGCGTGCGGCGATGTCGCGAGCATCGTCACTCGAGGGCCCCGGTTCGTCGACGAAGACCGCCTCGCGGTAGTACCGCAGCTCGCGAATGGACTCGAGGATGTCGGCGAGGGCGCGGTGTCCGCCGTCCTTCGCCGGCGCCTGGAAGAACACCCGCGGGTACCACCGCCGCGAGAGCTCTTTGATGCTCGAGACATCGACGTTGCGATAGTGGAGCCACTGATCGACCTGACTCATGTACTTGGCCAGGAACATCCGGTCTGTGCCGATGGTGTTGCCGGCGAGAGGAGCCTTGCGCTCGACCGGAGCGAATCGCTTGATGTAGGCGAGGGTCTGCGCCTCGGCCTCGGCCAACGATACGCCGTGGGGGATCTCGTTGATCAACCCCGACGTCTCGTGCATCTTCGTCACGAAGTCATTCATGTTCTCGAGTGCCGCGTCGCTCGGGCGGATGACGACCTGGAAGCCGGGGTCCACCGGACGGAGCTCGAAATCAGTGACGACGACGGCGATCTCGACGAGTTCGTCGACGGCCAGATCGAGACCGGTCATCTCACAATCGATCCATACGAGGCGGTCATTCTCTGAGGCAGATACCATTTCGCCATCCTATCGACGGCTCCGACATCCGAGTCTGGCGCGGTACGGTAGATGTGTGCGCCTCCGTAGCTCAGGGGATAGAGCAGGAGCCTTCTAATCTCTTGGTCGCAGGTTCGAATCCTGCCGGGGGCACGATCGCCTGAGCCGGGCAGTGCTCATCCGTTGCGGAGAGCGGCGACCGCGTCATCCGCGCTCCAGAAGTCGCCGACGAGTCGGAACGACGCCGTGGCGAGGTGCAGGCGCTCCGCCCGGTAGCGAACCCCGAGTGGATCCGGGATGAGGCGCAGGTGCCCGAGGACCCTCTCTCGCGCGTCGTGAACCCGCCACAGGTGGGCTGACGCGCGCACGAGATGCTCCTTCTTGGTCGACAGCTGCGGTGTCGCGTAGGGAACCTCGGGCGTGGACGTGATCAGGGTTGCAGACATCGAATCTCCTTTCATGATTCGAACGTATGACCGACCACCGACATTGCTGGCCAGACGTGACGACTGCCGGCGACGGAGTGGTTCTGCACATTCGCGCGCCGCTCCGAGTTGTTCAGGATGCCCGTGTTCTCGGCATCGGCGAGGTGGAGAGAGGGCGCACTCTGAAGTGATCCGGACGCACGCTCCGGGCACAGAGGAGAGAACATGCATGACACAGTGACCATCGTCGGCAACGTCGCCACCGATCCCACTCAGGGGCGAACGACAAGTGGAGTTCCCGTCACGAACTTCCGACTCGCGAGCACGCACCGACGATTCGATGATGCGACCCAGACGTGGGTCGATGTGACGACGAACTGGTACTCGGTCGCGGCTTTCCGTCAGCTGGGCGAACATGCGAAGGCCTCTCTGCGGTCCGGTGACAGCGTGATCGTCACGGGGAGGATGAAGATCCGCGCATGGGAGAACAACGGCAAGCAGGGCACGAGCGTCGACATCGACGCCGATGCGATCGGCCACGATCTCCGATGGGGGACGACGGCGTATCGCCGCAGCGCGCGATCGGGGGTCGATGCCCCGCCCAGAACCGCTGCGACATCGGATCCGCACGATGACCCCGAGCAGCCTGCGCACTCGCGTGGTGACGGTCCGGACATCGACACGTCGTGGGCGGCGAAGGACGGCGCGCTCTTGGGCGCCGATGACGGCCTCGCGGATTCTGCTGCCGCAGGGGCGAGCACTCTCTGAGATTCCCGGCCGATCGACGCCGGCGCAGATCGCATCCGTGAGCGCGCTCGGGCGCTGCGGGGGAGGACGCCCTTAGACTCAGTTCGTGCTTCGACGACCGGACTCCTCCGCATCGCGTGCGGCGATCGCGACCGGCGTCGCCACGACGCTCGCGCTGCTGCTGACCTCGTGCGGCGCGCCCGCAACGCCCACACCGAAGCCGACGGATGCCGCAGTGAGCCCCAGTCCGTCGGTGTCTCCTTCGGGTCCCGCGTATGTTCCGGACGGCACCGCCGATGACAACCTGCCGCTCTTCGCGGCCGTGACCGCCGCGGTGTGGGCGTCAGACCAGAAGGTGTCGGGTCGTGCCTACATCGACGCCCTGATCGCCGCCGGGTTCGACCGCGCAGCCATGCAGGTCACACAGGACGTCTCGACCGTCGGCAACCCGGTGGAGAGCCTCATGTTCGCCGTGCGGTGGGGAGACACGGAATGCCTCATAGGGCAGGTGGGCCCGTCGACGGGCGAGCCCGTCACGGTCGTCATGCCGCAACTGGCCGAGGGACGTTGTCTCGTCGGGACGACGCGAGCGATCGACTGGTGACCCGCCACGCGCGTGGCACGTGCGGCAACTCGCGCAACCGCGTCGTGGAGCTGGCATCCGGCTCCGGTAGCGGCCCCCGAGATCGCCGGTAGGCTGGAGTGTCGATCTTCGACGCCAACAGAAGGAGCGGTTTTCGGTGGCTGAGTACATCTACTCGATGGTTCGTGCACGTAAGGCGGTGGGTGAGAAGCTCATCCTCGATGACGTCACGATGGCGTTCCTCCCCGGTGCCAAGATCGGCATGGTGGGTCCCAACGGTGCCGGTAAGTCGACGATCCTCAAGATCATGGCCGGCATGGACACGCCGTCGAACGGCGAGGCGAAGCTGTCTCCCGGTTTCTCGGTCGGAATCCTGATGCAGGAGCCGGAGCTCGACGAGACCAAGACGGTGATCGAGAACATCCAGGACGGCATCGCCATCAAGGCGAAGGTCGACCGGTTCAACGAGATCTCCATGCTGATGGCAGATCCCGATGCCGACTTCGACTCCCTGCTCTCCGAGATGGGAACCCTGCAGGAGGAGATCGACGCGGCGGACGGCTGGGACCTCGATTCGCAGCTCGAACAGGCCATGGACGCCCTGCGCACGCCTCCCGGAGACGCGGCGATCGCTCCGCTCTCCGGAGGCGAGAAGCGACGCGTCGCACTCGCGAAGCTGCTCCTGCAGAAGCCCGATCTGCTCCTGCTCGACGAGCCGACCAACCACCTCGACGCGGAAAGCGTGCTCTGGCTCGAGCAGCACCTTCAGGCATACAAGGGCGCGGTCATCGCCATCACTCACGACCGGTACTTCCTCGACCACGTCGCCGAATGGATCGCCGAGGTCGACCGTGGCCGCCTGATCGGCTACGAGGGCAACTACTCGACTTACCTGGAGAAGAAGGGCGAACGCCTCGAGGTCCAGGGCAAGAAGGACGCGAAGCTCGCCAAGCGCCTCAAGGAGGAGCTGGAGTGGGTCAGGTCCAGCGCGAAGGGCCGTCAGACGAAGTCGAAGGCGCGACTCGCGCGGTACGAGGAGATGGCGACAGAGGCCGAACGCACCAGGAAGCTGGACTTCGAGGAGATCTCGATTCCTGCGGGACCGCGTCTCGGAAGCATCGTGATCGATGCGAAGAAGCTCCAGAAGGGCTTCGACGGCCGGGTGCTCATCGATGGGCTCAGCTTCAACCTTCCGCCGAACGGCATCGTCGGTGTGATCGGCCCCAACGGTGTCGGTAAGACGACCCTGTTCAAGACGATCGTCGGCCTGGAGCCGCTCGACGGCGGAGACCTCAAGATCGGCGAGACGGTCAAGATCAGCTACGTCGACCAGTCGCGCTCGAACATCGACCCCGACAAGACGCTGTGGGAGGTCGTGTCCGACGGTCTCGACGTCATCACGGTGGGCAAGACGGAGATCCCCTCACGCGCGTACGTCTCGAAGTTCGGTTTCAAGGGCCCGGACCAGCAGAAGAAGGCAGGCGTGCTCTCCGGTGGTGAGCGCAACCGTCTGAACCTGGCCCTCACGCTCAAGGAGGGCGGCAACCTTCTCCTGCTCGACGAGCCGACCAACGACCTGGACGTCGAGACGCTGAGTTCTCTCGAGAACGCGCTTCTCGAGTTCCCCGGCTGCGCAGTGGTCATCACTCACGACCGGTGGTTCCTCGACCGCATCGCGACCCACATCCTCGCGTACGAGGGCACCGACGAGAAGCCCGCTCAGTGGTACTGGTTCGAGGGCAACTTCGAGTCCTACGAGGAGAACAAGGTCCAGCGCCTCGGCGCCGACGCGGCCAAGCCGCACCGGTCGACGCACCGCAAGCTCACGCGCGACTGATCGCCGATGTCCGACCTGACACCGGGGCCCCGGCTGCACATCCCGATCCACCTCCGCTGGGGCGATCTGGACGCATTCAATCACGTCAACAACACCTCGATGCTGAAGCTCCTCGAGGAGGCGCGCGTACGCGCGTTCTGGCGTGCGGGTCCCGGTGAGCAGGCACCATCGACCGCTGTGCTCGATTCAGGCATCGACGAGGGCACGCTGACGCTCATCGCGCGGCAGGAGATCGAGTACCTCGCTCCGGTGCCGTACCAGCGTCGACCTCTCGAAGTGCAGATGTGGTTCGGCAAGCTCGGCGGCTCCAGCGTCGAGGTCTGCTACGAGGTGCACAACGACCCCGCAGCCGAGCCCCGCATGATCTATGCGCGGTCGACCGCGATCATCGTGCTCGTCGACGCCAAGTCGGGCCGTCCCACACGGCTCACGCAGGAGATGCGCGACGCGTGGGAGCCGTACGTCGGCCCCTCCATCGAGTACACCCACCGCTGAGCCGAATGGCGCGGCATCAGGCCGGGGACGGCACCCTGACCATGATCTCCTGGGCGACAGAGGCGACCAGATCGCCCGACTGCGTGTAGATGCGTCCCTGAGCGAGGCCGCGGCCCCCGCGCGCGTTCGGCGATTCCTGCAGGTAGAGCAGCCACTCGTCGACGCGCGCAGGCCGGTGCCACCACATCGCATGGTCGAGGCTCGCCACCTTCAACCCCGGGAGCCCCCAGTACACGCCGTGGGCGCGAAGGATCGATTCCTGGATCGTCATATCGCTGAGATATGCGAGAGCCGCCCGGTGAATGCGCTGGTCGTCGGGAAGCGGTGCCTTCATGCGCATCCAGACGCCCTGCTGAGGAACGCGGGAATCCTCGCTCGGCAGGAACATCGGCGAGTCGATGTGGCGCACGTCAGCGGCGCGATCGCTGAGCATCCGAACAATGCCGGGCGGCAGCCCGTCGACGCGCTGCTCGTCGGGCAGCAGAGAGTCCGGACCCGGAATTCCTTCAGGCATGGGAACCGCGTGCTCGATGCCCGGATCGTCGTCCTGGAAGGAGGCGATCATCGAGAAGATCGGCACACCGTTCTGATACGCCTGCGAACGACGGGTGGAGAAGGATCGGCCGTCGTGGATGCGGTCGACGGCGATCGTGATGCCCTGGCTTGCGTCGCCCGGCCGCAGAAAGTACCCGTGCATGGAGTGCACCGCACGATCCTCGGGGAGCGTCCGTTCCGCGGCGAGGAGGCTCTGAGCGAGCACTTGACCACCGTAGATCCGCCCGGAGGGCATCGGATGCGAAGATCCGGTGAAGATGTCCTCGGTGGTGCGGGCCTGAGTGGAATCGAGGTCCAGTACGTCGAGGAGTTGTTCGACGGTGCGAATCGCGTGGGCGTCGGCGGTCATGAGTTCCTTCCCGCGACGGCGGATGCCGCTGGCGTTGCTAGTTTAGAGGGTGTGCCCCACCAGCTTCTTCTTGCAGACGCCGAGACCGCGAAGGACGTACTGACCTTCCTCGGGCGAGCGACCCGAATCTCCGATGAGGGGGTTCGGCTGCAGGCGGCCGGAGGTGTTCTCGCGCTCACAGGAGCCGCTCTAGCGCCCCACGGTCTGTTCGATCAGACCCCGACAGTGCTGGCGATGCGCGTCGTGCAGGCGGATCCTGAGCTCGAGTGCGATGTCGTCGTCTCCTCGCTCACCGCGACAGACGATGACAGCGCGCTGACCCTGCCGGAGACAGGGCTCTCACCCGCGTGGGCCGGAGTCGCTCCACCGCGCGGCCACTGGCAGCCGACGTCGACCCTGGCGGCATCCGTCATCGCTCGACGCGCGCAGTGGGGGATCAGCGCAGTTGCGCGCGGAGCGACGCCCGGGTCCGGGGAGGAAGCCGTCAGAGCGCTTCGTGCAGCCATCTGGGGGGAGCCCGACGAGGATCTCGGCGGCCTGCCTCGCGGAGTCGCGTTCGCGGCCGACGCGTTCGGCTTCATCTCCGGTGAGGAAGACGTTCCGGTGATGCAGTCGGGGCGGTGGACTCGACTCGCCTTCCGGCGTGGTCACGTTCTCGCTCGAGGACCCGTCGCGACCGGTCTCACAGCGGTCAGGGGCACCGGCTCCGCCCAGTAGCGCGGAGCACGAGCTCAGCGGGCGGCTGCGCGCCCGGCCTGGCGTCCCGAGAAGAGACACCCACCGAGGAACGTGCCCTCGAGCGCCCGGTAACCGTGCACACCGCCGCCCCCGAATCCGCTCGCCTCGCCGGCGGCGTACAGACCGACGATCGGTTCGCCGTCGGCTCCGAGAGCGCGGCCGTCGAGATCGGTGTTGATCCCGCCGAGCGACTTCCTGGTGAGAACGTGCAGCTTGACGGCGACGAGAGGGCCGGCTGCCGGGTCTTGAAGACGATGCGGAGCTGCGGTGCGGATCAGCTTGTCGCCACGGTAGCCGCGCATCGAACGCAGCATGCCGATCTGGGCGTCTTTCGTGAACTCGTTCTCCATCTCGAGGTCACGCGCGATCACCTCTCGTCGCACATGATCGATGTCGAGTGACTCTCCGCCGGGGTGCCGCTGCATCTGCTCGAGCAGCGATTCGAGGTCGTTCTCGACGATGAAGTCCTCTCCCTCGTCGAGGAACGCCTGCACCGGCCCCGTCGGGCCCTTGGCGAGTCGGGACTTCACGAGGAGCCCGACATCCTTACCGGTGAGATCGGGGTTCTGTTCGCTTCCGGAGAGGGCGAACTCCTTCTCGACGATCTGGCGAGAGGTGACGAACCACGAGTGGTCGTAGCCGGTGCTGCGGAGGTGGGCGAGTGTGCCCAGCGTGTCGAAGCCGGGGAAGAGCGGCACGGGCAGTCTCTTGCCCGTCGCGTCCAGCCACAGCGACGACGGGCCGGGGAGGATGCGGATGCCGTGCGACGGCCACACGGGGTTCCAGTTCGTGATTCCCTCGACGTAGTGCCACATGCGGTCGCCGTTGACGAGACGCGCACCGGCAGACTCCGAGACGGCGTGCATCGATCCGTCCACATATGCGGGCACTCCCGTGAGCATGTGCTCAGGAGGGGCGCCCAAGGTTGCCGGCCAGGCAGCGCGCACGAGGTCGTGATTTCCTCCGATACCGCCGGAGGAGACGATCGTGGCGCCGGCGCTGATCTCGAAGTCGCCGATCGCGCGCCGCGTCGATTCGACGCCGCGAGCGGCGGGGCTCGACTCCAGGATCGTGCCGCGCGCGCCGGTGACGGCTCCGTCGGTGGTGATCAGCTCCGTCACGCGATGGCGGGGGAGGATCGTGATCCGTCCCTCGCGTTCGCCCTGCTCGACCGCGGCGGCGAACGGCGCGACGACGCCCGGCCCGGTGCCCCAGGTGATGTGGAATCGAGGGACGGAGTTGCCGGGACCGAGCGCACCGTAGCCTCCGCGTTCGGCCCAGCCGACCACCGGGAAGAAACCCACTCCGCGTTTGCGCAACCACGAGCGCTTCTCTCCGGCCGCGAACTGCAGATAGGCCTCGGCCCACCGACGCGGCCAGTGATCCTCGGGGCGGTCGAACAAAGCGGTCCCGAACCAGTCCTGCGTGGCGAGGGCCAGCGAATCGCGAATGCCCATCCGCCTCTGCTCGGGGGAGTCGATGAAGAACAGGCCGCCGAACGACCACCATGCCTGCCCGCCGAGGTTGGTGCGCGGCTCCTGGTCGACCAGGATCACACGACGACCGGCATCCAGCGCCTCACCCGCTGCGACAAGACCGGCGAGCCCCCATCCGATGACCAGTACGTCTGCAGACAGGGGCGTGTTCGTCATGTGCTCTCCGTTGATTCCTGACGTGATCGCGTCTCGAGCGTGGGGCGCCCGGCCGAGGGTGCGCCGATGCCGGACGGCTCGAATGTGTTCACCATGGCATACGCGGCGCGTTCGAGGTAGTCCCACAGCGTCGATTCGTGGAGTGGCGACAATTGCGCCTCGTCCAAAGCCGTTCGCATGTGCCGGAGCCACCTGTCACGAGCGTCGGGATCGACGTGGAACGGCATATGACGCATCCGCAGGCGTGGGTGTCCGCGCGTCTCCCCATAGGTCGTGGGGCCACCCCAGTACTGCTCCAGGAACATCAGCAGTCGCTCCTCGGCAGGGCCGAGATCCTCTTCGGGGTACATCGGCTTCAGGACCGGGTCCAGTGCGACCTCGCGATAGAAGACCGACACGATCTTCGCGAAGGTGTCGTGCCCGCCGACCTCGTCGTAGAACGTCACTTCTGGGAGCTCCCGTCATCGTTCGTCTTCTTGCGCCGCCAGATTCCACGATCCGGGATGACGGGAACGCCGGTGACGGCGTTCGGACGTGTCTTGGGGGGATTGGCACCCCGAACGCGACGGGCGCCCTCGAGGCCGGTGGGGACGACGGTGGTCATGCTCGGGAGGAGGATCTCGTTCTCGAGCATCGCGGCCCGTAGGCGCTTACGCAGCTCCTGCGCGACGTCGTCCTTGGCGTTGGCACGAGCCTTGATGACGAGCCGCACGACGAGGGCGTCGCCGTCGATCGACTCGAGGCCCCAGAGCTCGGGCTTCTCGATGATGCGGGTGCGCCACTTCGGATCCTTCGCGAGAGCCTGAGCCGTGTCGAGCATGATCTGCTCGACCTTCTCGAGATCGGCGTCCACCGGCACGCCGAGATCGATGATCGCCCTGGCCCAGCCCTGCGACATGTTGCCGATGCGAAGCACCTCGCCGTTGCGGACGTACCAGAGCGTGCCGTTCACGTCGCGCACCTGCGTGATGCGCACGCTCACGTATTCGACCACGCCCGAGGCGAGGCCGAGATCGACGACATCGCCGATTCCGATCTGATCCTCCGCCACGATGAACATGCCGTTGAGCACGTCCTTGACGATGTTCTGAGCGCCGAAACCGAGACCGGCGCCCACAGCAGCAGTGAGGAGTGTCAGCGAGCCCAGGAGCGTCGGCGCGAGGTGATTGACCACGAGCACGATCGCGATGACCACCAGCATCACGTTGACGATGTTCTGCAGGATGGTGCCGAGAGTCCGCGTGCGTTGCACGAGACGCATGTCAGCGAGCGGCGAGCGTTCCAATGCCTGAGTGTCGTCGACGGCCGCTTTGTTCTTCGCGCTGTCGACGATGCGATGCACGACGCGGCGGATGACCACGCGGAGCAAGAGAGCGATGAGAACGCAGCCGGCGATGATCGCGACCACTCCGAGCGCCTGCAGGCCCACATCGCGCAGCACCGTGACGACGTCCATCCACCAGGAGGGGAGAACGGTCTCTGCGGGGTCGGGCGTCGTGTCGAATGGCTGCATCATCCCCTCCAGAGTAGCGATCAGGCCTCTGCGCGGGCTGGACGCACCGCGCAGAGGCCTGATGGGAGAAGCGGGCTCAGTCCTCCGCGTCGCGGGACTGCGCAGCGAGCGAGCGCTCGACGTCGGCGAGGTTCTCGAGCACCAGACGGCGCAGCGCCGGTGCCGCGTCCTGGTTGGCCGACAGCCACGCGCGTGTCGCGTCGCGCAGTTCGACATCGGCGATGGCCGTGGGGAACAGGCCCACGATCAGATACTGCGCGATCTGGTAGCTGCGGGACTCCCAGATCGGCACGAGCATGTCGAAGTACGCGGGCACGAACTCGCGAAGAGCCTCGGCGCCGGCCGGGTGCACGAAGCCGAGCGCGGCGGACCGCACGATCGTGTTCGGAGCGTCGTCGCGTTCGATCAGCGACGCCCAGGCCGCCTTCTTCGAGGCGGAGTCGGGCAGCGCCGCACGTGCCTGCGCGGCGAACTCGCCGCCCTTCGACGTGTTGTCAGACGCGAGGGCGGCGTCGATGGATGCCGCATCCGTCGCGCCGATCGTGGCGAGTCCGACGAGCAGCTGCCAGCTGAGGTCAGCGTCGATCTCGAGGCCCGGGAGCGTCTCCTCGCCGGAGCGCAGGCGCCCCACGATGCCCGCGTGCTCGGGAGTGACCAGGGCGTTGGCGAAGGCCGTCACGAACTGGAGCTGGCTGTCGCTGCCCGATTCGGCGGCTTCTGCAAGAGCCCAGAGTCCGTCTGCGACCTTCTGGCGAGCGGCGAGACGAGCCTCTGGCCTGACATAGAGCGTGGCGGCGGTGCGCAGCTGCGCGAGCGTCGTGCGGACCGTGGTCGACTCGGTCTCGCGGCCGATGTTGCCGAGCACGAGGTCGATGTAATCGGAGGCCGCGGTCTCGGCGTCGCGGGTCTGGTCCCAGGCCGCGCCCCACACGAGGGAGCGCGCGAGGGGGTCGCTGATGTCGGCGAGGTGCGCGATCGCGGTGGCGAGGGAGCGCTCGTCGAGGCGGATCTTCGCGTAGGCGAGGTCGTTGTCGTTGAGCAGCACGAGGTCGGGACGCGCGAGGCCATGCAGCTCGGGAACCTCGGTGCGGTCTCCGTCGACGTCGACCTCGGCGTAGTGCGAGCGCACGAGTGCGCCGTCCTGGAGGTTGTAGAACCCGATGCCGAGCCGATGCGGACGGATGGTCGGGTAGTCGGCCGGAGCGGTCTGCGTCACGGCGAATCGTGTGATCGTGCCGTCCGAGTCGTCTGCGATCACCGGTTCGAGCGTGTTCACGCCCGCGGTCTCGAGCCACTTCTTCGACCAGGTGCTCAGATCGCGTCCGCTGGTGGCTTCGAGCTCGGTGAGAAGGTCGCTCAGCTCGGTGTTCCCCCACGAGTGCTTCTGGAAGTACTGCGAGACGCCGGCGAAGAACGCCTCGATGCCCACCCAGGCGGCGAGCTGCTTGAGAACCGAGCCGCCCTTCGCGTACGTGATGCCGTCGAAGTTCACCTGCACGTCTTCGAGGTCGTTGATCTCAGCCACGATGGGGTGGGTCGAGGGAAGCTGATCCTGGCGGTAGGCCCAGGTCTTCTCCATCGCGTTGAAAGTGGTCCACGCCTCGGTCCACTCGGTGGCCTCCGCGGTCGCGATCGTCGACGCCCACTCGGCGAACGACTCGTTCAGCCAGAGGTCATTCCACCACTTCATGGTCACGAGGTCGCCGAACCACATGTGCGCGAGCTCATGCAGGATCGTGACGACGCGGCGCTCCTTGACGGCGTCGGTGACCTTGCTGCGGAACACGTACGTCTCGGTGAAGGTGACCGCCCCCGCGTTCTCCATCGCACCGGCGTTGAACTCGGGGACGAAGAGCTGGTCGTACTTCGCGAACGGGTAGGGAACGCCGAACTTCGACTCGAAGTACGCGAAGCCCTCGCGCGTCTTGTCGAAGATGTAGTCGGCGTCGAGGTGCTGCCACAGGCTCTTGCGTCCGTAGACGCCGAGCGGGATGACCCGGCCCGAGGAGCTGGTGAGCTCGGAGAACGTCGCCTCGTAGGGGCCTGCGACCAGGGCCGTGATGTACGACGAGATGCGCGGCGTGGGCTCGAAGCCCCACGTCGCGACCGAGTGGTCGTCGTGGACGATGGGCTCGGGCGTGGGGGAGTTCGACACGACCTTCCAGGACGCCGGTGCCGTCACCGTGAACTGGAACGTCGCCTTCAGATCGGGCTGCTCGAACACGGCGAACACGCGCCGCGAGTCGGGGACCTCGAACTGGGAGTAGAGGTAGACCTCGCCGTCGACAGGGTCGACGAAGCGGTGCAGTCCCTCGCCGGTGTTGGTGTAGAGGCAGTCCGCGTCGACCACGAGGACGTTCTCGGCCTGCAGGCCGGCGAGCGCGATGCGCGAGTCGGCGAAGACCTCGTCGGGGTCGAGCTGCTCTCCGTTCAACGAGATCTCGCGCACGTCGCGTGCGATCAGGTCGATGAAGGTGATGCTCTCCGGCGTCGCGGTGAACCGGACGACGCTGCGGGAGCCGAAGACCTCCGCACCCTTCGTCAGGTCGAGCGAGACTTCGTACGACTGGGTGTCGATGACGTCGCGGCGCTCCTGCGCTTCGATGCGGGTGAGGTTCTCTCCAGGCACAGCTGTACTCCCAGGGGTGAGGGGATGCTGCCGCAACCCAGCGCAGTTGGCGCCCACGGCAACCATGACAGCCTACGCCAGCACGGCGGCCTGACTCACTTCCAGGAGATGAAAGAATGGACGGGTGACCGCGATCGAGCAGAACACCGTCCTCTTTGCCTCCGATGCCGCTTCCTCCGGCGCGCCGTATATGACCACCCCGGTGGCCTATGACGGCATCCTGCTCGCCGGGTTCGGCGGCCCAGAAGGGCAGGAGGACGTCATACCTTTCCTGCGCAATGTCACGCGGGGGCGGGGGATCCCGGACGAGCGCCTCGAAGAGGTGGCGCACCACTACCGCCATTTCGGCGGTGTGAGCCCCATCAACGGACAGAACCGCATCCTCAAGGAGGCGCTCGAGGGCGAGCTCGCGCGCCGCGGCATCGATCTTCCGGTGTACTGGGGTAACCGCAACTGGAGTCCTTACCTCGAAGAGGTCGTCACCGAAGCCGCAGCCGACGGCAAGACGACGCTCCTCGCCTTCGCCACGAGCGCGTACAGCTCCTTCTCGAGCTGCCGGCAGTATCGCGAGGACTTCGCGCGAGTGCTCGAGGAGACGAAGCTCGGCGAGACCGTGACGATCGACAAGATCCGTCCCTTCTACGACCACCCCGGGTTCGTCGAGTCCTTCGAGACGGGTGTCCGCGAGGCCGTGGAGACCTTCCTCGGTCAGGGAATCGCCCCGGCCGACATCCAGATCCTCTTCTCCACCCACAGCATCCCGACTGCGGATGCCGAGCGCTCGGGCGCGCGGGACATCGACTGGGGCGAGGGCGGCGCGTATGCCGCGCAGCATCTCGCCGTCGCCGCGTGGGTGATGGATCGCGTCCGTGAGAGCATCCCGGCAGCGGCTGACGTCTCGTGGGAGCTGGTCTACCAGTCCCGTTCGGGCCCCGCCTCGCAGCCGTGGCTCGAGCCTGATGTGTGCGACGTCATCGGCGAGCTGCCCGAACGCGGCCGGAAGGCCGTGGCCGTGGTGCCCGTCGGGTTCATGAGCGATCACATGGAGGTGCTCTGGGACCTCGACACCGAGGCCGCCGAAGCCGCCGAGGAGGCGGGACTCGCCTTCACGCGTACTCCGACGCCCGGAGTCGCCCCGTCGTTCGTCACCGGAATCGTCGACCTGATCGTCGAGCGCCTGGAGGGTCGTCCGAACGAGGATCGCCCCCATGTCACCTCTCTGCCCGGTGCGTTCGATGTGTGCCGCCCCGGCTGCTGCGAGAACGTCCGGGCGGGATTCAAGCCGGCTGCGGCCGGCGTGGCTCCGTGAGCACCCGCTGACCGTCTGCGCTTCTAGGATGGATGCCATGCGCATCCATATCGCCACCGATCACGCCGGTCTCGACTTCTCGACGCAGCTGCAGGACCATCTGCGCAGCGCAGGCCATGAAGTCGTCGACCACGGGCCGGTCGAGTACGACGCGCTCGACGACTACCCCGCGTTCTGCATCCGCGCTGCGCAGGCGGTCGTGGCGGACCAGAGGGCCGGGGTCGAGACGCTCGGCGTGGTGTTCGGCGGTTCGGGGAACGGCGAGCAGATCGCCGCGAACAAAGTCGCCGGTGTCCGCGCCGCGCTGGTGTGGAACACGTCGACCGCAGAGCTCGCCCGTGAGCACAACGATGCGAACGTGATCTCGATCGGGGCGCGTCAGCACTCCTTCGACGAGGTCACCTCGTTCATCGACACCTTCATCGCCACGCCGTTCTCGGGAGACGAGCGTCACATCCGCCGCATCGGTCAGATCGCGGACTTCGAGCGCGACGGCTCGCTGCTTCCGGACCCGCGAGCCTGACATGCCCGAGGGCCACTCCGTCCATCGCATCGCTCGTCAGTTCGATCGGAACTTCGTCGGCAAGGCGATGCTCGCCTCGAGCCCGCAGGGACGATTCGCCGAGGGGGCGGCCGTCCTGAACGGACGCGAGGCGATCAGCGTGCAGGCTGTGGGCAAGCAGATGTTCCTCGAGGCCGAAGGCGATGTGTGGTTGCGCGTGCACCTCGGTCTCTACGGAGCCTGGGACTTCGCCGGCGACATCCTGGTGGACCCCACCATCGCGTCTGCGAACGGTCGCATGGGGCAGACCAACCAGAGGGGCACGGTGGTGGATGAGGAGATCCTCGACGATGCCGGAGAGAACTCGCTGGCGTCGATCGGCGCGCCCCGTAGAACCCGTGTGCACGTTCGCATGTCGGAGCAGACGAAGGGTCTCGCTGACGAGGGGCTCGAGTGGCCGCCGCCGGTCGTCGGGCAGGTTCGGCTGCGTCTGATGACCGACATCACCGCCGCTGACCTCCGCGGTCCCACGGCATGCGTGCTGCAGACTCCTGAGGAGATGCTCGCCAGCGTCGCGAAGCTCGGTCCCGATCCGCTCGTGGGCGATCCGGTGCAGAACGAGGAGCGCTTCGTCGCGGCGGTCCGCAAGAAGCAGACGGTGATCGCTCTCCTGCTCATGGATCAGGCCGTGGTGAGCGGCATCGGCAACGTGTATCGGGCCGAGATGCTGTTCCGCCAGCGGTTGAACCCGCATACCCCCGGCCGAGAGGTTCCCGAGGACGTCGTGCGAGCCCTGTGGCATGACTGGGTGCGTCTCCTCGCCGTCGGCGTCGAGACCGGTCAGATGATGACCATGGATGATCTCTCGCCCGATGCGTACCGCGCCGCGATGGCGAGCCGCGACAACCGGCACTGGGTCTACCATCGCGCAGGTCTGCCGTGCCGCATCTGCGGCACCGAGATCGCTCTCGAGGAGATCGGCGCGCGCAAGCTGTACTGGTGCCCGCGCTGCCAAGCGTGACCCGTCGGCCATAGGCTGAGGGGATGCGTCAGAACCCCAGTTTCACGCTCGCGGATGCGGCCGAGATCCGTCGGATCGTCGATGCCAATCCCTGGGCGACCATCGTGAGCCACGGTCCCGACGGCCTGGTCTCTTCGCACTACGTCGTTCTTCTCGATGACGACCATGACGACTTGACGGTCGTGGGGCATGTCGGGCGGCCGGACGACCTGATTCACGGCCTGGGGGATGGGGAGCTGCTCGTCGTCTTCCAGGGACCGCACGGCTACATCTCGCCCGGTTGGTACGGCGATGTGCCGTCGGTTCCGACCTGGAACTACACGGCCGTGCATCTCGCAGGGATTCCCGAGATCCTCAGCGACGAAGAGAACCTCGCCGTGCTCGACCGGCTGGTCGACCGTTTCGAGGGACGGATGCCGGAGCCACGGCGCATGTGGGAACGGCCGAACGATCCCGCGTTCGTCGCTCGCCTGGCCACAGGGACGGTGGGCTTCAGACTCACCCCGACCAGGGTCGTCGCCAAGCGCAAGCTCAGCCAGAACAAGCCGGCCGAGACCGTGGAGACGGTCATCGCCGAGCTCGAGGCCGACGGGCCGTACAGGCAGCCCGCCCTCGCGACCGAGATGCGTCGTGCTCAGCAGGCGCGCGTCGGAGGTCGCTCGTGATCGGGATCGGAGAGCGGGTCGGCACCCTCGTCGGCGTGCGGGTCTCCGGCCCTGGAAGAGAGTTCCTGATCGACGACGAGCCCGTGGACATCTTCATCGAAGACGGTCGCATCAGCGACATCGCTCCCACCGGAGCTGTCGCGCCGCAGGGCGAGATCCTCGAGGGCAACGGGGCCTGGGCGGTGCCCGGCCTGTGGGACAACCATGTTCACACGGTCCAGTGGGCGCTGGCGGCGGAGCGAGTCGCACTCGGCGGCGCGGCCTCCGCGTCTGAGGCTGCTGCGATCATGGCGGCCGCGGCACCGCTGCCGGATGGACGGAAGGTGGGCAGCGGATTCCGCGATGCGATGTGGCCGGATCACCCGACGCTCGCTCTGCTCGACAGCGTCACCGGAGAGGTCCCCACCTACCTGATAAACGCAGACGTGCACAGCACGTGGCTCAACTCGGCTGCCTTGCGGCTCGAGGGGTTCGCCAGCGCCGACGGGATGCTGCGCGAGCAGGACGCGTTCGAGATCTCTCGTCGACTGAATGCCGTGGATCCTGTTCGGGGCGATGCGGCGGTCCGGGACGCGGGGGAGAGAGCAGCGTCCCGCGGCGTCACGGGGCTGGTCGACTTCGACATGGCATGGAATGCCGATGCGTGGCCACGCCGAGTCGCGGCGGGGTTCGCCGCGCACCGCGTCGAGTTCGCGATCTATCCGTTCGACCTCGAGCGAGCCATCCGTGCCGGCCTGAGGTCGGGTGAGCTGCACCAGGACGAGGACGCGCCGGAAGCCGGGCGCGACCTGATCCATGTCGGACCGCTGAAGATCATCAGCGACGGTTCGCTGGGCACACGCACCGCCGCATGCTCACACGCGTATCCGGGTGATCCCCAGAATTTCGGGGTGCTCACCGTGCCCCCGGCCGAGCTCGCAGAGCTGCTCACCGTCGCGACCGGAGCAGGACTCGCGGTCGCCGTGCACGCGATCGGCGACCGCGCCGTCACCGGCGCGCTCGATGCCTTCACCACGTCTGGTGCGGTGGGCACCATCGAGCACGCCCAGCTGGTGCGTCACGCCGATCTCGCGCGGTTCGGCAGACTCGGCATCATCGCGAGCGTGCAACCGCAGCACGCTCTCGACGACAGAGATCTCGTCGGCCGGCACTGGGCAGGGCAGACCTCGATCGGCTATCCGCTCGGCGCCCTGCGGGACGCCGGTGTCGAGCTGCGCTTCGGATCGGACGCGCCTGTGGCACCGCTCGATCCGTGGCAGGCGATCGCCGCTGCCGTCACCCGCACCGACGACGACCGTGATCCGTGGCACCCCGAGGAGCGGCTGACACGCGAGCAGGCGCTCCGGGCGAGCGTCCGCAGCTCTGTGCGCCCGGGCGAGCTGGCCGATGTCGCCCTGTGCGGCTACGACCCGCTGACCGCCTCCGGGGCGGATCTGCGAGGGATGCCGGTGACGGCGACGATGGTGGCGGGGCGTCTGACCTACGGCGCCTGACATCCGGAGCACGAAGAAGGGCACCGGGAAGACCCGGTGCCCTTCTTCGTCAGACGGATGCTTATGCGGCGATGTGCGACACGAGGAACCAGCGGTCCTTCTCGAGTCCGCGCATGATCTCGATCGCGACGTCCTGGCTCGTGAGGTCGACCTCGTCGAGTCCGTCGATCGCAGCCTTCACGTCGATGAGGATCGCGTCGATGTCGGAGATGACAGCGCGCACGAGCTCGTCGGACTGGGTGAAGCCGGCAGGGACCGACGTAGCGCTGCCCTTGGCGGCCACGGCGCTGATGCGCGCGTCGATCGGCAGGCCGAGGGCGACGATCCGCTCGGCGGCGGTGTCGGCGAAGTCTCCTGCGTGCGCGACGATCGTGTCGAGAAGCTCGTGGACGCCGACGAAGTTGGCGCCGCGCACGTGCCAGTGCGCCTGCTTGCCATCGATCGTCAGTGCCTGGAGTCCGAGCACGACGGGGGAGAGGAACTGAGCCGCTGCAGCTGCCACTGTCGGGTCGCTGGCGGTGGTGGAAACGGTCTGTACCTTGCTCATCTTGACTCCTCCGGAGTTGTCTCTTCGTGCCTGATGATGACAACGCTACTCGTCTGAAAACATTCCGCAAGCAAGCGAAGGCTCGGCTTAGTGCCCCGGAATCATGCGGAAATCCGGCCTTGGGAGGATAGTCTCACCTCATGAGCATCGCAGCCGGAGCCTCTGTCCTCGCGCTCCCGGGGAAGACCCCGTCGGTACCCGAAGACGCGTTCGTCGCCGAGGGAGCGCGCATCGTCGGCGACGTCTCGCTGGCTGAAGGCGCGAGCGTCTGGTACAACGCCGTGCTCCGAGGCGACTCGGCATCCATCGTGATCGGTCGAGGCAGCAATGTGCAGGACAACGTCTCGGTCCACGTCGATGCGGCTCATCCCGTCACCATCGGTGACAAGGTGTCCATCGGTCACAACGCCGTGGTGCACGGATGCATGATCGGAGACGGCTCGCTCATCGGCATGGGGGCTGTCGTGCTCAGCGGCGCGGTCATCGGTGCGGGTTGCCTCATCGCCGGCGGAGCAGTCGTGCTCGGAGGAACCGAGGTGCCGGACGGCTCACTGGTGGCGGGGGTTCCTGCGAAGGTGCGTCGGTCCCTCAGCGACGACGAGCGTGCCGACCTGATCGCCAACGCCGACATCTACCTGGTGCACCTCGAGACGCACACCGCCGCGACACCGATCTGACCGGTTCGGCCCGATAGGCTTGTCGTCACGGGGCGGTGGCCAAGCTGGTTAAGGCAGTGGGCTCATAACCCAACGATCGCGGGTTCAAGTCCCGCCCGCCCTACTCCTGTTCGCTGAGCCGCCCACGCCATCTGTCGAGCGCGGTCGTCTCAGAGATGACGTCGCGAGGATGACGCCGGCGGCGATACCGCCGAGTCCGCCGAAGACCATGTCGCCGATCGTGTCCTGATACGTGACGAAGATCTCGTCGCTGAGGTAGGCCCAGCCCAGCCACTCGACCATCTCCCACATGGCGCTGAGTGCGAGGGCCAGGAGCGGTGCCAGGACGAGCGGAGTTCGCGGCCGGGCGCCGTGGTCGCGAGTCATCGTGACGACCTCCGCCCGGGTGAGGATCAGCGCAGCGACGATCGTCAGAATCCCCGTGCAGATCAGGTGCACGACCAGATCCCAGCCCGGGATCGTCCGGTACAGGTCGAATATGTTGCTCCACGCGGCAACGAGCACGGTCGCGCAGACCGCCAGATCGAACCACCCGCGCAGTCCCAGCACTCGAGGCAGCATCAGGGCCGGAAGAGCGAGTGCGGCGATGCCGGCGTCCGTCGGCGCGAGCCAGATCAGCGCCACTCCGACGCCGACGATCCCCAGAACGCGCAGAGAGTCTGCGGACCACTCCGCGAGGGACCGAGGCGGACGGAGGAAGTCTTCTTTCACTGTGTCCTCTTTCACTGTGTCTTGCCGTCCAGACGCAGCAGCGCCTGCACTGCCAGGTGATCCGAGGGTCTGATCCCATCGAAGACACCTGCGTTGATGCCGGCAGCACGCACCCGGACGTCTCGACTGACGAGCATCCAGTCGACGCGCCGCCCCGTGAGCCGCGGTCGTCGATATCCGTTGAGCGTGCTCCACAGCGGTGTCAGCCGGTCCTCGGCAGCGCTCCAGGAGTCGGTGAGCTCCGCGCGCGACAGAAGCGTGCGTATAGCGCGGGAGCGGGGACCGGCATTGAGATCACCCATCACGATCGTCGGAAGAGCACGCTTCCGGACCAGCGCGGAGATGGCCTCGGCCGATCGTCGCCGCGAACGAGAGGACAGGTGGTCGAGATGGGTGTTGACGACGAGGAATCGGATGCCCGTCGACCTGTCGGCGAACTCCGCCGTCACGAGAATGCGGGGGATGAGGTTGCCCCAGGATCGACTGCCCCGTTCGTCTGGGCGCGCTGAAAGGGCCTGCTGCTCCCATCCGCGAAGTTCCAGGCGTTCGGCGTCGTAGACGAGCGGGATGCCCTCGCCCGTGCCTTCGCGGCCTCGCCCTGTGCCGATGAACCGGTGAGTGGGGCCGAGCGCGCGGGTGACGACCCTCATCGCGCCGGGAAGCACCTCTTGCAGCCCGAGGATCGTCGGACGCTCCGAGCGCAGCATCTCAGCGACTGCCGGGGCGCGCACACTCCAGCGGTCCTGCTTCGGACGCGCGAAGCCCTCCATGGCCCGGCGGATGTTGAACGACATCGCGTGCAGCTCCGGTGCGACCACAGGGCCGATCAGCGCGGGCACGGTCATCGTGTCCGCCGTGCTGCGGGGCCGCGTAGGCGACGGCGGACAACCAGGCGTGCCCACCGCACAGGGGGGAAGTCGCGCGGCCAGTGCACGAGCACGCTGCGGAAGCCTCGCTGCACGCGCCGGCCGAACTGCCCTGCGGTGAACGGTCTCATCGACATCCCCATCGACTCGCCGGGGAGCCGAGCGATGCGGTGGTTCTCGCCGAGGTGGAAGGCGAGGTCGAGGTCATCGTGGATGTGTGCATCGCCGCGATGCACGACCGCACGCACCGCATGCCATGCTTCCCTGCGGAACGCGAGATTCGAGCCGAACAGCGGTCTATGGCCGAGAGTCACGCTCAAGACGCTCGTGTACGCGCCGAGATAGAGCCGAGCGAGCGGGACGCGGAGCGCCACAGGCCCGTCGGTGAAGCGCGCACCTCCGGTGACGGCTCCGATGCGCTCGTCCTGCCCGAAGGCCGAGACGACCGCGGAGATCCAGTCGGCATCCGGTTCGCAGTCCGCGTCGAGTCTGAGGATCAGATCACCGCGTGCGGCGTCGTATCCGGTGGACGCCGCAGCGGGGATGCCCGGCTCGATGCAGGTGAGCACGCGCGCGCCCGAGGCTCGAGCCACCGAGGCCGACGAATCGGACGAGTCATTGTCGACAACGATGATCTCGTCCGCCGGCGACTCCTGGGCGTGCAGGGCACGCAGACACCGTGCCAGCAGAGCCGCGTCGTCCTTGACAGGCACGACCACCGAGATGGTGGGGGAGTCGGCGGGCCCTATCCGTGACCGGACCGTGGCGGCACTGTCGACCACATGCCCTTCGCTGCGTTCCGTCATCGGCGCGATCATGTCATCGATCGGCGGAGAGAACGAGGGACTTGACACTGCGGAGCCCGCCCGACCCTCCGCGCCCGGATCAGCGAGCGTCTGCAGCCTGCAGGTCGGACGAAGGCTCGATCAGCTCCTCCACGAGCGTGATGCCGCCGCTCGAGTTGGCCGAATGGGCGAGATCCTCGATCCATCGACGGCTGAGCTCGGGCGCCTCGCTCTCGTCGAAGACGAACCTCAGGGGGATCGACGGATGCAGCCAGACCGTCGAGCGGCCTTCAGGGTCTCCGTCCGGGTGCTTCCAGGTGAGTGTGAAGCTCTCGTTGCGACGCAGCTTCGTCGCAACGACGACCTTGAGGTGCGCGAGTGCACGATCGTCGATATGGATCGGCTCGGAGGCGCCGTAGTAGAGAGAACCCATATCTCGGAATATATGCGCCAGGGGGCGAACCATCGCACCGGCCACCCTCGGCGCGCGAGGGGAGCGAACAATCTGTTCGCATAATGTCATCGGCGATGCGTCGCGGCCGTCACAGAGGGAAGCACGCCGAAGCTGTCGCGATACGCGGCGGCGAATCGCGAAGGATGTGAGAAACCCCATCGGCGGGCCACCGCCGCGACGGTCGAGGGCGCCCCGGACTGCAGGTCGCGATGGGCGCCGTCCAGCCGCGCCCGTCGCAGCGACTCGGCCGGCGTCGTGTCGAGCGCTCGTCGGAAGGCGTATTGCAGTCCCCGCGTCGAGATGTGCACGGCCGCGGCGACATCATCGACGGTGATCGGCCGGTGCGAGTTCTCGGCGATGAAATCGAGAGCACGGCGCACGGTCGCCGGAGCGGCTGTGGTCTGCGCCGGGCGATGGCGTTCGAGGCGGCTCGTCGTCGCGAACGCGGCGAGCGTCGTGGCCGCCGCATGGCGCGCCAACTCGCTGCGCAGGAGTTCGAGATCGTCCGTGGTGTCATCGAGCGGTGCGGCGCTCTGCTCGAGATACGCGAACATGCGATCCCATGCCGCGGCCGCGTAAGCGGAGCGAGGGGAGAGGTCCTCGATACGTATGGAGAGGTCGTCGTCACCGCTTATCCGCCGCGCGAGGCGCGACAGGGTGTCGCGGTCGAACACGAGCGCCGCCACACGTGCCCCCGCGTCCCATCGTGCATGCACTCGGGGTCCGTCCGAGATCCACGGGCGGCTCGCATCGAGATCGCCCCGATCGGAGTACACCCGCGCATCCGGACCGTCCACCCGGCACACCAGAACCTGGTCGAGTGGTTCCGCGGTCGAACGCACCTCCGCTGCCAGGTCGTAGCGAACAAGGCTCACGCCGCCGAGATCCGCAGAGTGCCAATCGAAGCGGAAGCGCTCCGGGTCGACGTCGTGCAGGACCGCAGACGGGACGAACTGCTTCCAGGTGCTCTCGACGCGTGAGACGTCACTGGTTCGGAACCGCATCGCGAGGCTCCTCCCCTCGGGTGCGGTGTGCGCGGACAGGCCAGGTGCCGTCGAGGCGTTCCTCCGGCTCGAGACGGCCGATCCGGATGAAGTACTCCGTCAGGCTCGCCGCCTGAGAACGCGCCCACCCGATCTGGCGCGTATGCAGCTCTTCGAGCGTCTCGGGAAGCACGAACTGGCGCGCCAGGGCCTGCGCGACCCGGCCTGCGGCCACCGCATCCGCGGCCGCCTCGTGGGCATCCTCGAGTCGTACCGCGTAGAGGGCGGCGACGACCTCGAGAGTGCGCTTGCCAGGGCGATACCGGTCGTAGGCCTTGTCGATCACGAGAGGGTCGATGATCGGGGAGGGATCCTCCAGCGGTGCGATTCCGTGGCGATGCGCCTCGTGAGCCAGGAGGGAGAAGTCGTATGCCGCGTTGTACGCGACGATCGGAACCCCCTGTGAGAGCAGGGACCGCAGGGCAGCGGTCACTTCTCCGACCACCTCAGCGCCCGGACGCCCGTGCCGGCGGGCATGCTCGGTGGTGACTCCATGCACGGCCGTGGCACCCTCGGGTATCGGCACTCCAGGATCAGACAGCCAGTCCCTCGCGGCGATCTCACGTCCGTCTGCGTCGAGCAGCCCCACATGCGCGGTGACGACTCGGTCTTTCTCCACGTCGATCCCCGTGGTCTCGAGGTCGAACACGCCTACACGAGTGATCCAGTGCGGGAGCGAGGGGGCCGGGGGCATGCTTTCACCGTAGATCCGGGCTCCGACATCCGGGCGGAGGCACACGGAGAGCATGCATCCGCCGACTCTAGACTTGGTCCATGACCGCCCCCTCTCCCTATGCAGACCGCCTGAGCCGACTGCCGGTCGTGCGCCACGAGGTCGATGTTCGAGGTGGGACCACCGTGTTCTGGGAGTACGGACCCGCCGACGCTGACGTGACGATCGTCGCGGTGCACGGATTCCGAGGGGAGCACCACGGCCTCGAGCCGATCCTCGCGTTCCTTCCGGAGGTTCGCGTGATCTCTCCCGATCTCCCGGGATTCGGCGAGACGGCGCCAGTCGCCGGCGGTTCCTACGATCTCGACGAATACGTCGCGTGGCTGAAGGAGTTCGCGGCGACGGTGGCTCCCGGGGCGGTGATACTCGGGCACTCCTTCGGATCGATCGTCGCCTCTGCGGCGGTCGCAGCGGGTCTCGAGACCCCGCGGCTGATCCTGATCAACCCCATCGGAGCGCCCGCACTCGAGGGACCCAAGGGCATCATGACGCGTCTCGCGGTCCTGTACTACTCGCTCGGAGCGCGCCTGCCCGAACGAGCGGGAACGGCGCTTCTGCGCAACCGTCTGATCGTCAGGGTCATGAGCATCACGATGGCCAAGACGTCGGACCCGCAGCTGCGGCGGTTCATCCACGACCAGCACGACACCTACTTCTCGCGGTTCGCCGACCGCGACGTCCTCCGGGATGCGTTCGTGACGAGCGTGTCGCATGACGTGAGCGAGTTCGCCTCCTCGATCTCGACGCCCACGCTTCTCATCGCCGCCCAGCGAGACGACATCACCCCCATCGAGGTCGAGCGACAGCTTGCGGAGCGCTTCGACGACGCCACTCTGGTCGAGATCGCCGAGGTCGGACACCTGATCCATTACGAGACGCCCGCCGAAGCCGCAGGTGCCGTTCGCCGATTCCTCAGGATTCCCGTCGCGCGAGGCCGATGAGGCCGGCGACACGGAACGGGATCACCTCGCCCATCGCGAGAGAGGTCTCGGTGCGCTCCACGCCTTCGATCGACAGGATGCGCGCGTCGGTGTCGAAGAGGTGTCTGGCGTCCCTGCACGCGACGCGCGCGAGCAGGTCGATGGACCCGCTGAGTCCATGCGCCTGCACGACTTCGGGGATGCGGGCCAGCTCGTTGATGATGCGTGGCAGCTCGGTCTGACGCACCCCGATGCTCACGAACGCCTGAAGCGGGAATCCGAGCACGTCTGTCGAGAACGATCGCTCGTACGACTGGAATATCCCGGTCTGCTCGAGTCTCGCCATCCGCGCCTGAATGGTGTTGCGGGACAGCCCGAGGTTCTCCGCGAGCGCGACGATCGTGACGCGGGGATCATCGGAGAGCGCGGCGAGCAGTTCGAGATCAATGCGGTCAAGTCCGGCCATAGTGCCAAACGATAGCAGGGTGGGGGATGCCCCGATTTGGCAACATGCTCAAGCCGATCGCGGTTGCTTGAGCGAGGTGATGAGCGGACGTACTCTCGACTCAACCGGCGATGAGGCCGGGGCCGAGCGTAGAACCCGTGACGACGGCCACGAATGAGGAGGACGATGATGTCACCGCAGATCACCCCGATCGTCGATACGGCGCAGGATCTCGAACTCGCCGAGCGCATCCTCTCACCGGAGGGCGAGCGGATCTCGAACCCGCTGCTCGACTCCTATGTCGATGACGTCGACGCCGCACAGCTGCGGGCGCTGCATCGCGACATGGTCATCCTCCGTCGTATCGACGCCGAGGGCGTCGCGCTCCAGCGTCAGGGGCAGCTCGGGCTCTGGGCTCCGTGCCAGGGACAGGAGGCGACCCAGATCGGCACCGCGAGGGCGCTCGCGCCTCAGGACTACGTCTTCCCGAGCTATCGGGAGACGGGGGTCATCTACGCGCGTGGCGCTGAGCCCGGCGACTTCGTCCGCATGTGGCGCGGCGAGGAGGGCGCGGGTCACGACCCTGCAGCACTCCGGGTCGCTCCGCTGCAGATCATCATCGGAGCGCAGACGCTCCATGCCGTCGGCTATGCGCTCGGCATCCGTCATGAAGGCGCGGACGAAGTCGCCGTCACCTACTTCGGCGACGGTGCCACGAGTCAGGGCGACGTCAACGAGGCGATGATCTTCGCCTCCTCCTATCAGGCTCCGGTCGTCTTCGTCTGCCAGAACAACCACTGGGCGATCTCGGAGCCCGTGTCGGTGCAGTCGAAGTATCCGATCGCCGGGCGGGCGCCCGGCTTCGGCATCCCGAGCCTCCGGGTCGACGGCAATGATGTCCTCGCATGCGTGGCTGCGATGCGCTGGGCCCTCGCGCACGCCCGATCAGGAAAGGGCCCCGCCTACATCGAAGCCGTCACATACCGGATGGGCCCGCACACGACAGCCGACGATCCGACTCGCTACCGCAGGGATGACGAGCTCGAGGCATGGCGTCGTCGCGACCCCATCGCTCGCCTGGAAGCGCATCTGCGGTCGCTGGGCGAGCTGAGCGACGAGCAGATCGCCGACACTCAGAAGGCCGCCGACGTCGCGGCACGGGAGATGCGCGCCGAGTGCCTGAGCATGGTGACCCGCCCTCCGCTCGCCGTCTTCGACGGCGTCTACGCCGAGCCGCACGCCGGGCTCGATCGTCAGCGCGATGAGTACGCCGCGTACCTGGCATCCTTCGACGGGGAGGTGTGAACATGACTCAGATCACTCTCGGGAAGGCGCTCGGCGCGGGTCTGCGCCAGGCGATGCGAGACGACGAGAAGGTCGTGCTGCTGGGCGAGGACATCGGCAGACTCGGCGGCGTCTTCCGCATCACGGACGGACTCCTCGACGAGTTCGGTGCGAAGCGCGTGATCGACACGCCTCTCGCAGAGTCCGGCATCGTCGGAATGGCTGTCGGATTGGCGTTCCGTGGCTATCGGCCGGTCGTGGAGATCCAATTCGACGGCTTCGTGTACCCCGCGTTCGATCAGATCGTCGCCCAGGTGGCCAAGCTGCACTACCGCACGCAGGGTCGGGTACGGATGCCGATCACGATACGCATCCCCTGGGCCGGCGGGATCGGCGCGGCCGAGCACCACTCGGAATCGCCCGAGGCGTACTTCGTGCACACGGCAGGACTGCGCGTGATCGCCGTGTCGAATCCCGAGGACGCGTACCGGAGCCTGCGTCAGGCCATCGCGTCGGACGACCCGGTGATCTTCTTCGAGCCCAAGCGGCTCTACCACCACAAGGGCGAGGTCGACCTCGACGCACCGCTGGCGGATGCCGCGCCGATGGGACTCGCACGTGTCGTCCGAGCAGGTGACGATGCGACCCTCATCACCTATGGGGCGATGGTCACGACCGCGTTGCAGGCGGCCGAGGCTGCGGAGGACGAGGGCATCTCGCTGGAGGTCATCGATCTGCGTTCGCTGTCGCCCGTCGACTACGACACGGTCGCGACGTCGGTCCGCAAGACCGGGCGGGTCGTCGTGGCGCACGAGGCCTCACGCGAGGCAGGCATGGCCGCCGAGGTGATCGCGAGCGTCACGGAGCGATGCTTCGAATACCTCGAGTCTGCTCCACTGCGTGTGACCGGACACGATGTCCCCTATCCGCCGGCGAAGCTCGAGAAGTACCACCTGCCGGACCTCGACCGGCTGCTGGATGCCGTCGATCGCGTGCTCGACCGTCCGAACAGCCTGACGGGAGCAGACGCATGAACGCGGAGTTCCGACTGCCGGATCTCGGCGAGGGGCTGACAGAGGCGGAGGTCGTCCAGTGGCTCGTCGCACCCGGCGACACAGTGACGCTCAACCAGACTCTGGCGGAGGTCGAGACGGCCAAGGCGATCGTCGAGCTGCCATCTCCCTACGAAGGCGTCGTCGCCGCCCTGCATGCCGAGGCGGGACAGACGATAGCGGTCGGTGCTCCGCTGATCGAGTTCGACGTGGAGGGAGCCGATGGCCCGTCCACCGCGGACTCGAGCGGAGTCGATGGGCAGGAGAAGGCGCAGCCCAACCTGGTGGGCTACGGAGCCGCCCCTACGGCATCCGGGCGGCCCGCTCGGCGCGCCAGGCGCGCGGCCGGAGCCAGAGCGACGACCGACACGGCTGTGCTCGAGGCGGCACCGCATGACGCCTCGCCGACTGTGAGCGTCGAGGTCGTCACCGAACGGCCTCGGTCCACCCCTCCCGTGCGCGCGTATGCGAAGCGTCTCGGCGTCGACCTCGCCCTGGTCGCCGCGTCGGTCGGAGATCGCGTGATCACACGCGCCGACATCGACGACTACGTCTCCCGCACCGGGGTGACTGTCGAGCAGGCGGACCCCACGCCACGACGCACTGCTGTTCCGGACGACGCGACCGGGCTCCGGGAGCATTCGCGCGAGACGCGCATCCCCATTCGCGGAGTCCGCAAGCACACCGCCGCAGCGATGGTCGAGAGCGCCTTCACCGCTCCGCACGTCACGGTCTTCCACACCGTCGATGTGACAGCGACCATGGACCTTCTCGAGTCGCTGCGCGGCGACCGGTCGCTGTCCGAGCACCGGATCGGCCCACTCGCCGTCGTGGCGAAGGCGGTGTGTCTCGCGCTGACCCGCGCCCCCGGCTTGAACGCGCGGTGGGACGAATCCGCGGGAGAGATCGTGCAGTTCGGGTACGTCGATCTCGGAATCGCGGCCGCGACCGACCGCGGACTCATCGTGCCGCACATCCGTGACGCCGAGACCATGAGCCTCATCGAGCTCGCGGATGCCGTGAGGTCTCTCGCCGCCACGGCGCGTGAGGGCAGGACGTCTCCGGTGGAGCTGTCCGGCGGCACTTTCTCGATCTCGAACATCGGGGTGTTCGGCGTCGATGCAGGCACCCCGATCCTCCCGCCCGGGCAATCGGGGATCCTCGCGGTCGGCGCGGTCCGGCGTCTTCCGTGGGAGCACCGCGGCGAGATCGCCCTTCGCCACGTGATGACGCTCAGCCTCTCCTTCGATCACCGGATCGTCGACGGAGCGGAGGGCGCGAGGTTCCTCAAGGATGTCGCCGACGTGCTGGAGGAACCCGGCCGGGCGATGCTTCTCAGATAGTCGCTCGGAGCGCCGATTCCGCCATCGCGGCGAGCACGGCCGCGGTGGCGGAGTGGTGTCTGGCTGCTGCCCGCGTGCTGTGCGGAGTCGAGTTGATCAACCCGAAGCACGCCTGCACCCGCAGGCGGAGCTCGTCGGCATCGGCCTCGACGAGAGGGTGCAGAGTGTCGATCCAGAGCTCGATGTAGGCGCGTTGCAGGCGTCGGACTGCGGAGTGATCCTGCGCCGAAAGGTGCACGACATCTCGATCGTGCACGCGGATCACGTCGGCGTTGCCGAGGGCGAATTCGACGTGGAAGGCGACGAGTGCGTGGATGCGCTCTTCGGGCGTGGACCCGTCGGCCGCGACGCGGGTTCCTCCGGAGACGAGATCGTCGCTCACCTTGATCAGCACGGCGCCGAGCAGTGCCTGCTTTCCGGCGAAGTGACGGTAGACCGCAGGGCCGGATACGCCCACGGCGGCGCCGATGTCCTCGAGGCTCACCCCGTTGTACCCGCTCTCGGCGAAGAGCCGGGCCGCCTCTCGGAGGATCGCGTCCGACCTCTCTGCCTTCGCGCGATCTCGCGCAGTCGGGGGGCTTGTCATCTCAGTTAATCCTCGCTAACCTGATGCGATCGGTTAGTGAACACTAACCGAGAAAGCATCCAGTGCGCCAGAGCGATGACGCCGGCGCCGTGTGGTCGAGGAGGACGTCACGATGCCCGCAACCCAGCAGGCCCTCGCCGCCGAGCTGCACGAACGACTGGCGGTCGCCTCCAGGGGCGGTCCCGAAGCGTCTCGTGAGAGGCACATCGCTCGGGGCAAGCTGCTTCCGCGAGACCGGGTGACCAGGCTCCTCGACGAGGGCAGTCCCTTCGTCGAGATCGCCCCTCTGGCCGCAGAAGGGCTGTACGGGGGAGACGCGCCGGCCGCCGGAGTGATCGCCGGGATCGGCCTCGTGCACGGACGCCACGTGATGGTCGTCTGCAACGACGCCACCGTGAAAGGGGGAACCTACTACCCGCTCACGGTCAAGAAGCACCTGCGCGCGCAGGAGATCGCGCTCGAGAACAGACTGCCCTGCCTGTATCTCGTCGATTCGGGCGGAGCATTCCTTCCCAAGCAGGACGAGGTGTTCCCCGATCGTGAGCACTTCGGTCGCATCTTCTTCAACCAGGCGCGGATGTCGGCGGAGGGCATCCCGCAGCTCGCGGCGGTGCTGGGATCCTGCACGGCAGGCGGCGCCTACGTCCCGGCGATGAGCGATGAGACCGTGATCGTCCGGGACCAGGGCACGATCTTCCTCGGTGGCCCGCCGCTCGTCAAGGCGGCGATCGGCGAGGTCGTCTCCGCGGAAGAGCTCGGCGGCGGTGAACTGCACGCCCGTCGCAGCGGTGTGGTCGACCACCTGGCCGAAGATGACGAGCACGCATTGGAGATCCTGCGTGACATCGTGGCCACTCTGCCGGCGCCCCTCCACCCGGTGTGGGAGGTGCACGACACTCGTGAGCCCGCGGAGTCCGGATCGCTCTACGACGTCGTCCCCGTCGACGTCAACGCCGCATACGACGTGCACGAGGTCGTCGCGAGGTTGGTCGACGGCGACACATTCCGGGAGTTCAAGGCGGAGTACGGCACGACCCTCGTCACCGGGTTCGCGCGACTGCACGGGCATCCGGTCGGGATCGTGGCGAACAACGGCGTGCTGTTCAGCGAGTCCGCGCTGAAGGGCGCGCATTTCATCGAGCTCTGCGACCAGCGCGGCATCCCCTTGGTCTTCCTGCAGAACATCTCGGGGTTCATGGTCGGGTCGGACGCAGAGGCGGGGGGCATCGCGAAGGACGGAGCCAAGATGGTCACCGCCGTCGCCAGCACGCGCGTGCCGAAGCTCACCGTGATCATCGGCGGATCCTTCGGCGCAGGCAACTACTCGATGTGCGGACGGGCCTATTCGCCGAGATTCCTGTGGACGTGGCCGGCCAGCCGCATCTCGGTGATGGGCGGCGCCCAGGCGGCGTCCGTGCTCGGGACGGTCAAGGACGACCAGCTCGCAGCACGCGGCCAGGCCTGGAGCTCCGAGGAGCGCGCGGCCTTCGAGCAGCCCATCCGTGAGCAGTACGAGACCCAGGGCGAGCCGTATTACGCCACTGCTCGCCTGTGGGACGACGGCATCATCGATCCGGCCCAGACTCGCGACCTGCTGGGGCTCGCCCTCGACGTGGTCGCCCGAACCCCCCTTCCCGAGCCGCACTTCGGCCTCTTCAGGATGTGACCGCAATGACGACCTCTGCCACCCGCGAATTCGACACGGTGCTCGTCGCCAACAGGGGCGAGATCGCACGCCGCATCATCCGCACGCTGCAGACCATGGGCATCCGCAGCGTCGCCGTCTACAGCGATGCGGATGCCGATGCACCCCATGTGCGCGAGGCCGACGACGCCGTGCGGATCGGTCCGGCGCCGGTCGCCGAGTCCTACCTCGACATCGACGCCGTCATCGCGGCCGCGCGTGCGACCGGGGCGCAGGCCATCCACCCCGGGTACGGCTTCCTCTCCGAGAGCGTCGGGCTGGCGGAAGCATGTGCCGAGAGCGGTGTCGTCTTCATCGGGCCGCCGATCGACGCGCTCCAGATCATGGGCGACAAGGCCAAGGCCCGCGATCACGTCGTCCGATCAGGAGTCCCCGTGGTGCCCGGGTTCGACGCGAGAGGACTGTCGGACGCGGAGATCGCCGAGGAGGCGGACGCTGTCGGCTACCCCCTGCTCGTGAAGCCGAGCGCGGGGGGTGGCGGCAAGGGGATGGAGGTCGTCGAGACGCCGGCCGGACTGAGCGCCGCCCTGGCCTCTGCGCGCCGCGTTGCGCTATCGGCATTCGGTGACGACTCGCTGATCCTGGAGAGGCTCATCCGGCGGCCACGACATATCGAGGTGCAGGTCTTCGGTGACACGCACGGCACGGTGCTCGCCCTCGGCGAGCGCGAGTGCACGCTCCAGCGCCGCCACCAGAAGGTCATCGAAGAGGCTCCGTCTGCAGGCATCCCCGACACGACAAGGGACCGTCTTCTCGAGGCCGCGACCCAGGCCGCGGCGAGTGTCTCGTACGTCGGCGCCGGCACGGTGGAGTTCCTCATCGATGCAGATGCTCCCGACCAGGTCTTCTTCATCGAGATGAACACCCGCCTGCAGGTCGAGCACCCCGTCACGGAGGAGGTGACCGGACTCGACCTCGTCGCCCTCCAGATCGCTGTCGCCGCAGGAGGACGCCTCGACTCCGCACCCACGGTGCGCGGGCACGCAGTCGAGGCGCGCGTGTACGCCGAGTCGCCCGAGCGCGGGTTCCTTCCGTCGACCGGCCGCATTCTGCTATTCGACCCCCCTCAGGGGGTGAGAGTCGATGCGGCGGTCGAGACCGGCAGCGAGGTGACCGGCTTCTACGACCCGATGATCGCCAAGGTCATCGCTTTCGCGGATGACCGGAGCACTGCCCTCCGCCGCCTCGACGAGGCCCTGGGCAGAACCGTCGTGCTGGGCGTGGACACGAACATCGCCTTCCTCCGGTTGCTCTGCCGCGATGAGCGGGTGAGGGCCGGGGACCTCGACACCGGACTCATCGAGACGCTTCTGCCGCTCGACGACGAGCCGCCGTCGCCGACGATGCTGGTGGCGGCGAGTCGCGCTGTGTCTCACGTCGATGACGCCCTCGGCGAAGCCAGGAGGGCTCGACGAGCGGGCCGGGTGTGGGAGTCTCTCACCAGGCACGACCGACGCGAAGTGTGGTTCCTCACCGACCGGGGCGAGGTGATCCGTGCCCCTGGGACCGACGGTCCAAGATCCCGCGCGGCTGTCGCGACGGACGTCGACGGCGGTGTCTGGGTGAGCGAGGACGGACGCACGGTGCACTTGCGGCCGCTGGATCGCCGGGCCCGCATGCTGCACCGCCTGCAGGCGCGGGAACAGCGCGAGACCGAGAGCGGGCCGGAGGCGCGGGCCCCGATGCCGGGAAGCGTCGTCGCCGTGCACGTCCGAGACGGCGACGTGGTGACCGCCGGCACCCCTCTCATCTCGATCGAGGCGATGAAGATGGAGCATCCGGTGCTGGCACCGCACGACGGGCCGGTGCACCTGACGGTCGCCGTCGGCGATCAGGTACGACGCGATCAACAGGTCGCGCACATGACGACAGAGGAGAACTGAGCATGTTCGAGCTGACCGATGAGGAACGCGAGCTCGCCGCGATGGCGCGTGACTTCGCCGAGACGGTCGTCGCACCGCAGTCCTACGAAGCGGACCGCACGCACACCCTCTCGATGGACGTCGTGGCGCAGATGGGTGATCTCGGGCTGTTCGGTCTGCCGTTCCCCGAGGAGTACGGCGGCCAGGGGGGCGACTACATGGCCCTGGGCATCGCGATCGAGGCCCTCGGACGCGTCGATCAGTCCATCGCCATCACGCTCGAGGCCGGAGTCAGCCTCGGGGCGATGCCCGTGTTCCGGTTCGGCACGGAAGAGCAGAAGCAGGAGTACCTGCCCGACCTGCTCGCCGGCCGCGCCCTCGCGGGCTTCGGTCTCACAGAGCCGGAGGCGGGCAGCGACGCCGGAGCGACCCGCACGACCGCTCGCCTCGACGGGGACGACTGGGTCATCGACGGCTCGAAGCAGTTCATCACGAACTCAGGGACGCCGATCACCCGCTTCGTCACCGTGACGGCCGTCACCGGAAACGAAGGCGGACGCAAGCAGATCTCGACCATCATCGTCCCCAACGGCACCCCCGGATTCACCGTCGAGGCCCCGTACGACAAGGTCGGATGGAACGCGTCCGACACGCATCCGCTCAGCTTCGCCGGCGCACGCGTGCCCGCGGGCAACCTGCTGGGGGAGCAGGGCAGCGGCTTCCGCAACTTCCTCAGCATCCTCGACGAGGGACGCATCGCGATCGCCGCGCTCTCGACCGGTGCGGCGGAAGGATGTCTCGAAGCCGCCGTCGACTACGCGAAGAGTCGCACGATCTTCGGCAGCGCCCTCAGCACGCGACAGAACGCGCAGTTCACCCTCGCGCGCATGCGCGCCCGAGTGCACACCGCGCGACTCGCCTGGCACCACGCTGCGCGTCTGCGCGACGCGGGACGACCGTTCGCCGAGCAGGCCGCGATCGCGAAGCTCGTCGCTGGAGAGGCGGCCATGGACAACGCGAGGGATGCGACGCAGATCTTCGGCGGGAACGGCTTCATGAACGAGTTCCCCGTGGCCCGTCACTACCGCGACTCGAAGATCCTCGAGATCGGTGAAGGCACCACGGAGGTGCAGCTGCTCGTGATCGCGCGGGCGCTGGGACTCGCCGGGTAGCGTGGCAGGCATGACCGTGCACGACATCGTCCAGCGGGGACTCTTCTTCGAGGAGTTCGTCACAGACGCGCGCTACCTGCATCGCCCTGGACGCACCGCGACCGAGGCCGACAACGTCCTCTTCACGACGCTCACCATGAACACCCAGGCGCTCCACCTGGATGCGGCCTTCGCCGATGCGCAGCGCCCCTTCGGTGCGCGTCTGATCAACTCGATGTGGACGCTCTCGACGATGGTCGGGGCATCTGTGGCGCAGTTGACCCAGGGCACTCTGGTGGCTCAGCTCGGATTCGGGGAGATCGCGTTCCCTCACCCGCTGTTCGCCGGCGACACGCTGTACACCGAGAGCGTCGTCGTCGAGAAGAGGCTCTCGACATCACGCCCGGGTCAGGGAATCGTGACCATCGCCCATACCGGACGGAATCAGGACGCCACAGTCGTCGCGACGGCGACCCGCACCGTCCTCGTCCACTGCCTGCCGGAGGGGGGACGATGACCTTCAGCCTGGGACCCGCGCTGCTCTTCTGTCCTGCCGACCGACCCGAGCGATTCCGCGGAGCCCTCGAGAAGGCGGATGCGGTCATCATCGACCTCGAGGATGCCGTGCTGCCAGAGGCGAAGGCCGGCGCCCGGCAGAATCTCATCGAGGCCGACCTCGACCCCGATCGGGTGATCGTCCGCGTCAACGCGCCGGATTCCGCCGCCTTCACCGCCGATCTCGCGACCCTCGCCCAGACCGATCTCCGCACCGTCATGGTCGCGAAGACGGAGAGCGCAGAGAGCCTCTCCGCCTTCGACGAGAGCTTCTCGCTGGTCGCCCTGTGCGAGACGGCGAGGGGCGTTCACGCCGCAGATCGCATCGCCGCCCACCCTCAGGTCGTCGCGATGATGTGGGGCGCGGAGGACCTGGTCGCCTCCCTCGGCGGCACGTCGAGTCGCACGGCGAAGGGCGGTTATCGCGACGTGGCCCGCTATGCGCGCTCACGGGTGCTCCTCGAGGCAGGAGCCCAGGGCAAGGGAGCCATCGACGCGGTGCACGTCGACATCGAGGACGTCTCCGGTCTCGAATCCGAGGCGGTCGATGCGGCCGCTTCGGGGTTCGTCGCCACCGCGTGCATCCACCCGAGTCAGGTGGCGGTGATCCGCGCCGCGTACGCACCGGATGAAGCCAGCGTCGAGTGGGCCCGCGGAGTTCTCGAAGCCGCCGGGCGCGAACGAGGCGTCTTCCGCTTCAGAGGACGCATGATCGACGAGCCCGTGCTGAGGCACGCGCGATCGGTGCTCAGCCGCGTTCGCTGATCAGTAGTGCTGCACGGGTTCCCGGGTCAGACGAGCATGCCCTGGTCGATCAGGCGCAGCGAGCCGGGGGAGGCCTCGAAACGGTGGACCGAGCCGTTCGCGAGGACCTCGCCGACGCGCGGCAGCGTGCCTCCGGAGACATGGTCGATCAACGACCGGATCACGCCTCCGTGCGTCACGACGATGACGGACTCCGCCACCGGTGCGGAACGACGCCGAGCGTCACGAGCGATCGTGTCGAGTGCGATGAGCGCTCTCTCTGCGACCCCTTCCAATGTCTCCGCCCCGGGGACCGGAGACAGCCAGTCGCCGTACTTCTCGATGTAGTCCGACACGAGCATGCCCTCGCCCTCGCCGAACTCGCGCTCGCGCATGTCCGGCACCAGCACCGGTGAGCCGAGGCCGAGACTCCCGGAGATGATCTCGGCCGTCTCCCGCGCGCGTTTCAGCGGGCTGGCGTAGATCGAATGGTGCGTCGTGCCCTCGAGCAGACCTGCGGCGGTCCGTGCATCCTCGCGGCCCTTCTCGTTCAGCGGGATGTCGGTGGAGCCCTGGATCCGGCGTGCCAGGTTCCAGTCCGTCTGGCCATGGCGGATGAGCGTGAGCAGAGTCATTCGAGGAGCTCCTGGATCGCGGGGAGCACATCGCTGGTGCCTGCGGCGATGGTGGCATCGGCCCAGACGTCCGCGCGCGTGGGCTCACGGTTGATGATGATGAGCGGGATGCTCCGTCGTCGTGCGCGTTCGACGAGCCGCACGCCGGAGTTGACGACGAGAGACGAGCCGGCGACGATCAGAGCGTCGCTGGCACGGAGCAGGGACTCGGCAGCCTTGAAGCGGTCTTGCGGGACGTACTCGCCGAAGAACACGACGTCAGGCTTCAGCATCCCTTCGCAGACGGTGCACACGGGGACGATGAAGCCGTCGGTGCTCTCCGGGAGCACATCGCCGTCGGGGTTCAATGCCACGTTCTCGGGGACGGTGATCCAGGGGTTGCGCTCTTCGATCTGCACCGCGACGTCGCGGCGATCGAACACCTGACCGCATTTCAGGCAGAGGACCCTGCGCATCGTTCCGTGCACTTCGATCACATGAGAGCTGCCTGCACGCAGATGCAGGCCGTCGACGTTCTGGGTGATGACGCCGCTGACGTGACCTGACGACTCCATGTCGGCGAGCGACAGATGACCCGGATTCGGCTCGGCCCGAGCGAACGCCCGCCACCCGAGATGGCCGCCGACCCAGTAGCGGCGCCGTGCAGCCTCGTCGGCGAGGTACCGCTGGATCGTCATCGGATCGGACCGGTTGCGGGATCCTTCGCCGCGGTAGGCGGGGATTCCCGAGTCCGTGGAGATGCCGGCGCCCGTGAGCAGTGCGATCTTGCGACCACGCAGGAGTTCAGCGGTGCGAGCGATGTTGGCCGACAGTTCGACCGGACTCGATGCGCTCACAGGACCTCCCTGTGCGAGTCTACGACGTGCGCAGCGTGGTCGACGCGTCGCGGCTGACCGCGGAGCCGGTGGACCAAGCGATGGCAGACTGGGCCGCGTGGAACTGCTGAGTGTGACCGATCCGGACGACCGACGACTCGACGACTACCGCGGGCTCACCGACACCGCGCTCCGGACCGTGAGAGAACCGGCGGGTGGGCTCTACATCGCCGAATCGACGAAGGTGATCGCTCGGGCGGTCGGGGCGGGTCATCGTCCGCGTTCCGTGCTGGTGCAGGAGCGGCGGGTGGACGACATTCGGGGGATCGTCGGCGACCTCGACGTGCCGGTGTACGTCGTCCCCGACGAGGTGGCCGAATCGGTGACCGGTTTCGCCGTTCACCGGGGCACGATCGCGTCGATGCATCGCCCCGTGCTTCCGACCGTGCGCGAGGTCCTCGACGCCGCGAACCTCGTGCTGATCCTCGAGAACGTCGGCGATCACACCAACGTCGGTGCGGCGTTCCGTGCGGCCGCGGGCCTCGGGGCGGACGCGGTGCTGGTGTCGCCCGGGGGAGCGGACCCGCTGTACCGACGCAGCGTGCGCGTGAGCATGGGCACGGTGTTCCAGGTGCCATGGACTCGCATCACGGATTGGGAGTCTGCCGTGGCGGACCTCCACGCGGCGCGGTTCGACATCGCAGCTCTCGCTCTCAGCGATGACGCCGTGACGCTCGATGCCTATGTCGCGAACCGCCCCGAGCGAGTCGCCATCGTCATGGGTTCGGAGGGCGACGGGCTCTCCCGCACGGCCCTCGACCACGCCGACACGGTCGTGACGATTCCGATGTCCGGTGGCGTGGATTCCTTGAACGTCGCGTCTGCCGCCGCAGTGGCGCTGTGGGCGCTCACCTCGCCCTGACCGCTGGCCGTCGTCAGTCTGACTTCGGGAGGATGATCGGGGAGGGCTCGGGGCGCTTGGCCACGATGTGATCGCCGGATGACTGGTGGCGCAGACGACGCAGGACCCAGGGCACGAGATGCTCTCGTGCCCAGCCGAAGTCCTCGGTGCGGGCCTCGCGCCAGGTGCGGAGCGGGATCGTCTCGGGCTGCATGGCCTCGAGGTCGTTGGGCACGTTGAGCGCGCGCAGAACCATGCGGGCGACCTCGTGGTGGCCCAGCGAGTTGTAGTGCAGGCGGTCGTCGTCGAAGAACCGCATGTCCTGCACGACCTTGAGCGCCCACTGATCGGCGACGATGCAGTCGTGTCGCTCGGCGATCGCGCGCACGTTCTCGTTGTAGATGGCGACCTTGCCGCGGAAGGCCCGGAAGACCGGGGTGAAGGCCGTGTCGACTCCGGTGAAGAGCAGAATCGCGGCGCCCGTCGACGACAGACGCGCGACGGCGTCCTCGAGCTGGGCGGCGATCGCGTCGGGGTCGGTTCCCGGTCGGATCACATCGTTGCCCCCGGCGCAGATCGAGATGAGGTCGGGATGCAGCGCCACGGCGGGCTCGATCTGATCGCGCACGATCTGGGAGATCAGCTTGCCCCGCACGGCGAGGTTCGCATAGGCGAAGTCGTCGACCTGGCGCGAGAGCACCTCGGCGACACGGTCTGCCCAGCCACGGTGGCTGCCCGGCTGCGACGGGTCCGGGTCGCCGATGCCCTCGGTGAACGAGTCGCCGATCGCGACGAATCTCCGCCAGGGATGGGGATTCTCGTTGTCGAGCTCCGGGGTTCGGATCGAATCCTGATCTGTCATCCAGCTCTCCTTCACGACGAGCGCAGCCGTGCGGTGGAGGCCGCGCAGTGACCGAGCCTACCCGGGTACGAGCGTCCGGGCGAGACGCGCGCGGCGGAACTCGTGAGCGTGCCGAGTGTCGGCGGCAGCGATTATCGTTGTCTCGATGCTCTCTCCGTCCTTTCCTCAGCGTGCCCCTTGGGGAACCGCGAACAAGCTGCGTGCCTGGCAACAGGAAGCGCTGGAGCAGTACTTCCAGGCCGATCAGCGAGACTTCCTCGTGGCGGCGACACCGGGTGCAGGAAAGACCACGTTCGCCCTCACGCTCGCGGTCGAGCTCATGCGCATGGGCGAGGTCAACCGCATCATCGTGGTCGCCCCGACCGAGCATCTGAAGACGCAGTGGGCCGATGCCGCCGCTCGCGTGCACATCCGTCTGGACCCCCGGTTCCGCAACAGTCATTGGGCGCCGGCACGGCATTACCACGGCGCCGTGGTCACCTACGCGCAGGTGGCGGCGAAGTCGTCGGTCCACCGTCATCTGACCGAAGACGCGAAGACGCTCGTCGTGCTCGACGAGGTGCATCACGGTGGCGACGCGCTCAGCTGGGGCGACGCGATCCGCGACGCCTACGGACCGGCGAAGCGCCGACTGCTGCTCTCCGGCACCCCGTTCCGCAGCGACACCGCACCGATCCCGTTCGTCGAGTACCACCCTGACGAGTCCGGCGCGCGCATCTCCCGCACCGACTACAACTACGGCTACGGCCGGGCGCTGGCAGACGGCGTCGTCAGGCCCGTGCTCTTCCACATGTACGCGGGCAAGATGCGCTGGCGCACGAGCAGCGGCGACGAGCTCGAGACGCATCTCGGTCAGGACAACACGAAAGACGTCACGTCGCAGGCCTGGCGCACGGCGCTCGACCCCGAGGGCGAGTGGATGCCTGCGGTGCTCTCCGCCGCGGACCGTCGTCTGACCGAGATCAGGCACCACGTGCCCGATGCCGGAGGACTGGTGCTCGCGACCGACCAGACGGTGGCACGCGCCTACGCCAAGATCCTGCACAGCATCACGGGACAGCAGCCGACGATCGTCCTGTCCGACGACGCGACAGCCTCGGAGCGGATCGAGAAGTTCAGCAACAGCGAGGATCGCTGGATGGTCGCGGTGCGCATGGTGTCGGAAGGCGTCGATGTGCCCCGACTCGCCGTCGGGGTCTACGCGACGTCGTCGTCGACGCCGCTCTTCTTCGCCCAGGCGATCGGTCGCTTCGTGCGGGCGCGTCGACGGGGTGAAGCGGCGAGTGTCTTCCTTCCGCAGGTTCCGGTGCTCATGGGACTCGCGAACGAGATGGACAAGCAGCGCGACCACGCTCTCGATCGTCAGTCGAAGGACGACGACGGGCTCGAGGACTCGCTGCTCGAGTCGGCGAACCGCGAAGACGACGCCTCGGATGCGTTGACACAGGAGTTCAGCTATCAGGCGCTCTCGTCTGTTGCGCACTTCGACCGGGTCGTGTTCGAGGGTCAGGAGTTCGGCCAGCTCGCCGAGCCGGGCACCCCCGAGGAGGAGGAGTTCATCGGGTTCCCCGGTCTTCTCGAGCCCGAGCACGTGCACGAGCTGCTGATGCAACGCCAGGCACGTCAGACTCGCCTGCGAGAGACACGGGAGGCCGAGGCAGGGCCGACCGAGACGACCACGCTCCCGGCGCCGCTGCACCGCACGCTTCGCGAGCAGCGCCAGCTGCTGAACAGCCTCGTCGGCCTGTACGCCCGCCAGAAGGGCGAGCCGCACGGGGCCGTGCACGCGGAGCTGCGCCGGATCTGTGGCGGGCCTGCTGTCGCGCAGGCGACCGTCACGCAGCTGCAGTCGCGCATCGACGTGCTCCGCAAGCGCGTCCGATCCTGAATCGCGCCTTCGGTTCGGAGGCCCGAAAAGCTGGCAATCCTGCTCCCAGTGCCGCCGAGAGAGTGGCTCGAAGCTAGCGTTGAACGGTTGCCCCGTTCCCGGGGATCGTCGATCAGGAGACTTCATGACAGCCCCCGCTGCCGCCGAGCCGACCGCCGCAGACCGTCGCCGCTGGGCGCGCTACCTCGTGGAAGAACGCGCCGAAGGGCTCGTCTACCAGAAGCTCGCGAACCGTCGCACGGGCGAGGAGCGCGAGATCCTGCTCAGCCTCGCCGATGCCGAGCGTCGCCACGAGCAGCACTGGCTCGATCTGCTGGGCGCAGAACCGGCGCGACTGCCGCGAGCCGGCATCCGGTCTCGCCTGCTGGGCTGGATGGCCGGGCGGTTCGGATCCATCTTCGTCCTCGCACTCGCGCAGAGCGCCGAGGACAGATCTCCGTACGATTCCGAGCAGTACGCGACTCCTGCCATGCGCGCAGACGAGAAGGTGCACTCCGAAGTCGTCCGAGGTCTCGCCGCTCGTGGGAGGCGCCGTCTGTCCGGGTCGTTCCGTGCTGCCGTCTTCGGAGCGAACGACGGCCTGGTGAGCAACCTCGCACTCGTGCTCGGCATCGGTGCGACGGGTGTCAGCTCCGCCTTTGTCCTGTTCAGCGGGATCGCGGGTCTGCTCGCCGGGGCTCTGTCGATGGGCGCGGGGGAGTTCGTCTCCGTGCGCTCCCAACGCGAGCTGCTGGCGTCGACGGAAGCCAACGAGGATGCGGCGGCATCCGCCGCCGATCTCGACATCGACGAGAACGAACTCGCTCTGGTCTACCGCGCGCGCGGAATCGGCCAGCAGGAGGCGCTCGAGCGCGCACGGCGGATAGTGGACGCCGCGCGTGCCGGAGTCGAGCGCACGACGACGGGGCCGATCCACCTCCACGCCGGGGACGACCACGAGATCGTCGGCAGCGACTGGACGGCGGCCATCTCGAGCTTCCTGCTCTTCGCGTCCGGCGCGATCATCCCTGTGCTCCCGTGGATCTTCGGACTCGAGGGGACGACTGCGGTGGTCGTCGCGCTCGTGCTGGTGGGTGTCGCTCTGCTGTCGACCGGAGCGATGGTCGGCATCCTGTCGGGGGGACCGCCCCTGCGTCGCGCGCTGCGGCAGCTGGCGATCGGCTTCGGCGCTGCGGCCGTCACGTACGTGCTCGGGCTGGTGTTCGGCGTGAGCGCGCTCTGACGCGCGCGCCGGCCCGTGAGGCAGGGCTCGGGGAGTTCACCTCGGGTTCTGCCGGACGACACGTCGACACCGAAGGTACGAAGAAGGCCTCGGATATCGTATGGATATCCGAGGCCTGTCTGTGCGCGGAGGGGGACTTGAACCCCCACGCCCTTACGGGCACTACGACCTCAACGTAGCGCGTCTACCATTCCGCCACCCGCGCAGGTGTTGGATGTTCGTTGCCGAACGAAGATTTACATTAGCACGAGCTTCGAGGCACTCAGAAACCGGCGGTGACGCCCGGGCGCGCCACGACGTTTCGATAGCCTGGACCTCATGACTGACGTGGCTCTCCCCGAGGTGGTTCGCATCGCGAGCGACCTGATCCGATTCGACACCTCGAACTTCGGCGGAGGCAACGCGAAGGGTGAGCGTGAGGCAGCCGAATATGTCGGCGCCTATCTGCAGGACCTGGGTCTGGATGTCGAATACTACGAGCCGATCCCGCGGCGCACGAACGTGATGGCGCGCGTGCCGGGTCGCGATCGGAGCAAGCCGGCTCTCGTCGTGCACGGGCACCTCGACGTCGTCCCGGCGATGGCCGAGGACTGGAGCGTCGACCCGTTCGCGGGCATCGTCAAGGACGGCATGCTCTGGGGGCGTGGAGCGGTCGACATGAAGAACATGAACGCGATGATCCTCACGGCCGTCGCAGACCTCCTGCGTGCGCGGGAGCAGCCGGAGCGCGATCTGGTGCTCGCATTCTTCGCCGACGAGGAGAACGGCGGCGTCGAGGGCTCGGCGCTCGTCGTCCAGAACCGCCCGGAGTGGTTCGCGGGCGCGACCGAGGCCATCAGCGAGGTGGGCGGCTATTCGATCACTGTCGACGATCGCCGCGCCTACCTGCTGCAGGTGGGGGAGAAGGCGCTCATCTGGATCCGCCTCGTCGCACGGGGGCGTGCCGGCCACGGAAGCCGACTGCACGACGACAACGCCGTCACGAAGCTCGCAGAGGCTGTGGCGGCCCTCGGGCGCACTCGGTGGCCCCTTCGTCTCACTCCCACCACGGAGGCGCTGTTGCAGGGCCTGAGCGCTCTCACAGGCCGCTCCATCGACGACCCGGACGCCCTTGCTGCCGCCGCCGGCTCCGCTGAGGCGTTCCTCCGCTCATCGTTCCGCACGACGACGAACCCCACGGCGCTCACCGCGGGGTACAAGCACAATGTGATCCCCGAACGAGCCGAAGCGCTGATCGACGTGCGGGTCATCCCGGGAACCGAGGACGAGGTGCTCGCCGAGCTGCAGCAGATCGTCGGCGATGACATCGAGATCCAGACCGTCGTTCGCGACATCGGCATGGAGACGCCGTTCGAGGGCGAACTCGTCGAGGCGATGGTGGCGAGTCTGGGGCGGCACGACCCGGGAGTGCCGGTCATTCCGTATCTGCTCGGCGCCGGAACCGACAACAAGGCGCTGGCCTACCTGGGGATCACGGGGTACGGATTCGCGCCACTCCGCCTCCCTGCCGGCCTCGACTTCACGGGGATGTTCCACGGTGTCGACGAGCGAGTGCCCGTAGAATCGCTTGTCTTCGGTCAGCGGGTGCTGGCCGATCTGCTGCGCACGTATTGAGCTCTCTGCTCCACGTCCGCGCACCACGAATCAGAAAGCTCCTCCATGCACTTGATCGAAGCGCTCATCCTCGGCATCGTCCAGGGACTCACCGAGTTCCTCCCGATCTCCTCCAGCGCCCATCTGCGCATCCTCGGCACGTTCCTGCCGTCCGGCGAGGACCCTGGTGCCGCGTTCACCGCGATCACGCAGATCGGCACGGAAGCGGCGGTCGTGGTGTTCTTCTGGCGCGACATCGTCCGCATCATCGCGCAGTGGTTCCGCTCGCTGACAGGCAGAGTGCCGCGCAGCGATCCGGATGCCCGGATGGGCTGGATGATCATCATCGGCAGCATCCCGATCGTGGTGCTCGGCCTGCTCTTCCAGGATCAGATCGAGACCGTCTTCCGGTCGCTCTGGATCGTCGCGATCATGCTGATCGTGTTCGGCATCCTGCTCGGCGTCGCCGACCATGTGGGCGCGAAGCGACGCAAGCTCGATCAGCTCACCTATCCGCATGGCATCGCATACGGCTTCGCGCAGGCGCTCGCGCTGATCCCGGGTGTGTCGCGCTCGGGCGGGACGATCACGATGGGACTGTTCCTCGGTTATGAGCGCGCGGCAGCTGCGCGCTACGCGTTCCTTCTGGCGATCCCCGCGGTGTTCGGCAGTGGCTTCTATCAGCTGTTCAAGAGCTGGGACGAGCCTTCGTTCTTCTCGTTCGGCGACACGCTCGCAGCGACCGGCATCGCGTTCGTCGTGGCACTGGGCGTGATCGCGTTCTTCATGAATTACATCTCGAAGCGCAGTTTCCTGCCGTTCGTGATCTACCGCATCCTGTTGGGCACGGTGCTCCTGGTCCTTCTCGGCACCGGCGTCATCGCGGCATAGCAGCGCGGCACCGGAGACCTCCTGGCTCAGCGCTTGTGGTCTCCGGGGCCGTCGCCTCTGCGCTTCAGATAGCGCTCGAAGGCCTGAGCGATCGCATCGCCGGACGCATCGGGGGAGTCCCACGTGTCGCGGGTCTGCTCGAGCTGGCGGATGTACTCCGTCATGTCCTCGTCATCGGCGGCGGCGGCGTCGATCGACGCCTCCCACGCGGCGGCCTCGGTGCGAAGGTGATCGCGCGGGACGTCCACGCCGGTCAGCTCCTCGAGCCTGTCCAGAAGAGCGAGGGTGACCTTCGGTGACGGAGTGGCGGAGGCGACGTAGTGCGGCACGCTGGCCCACAGGCTCGCGGTCGGGATTCCGGCGCTCTCGGCGAAGTGCTCGAACACGCTGAGGATGCCGACGGGGCCCTCATAGAGAGACCGCTCGAGGCCATGCGCTGCGCGGACCTGCTCGTTCTGGCTCGACGCGAAGATCGAGATCGGTCGCGTGTGGGGCACATCCGAGAGCATCGCGCCGAGGGTCACGAACCCGGTGATGTCGTCGCGAAGAGCGACGTCGATGAACTCCGCAGCGAACGACTGCCAGGTGCGCGCGGGCTCGACTCCCGTCAGCACCCAGAACTCGGGACCGGGCCCCGGGTCGCGCGGGCGCCACAGACCGGCCTCGGGCCAGGTGAGCTGGCGGCGGCCTTCGGCGTCCGTCTTCGTGGCCGGGCGGGTGTACTGATAGTCGAAGTACAGCTCCGGGTCGATGGAGTGCACGAGGTCGTAGTCGTTCGCGGAACGCAGCGCGGCGATCGCACCGCTCGCGGCCTCACCCGCGTCGTTCCAGCCATCGAAGGCGACGATGACGATGCGTGAACCGAGGACATCCATCGTGGGCTCCCTTCGCCAATTCCGGATCGGTATCCCTCCAGGCTAGTCCGACCGCGCGGGGACCGGGCGGAGCCACGGGTAACATGGTTCGGTGAGCAGACAGCCCCGCGCGATCCTCTGGGACATGGACGGAACCCTCGTCGACACCGAGCCGTATTGGATGGCAGCCGAGACGGCGCTGGTCGAATCCTTCGGCGGGTCATGGACCCACGAGGACGCCCTTCAGCTGGTCGGCAACGGTCTCATCGACAGTGCGATCATCCTCCAGCAGGCGGGGGTGGATATGGACGCGGAGGCGATCATCTCGCTCCTCACCGATGGAGTGCAGGAGGCGCTGCGCACACAGGGAGTGCCTTTCCGCCCCGGTGCCCGCGAGCTGCTGCAGGACCTGAAGTCGGCGGGGATCCCCACCGGCCTCGTCACGATGTCGCTGCGCCGCATGGCGTTGAGCGTCGTCGACCTGATCGAGTTCGACGCCTTCGACATCGTCGTCGCGGGCGATGACGTGATCCACCCCAAGCCTCACCCCGAGCCGTACCTGCACGCGGCGTCGCTGCTCGAGATCGACATCGCCGAGGCGGTGGTCATCGAGGACTCGCCGACCGGACTCCGTGCAGGCATCGCCTCCGGCGCCGTCGCTCTCGGCGTGCCGCACATCGTCTCCCTCGACGACGTCGGCGCTCACGAGCTCTGGCCGACCCTCGAAGGCCGCACCGCCGCAGACCTGATCGAACTCTTCGACCGCAAGACCTCCATGACGGGAGCCACCCGATGACCGACATCACCTCACCGCGGCCGAGCGGGCCGTTCCGGGAGGGCGATCGGGTGCAGCTGACCGGCCCCAAGGGTCGTCTGCATACCGTGACCCTCCGCGAGGACGGCGAGCTGCACACCCATCAGGGAGTGCTGCGGCATCGTGACCTCATCGGTCTTCCCGACGGTTCGGTCGCCGCGAACAGCTCGGGGCACGAGTACCTCGCGCTGCGGCCGCTGCTGCGCGATTTCGCGATGTCGATGCCGCGCGGCGCGGCGATCGTCTACCCGAAGGATGCGGCGCAGATCGTGATGCAGGCCGACATCTTCCCCGGCGCGGTCGTCGTCGAGGCGGGCGTCGGTTCGGGCGCCCTCTCGCTCTCGCTGCTCCGGGCCATCGGTCCGGTCGGTCGACTGGTGTCGTTCGAACGTCGTGAGGACTTCGCCCAGGTCGCCCGCGGGAACGTCGAGACATTCTTCGGCGAGACGCCGGACACCTGGAACGTGGTCGTCGGGGATCTCGCCGAGGCGCTTCCAGCCGAGTTCCCGGCCGGCACGGTCGATCGCGTCGTGCTCGACATGCTCGCACCGTGGGAATGCATGGACGTCGTCGCCGACGCACTCACACCCGGCGGCGTCGTGCTCTGCTACGTCGCGACGGCCACACAGCTCTCGCGCGTCGCCGAGTACATCCGCGGTACCGGGCTGTTCACCGACCCCGAGGCGTCCGAGACGATGGTGCGAGGGTGGCACGTCGAAGGCCTCGCCGTCAGGCCCGATCACCGCATGGTGGCGCACACCGGCTTCCTCCTCACGGCGCGCCGGCTGGCACCGGGTGCCGTGGCGCCGCAGGTGAAGCGCAGGGCCTCGAAGAGCAGCTATGGCGATGCGGATGTCGACGCGTGGACGCCCGGCGCCGTAGGCGATCGGGAGATCAACGACAAGAACCTGCGCAAGCGTGCCAGGGAGGCCGCGAAGGCCGCCGAAGGGGCACGTCTCGCATCGGGTTCGCGCGAATCCGAGCCACCGACGGAATAGACTGGAGCGCGTGCGTAAAACGTCCGCCGTTCTGGCAACCCTCAGCCTCGCCGTCCTCACTCTGACCGGATGCGCTTCGGCGCCGTCGTTCGCCGGTGATGTCTGCGATCGTGCGGCCGCGTCTACCCCATCCATCAAGGATTCGGTGTCCGTGGAGGGCGATCTGGGTGAGGCGCCCGACGTCACGGTCTACAGCCCCGTGAAGGCGGACGAGACCTCATTCGCCGACGTGATCACCGGCGAGGGGAACACCCTCACCTCGACTTCTCAGCCCATGGTGCTCGACATCGCCTTCTACGGCGGAGAGAGCGGCGAGAAGCTGTACGAGTCCGAATTCAACGGCGACCCGAGCCGCGTGCACAGCATCTCGTACTGGGCCGAGCGGTCCGCCGGACTCGAGACGGTGCTCGAGTGCGCCACCGGCGGAAGCCGGATCATCGCCGTGCTGACCCCCGAGGACTTCGGTGAAGCCAATGCCGAGGCATTCGGACTCGCGAAGGACGAGAACGTCGTCGCGATCGTCGACCTGCAGGATGTCTACCTGGCCCACGCCGAAGGCGCATCCCAGTTCAACGACGCCCGTGGCCTGCCGACCGTGGTGCGCGCTCCTGACGGGACCCCTGGCGTGATCATCCCCGACAGCGATGCTCCGACGGAGGCTGTGACTCAGACGCTCATCAAGGGCGACGGTGCGAAGGTCGAGAAGGACTCGACGATCGTGACCAACATCATGGCCCTGGGCTGGGATGACAAGACCGTCACATCGAGCAGCTGGGGCGCGGAGCCCAACATCGGTCCGGCAGCGGAGGAGCTCGTCGGCGCGACCGTCGGGTCGCAGCTGCTCGTCGTCGTGCCCGAAGCCGACGGAAACCCGGCGACCGCCATCGTGGTCGACATCCTCGGCATCGTTCCCGTTCCGGAGCAGTGATGGCCGCCCGTATTCCCGCGGAAGAGCGTCTGACGAACCTCGTCGTGGCGCTCATGGCCACGGAGATCGGGCTCACCAAGCAGCAGATCCTCGACAACGTGTCGGGCTACCGTCAGCGTGCCGATGCGGGCGTGCGCTCGGATGCGCTCGAGAAGATGTTCGAGCGCGACAAGGACGAGCTGCGTACTCTCGGCGTCCCCGTCGAGACGATCGGCGACCAGGCTGATCCCAATGACCTCCGCGAAGCCCGCTATCGCATTCCGCAGGCGGAATACGACCTGCCCAGCGACATCGAATTCACCGCTGCTGAGCTCGCTGTGCTGCAATTGGCCGGCAGCGTCTGGAGTGCCGAATCCGCATCGGGCGACGCCAAGGCCGGCGTGCGCAAGATCCGGGCACTCGGGATCGACGGCGACGAGCCGATCATCGGCTTCGCGCCACGGATCACCGCTCGCGATGCGGCGTTCCCGCAGCTGCAGGACGCGATCGAGAAGAGCCGCGTCGTCGTCTTCGACTACCTCAAGCCGGGGGAGCACGCGCCGCGCCGCCGCAGCATCCGTCCGCTGGCTCTCGTCGACTACGAGGCGAGATGGCATGTCTTCGGCGTCGACGTGGACATCGAGGAGGACCGCATGTTCCTGCTCAGCAGGATCGTCGGGGACGTGAGGATCACGACGAGGGCCTTCGACTCCGCCCTGCGCGAGGGAGCGGGGGAGCGTGCACTGAGCGGTCTCGAGCGCGTCGCCTCTCAGAACTCGGCGCTGCTCGAGGTCACCCCTGGCACCGAGGCCTCGCTGCGTCTGGGCCGCCGTGCAACGCCTGCGGCGACCCAGGGAATCCTCGTGCCGTTCGTCGACCTGCATATCTTCGCCGACGAACTCGCCTCGTACGGCCCCGAGGTGCGGGTGGTCGAGCCGGTCGCGCTGCGCACCGCGGTCGTCGATCGCCTGAGCGCGGTCGTCGCGACCAACTCGGACGCAGGGGAGTCACGATGAGCGCTCAGACGAAGCCGCTGCTCGCCGCCGACCGCGTCCGCGTCTACCTGACGCTCGTGCCTTACCTTCTCGAGCACGGCCAGGTCTCGCTCGCTGAGGCGGCTGCGGAGTTCGGGGTGACTCCGGCAGAGATGCGACAGATGGTCGAGAAGCTGACCGTCATCGGCCTGCCCGGTGATTCCGGCTTCTGGCAGCAGCCGCAGGAGATGTTCGACATCAACTGGGACCTCCTCGACGAAGAGGACGTCATCGAGATCACCAACGATGTCGCCCTACGGCGGGTTCCGCGCTTCACCGCCCGCGAGGCCGCAGCTTTGCTCGCCGGTCTGCAGATGGTCGCCGCCGTGCCGGCGGTCTCCGACTCCGGACTCGTCAGCGGTCTCATCTCGAAGCTGTCGCGCGGTGCGGCAGACGCCCCGGCAGAGGTCGTCGTCGCGCCGAGCGCTGTCGACGAGGTGCGCCAGGTCGTGTCGCGCGGTGTGCAGAACGGTGTCGCCGTGTCGTTCACGTACCAGGCGCCCGATGCCGCACCCACCACGCGAACCGTGGATCCTGTGCAGGTGCTGATCACGAACGCACAGTGGTATCTGCAGGGGTGGTGCCACATGCGACAGGCGATGCGGACGTTCCACCTCGATCGGGTGAGCGATGCGCGTCTGACGGACATTCCGATCACACATGCCGGTGACCACGTCCCGGAGGCGTTCACCGCCGTCGAGGACGAGGGCGAGGTCAGAGTGCGTGTGCCCGAGCGGATGGCGCCTCTGCTCGGTGACTTCCTCACCGCGGACAACGCCGACGTCAGTGACGGGATCGTCACCGTGCGGCTGCACCTGGCCGACCCTCGGGGTGTGAAACGACTGGCGGCGAAGTTCGGCGGAGCCCTCGAAGTCGTGGATCCCGGCGTCGCCCGCACGGCTGCACGCGAGTGGGCCGCCGCAGGACTCGCGCTGTATCGCCGACCAGACGGCGACAACGCCGGTTAGACTGCTACTAAACGACGAAGGAGAATCATGGGCGCTTTCGGTTGGCCACATCTGCTGATCATCCTCGCCGTCATCCTGCTGCTCTTCGGTGCGGCGAAGCTGCCGGCACTCGCGAAGAGCCTCGGGCAGTCCGCCCGGGTTTTCAAGGGCGAGATGAAGGCGATGAAGAACGAGGACGCGACTGACGCCGCGGATCCGGCATCCCCGACTCCCGCGGCCACCACCGCGGACACCACGGTGACGGCTCGCGACACGGATCCGGGTCAGCCTCCTCGATCCGCATAGTTCGTGTCCGCTCTCGAATCCGCCGATCCGGGGACGCCGGGCCGCGACAGGCGGATGTCTCTCGGCGCGCATCTGATCGAGCTGCGTCGGCGACTGTTCATCGCGGCCGGCGCTCTCGTGGTCGGCATGATCATCGCGTTCATCATCACCGGACCGGTCATCGATCTCCTGTCGATTCCGATCGCTGCGATCGCCGAAGAAGAAGGTCGCGAGTACGTCGGCCTCAACTTCACGACCGTCACGAGCGGGTTCGATCTCCGGATGCGCATCGCGTTCGCGATCGGTCTGCTGATCTCAGCCCCGGTCTGGCTCTGGCAGGTCTGGGCGTTCGTGATGCCTGGACTCACGAAGAAGGAGACCCAGTACACCTGGGGATTTCTGGGAGCTGCCATCCCGCTGTTCTTCGGCGGATGCACTGTCGCATTCTTCGTCCTCCCGCACGTGATCGAGATCATGGCGGGCTTCGTGCCGACGGGAATGGCGCAGTTCTTCGACTACGCGACCTATTACGACTTCGTCTTCAAGTTCCTGCTCGTGCTCGGCATCGCCTTCGTGCTCCCGGTCTTCCTCGTCGCGCTCAACCTCGCGGGGGTCGTCTCGGGCAAGGAGATCCTCAAGGGATGGCGCGTCGCCATACTCGTGTGCACGATCTTCGCGGCCGTCACCACACCGCCCGCCGATGTCTTCTCGATGCTGCTGCTGATGGGGTCCATGATCGTGCTGTACTTCGCGGCCACATTGATCTCGATGCTCTTCGATCGGCGCAAGCGCAAGGCTGATGCGGCCGCGGGCATCGAACCCGTGAGCGCATGAGCTCGCCGGCAGAGCGATACGCCGCGGCTCGCGAAGCCGCAGGGCACCCGGCGACGGTCGCCTTCGCCGCGAATCAGAAGTTCGAGCTCGACCCGTTCCAGATCGAAGGGTGCCACGCGCTCGAAGACGGGAGCAGCGTGCTGGTCGCCGCTCCCACCGGGGCGGGAAAGACCATCGTCGGAGAGTTCGCGATCCATCTCGCGATGCAGACGCCGCGCGACAAGGCGTTCTACACGACGCCGATGAAGGCCCTCTCCAATCAGAAGTTCCGCGAGCTGGTCGACGTCTACGGCGCCGATGACGTGGGTCTGCTCACGGGTGACACCAACATCAACGGCAACGCTCGGATCGTCGTCATGACGACCGAAGTGCTGCGCAACATGATCTACGCCGATTCCGCAGCGCTGCGCGACCTTCGGTATGTGGTGATGGATGAGGTGCACTACCTCGCCGACCGATTCCGCGGGGCGGTGTGGGAAGAGGTGATCATCCACCTCCCGCAGCAGGTGCGGCTGGTGTCGCTGAGCGCCACGGTGTCGAACGCCGAGGAGTTCGGCGATTGGCTCGACACGGTGCGCGGAAACACCGAGGTGATCGTCTCGGAGATCCGACCGGTGCCGCTCGAGCAGCACGTGCTGGTGCGTGATGATCTGCTCCCGCTCTTCGACGACCGCGCGGGCATCGCGACGGCTCTGGTGAATCAGGAGCTGATGCGAATCCGCTCGTCCACCGGTTCGAACTACGACAACAACCGTGAGGCGCAGTCCTACCGCAGCAATCGTCATGCGGGACGGCAGGCGCAGCGTCCGCCACGCGGAGGACGCCGTGCGGTCCGCTCGGCGAACGTGCAGCGGATCGAGCGCATGGACCGCCCCGACGTGGTGCGGCTGCTCGAGGCGGCCAACCTGCTGCCGGCGATCTTCTTCATCTTCAGCAGGGTAGGCTGCGACGCTGCGGTGCAGCAGGTCCGCAGATCGGGTGTCCGTCTGACCTCGACCGAGGAGCGGGCCGAGATCCGCGCGATCGTCGAAGACAGGACGCGGACCCTGCAGGATGAGGATCTCGGTGTTCTCGGATACTGGGATTGGCTGGAGAACCTCGAACGCGGCGTGGCCGCCCACCACGCCGGGCTCCTGCCCGCCTTCAAAGAGGTCGTCGAGGAGCTCTACAAGCGCAAGCTCGTGAAGGTCGTGTTCGCGACCGAGACCCTGGCGCTCGGCATCAACATGCCCGCACGCACCGTGGTGCTCGAGAAGATGGAGAAGTTCAACGGTGAGGCCCGGGTGGCGATCACCTCGGGGGAGTACACCCAGCTCACCGGACGAGCCGGGCGACGGGGCATCGACGTCGAAGGCCACGCCGTGGTGCAGTGGACCGAGGGGATGGATCCGCAGGCGGTCGCCGCACTCGCCTCACGTCGCACCTACCCGCTCAACTCCAGTTTCCGTCCGACGTACAACATGGCGGTCAACCTGATCGACCTGTTCGGCAAACAGCGGGCGCGCGAGGTGCTCGAATCGTCCTTCGCTCAGTTCCAGGCCGATCGCGCGGTGGTCGGACTCGCCAGGCAGGTGCGTGAGGCCGAGGAATCCCTCGACGGCTACAAGGCGGCGATGGTCTGCGACCACGGCGACTTCTTGGACTATGCCTCGATCCGCCGAGAGCTCAGCGACCTCGAGAAGAAGAACCGTCAGGACTCGAGCGCTCCGCGGGCATCGCGCGACAAGCGCATGAAGCAGATCCAGAGCCTGCGCACCCGGATGCAGCGGCACGGCTGCCACCGCTGCCCCGATCGCGAGGCCCACGCCCGTTGGGCGGAGCGGTACTGGAAGCTCAAGAGGCAGAACGACCGCATCCGTCGTCAGATCGAGACGAGGACCGGAACGGTGGCTCGCGTCTTCGATCGTGTCGTCGAGGTGCTTGAGACGCTCGACTACCTCCACCGAGACGAGAACGACGAGACCACTCTCACCGAGGCCGGTCGGACGATGCGTCGCATCTACGGAGAGCGTGATCTCCTGGTCGCAGAATCCCTGCGGCAGGGTCTCTGGAGCGGCCTGGACGCTCCGTCGCTCGCCGCCATGGCCTGCTGCCTCGTCTACGAGCCGCGACGCGACGAGGCGAACGCGGGCGAGCGCGATCTGCCGAGAGGGGCTTTCCGCGCAGCCTACGAGAAGACCACGACTCTCTGGGCCGAGCTCGACGACCTCGAGAAGGATCACCATCTTCCGGGGTCCGAGCCCTTGGCTGCCGGTCTCGCGGGCGCAATGCACTCGTGGGCCCGGGGCGGGATGCTCGATCGCGTCCTGATCGACGCCGACATGGCCGCGGGCGACTTCGTCCGGTGGGCCAAGCAGACGATCGACCTGCTCGACCAGCTCTCGATCGTCGCGGAGGACGGCGCCCTGGCGCGCAATGCCCGCGTCGCTCTCGACGGCGTGCGCCGCGGCATCGTCGCCTACTCCTCGATGTGAGAACGGGACCGATGCCTGATTCCCCAGCGCGACAGCGCCCTCTTCTGCCGCTTTCGCTCGCCCTTCCCGTTGCGGCCCTGGCTGCGCTCCTGATGAATCTCTCCTACCCGGATGCCGCGGTGTGGGCACTGGCGTTCCCGGCCACCGCGTTGCTGCTCGTCGCGCTCATCGGCCGTCGGGTCGGAGGCGCGCTCGCGGTGGGGCTGGTCTACGGGGTGATCTTCTTCGGACTGCTCGTGTCGTTCACCTCGCGCTACCTCGGCCCGCTGCCCTGGGCCGCACTGAGCGTCCTCGAAGGCGTCCTCACGGCGGTGGCGCTGATCCTGATCACGCTCGCCTATCGATGGATCCCCACAGCCTTCCCTGGCGCCTGGGCGCGCCTCCTGCTTCTTCCGGCCGTCGTGGCCGCGCTGTGGGTCGGGCGCGAGGTGTTCGTCGGCTCCTGGCCGTACGGAGGCTTCCCGTGGGCCCGTCTGGGCATGAGCCAGGCCGAGAGCCCGCTGGCCCCGGTCACCTCGTGGATCGGCGTCAGCGGTCTCAGCTTCCTGATGGTGTTCCTCGTCGCCCTCCTCATCCAGGTGATTCGCGAACGTGCCTGGCGACGCCCGACCGCGCTGATCGCACCGGTCATCGTGACGGTGGCCCTGCTCATCACGCCCCTGTTCCCCACGACCGTCACCGGGTCGATGCGCATCGCCGCGGTGCAGGGGAACGGGCCGAGCGGGTATTTCGACGAGCGCCAGCCCTACTCGCTCATCGACGCGCAGACGGACGCGACCGAACCGCTCTACGGCGAAGACGTCGATCTGCTGGTCTGGCCCGAGGGATCGCTCGACTTCGACCCGTTCCAGTCGGATTCATTGGCGCGGAGGATGAGCGCGATCACCTCGCGAATCGGCGCGCCGCTGCTTGCCAACGCCGCGACGGAGCGAGAGGGCCTGTTCTACAACACCTCACTGCTGTGGACGGAAGACGGCGGGGACGGGCAGCTGCACGACAAGCGGCACCCGGTTCCCTTCGGCGAGTACGTGCCCGACCGTGCCTTCTTCAATGCACTCGCGCCCGATCTGATCGGACTCATCCAACGCGAATACACCCCGGGAACGAACCCGCCGGTCATCGATGTCGACGGCGTGAGGGTCGGATTGGCGATCTGCTTCGACGTCATCTACGACGACGTGATCAGCGAGGGAATGGCCGAAGGAGCCGAGGTTCTCGTCTTCCAGACCAACAACGCCGACTTCCGAGGCACCAACGAGAATCTGCAGCAGCTGGCATTCGCGAGGATGCGGGCGATCGAGACCGGCCGCAGCGTCGTGAACATCTCGACGGTGGGCACGAGCCAGATCATCCGCCCGGATGGGTCCACCGTATCGAGCCTCGACGCAGGAAAGGCCGGAGCGCTGCTCGAGGATGTCGAGCTTCGCTCCGGCCTGACAGCCGGTGTCGTCACCGGCCCCTGGATCCAGATGCTGCTGCTGTGGGGCGGGCTGGGCGCGCTGGCCTTCGGGCGGTTGCGCGCCCGTCGGCGCTAGGCGCCGATCTTCTCGCGGGTCGGGTCTTCACCTGCACCGCGGCGCGCGCGGATGAAGGCGAGTCGCTCTTCGAGCAGTTCTTCGAGTTCTGCGCGTGTACGACGCTCGAGAAGCATGTCCCAGTGCGTCCGGGCTGCCTTCTCGTCGGTCGCGTCGAGCGTGACGGCCTGGCCGTCGACGTTCAGGCGGGCGTCCGCTCCGCAGGCACGGCATTCCCAGGTCTGGGGCGGTTCTGCGTCCGCCGAGAACATCAGGTTCGTGACATGGCCGCAGGTGTCACAGATGTAGGTGGTTTCACGGCGCTCCATGAAAACGACGCCCTCTTCGCTCTGTAGGCTCTGGGCGCCGAGTCGGATGCCGCGTAGGCTGCGATCTGCCATTGTGTGGTCCTCTCGTCGCTGTCAGGTATAACGCTCCAGCCTGTGCGCTTCATCCACGCGGGCGGAATCTCGGCGCGATTCACAGCGGAATCCCAGCGCCACAGCGTAGAGGCGGCGTGGCGCGATCAGCGGCCGATCGTCGCCAGCGCGAGGTCCGCGCGGTCCGTGACGATCCCGTCGACACCTGCATCGACCAGCCGTCGCATGGAGTCGGCGTCGTTCACCGTCCACACGTGAACTTCGACGCCGCGTCGGTGCGCGGCGCTGATCAGAGGGGGAGTGAGAACCTTCACACCGCGGTGACGCTCGGGGATCTGGAGGACGTCGATGTCGCGCAGCGCGCGGCCGGGGGAGACGCGGACAGCCGAGAGGGCGCGAACTGCGGCGATGGTGCGACTGCCACCCGATGCGGCCGGTCTGAGAGCGGCACCGGCACGGAGCACCGATGCGATCGTGGCGCGACGGTCGGAATCCGAGAAGCTGGTGACGAGCACACGGTGCGTGTGATCTTCGAGAATCGGGCCGAGGGGCTCGGCGGCCTCGGTGGTCTTCACATCGATGTTGAAGCGCGTCGTCGGGAATGCCGACAGGGCCTCGGCGACGGTGAGGAGACCGCCGTGATCGGCGAAGATCGCGGCGAGCTCACGGGTGCGTACATCCCGCACGGGTCGGGGGTCGCCGGCAAGGCGCTGCAGCGTCGCATCGTGGAAGAGAACGACGTCACCGTCGGCCGTCATCCGGCAGTCCGTCTCGATGTACTCGGCGCCGGCGGCGTGAGCCGCGGCGAAGGCCGCTGCCGAGTTCTCCCAGACGCCGGAGTCCTCGCCCGCCGTGGTGATCAGACCGCGGTGAGCGAGGACTCGGGGGTGGGCTGCCTTCTCGAAGTAGGGGTGCGTCACGCGCCCGGGTGGTTCGTCGGAGGCTGTCCGGGCTTCGGCGTGAACGCGGTGCCGATGCCCTTGAGCGCCTCGGTCAGCTCGCTCGGGATGATCCAGAGCTTGTTCGACTGTCCCTCGCTGATCTTCGGCAGCATCTGCAGGTACTGGTAGGCCAGCAGCTTGTCATCCGGCTCACCCTGGTGGATGGCGGTGAAGACATTCTGGATCGCCTCGGCCTCACCCTGGGCGCGCAGCACAGCCGCCTGCTTGTCACCCTCTGCGCGGAGAATCTCCGCCTGCCGTGCGCCCTCCGCCTCGAGGATCGCGGACTGCTTGGTTCCCTCGGCCGTGAGGATGGCCGCACGGCGGTCACGCTCGGCGCGCATCTGCTTCTCCATCGAATCCTGGATGGAGATGGGCGGGTCGATCGCCTTCAGCTCCACTCGCCCGACGCGGATGCCCCATTTGCCGGTCGCCTCGTCGAGAACGACGCGGAGCTGGCCGTTGATGTTGTCGCGGCTCGTCAGAGCCTCTTCGAGGTTGAGGCCACCGACCACGTTTCGGAGGGTCGTCGTCGTGAGCTGCTCGACCGCACCGAGGTAGTTCGCGATCTCGTATGTCGCGGCGCGAGCGTCGGTCACCTGGAAGTAGACGACGGTGTCGATCGAGACCACGAGGTTGTCCTCGGTGATCACAGGCTGCGGCGGGAACGAGACCACCTGTTCGCGCATGTCGATGAGGGGCCGGAGGCGATCGATGAAGGGCACCAGGATGTTGAGTCCGGGCATCAACGTCTTGTGATAGCGGCCCAGGCGCTCGACCACGCCGGCTGTGGCCTGCGGGATGATGCGGATGGAGCGAGCCAGCGTGACCACCACGAAGATGATGATCGCGATGACGAGTATCCACCCGATCGCGGCGGGGATGAACGATGCATCGTCCAAGAGGTTCTCCTAGTCGTTGACGGGACGGACGGTCGCGGTCGCGCCGTTGATCGCGATCACTGCGATCGGTGAGCCCTGGGGGATCGGCACGGCACCTGCGGTGCGGGCGGTCCAGGTGTCGCCGTTGCTCAGCTTCACCTGTCCGGAGATCTGGGTGATGTCCTGCAGGGCCGTGCCTCGCAGATTCAGCAGGGCCTCGACGTTGGACTTGGTCGGGTCTTCGCCGCGATGCAGACGCTTGATCAGCGGCGGACGCAGGAAGAGGATGAACAGTGCGGCCGCCGCCGCGGCGATCAGCACCTGGACCCACACCGGGATGCCGAGGAAATCGGTGACGAGGCCGACTGCGCTGCCGAAGCTCAGCATCAGGAAGGTGAAGTCGAGAGTGAGCATCTCGATCACGAGGAAGATGGCGATCAGGATCAGCCACCCGATCCATGCCCATTGGTCGATGAACTGTACGAATGTCGCGAAGTTGTCCATGCGGCCTCCTTTGCGGTCAACCTATCACGCGGCACGAGCCGGTTCCCGGTTCGAAGGGGCCGGCTTGATAGTCTGAAAGCGCCGTGTCATCACGGCGATTCACGCATCAGAGGAGTCACCGTGACCGACGTTCTTCCCGCAGGTTCTCTAGAGGGCAAGGTCGCCCTCGTCACCGGCTCGTCTCGAGGAATCGGGGCGGACACCGTGCGCTACCTCGCCGAGGCGGGGGCGGACGTGGTCATCAACTTCCGCAACAAGGCGCCGCGCGCCGAGAAGCTCGCCGCTCAGCTGCGCGAGCTGGGGCGACGCGTGCTCGTCGTCGGCGCCGACCTCACCGACCCCTCGTCGGTCGGCGAGATGTTCGATGCGGTGAAGGCCGAGTTCGGTCGCCTCGATGTGCTCGTGCTGAACGCATCAGGGGGCATGGAATCCGGGATGGCTGAGGACTACGCGCTGACGCTCAACCGCGACGCGCAGCTGAACGTCCTCGACGCCGCTGCCCCTCTGCTCGGCGATGGGTCGCGGGTCGTCTTCGTGACGAGCCACCAGGCCCACTTCATCCGCACCACGCCGACGATGCCGGAGTACGAGCCGGTCGCGCTGTCGAAGCGTGCAGGTGAGGATGCGCTCCGCGAGCGCATCCCCGGTCTCGCCGAGAAGGGCATCGGGTTCACCGTCGTCTCCGGCGACATGATCGAGGGCACCATCACGGCGACGCTTCTCGAGCGCGCCAACCCCGGCGCGATCGCCGAGCGCCGCGAGTCCGCAGGCAAGCTCTACAACGTGTCGGAGTTCGCAGCGGAGATCGCACGTGCGGCAGTCGACGCCGTTCCTGCCGACAACACCCGGTTGGTCGGCGACGTCAGCGCCTTCGAGGCCGAGTGAGTCTCTGAGACCAACAGAGAGAGCCCCGTCCGGATGGACGGGGCTCTCTGCGTTTGGAGGCGAGTCAGATCGCGGAGTCGGCCTTCGCCGAGGCCACGAAGTCCTTCGCGTCCTTGCCGAGGGTGATCGCGCGGACGATCTGCACGATTCCGAGAACGACGAGCGAGATGCCGAGCACCAGCCAGAGCACCGCCGCCGCGTACAGCGGGGAGAAGAGCACGACGATACCGGCGATGATGCTGAGCAGTGCGTAGAGCAGCGTCCAGACCCGCGAGCCGTCCTGTCCGAGGAGGGACAGCGCCACCACTCCGTCGACGATCCAGCTGATGCCGATGAAGATCACGACGACGAGCGCGAGGGTCGCCGCGGCGACTCCGAGGTTCGCGAACGCGATCACGCCGGCGACGATGTAGACGAGGCCCAGCACGATGTGGCCGACTCGAGCCCATCCGCCCTTGACCTTGGAGAAGATGCCCAGGCCGATGTAGACGAGACCTGCGATCACGAGGTAAGTGGCGAAGATGCCTGTGACGATCACGGCGGACTTGAGCGGCCAGACGAGCAGGACGATGCCGGCGATGAGGGCGATGGCGCCCGAGACCGCCAGCACCACGCGAATGGACTTGAACAGTGACTTCGCTTCGGTTGCGAGTGGATCAGACATGGTGGGGGACCCCTTTCTGAGAAAATCCTGTGAGGGATGGTCACAGAGTAGCGCTGTCCGGGGCGGGATGGGGGGAGGTCGATATCGATATGTCGCGGACGTTCACACGCTGTTACGCGAGGTCATGCGAAAATCGGGGGGTGACCCCGGACGACGATGCGCGGCTCCGCGAGCTCGTCGTGATGCGCAGAGTGCGGGATCGCATCGATCGCGAGTACGCGACGCCTCTCGATGTCGAGGCTCTGGCGCGCGGCGCGCACATGTCGGCGGGGCATCTGAGCAGGCAGTTCAAAGAGACCTACGGCGAATCGCCGTACTCCTATCTGATGACGCGGCGGATCGAGCGGGCCATGGCATTGCTGCGCCGCGGCGACCTCAGCGTCACCGAGGTGTGCTTCGAAGTGGGGTGCTCATCGCTCGGCACCTTCAGCACACGATTCACCGAGCTCGTCGGTGTCTCACCCCGCGTGTATCGTGAGCGCGCAGCGGATGTCGACGGCATCCCCACCTTCCAGGCGAAGCACGTGATCAGACCGATCAGGAATCAAGAAGCGCCGCGCACGGGCGCGCACCTAACGTGAATCCCATGAGAATCAGCATCCACTACGCATTCCTTCCGCACACCGACGCCGATGCGGCCCTCGGCTTCTATCGTGACGCCCTCGGGTTCGAGGTGCGCAACGACGTCGGCTACGACGGTCTCCGATGGCTCACGGTCGGTCCGCAAGGGCAACCGGAGACGTCGATCGTGCTGCACCCGCCGGCCACAGACCCCGGGATCACCGACGCCGAGCGACAGACGATCCTCGAACTCATCGCCAAGGGCAGCTACGGCGCGCTGACGCTTGCGAGCGACGATCTCGACGCCGTGTTCGAGCGGCTCGTCGAGAGCGGCGCGGACGTGGTCCAGGAGCCCATGGACCAGCCGTACGGCGTGCGCGACTGCGCGTTCCGCGACCCTGCGGGCAACCTTCTCCGAATCAACCAGGCCGGCTGACCCCGGTCGCTACTCGAGGATCCTCATGACGACGCACCCCGCTGACGGCCACGACATCATCCGCGTGCAGGGTGCGCGCGAGAACAATCTGAAAGAGGTGAGCGTCGACATCCCGAAGCGTCGTCTCACGGTGTTCACCGGTGTCTCGGGGTCGGGCAAGAGCTCGCTGGTCTTCGACACGATCGCCGCCGAGTCGCGGCGCATGATCGATGAGACCTACAGCGCGTTCGTGCAGGGATTCATGCCGTCGGTGCCTCGCCCCGACGTCGATGTGCTCGAGGGACTCACGACCTCGATCATCGTCGATCAGGAGCGCCTCGGGGCGAATCCGCGGTCGACGGTCGGCACGGTCACCGATGCGAACGCGATGCTGCGGATCCTCTTCAGCAAACTGGGTCAGCCCTACATCGGGGGCCCCACAGCCTTCTCCTTCAACATCCCCACCCAGAGGGCCAGCGGGGTGATGACAGGTCCGGGGGGCGAGAAGAAGATCGTCAAGGACGCGATCTACCTCGGTGGCATGTGCCCTCGGTGCGAGGGCAGGGGAGCGGTGTCCGACCTCGACCTCACTCAGATCGTCGACGAGTCGAAGTCCCTCGACGAGGGGGCCATCATGGTCCCGGGGTACACCGCGGACGGCTGGATGGTGAAGGGCTTCTCCACGTCGGGGTTCTACCCGGCCGACAAGCCGGTCGCCGAGTTCACCGAGAAGCAGCGCCACCTGTTCCTCTACGGCGAGGTCACCAAGGTCAAGATCTCGGGAATCAACATGACCTACGAGGGGCTCATCCCCAAGATCACGAAGTCGATGCTGTCGAAGGACCTCGACGCCCTGCAGCCGCACATCCGCGCCTTCGTCGAGCGCGTGGCGACGTTCGCGACCTGCCCGGAGTGCGACGGCACCCGTCTCACCGAGGGTGCTCGGTCGTCGAAGATCGACGGCATCAGCATCGCGGATGCGTGCCGCATGCAGGTCACGGATCTGGCCGAATGGGTGCGCGGTCTGGAGCTCCCTGGCGCAGCTCCGCTCCTCGAGGCGCTGCGTGCCAACCTCGACGCATTCGTCACGCTCGGCCTGGGGTACCTGAGCCTCGAACGGCCCTCAGGTACGTTGTCCGGCGGAGAGGCGCAGCGCATCAAGATGCTGCGCCATCTGGGGTCGTCTCTCACCGACGTCACCTATGTGTTCGACGAGCCGACCATCGGCCTGCATCCGCATGACATCCAGCGCATGAACACGCTGCTTCTGCGCCTGCGCGACAAGGGCAACACGGTGCTGGTCGTGGAGCACAAGCCCGAGACCATCGTGATCGGTGATCATGTGGTCGACCTCGGTCCCGGCGCGGGAAGCGCGGGAGGCGAGATCTGCTTCGAGGGAACCGTAGAAGGCTTGAAGGCCAGTGGCACGCGCACGGGTGATCATCTCGACGATCGAGCAGTGCTCAAGGAATCGGTGCGCAGCAGCACCGGTGCGATCGAGATCCGCGGTGCCAACGCCAACAACCTGCAGGACGTCGACGTCGACATCCCCACCGGCATTCTCACTGTGGTCACCGGGGTCGCCGGTTCGGGCAAGAGCTCGCTGATCCACGGATCGGTGTCGAAGCTCGAGGGCGTCGTCGCGATCGACCAGGGGGCGATCAAGGGATCACGACGGAGCAACCCCGCCACATACACCGGCATGCTCGAGCCCATTCGGAAGGCGTTCGCGAAAGCCAACGGCGTCAAGCCCGCGCTGTTCAGTGCGAACTCCGAAGGAGCGTGCCCGACATGCAAGGGCGCCGGGGTGATCATCACCGAGCTCGGGTTCATGGACACGATCGAGACGCCGTGCGAGGACTGCGGCGGCAAGCGGTTCCAGGCTGCCGTCCTCGAGTACAAGCTCGCAGGCAAGGACATCACCGAGGTGCTGGATCTGCCTGTCGCCGAGGCGAGGGCGTTCTTCTCCGAAGGGGACGCGAAGCTGCCCGCCGCCGCCACGATCCTCGGTCGCCTCGAAGACGTCGGTCTGGGGTATCTCTCCCTCGGGCAGCCGTTGTCGACGCTGTCGGGCGGCGAGCGTCAGCGCATCAAGCTGGCCATCCAGATGGGGGAGAAGGGCGACACGTACGTGCTCGACGAACCGACCACGGGCCTGCACCTCGCGGACGTCCAGAACATCCTCGGCCTTCTCGATCGACTCGTCGAATCCGGCAAGACCGTCATCGTGATCGAGCACCACCAGGCGGTGATGGCTCACGCCGACTGGATCATCGACATCGGACCGGGCGCGGGCCATGACGGAGGTCGGGTCGTCTTCGAGGGAAGCCCGGCGGATCTCGTCGCGGCCAAGTCGACGGTCACGGGGGAGCACCTGGCGGAATACGTCGGCGCGTAGGGGAGGGGACGCTCAGGCCATGTCGGGGCGCGTCATGAGCGGCGACTTCAGGTGCAGGGTCAGATCTGAGGTCGTGAGAGGCACCGTCACCCAGACCGGGTGTGCCGTGCTTTTTCGGACAGTCAGCCGTACGCGGTGCGGCGAGGTGACCAGGTGCAGATCAGCGACGAAGGTGTCGCGTTGCCAGGCGCCGCTTGACACCACCGGTCGTCCCAGCGGGCGGCTCTCCCGCCACGAGTCGAAGCCCACCGCGATCTCGATGTCCAGCCCCAGGCGGATGATCCATCCGTGAGCCCGCTGTTCGACCACCACCGGCGTGCCCTCGGCGAGTGCCGAGCCCGATGGGGAGGCATCCAGCGTCGCGCAGATCGCTGACGATGCACCCCCGAGCGTGCCTTCCACCATCGGAAGAGAGAGGTCACTCATCCGCCGAGCCAGTGCTGCATCCTGGTCGTCGTCTCGTGCGCCACCGACCCCGGGCACGACGAAGCGTCTGACCGCGTCGAGCACATCCTGCGCATGGCGGACCTCGCTGTGCGCGGCTGTCAGCACGACCACGAGCTCCTGGTCGGGGACCACGATGCACTGCTGCCCAAAGGCGCCGTTGCCGTGGAAGCCATAGGTCGATGACCAGATCTGATACCCGTATCCGGCATGGAAGTCCACACCCGGGGCGCCGGGGGAGTAGTGGCGGCTGTCAACCTGCTTCCGGGTGGCTTCCGCCATCCAGTCCTGCGACAGGATCGGGCGTCCCTGCCATGCCCCGCCGCGCAGCATCAGCTCGCCGAACGCCGCGACAGACTCGGTCGTCAGATGCAAACCGTGAAACCCGTATACCGCACCGTCGCCTACGCGATCCCACTCGATGTCAGTGATCCCGAGCGGAGCGAACAGTCGCTCATCCAGAAGCGTCGGGAGAGGCGTTCCTGTGACACGTTCGACCATTCGCGCCAGAACGAAGGTCGACGAGTTGTCGTAGGTGTGGTGTGAACCCGACGCGGCAGTTACCGGCATCCTGAGGAACCCTCGCACCAGATCCGTCGGTTCGAGTGCCCAGGCGTCGCCCAGAGTGTCTTCGGCATGACCGGTGGTCATGGTCAGCAGGTGCTGAACGGTGAGTGCACGCGCCTGCTCGGACGCGTCGTCGGGAACGTGATCCGGCAGAATGTCGACGACGCGGTCATCGAGTCGCAACAGCCCGTCGTTCACCGCGATGCCGACCGCGACTGACGTGAAGGACTTCGTCAGCGAGTACAGCAGGTGCGGTTGATCAGCGGAGTACGGCGCCCACCACCCTTCCGCGACGATGCGGCCTCGGTGCACCACCATGAGCGAATGGCACTCGATACCCCGTTCCTCCAGGTGGTCGAGCAACGAACTGATCGCCGATGCTGAGAATTGCATCGACGAAGGAGTGGCGCGGGGCAGAAGCACGCGGTCACCCTACAGGTCGCACTGTTCACGCAGCACCGCTGCAGAAAAGCCTCAGTCCCGGCGCGCGACGATGGTGAAGGTGCAGGGGATGAGGTTGCGTTCCGCCTCTGGCCACGCGTAGCCGCCGGACACCTCGACCATCCGCGGGCTGAACTGCCAGGGGAGTGTTCGTCCCTCATCGAAGTGCAGGAGGCGGAGACCGGCTCTCAACAGCGATCCGAGGATCTCGGAGAGGGGGTGAGGCCACTCGTAGGTGCGCGGGTGAGCGACCTTGCCGTCTCCGGCGTAGGTCGACTCGTCGTCCCATTGCTGCGCACGGCCGTCGCCGAAGTACGGGTAGCGGGTCGTGAGTTCTTGGGCGCCCTCGTCGAGAGCCAGCAGCGCAGGATGGCCGTCGCGGATGAAGAACGTCCCACCCGGACGCAGCAGAGCGACGATCTGGGCCGCCCATCGGTCGAGATCCTCGAGCCAGCAGATCGTCCCGATGCTCGTGTAGACGATGTCGAAGTCGCCTGACACCACGTTGCTCGCATCGAGGACGTCGGTCTGGACCCACGTGGCCGAGACCCCGACGCGGTTCGCGAGTGCCTCTGCGGCTTGCAGCGCCGGCTCCGAGAAATCGACGCCGGTCACGATCGCCCCGGCACGCGCCAAGGAGATCGTGTCCGTGCCGATGTGGCACTGGAGGTGGCACACGTCCAATTCCGCGAGCGTTCCGCCGCGCACGAAACGGTTGAGCACCGGCAGGTCGTCGCTCACGACGTCGCTGATGTGAGTCGGCTCGTCGTACGCGTCCAGACCGTATGCCGCTTCGTGCAACGGGACGCGATCATCCCAGTTCTGTCGGTTGGCGTTTCGCGCCGCTTCCCAGTCGATCTCGACGTTGCTTCCGTTCACGTCACGAGCCTATCGAGCGCTCCGATCGCGGCAATGCAGTAACGCCGATAATGCACATTATGTCAGAACACGTCAGAATCGGCCTCCCCGTCGCTTATGGACCCGCGGTGTCGAAGCCAGTCACACTCCCATAGCTGTCACGACCAAACCCGCGCCCGCAGCGGTGAAGGCGCCTCCGAGCGCGCCCCGCAACGGAGCCGGCTGTCTGCGGACTGCATCTGGCTGTGGAACACGTGTCCGCCTCGTTACGGTCACCATGGAGTGCCTCGCAGGTCGATGTCACCCTCCGGCCATAGATCTGCGTCAGCGCCCGAGCCGGCCGAGAAGACGAGTATCGGCCCCGCCGAAGATGTCACCGTCTCGTTCGAGTCGATCATCGAGACATGACGTTCTACGGCGTTCACCCGTGACCAGCCGGTGCGCTCGTAGAACGGCACGACCTCCTCTCGGCACCCGAGGTAGCCGAAACTCACACGATCGTCGTCGCGCATCGCCTGCTGCGCGTGCGACATCACGAGGCGACCGAGTCCGTCGGAGCGGCAGTCCGGATGGACGAGGACTCCCCCGGTTCCGGCGACCGCGACCTCGCGTGCGCCGACGCGTATGAGGCGCCGTTGAAACCCGACGTGCGCGACAGCGATGGTGCCACGGAACACGATCGCGTGCACATCTGCGGGCGAATACCCGTACGGGCGATCGGGGTTCCACTCTCCATGCTCCGCTCGGTACTCACGATCGAAGAGTTCTCTCAGTGCCGCCGATTGCGATTCGGACAGGGCATCATGCTCGACGATGTCGACTTGGTGAGTCATTCAGAGCCCCCGTGCGTCGGATCGACGGCGGTGGGGGTCGCAGGCAGCGCCGTCTCGAGAGTCAGGTCGAGTCGCGGGTCGAGTGCGGTGCGGGTCATCGGTTCTCCTCCGGATCGGCCATCAGGGCGTCAAGGCGGTCAGTGCGGTCTTCCCAGACTCGCCGTTGCTCGTCGAGCCAGTGCCCCACGACCGCGAGGCGGTCGCGATCGAGTGTGCAGGTGCGCACGCGACCGCTCTTGGATGTGCGGATGAGTCCGCTGTCCTCCAACGCGTGGATGTGCTTCATGAACGACGGAAGCGTCATCGCGAAGGGCTGCGCGAGCTCGCCCACGCTCGCCGGGCCGCGACCTAGTGTGCGAACGACCTCGCGGCGAGTCGGATCCGCGAGAGCAAGGAAAACCGCGTTCTCGTCCTGATCGTTAGCCATGAAGATGAGTATTGATCACGGGAACAGTTAGCGCAAGGGCAAAGTTTCTGCGGGTCTCTCCATGCAGATGAGCCCCTCTCGGTCGTCCCACGACGCGACGCGTTCGAAACCGCGCGATTCGTAGAGCCTGATCGCCGGCGCCCGCCACTCCCAGACGGACAGCCGGACGCGTCCTGTTGTCAGCGCCAGTGCAGCATCCAGCAACGCGGATCCGAGACCGCGTCCACGGAGGTTCGGATCTGCCCAGAGTCGCTTGATCTCGGCCTCTCCCCCATCGACCCGTACGATCACCACACCGACGGGCCCCTGCTTGGTCATTGCGAGCAGAGTGGTGCAGTGCGCGTAGGCGGCGACCGGATCGGCCACCTCGCGCTCGTAACTCGGCGGCAACGCTGCCAGCCCTGCAGGCGATGCCTCGGCATACTCGAGCTTCTCCGCCTCGGTCTGCAGCAGATACGTGCGGACGAGTTCACTCACCGCGGTCGTGTCCGCGTCATCCCACGTCGATGCACGGACGCGGAGCGACCGACGGAGCTCGTCATACGGAGGATGAGGATGAGGATGAGACGTCACACACTCATTCTGGCGTCACCGCGCAGCCCAGACCCCGAGCTCGTTGCCACTCGGGTCGATGAAGTGCAGTCGCCGTCCACCGGGGAACTCGTACGGCCCCTGGACCACTGCGCCGCCCGCGTCGGTGATCGACTTCTGCGTGGCGTCGAGATCGTCGGAGTACAGCAGCACGAGCGGCCCGCCGGGCGGACGCCCCTGGTCGGAGAGAAGCAGACCGCCCACCTCCGTGCCGTCTCCGGTCAGTGAGGCGATACCCGCGTAGGCGGGACCGTAGTCCACGAAGACCCAGCCGAACGCGTCTCGGTAGAACCGCTTCGCCGTCTCGAGATCATTGACGACGAGCTCGACGTAGTTGATGGAGTGGTGCACGGGTACAGGTGTCATGCGGCCACGGTAGCGAGAGCGTCGGACATCCGGCACCCCCTGCTCGAGTGTCCTCGCGTCGGGAGACTCTCCCACGAGGAGTACCGTGGGAGGAGTGCAACAGGTTCCCCGCTCCCCCGTGACCACCCCGGGTTGGAGGGCCTGGCTCATCTGGGGCGTGGGTGTCGCAGCCTACGTTCTCGCCATCACCAACCGCACGTCGCTCGGCGCCGTCGGCGTGGAGGCCGCTGATCGGTTCCAGGCCGATGCGTCGACCCTCGCGCTGTTCGCCGTGGTGCAGCTCGCCGTCTACGGCGGGATGCAGATCCCCGTCGGAATCCTGCTCGACCGCTTCGGCTCCCGCCCCATCATGACGATCGGCATGCTGCTCATGGCAGCGGGCCAGCTCACGATGGCCCTCTCCCCCGGCATCGGGATCGCGATCTTCGCCCGCATTCTTCTCGGCGCAGGTGACGCGGCGATTTTCCCCGCCGTGCTGCGATTGGTGGCGACCTGGTTCCCGGCGCAGCGGGGACCGATCATGGTGCAGTTCACCGGCATCATCGGTCAGGCGGGCCAGTTGATCGCACTCGTACCGCTCGCAGCTCTTCTGCACGCCACCACGTGGACGGTCACCTTCGGCAGCATCGCGGGACTCGGCGTCCTGTTCACGATCCTCGTCGCGCTCGTCATCCGCAATCACCCCGCCGAGCGCGGCGCTGACGTGACGATCGACACCGACACGGGCGTGATCCGCGTCGTCACCTCGGCCATCGATACGGGCGTCGGCATCCGCGCGGCCTGGGCCCACCCCGGCACGCGTCTCGCGTTCTGGTCGCACTTCACGACGCCGTTCGCCGGCACCGCCTTCATCCTGCTGTGGGGAATGCCGTTCCTCACAGCGGCTCAGGGACTCGACACCGCGCACGCCGCGGGGATCATCTCGGTGTATGTGGTGGCCGGAATGGCGCTGGGTCCCATCATCGGCGACCTCTCTCGTCGTCTGCCCAACCAGCGCTCGCTCGCACTCGTCCTGCCTGCCGTCGGTGTGCAGGTCGTCGCATGGGTGGCCGTCCTCGCTCTGCCCGAGCCGGCTCCGCTCTGGCTGCTCTACCTTCTCGCCGTGGCTCTCGCGACGGGAGGCCCGGCGAGCATGATCGCCTTCGACCACGCACGCACGCACAATCCCTCGCACCGCCTGAGCACCGCGACCGGAGTGACGAATGCGGGCGGGTTCATCGCTGCTCTGATCGCGATCTTCCTCATCGGGCTCGCTCTCGACCTGCAAGGGGCGGGAACGCCGGAGACCTACTCACTCGAGGCATTCCGGGTCGCGTTCCTCATGCCCATCCCGCTCTGGATCCTCGGCGTCACCTTCATCCTGATCGAGCGCAAGCGCACACGCATCAGGATGGGCTTGGATCCCGAGAGGCGACGCTGACTGCTTCTAGGATGAGGCTCATGCCCACGAGCTTCACCTTCTCGAACGACCGCGCCCTGATCGATCGCGACCTGGTGCACCGCTGGCTGAGCGAGGAGTCGTACTGGGCGAAGGGCCGCAGCCGCGCGACCCAGGATGCCGCGATAGACGCGTCACGCAACTACTCGATCCGCGACGACGCTGAGCGGCAGGTCGGGTACGCCCGCGTCGTGACCGATGGAGTCACCTTCGCGTGGCTGTGCGATGTGTTCGTCGACGAGAGAGCCCGAGGGCACGGAATCGGACGGATGCTGGTCGAGGGGGTGCTGGAGGACCTCCGCGAATCCTCGACCGTCAAGCGCATCATGCTCGCCACCAGCACTGCCGGCGGTCTGTACGCACAATACGGCTTCGCACCGTCGGCCGACCCCGACCACTACATGGTGAAGCTGATCGACCGAGGGTGATGTCAGCGCCCCGGTCGCCTCAACGGTGTCCATCCGAAGGGCACGGGGCCGTCGACCGCTGCACGCTCACGATCTGCTCGCGCTGACCAGCCCTGGGCGTCATCCGATGAGTCGAAGCCTCCTCGGGCGACACGCATGCCGACGTCCTCGTGATGCACGCGGGGTCCTCCCCCGCGGCGCACCGACGCCCGGACGCTCCAGGAGTCGTCGGCGAATCCGCCGCCTCGGAACACCCGATAGTCGTCGTAGCGGGCCGGATCCAGAAGATCCCAGCACCACTCCCAGACGTTCCCGAGAGTGTCGAAGAGGCCGTGCAGGTTCGGCAGCTTGCCACCGACATCCTGAGGAGAGGAGACCGCGTCGGCGCTCGTCCAGGCGGCGTCGGCGAGCGGCGCGTAATGAGGACCGACCGAGCCCGCCCTGCAGGCGTACTCCCATTCGGCCTCAGTGGGCAGCCGATACCCGTCACCTGTCGCATCCCAGCTGACGTCTTCGCCGTTGAAGCGATAGACCGGATCGAGCCCCTCCCATTCGGAGGCGGCATTGCAGAAATGGATCGCCCGGAGCCAGCTCACGTCGACTGCAGGACGCCGCGGATGCCGTGATGCGATGGGGAGGATCTCCGCGAGCTGGTCCTCGGTGATCGGGAACACGCCGATCTCGAAGTCCTCGACCGCGACGGTGCGCTCGACCTTGCGACGCGCATCATGCAGAGTGACCGAGCCGCCTGTGATGCGGCGCATCTCGATGTCGGTCACGCGTGCGGAACCCTCTCGACCCAGTCCGGGTACTTCGCGGCGCGGCCGTCTCCGGAAGAGGTGCGTGTGACGCGCCGTCGGACCCAGGGGCCGACGAACTCACGGTAGTAGGCGAGACCGGCCGGGCCGCCTGCGGTGAGAGCGGTCGGAGACCACCACGTCGACGGCGGCTCGAACCCCAGGCCGTGGAGCACTCGCGCGGCGACACGATGGTGACCGGCGGAGTTCATGTGGAGCCGGTCCGCAGACCAGTACTTCGCATCGGCGAGTTCTCGGTCTGGCCAGTTGAGTGCCCGCACGACGTCGTCGCGACCCTCGACCCGGCGCAGCACTGCGTCGGAGAGCAGGTCGCCGCGCCGTTGCACGAGCGACCCCATCGGAAGCTGACCACTCGGATTCGCCCCGGAGAGCAGGATCAGGGTGACGCCCTCTTCGTCACACCGGCGCAGAACCCGGCTGAACGCGTCGGCGATGTGCTCGAGGTCGGTCCTCGGTCGGAGCATGTCGTTTCCTCCGCCGTTGAACGACAGATGCGTCGGACGCAGCGCGAGCGCGGGTTCGAGCTGCTGCTCGACGATCGGCCAGGCGAGCTTGCCGCGGATCGCGAGGTTCGCGTAGCTGATCGGGTGTCCGGCGGCATCGGCCCATCCCTGAGCCACGAGGTCCGCCCACCCTCGCTCACGGCCGTCGGGGAGATCATCACCCACTCCCTCGGTGAAGGAATCTCCGATGGCCACATAACGTACTTCTGTCACCTCGACAGCCTATTCCCGCGCGCGGACACTGAGGCGCTCACCGGTCGTCGAGCGCCATTCCCCCGCGATCGACCAAGCCCCACGCCGCTCCTGCCGCAACGATGAAGCACGCGCCGAACACCGCGAACAGCACCGGCGCCCCGCCCGCGACGAGCAGGATCGGCACGGCCAGCGGAGCGACGATCGACGCGATGCGTCCCACTCCCGCCGCCCAGCCCGCTCCTGTGCCCCGCAACGAGGTCGGGTAGATCTCGGGAGTCACGGCGTACAGCGCGCCCCAGGCGCCGAGGTTGAAGAACGAGAGGGCCATGCCCGAGGCGATGATGGCGGTCTCGGTCGTCGATGTCCCGAAGAAGACAGCCGACACCGCCGAGCCGACGAGGAAGACCGAGAGCGTCGTGCGCCTGCCCCACACCTCGATCAGCCACGCGGCGACCGCATATCCCGGCAGCTGAGCGAGAGTGATGATGAGCGTGAACCCGAAGGACCGTACGAGATCGAATCCCGCATCGACCAGGATGCTGGGGATCCAGATGAACGCGCCGTAGTACGCGAAGTTCACGCAGAGCCAGACGAGCCAGAGGCACATGGTGCGAACCCGGAACTCCGCGTTCCACAGTGTGGTCAATCGCGCGCGGGTGGTGACGGCGATCGCGCGCGACGCCGGCTCTCTCCTGATCGCAGGCACTGGTTCGACACCCGCGTCAGCCTCGAAGGTCGCCACGATCCGATCGGCCTCGGCGATGCGGCCGCGCGAGGCGAGCCACCGCGGCGACTCCGGGAGCCCCCACCGGACGATCAGGGCGTACACGGCGGGGATCGCGCCGAGTGCGAAGGCCCAGCGCCAGCCGTCGTCGGATGCGGGGATCACGAAGAAGCCGATCAGGGCGGCCGCCGTCCACCCCAGCGCCCAGAAGGCCTCGAGGATGACGATGAGCCGGCCTCGGATGCGAGCGGGCGCGAACTCGCTCACATACGTGGAAGCGACGGGAAGCTCGGCGCCGAGACCCAGTCCGACGAGGAACCGCAGCACGAGGAGCGCGGCGAGACCGCTCACGAGCGCGCTTGCTCCCGTGGCGACGCCGTAGATCAGCAGCGTCAATGCGAAGACCTGGCGCCGCCCGAGCCTGTCGGCGAGGAGGCCGCCGAGGGTCGCGCCGATCGCCATTCCGATGAAGCCGACCGATGCGATCCATCCGGCATCCGTCTTCGTCAGACCCCACTGCTGGGTGAGAGCCGCGAGGATGAACGAGATGAGTCCGACGTCCATCGCGTCCAGAGCCCAGCCGACCCCTGAGCCGGTGAGAAGACGCAGGTGACGGCGCGTGAACGGGAGCTCATCGAGACGTCCGGCGATCGACGCCCGGCTCGGCAGCGCGGTGTTGGCCATGGCTACATCGTAGATGTGACGCGCGCGCCGCCGAGCACGTGCGTCAGTCGCGGTCGGCGAGCAGCCGACGTACCCGAGGGATGACCTCTGAGCCGTAGAGCTCGATGCTGCGCATCATCGCGTCGTGAGACAGCGTGCCGGTGGCGTACTTCAAGTCGAAGCGGCCGAGTCCGAGCGTCGTGACGGTGTCGGCGATCTTGGCCGCGACCCGATCGGGCGAGCCGACATACAGAGCACCCGCAGGTCCCACGTCGTTCTGGAAGCGTGCCCGGCTGTACGGGGGCCATCCGCGCTCGCGACCGATGGTGTTGTTCATCGCCTCGAAACCGGAGTACGCGGCCTCCCATGCCTCCTCATCGGTGTCTGCGATGTGGCCCGGCGAGTGCACGGCGATCGGGTGCGAGGTCGTGCCGAAGGATGCCACCGAACGGTGATAGAGATCCACGAACTGACGGAAGCGACCGGCAGGGCCTCCGATGATCGCGAGCATGAGACCGAGACCGTGACGTGCCACCCTCACGACGGACTCAGGGCTGCCGCCCACCCCGACCCAGGTGCGCAGACCGTTCTCCGTCTTCGGGAAGACGTTCGCGTTCTCGAGCGAGGCGCGCATCGATCCCGACCAGGTCACCGGTTGCTCTTTGAGGAGTTCGACGAAGAGTTCGAGCTTCTGCTCGAAGAGGGCGTCGTAGTCGCGGAGATCGTAGCCGAAGAGCGGGAAGGACTCGATGAAAGAGCCCCGGCCGAGCACGACCTCGGCTCGTCCGTTCGAGAGGGCATCGAGGGTGGAGAAGCGTTCGAACACGCGAACAGGGTCATCCGAGGACAGCACGGTGACGGCGGTTCCGAGACGGATGCTCTTCGTGCGACCCGCGATGGTGGCGAGCACCATCTCCGGTGCCGACACGGCGAACTCCGTGCGGTGGTGCTCCCCCACGCCGAAGAAGTCGACACCGACGCTGTCGGCGCGCTCCGCCTGCTCGACGATGTTGCGGATCGTCTGCGCGCCGGTGAGCAGCTCGCCGTCGTCGCCTCTCGTGATGTCGCCGAAGGTGTCCAGCCCGAACTCGATGCTCATGTCAGCCCTTTCTATTCAGCTGAATGAACAGCGGATCCGGTCGGCGCATTCCCTCAGCGCGACAGAAGCGCGGTTCGGAGTGTGTCGAGTCCGACCCCGCCCATGTCGAGAGCACGCTTGTGGAAGTCCTTCACATCGAAGTCCGCGCCCCGCTCTGCCTGATACGCGTCTCGCACCTGCTCCCAGATGCGCTGACCCACCTTGTAGGAGGGCGCCTGGCCCGGCCAGCCGAGATAGCGGTTGACCTCGAACTGCACGAACTGATCGGACATGTTCACGTTCTTGCGCATGAAGTCGAGTGCGTAGTCGGCGTCCCAGGTGCCGTCGCCGTCGAGACGCGGCTTGCCGAGGTGCACTCCGATGTCGAGCACGACACGGGCCGCGCGCATCCGCTGGCCGTCGAGCATGCCCAACCGGTCGGCCGGATCGTCGAGGTAGCCGAGTTGCTGCATCAGACGCTCGGCGTACAGCGCCCAACCCTCTGCATGGCCCGAGGTGCCGGCAAGCAGTCGCCGCCACGAGTTGAGCTCGGCGCGGTTGTAGACGGCCTGCGCGATCTGCAGGTGATGCCCCGGGACACCCTCGTGATAGACCGTCGTCAGTTCGCGCCATGTGTCGAACTCGGTGACGCCCTCGGGAACCGACCACCACATGCGCCCCGGACGCGAGAAGTCGTCAGTCGGACCGGTGTAGTAGATGCCGCCCTCTTGCGTCGGCGCGATCATGCATTCGAGAGTGCGAATCGCCTCGGGGATGTCGAAGTGCGTGGCGCCGAGCTCTGCGACGGCGCGGTCGCTCGTCTCCTGCATCCACTTCTGGAGAGCGTCTGTTCCGACGAGCTTGCGAGCGGGATCGGCCTCGAGGTGGGCGACGGCCTCTTCGACCGAGGCGCCGGGGAGGATCTCGTTCGCGATCGCGGTCTGCTCGGCGACCATCCGGGCCAGTTCCTCGCGGCCCCATTCATAGGTCTCATCGAGGTCGATCGTGGCACCGAGGAAGCGACGGGAGTTCAGCGCATAGAGCTCTCGTCCGACGGCATCGACCTCCGTCGCGACGGGAGCGAGCTCCTCGGCCAGGAAGCTGCGAAGTTCGTCGTACGCGACCCGCGCCGCAGCGGAGTTGTCGGCCAGAGTGCGAGCGAGGGATGCGGGGAGGTTGCCCTCTTGAGGAGTCGCTTCGGCCACGAATGCGGCGAAGAACCCGTCGTCGGCCGTGTAGCGGTCGATCTGCGTGGCGACCTCCACCACGTGGCGCCGAGCGGGGGTGACTCCGGCGGCGATGCCCGCGCGGAGCGTCTCGGTGTATCCGCGGAGCGCATCGGGTACCGCGGCGAGACGCGTCGCGATGACGCTCCAGTCGTCCGCTGTGGCCGTCGGCATCAGATCGAAGGCCGACCGCACGTCCTGCGGCGCTGAAGCGATGACGTTCAGGTCTCGCAGGTGCCACTTCGCGTCGTGCAGCTCGAGATCCAGGCTGAGCTCTGCCGAGAGATCGGTCTTCGTGACTTCGTCGATCGCGTCGACCGGGTCGAGTGCCTGCAGCTTCGCGAGCGTCGATCGCGTTGCAGATGCGATCTGCTCGTGCCCCTCGGGGCTCAGATCGCCGAAACGGTCGTTGACCTCGTCTCTGCCGATGTAGGTGCCGAGCGTCGGGGCGAGCACCGCGATGGTGTCGACCCACTCATCGGCGACTTTGTCGATGGCAGACGGAGTGCGGGGAGCTGAAGTCATCCCTCCAGCGTAGCCCCGCACCCCCGGCGCAGGATATCGGTGTGCCGCGCAGCCGTGCTCTGCACCGTGGAAGTCACGACGCGTCGGCCAGCCTCAGTGCGCGGCCTCGTTCCAGTCGTGTCCGCGGCCGACCTGAACGTCGAGAGGCACGGTGAGGTCCGCTGCGTCGCCCATGCGGGTCCGCACGATCCGCTCCGCCGCATCCCACTCCCCCGGTGCCACTTCGACGACGAGTTCGTCGTGGATCTGCAGCAGTGCGCGCGAGCTGAGACCTTCTGACCTCAGGTCCTCGTGGATGTGCAGGAGCGCGATCTTCATGATGTCTGCCGCGCTTCCCTGGATCGGGGCGTTGAGCGCTGCGCGCTCGGCGTTCTCGCGAAGCACGCGGTTCGGGCTCGCAAGGTCGGGGAACGGGCGGCGGCGGCCGAAGATGGTCTCGGTGTAGCCGACCTCCTTGGCCTTCATGACGGATGCCCGCAGGTAGTCGCGAACCGCTCCGAACCGAGCGAAGTACTCGACCATCAGCTGCTTCGCCTCGGACTGCTCGATGCGGAGCTGCTTCGACAGCCCGAACGCCGACAGGCCGTAGACGAGCCCGTACGACATCGCCTTCACCTTCGTGCGCATCGCCGAGGTCACGTCGCTCGGCTCGACACCGAACACCCGCGCACCGACGAACCGATGCAGGTCCTCACCGCTGTTGAACGCCTCGATGAGACCTTCGTCGCCCGAGAGATGTGCCATGATCCGCATCTCGATCTGGGAGTAGTCGGCGGTGAGCAGAGACTCGTAGCCCTCTCCCACCTGGAAGGCGCTGCGGATGCGACGTGATTCCTCGGTGCGCACCGGGATGTTCTGGAGGTTCGGATCGGTGCTCGACAGGCGTCCGGTCTGGCTGCCGGTCTGCACGTACGTCGTGTGCACGCGGTGATCGTCCTGGATGGCGGTGTCGAGCGACTCGATGATCTGGCGCAGCTTCGTCGCCTCGCGGTGCTGCAGCAGCAGGCCCAGGAACGGATGCGGGTGGGACTCCTGCAGGTCGGCGAGCACTGCGGCATCCGTCGAGTACCCGGTCTTCGTCTTGCGGGTCTTGGGCAGCTGCAGGTCGTCGAACAGCACCTCCTGGAGCTGCTTCGGAGAGCCGAGATTGAACTCGCGACCGACGATGCCGAACGCCTCCTGAGCGAGACCCTCGGCGCGCGTCGCCAGCTCGCCGGAGAAGGTCGACAGTACGTCGTGCGACACCGCGACACCGGCGACCTCCATGTCGGCCAGAGTCAGCAGCGTCGGGAGCTCGATGTCGGTGAGCACGGCGGCGACGGATTCGGGAATGTCCTCACGCAGCGCGGCGGCGACACGGAGCGCGAACCAGGCCTCCTGCGAGGGAGTTGCGCCCTCGGTCTCCGGAACGAGCTGCGTCGGGTCTGCCTCCGGCAGCTTCTCGCCGAGGTAGCGCTCGACGAGGTCGCCGAGCGTCTTGTCAGGGAAGCTCGGGCGCAGCAGCCATCCCGCCAGACTCGTGTCATAGGCCAGGCCGCTCATTCGCACCCCCAGGCGGAGCAGAGCCTTCACCTGGGGCTTCGCGTCATGGAGCACTTTGGGGCTCGCGGACTCGAGCCACGGCCGCAGGACTTCGACGACCTCGTCGTTCCAGTCGAGTTCACGGAGCTCGTCCCCGGAGGCGGCACCGAGTCTCGTCGGAGCCCCGCCCTGCACGACGATCCGCACGGCGACGTCGTCGGTCTGCGCCCCGGCCCAGCTGATGAAGTCCGCCGCGGTGACCTCGGTCGGCTCGGGCAGCACCACTGTCGTCGTCGGATCATCGGCGACTTCGCCCGCGCCGACGGCCTCGAAGACGCGAGGCAGCAGGGTGCGGAACTCGAGGCGGGCGAAGATGTCTCGCACGGCCTGGGCATCGATCGGTGCGACGGCGAGGTCGTCAGGCGCGACAGGAAGTTCGACGTCACGCAGCAGTCGGTTGAGGCGGCGGTTGCGACGCACGTCTTCGATGTGATCGCGCAGATTGCCGCCCACGACGCCCTTGATCTCGTCTGAGCGCTCGAGCAGGTCGTCGAGCGAGCCGAACTGGGTCAGCCACTTCACGGCCGTCTTCTCGCCCACCTTGGGCACACCGGGAAGGTTGTCGCTCGTCTCGCCGACGAGAGCCGCGATGTCGGGGTACTGCTCGGGTCGGACCCCGTAGCGCTCCTGCACGGTCACCGGGTCGTACCTCTTGAGCTGCGAGACGCCCTGCACCGACGGGTACAACAGCGTGACGTCGTCGGTGACCAGCTGGATCGTGTCGCGGTCTCCCGAGACCACCAGCACGTCGTATCCCTGCTCCGCTCCCTGCGCCGCGAGCGTCGCGAGGATATCGTCGGCTTCGACCCCCTCTTTGGTGAGCACCGGGATGGACATCGCGGCGAGACAGTCCTGCAGGAGTGGGATCTGCCCCTTGAACTCCTGCGGGGACTCGGAGCGGGTCGCCTTGTACTCCGGGTAGACATCCGTGCGGAACGAGTGGCGCGAAGTGTCGAAAGCGATCGCCATGTGCGTCGGCTGCTCGGCCTTGATGAGGTTGACCAGCATCGACAGGAAGCCGTAGATGGCGTTCGTGTGCTGATTGTCTTTGGTCGTGAAGTTCTCGACCGGCAGGGCGAAGAAGGCACGATAGGCGAGCGAATGGCCGTCTACGACCATGAGGGTAGGCTTTGCGGAGTCCGTCACCCTGTCAGCCTAACGAGGACGACAGACACCCGCTGAGGAGGAACCATGAGCGACACCGCGACCAGTGCAGGACTCGACTGGGCGACAGCCCGGGGAATGGGTGCGCTCGCTCAGAAGATGGGCATGGAGTTCCTCGAGTTCACCACCGAGCGCTGCGTCGCGACGCTGCCCGTCGAAGGCAACACTCAGCCCGTCGGCCTCATGCACGGCGGCGCCTATGTCGTGCTCGGCGAGTCGCTGGGATCCATGGCCGCCAACCTGCACGCGGGTCCAGGGCGACTGGCCGTCGGGGTCGACATCAACGCGACGCACACGCGATCGGCGACGTCCGGCGTGGTGACCGGCGTGTGCACGCCCGTGCACCTCGGGCGCAGCATCACGGTGCACGAGATCGTCGTCTCCGACGATCAGGGCCGCCGATGCTCGACGATCCGCATCACCAACATGATCAAGGACGCTCCCGAGGCTCGCTGAGAGGTTCGTCCAGCAGCAGCTGGAACAGCAGGTGGTCCTGCCACTCCCCCGCGATCCGCAGATACTGCGGTGCGATGCCGATGCGCTCGAAGCCGTTGTCCGCGAGAACACGCTGAGAACCGGAGTTGTGCAGCAGTGTCGCTGCCTGCAGGCGATGCAGTCGCACCTCGTCGCGCGCGTAGGCCGCGACGAGGCGCACCCCGCGGGAGGCGAGACCGCGACGGAGCCGCGTGTGATCGACCCAGTAACCCAGATCGGCGTTCCAGAACGCGCCGCGCACGATGTTGTTGAGGTTGATCCGTCCGCGGATCTCGCCGTCGGACGACTCGATCACGAAGCGGATGTTCCGGCCTGCAGAGGCTTCGATCACGCACTGCTCGGCGTGGAACTCCTGCCACTCCGAGGTGAAGAACTCCGGTGACCTGAGTGGCTCCCACGGTGCGAGGTGCTCTCGGTTGGCCGAATACGCCCTGGCGAGTGCAGGACCGTCGCCGACCTGCACAGGACGCAGCAGATGCTCCGCGTCGAGCGGGAGCAAAGGCTACTTCTTCGGAGCGAGCTGCTCGATGATCGCCTTGGCGACATCCTGCATCGTGAGGCGGCGGTCCATCGATGCCTTCTGGATCCAGCGGAACGCCTCGGGCTCGGACAGGCCCATCTTCTCGTTCAGCAGGCCCTTGGCCCGATCGACGAGCTTGCGGGTCTCGAAGCGCTCGACCATATCGGCGACCTCGGCCTCGAGCGTGATGATCTGCTCGTGACGCGCAAGGGCGATCTCGATGGCGGGCAACAGGTCGTTCGGGGTGAAGGGCTTGACGACGTAGGCCAGTGCTCCGGCCTCGCTCGCGCGCTCGACGAGCTCCTTCTGGCTGAACGCCGTGAGAAGGACGACGGGTGCGATGTTGCCCTTGTGCAGCTTCTCGGCTGCGCTGATGCCATCGAGCTGCGGCATCTTGACATCCATGATGACGAGGTCGGGGCGGAGCTCGGTCGCGAGTGCCACGGCCGTCTCGCCGTCACCTGCCTCACCGACGACATCGAAGCCGTTGTCGCGGAGGATCTCGACGATGTCGAGACGGATCAGCGACTCGTCCTCGGCGACGACGACGCGTCTGGGTGCGGATGACGTGGGCTGTTCTGCTGCCTGTTCTTGCTCGGTCACAGACCCATCCTAGTGGAGACCACCTCTGAGGTCCCCCGATGGTGTGGCGGGTGACGGTGAGCACGGATCGCCTGCGCTAAAGTCGAAGACGCTACACACGAGCCGGCGTGGCGGAATGGCAGACGCGGAGCACTCAAAATGCTTTGTCCGAGAGGGCGTGTGGGTTCGAGTCCCACCGCCGGCACATCAGTTCAGATGCTGATCCATACCTGACCGTCGATCAACAGATATCGATCGAGGGCGGGGCTCATCGCCTCGAGGATCATCCGCTCAGCGACCGCAGGGTGGTCGGCGGTGACGACGTCTCGCGGAACCACGGACCGGATGATCGCGTCGAGGTTCTCATCGGTTGCATCGACGTGAAGTCCGCCGACCAGCACCGGTTCATATGCCTGCCCGTCGTGCACCCGGTGTCCGTCGGAGTCGAGGACGGTGTCGCATGCATGACTCTGCGCAAGATAGGCGGGGACGCACGCGACGGCCTCGTGGGTGCGGAAGCGACCTTTGAGGCGGAACCTGACGCCGATGCTTCCCGGCTTCCTCGAGAGGAGGGGCGTGTCGTCGGGCTCCGGGAGCGCGCCGGCGGGATACCGCTGAGGTGCGGATGGCGCTCCGACCAGCGGGCGGGAGCGGTCGGGTCGCTCGGCCACGGCGGGGTCGATGGTCAGGTCATCCATGTGTGCGGGTGCGGGCCTGCCGCCGTGCGGGCGGCCTGCGCCTGACCAGAGTACTAGTCCGCGGCTGAGAAGCCGCGGAGCCGTGGACGACGGGTAGGTGAGACCCGAGGGGTGACACGTCGTTCACCGCTCGGACAGCGCAGCGACCTCTGCGAGAACCCGGGGGTCCGCGAGAACCCGGAAGTGCCCGCCGGAATCGAGACGCACGTTCTTCATCGCGCCGCTGAGCTCGCTTCCCTCGGGGATGTGCGGGTCGAAAGCCGCGTAGATCGACACGATCCGTCGGTTGACGTCCACCTGGCGCGCGAGCTGCATGATCGAGGGGTCCGAGGGTGAGAACGCGCGGAGAGAGCGGCCGGGGAGCATCCGCGCATAACGGGAGCCGCCGAAGGGCGTGGCCACCGCCACCATGGCGCGCACGCGGAAGCCCGAGGGACCAGCCATCGCCATCTTGCCGGCGAGTCCGCCCTTGCTGTGCGCGACGATGAGCGCATCGGTGAGTTGCGCCGACTCGAGGAAGTCGGTCATGAGCTGGGCCGATTCGATGACGGGGCGGCGGTTGTGCCTGAGCGAATCGAGGACATGCACGGGGTGCCCCCGGGCGTGCAGAGCTGTGATGAGGGGCTGCATGAACCGCCACGTCTCGTACACGCCCGGAAGGATCACGATCGGAGCCTCGGAGCCGCTCGCGAAGGAAGCGGCGTCGCGTCGGTCGACGGCAGCGCGCACCTGCCAGTACACGGCATAGGTGTAGTCGGCGATCCACCAGGCGGCTCGTCTCAGCGTGCGGATGGCGCCCATCCTTCGATCGCTTCGGCGACTGCCTGCGGCGCCGAGAAGTGCACGTTGTGCTGCTGTCCGGGGATCTCGACGACCACACCGTCATGCGCCGCGGCGCCGAGAGCGTGGCTCCATTCCGACCCCGCGACCGGGTCGTCGCCTCCGCGGATGACCAGCACCGGCATCTGCAATGCCGGAACCGTCGACGCCGTCGAGTACTCGATCATCCGCCGTGCCTGCTTCAGATACCGGCGGATGCCGCAGCGCAGGTAGTCGACCAGGACGACGGCGTTCGCTGCCGGGGTCTCCCCCAGCGTGTCGACGACCAGAGCACGCGCCTGCGCTGCGAGCGTGCGGTGCCGCTCATCGACGACCGCGCCGATCAACACGACTCCCTCGACAGGCTCCGGACGCGCACGCGCAGCTTCGAGCACCCACTGGGCTCCCATCGAATGCCCGACGTAGACGACGCGTCCGAGCCCCAACACCGCGACGAGCTCTGCCAGCAGGCGCCCCATGTCCTCGACCTCGAGATCGCGCTCGGGCTGCGGCAGCCCGGCGAAACCGGGGAGGTCGATCGAGATCACCCGTGCACATCTCGGCAGGGCCGCGTGCAGAGGAGCGAAATACCGATGGGACATGCCGATGCCGTGGACCAGCACATATGTGACGACGCCTGGCGCGTGCGTCTCGGTGCTTTCGTGCAGACGGAAGGCGTGGCCCGCCACGACGATGCGCCGAGAGAGAAGGGTCATCCGCTCACCGTAGGTGCGACGCGCTCTCCCGCACCAGACGCTTGACATGGCCGCCCTGGAACACCGCCGAACGGACGACGAAGGGGCGGAACAATCGTTCCGCCCCTTCGCTGTGCGACCTGGATCAGATCGTGGCTTCCTTGTAGATCGGCGCTGCCCCGTTGACGGCGTCCCCGACCTTGTGGACGCGGATGTCGTTGGTCGAGCCCACGATTCCGGGAGGGGAACCCGAGATCACGACGACCTTGTCTCCCTCGACGGCGAGTCCGCTCGAGAGCAGATAGTCGTCGACCTGCAGATACATCAGGTCGGTGTGCTGCACCATGTCGACGAGCTTCGAGCGGATGCCCCAGGTGAGGGCCATGCGCCGACGGATGCTCGGCTCGGGGGTGAACGCGATCATCGGGATGCGCGAGCGCAGACGCGAGAGGCGGCGAGCCGAGTCACCCGACTGCGTGAACACGCAGAGGTACTTCGCGTCGACGAACTCTGCGACCTCGAGAGCGGCGAGGGTGATCGCACCTCCCTGGGTGCGCGGCTTGGTCGTGAGCGGAGCGATGCGCTCCAGACCGTGCTCCTCGGTGGACTCGATGATGCGAGCCATCGTCTCGACGACGACCACGGGGTAGTCGCCCACGCTGGTCTCGCCCGAGAGCATCACGGCGTCTGCACCGTCGAGCACGGCGTTCGCGACGTCCGAGGTCTCGGCGCGCGTGGGCACCGGGCTGTTGATCATCGACTCGAGCATCTGCGTCGCGACGATGACCGGCTTCGCCATGCGGCGCGCCAGTTCGACGGCGCGCTTCTGCACGATCGGCACGGCCTCGAGCGGAAGCTCGACGCCGAGGTCACCACGGGCGACCATGATCGCGTCGAACGCGTCGACGATCTCTTCGAGCGCATCGACGGCCTGAGGCTTCTCGACCTTGGCGATCACGGGGACCTTGACGCCCTCTTCGGCCATGATCTCGTGCACGCGGCTGATGTCCTCCGCGTTGCGGACGAACGACAGGGCGATGAGGTCGGCGCCGATGCGAAGGCCCCAGCGGAGGTCCTCCTCGTCCTTCTCGCTCAGAGCGGGGACGTTGACTGCGACACCGGGCAGGTTGATGCCCTTGTTGTTCGACACGGCACCGGCGACGATCACGCGGGTCGTGACGGTGACGCCGTCGGTCTCGACGACCTCGACGCGGACCTTGCCGTCGTCGATGAGCAGGAAGTCTCCCGGCTTGACGTCGTTGGGCAGGCCCTTGAACGTCGTGCCGGAGATCTCCTTGTTGCCGATGATGTCCTCGGTCGTGATCTTGAAGATGTCGCCGGCGGCGAGCTCGTAGGGGCCGTTCTCGAACTTGCCGAGGCGGATCTTCGGTCCCTGCAGGTCGACGAGGATGGCGACGGCGCGGCCCGCGTCGTCGGCCGCCTTGCGCACGTTGGCGTAGTTGTTCTCGTGCACGGAGTAGTCACCGTGGCTGAGGTTCAGGCGCGCGACGTCCACGCCGGCGTCGATCAGTGCACGCACGGTTTCATAGGTGGAGGTGGCGGGGCCCAGGGTGGCGACGATTTTCGCGCGTCTCAACAGATTGCTCCAGGGTAGTGGGGGATGGAAATCAGGCGACGGTGCCGCGGCTCAGCCTACGCGGGCTGGAGACCGATAGCGACTTCATGCGGTCGCACAGGCTCGGGCAGAACGGTCGTGCCCATGAGGAAGCGATCGACGTTGGCCGCGGCTGCACGGCCCTCCGCGATCGCCCACACGATGAGGGACTGCCCACGCCCGGCGTCGCCGGCGACGAAGACACCGGGCACGGTCGACTCGTAGGTGTCATCACGACGGAAGGCACCGCGGTCGGTGACCTGGGGAAGCGTGTCCTCGGTGTAGCCGTCCTGCTCAGGACCGGTGAAGCCCATGGCGATCAGCACGAGGTCTGCGGGGATCTCGCGCTCGGTGCCGCTCTTGGGCACGCGGCGGCCGTCGATGTACTCGGTCTCCGCGACGCGCAGAGCACGAACCTCGCCGACGTCGTTGGAGAGGAACTCGACCGTCGAGGCGAGGAAGACGCGCTCACCGCCTTCTTCATGAGCCGAGGAGACCTCGAAGAGCGTCGGCATCATCGGCCATGGCTGGTGTCCCGGACGCTCGGTGCCGGGCTGCTTGCCGATCGCGAGGTTGGTGACGCTGATCGCACCCTGACGGTGTGCGGTTCCGATGCAGTCCGCACCGGTGTCGCCGCCGCCGATCACGATGACGTGCTTGCCTTCGGCGCTGATCTGCTCGGGGACCTTGTCTCCGGCGACCGCATGGTTGGACTCGACCAGGTACTCCATCGCGAAGTGCACTCCGTCGAGGTCACGTCCCGGGATCGACAGGTCGCGCGGAACCGTCGATCCGGTGGCGATCACGACGGCGTCGTAGCGGGCGCGGAGATCGGACCACGAGATGTCCTTGCCGATCTCGACTCCGGCACGGAACCTCGTCCCCTCCTCCTGCATCTGGCGCAGGCGGGACTCGAGCTGCCCCTTCTCCATCTTGAAGTCGGGAATGCCGTAGCGCAGCAGACCCCCGATGCGATCGTCTCGCTCGAAGACAGCGACCGTGTGACCTGCACGGGTCAGCTGCTGTGCTGCCGCGAGCCCCGCGGGGCCGGAGCCCACGACGGCGACCGTCTTGCCGGTCAGACGAGCGGGAGGCTGCGGCTCGACCCAGCCCTTGGCGAACGCCTCGTCGATGATCGAGACCTCGATCTGCTTGATCGTGACCGCGGGCTGGTTGATGCCCAGGACGCAGGAGCTCTCGCACGGCGCAGGGCACAGCCGACCGGTGAATTCCGGGAAGTTGTTGGTCGCGTGCAGACGGTCGATCGCCGCCCGCCCTTCTCCGCGCCAGGTCAGGTCGTTCCATTCGGGGATCAGGTTGCCCAGCGGGCAGCCCTGATGGCAGAACGGCACACCGCAGTCCATGCATCGCCCGGCCTGACGCTTCAGGACCGCCTGATCGCCTGCCTCGTAGACCTCTTTCCAGTCCATGATGCGCACGGGCACAGGACGACGCTTCGGAAGCTCACGCTCAGTGACCTTCAGAAAACCTTTGGGATCAGCCACCGGTCACCTCCAGGATGCGGTTCCAGACGATGTCGCCGTCGGGGTCGATGCCCTCGGCGACTGCTTCTTCGCGCATGCTGCGCACTGCGGCGTAGTCCCGCGGAAGCACCTTCGTGAACTGGCCTGCGGTCTCATCGAACCGCGCCAGGATGTCGGAGCCGAGCGGCGAGGCCGTGCGCTCCACGTGTGCGACGATCAGGCTGCGCAGCACTTCGAGGTCGGCACGGTCGAGCGGCTCGAGCCTGAGCTCTCCGCTGCCGAGCGACTGGGCGTTGATCTTGGCGCTGTCGAGCGAGTGGATGTAAGCGACTCCCCCGGACATGCCGGCGCCGAGGTTGCGACCCGTCGAGCCGAGGATCACAGCGACTCCACCGGTCATGTACTCGAGCGCGTGGTCGCCCACGCCCTCGACGACCGCCGTGGCACCGGAGTTGCGGACGAGGAATCGCTCGCCCACGACGCCGGAGAGGAACATGGTTCCCGACGTGGCTCCGTATCCGATGACGTTGCCGGCGATCACGTTCTCGTGCGGCGCGATGGCAGAGCCCCGAGCCGGACGGATCGAGATGTCGCCGCCCGAGAGCCCCTTGCCGACGTAGTCGTTCGCGTCGCCTTCGAGGCGCAGCACGATGCCGGAGGGAAGGAACGCTCCCAGCGACTGACCCGCCGTTCCGTGCAGCGTGACGTCGATGGTGCCGCTGGGAAGGCCCGCGGCGCCGTGGCGCGACGTGACCTGGTGACCCAGCATCGTGCCGACGGCCCGCTCGGTGTTGGCGATGGGCAGCTCGACCACGACCGGCTCTCCGTTGAGGAGGGCGGGCTTCGCGATGTCGATGAGCTGCACGTCGAAGTGCTTCTCGAGCTCGTGATCCTGGGTGCGGCGGCTGCGACGCGGCTCGCTCGCGGGGAACGCGGGGCCCTCGAGCACAGGGCTCAGGTCGAGACCCTCCGCCTTCCAGTGCTGCAGGGCCGCGTTCGCCTCGATGAGCTCTGCACGCCCCACGATCTCGTCGATCGAGCGGAACCCGAGCTCCGCCAGGATCTCGCGGACCTCCTCGGCGATGAACTCCATGAAGTTCACCACGAACTCCGGCTTGCCCGTGAAGCGCTCGCGCAGCACCGGGTTCTGCGTCGCGACGCCCACCGGGCAGGTGTCGAGGTGGCAGACCCGCATCATGATGCACCCGCTCACGACCAGCGGGGCGGTGGCGAAACCGAACTCCTCGGCGCCGAGCAGGGCGCCGATGATGACATCGCGTCCGGTCTTCAGCTGGCCGTCGACCTGCACCACCACGCGGTCGCGCATGCCGTTCAGCATGAGCGTCTGCTGCGTCTCGGCGAGGCCGAGTTCCCAGGGCGTTCCCGCGTGCTTGAGGGAGTTCATCGGGCTCGCGCCCGTGCCGCCGTCATGGCCGGACACCAGGATGACGTCGCTGAGCGCCTTCGCGACACCCGCGGACACTGCGCCGATACCCGACTGGCTGACCAGCTTCGTGTGGATCCGCGCCTCGGGGTTGGCCCGCTTCAGGTCGAAGATGAGCTGCTTCAGATCTTCGATCGAGTAGATGTCGTGATGCGGCGGCGGCGAGATGAGGCCGACGCCGGGCGTGCCGCCGCGTGTGCGCGCGACCCAGGGGTAGACCTTCTGCGGAGGCAGCTGACCGCCCTCGCCGGGCTTGGCGCCCTGGGCGAGCTTGATCTGGATGTCGTCGGCTTCGGTGAGGTACAGGCTCGTGACTCCGAAGCGTCCTGACGCGACCTGCTTGATCGCACTGCGGCGTTCGGGGTCGAGCAGCCGGTCGGTGTCCTCGCCGCCCTCGCCGGTGTTCGACTTGCCGCCGAGTCGGTTCATCGCGATCGCGAGAGTCTCGTGCGCCTCTTTCGAGATCGAGCCGTAGCTCATGGCGCCCGTCGAGAAGCGCTTCACGATCGCGGAGACCGGTTCGACCTCATCGAGCGGCACGGGCTTGCGGGTGCCGGTGCGCAGCGTGAACATCCCGCGGAGCGTCTTGAGCTCCGCCGCCTGGTCGTCGACCATCTTCGTGTACTCGCGGAAGATGTCGTAGCGGCGCTCGCGCGTCGCGTGCTGCAGCTTGAACACCGTCTCGGGGTTGAAGAGATGCGGTGAGCCGTCGCGGCGCCACTGGTATTCACCACCGGTCCACAGTCGCTCGTGCGCACGAGCGGCTTCGTCCTCGGGATAGGCGTAGTCGTGGCGAGCCTGGTTCTCGATGAAGATCTCTTGGATGCCGATTCCGCCGAGCTTCGACTCGGTGCGCGTGAAGTACTTGTCGATGAACTCCTCGCTCAGGCCGACGGCCTCGAAGACCTGGGCCCCGGCGTACGACGACACGGTCGAGATGCCCATCTTCGACATGATCTTCAGGACGCCCTTGCCGAGCGCGTAGATCAGATTGCGGACGGCCTTCTCGGGGCTGATGCCCGTGATGTATCCGGTGCGCACGAGATGCTCGACCGTCTCCATCGCGAGATACGGGTTGACCGCCGAGGCGCCGTATCCGATCAGGGTCGCGACGTGGTGCACCTCGCGCACATCGCCGGCTTCGACGATCAGTCCGACCTTCATGCGGTTCTCGCGGCGGATCAGGTGGTGATGGATCGCCGAGACCATGAGCAGCGACGGGATCGGGGTCAGATCCTTGTTCGAGTCGCGGTCCGACAGGATGACGAACTCGGCACCCTGTTCGATGGCCTCGTCGACCTCGTCGCACATCTCGGTGAGACGCTTCTCGAGCGTGTTCGACCCGGCGTCGAAGTGGTAGAGACCCTTGATCGTCACGCTCGAGCGATCCGGAAGCGCCTTGTCGATGTGGCGGATCTTCGCGAGCTCGTCGTTGTCGATGACGGGGAAGTCAAGCGACACGGTGCGCGTGTGGTCCGGGCCCCACGTGAGCAGGTTGCTCTCGGGGCCGAGACCCAGCTTGAGGCTCGTGACGACCTCTTCGCGGATCGAGTCGAGCGGCGGGTTGGTGACCTGCGCGAACTGCTGCGTGAAGTAGTCGAAGAGCAGACGCGGGCGCTTGCTGAGCACCGCGATCGGAGTGTCCGATCCCATGGCACCGAGGGGCTCGACGCCGGTCTGACCCATCGGGGTCAGCAGCAGACGCACCTCTTCTTCGGTGTAGCCGAAGGTGCGCTGACGCCGGGTGATGGACGCCGGCGGGTGCACGATGTGCTCACGCTCGGGAAGGTCGGCGAGACGGACGGATCCGGCATCCAGCCATTCCTGCCACGGGTGCAGGGTCGCGAGATCGCGCTTGATCTCCTCGTCCTCGATGATGCGCTGCTGCGAGGTGTCGACGAGGAACATCTTGCCCGGCTGCAGGCGTCCTCGACGCTTGATCCGCTCGGGCTCGAAGGTGAGCACGCCGGTCTCCGAACCGATGACGATCAGGCCGTCGGTCGTCTCGGTCCAGCGCCCTGGGCGCAGACCGTTGCGGTCGAGGGTCGCTCCGACCACGGTGCCGTCGGTGAAGATGAGGGCGGCCGGGCCGTCCCACGGCTCCATCTGGTTCGAGTGGTACTCGTAGAACGAGCGCAGCTCTGGCGAGATGTCCGACTGCTTCTCGTAGGCCTCCGGCACCATCATCATGATGGCGTGCGGCAGGCTGCGACCCGTGAGCGTGAGCAGCTCGAGCACTTCGTCGAACGATGCGGAGTCGCTTGCGCCGTCGGTGCAGATAGGCAGCAGAGGTGCCATGTCCCCGAGCAGCTCGGACTCGAGCTGCGACTGACGCGCACGCATCCAGTTGCGGTTTCCGCCGACCGTGTTGATCTCACCGTTGTGCGCGAGCATGCGCAGCGGTTGAGCCAGCGGCCAGGACGGGAACGTGTTGGTCGAGTAGCGCGAGTGCACGACGGCGAGCTCCGACATGAAGCGCTCGTCCTGCAGGTCGGGGTAGAAGGGCTCGAGCTGGAGCGTCGTGACCATTCCCTTGTAGCCGAGCGTGCGCGCGGACAGCGAGACGAAGTACGCCCCCAGCTCGTGGCCGGCGCGCTTGCGCAGGCGGTAGGCGACGCGGTCGAGCGCGATCCCGGTGAGCGGCGCGTCGGAGTGGGTCGCTCCCCCGGCGCTCACGAAGAGCTGCTCGAAGGCGGGGCGGGCTTCGTCGGCGAGCTTGCCGAGGTTGTCGTTGACCGTCGGCACCTCGCGCCAGCCGAGGACGCGCAGGCCCTCGGCGCGGGCGATCTTCTCGATACCGGCCTTCTGCTGACGGCGCTCGCTGGAATCGCGCGGGAGGAATGCCAGACCCGCGGCGTACTCGCCGACCGGGGGCAGTTCGAAATCTGTGACCGCGCGCAGGAACGCGTCCGGCATCTGGGTCAGGATGCCTGCGCCGTCACCCGTGCCGGCATCCGAGCCGATGGCGCCGCGGTGCTCGAGGTTGCGCAGCGCCTCGAGCGCCAACGCGATGATGTCGTGGCCGGCTTCGCCACGAAGTGTCGCGACCATGGCGAGACCGCAGGCGTCCTTCTCGAACGCCGGGTTGTACATGCCCTGCTTCGGGGGGTAAGCGCCGGAAGCGCCGTAGGGAGGCTGAAAATACACCAGTACCGTCCTCAGATCTGCAGCTGACCCGGGGGCGTCATTGGCCGGGTGGATGTGATGGGGTCCGCACGGACCGGTCGGCTATCGAGCGCCTTCCGTGTCCGTGGGAGCGGTGCTTGTGGCGCTGGCTCCTGCGGCGACTTCTTCGGACGGAGGCTCACTCAGGTCCACGAAGTCGGAGGGATTGTTCTGCGATTCTACATCAGCGTCCAGGTCGGTCCGGCCGCGACCGGGCTGGTACGGCGACGGCTCGAGTCCGGGGTGACGGCGCGACTGCACGATGAGGATCGCAAGGCCGACGACGATGCCGAAGATCGCAGCCCAGACGTTGCTGCGCAGGCCGAGGAAGATCTCGCTCGGATCGATGCGGATCGACTCCCAGACCACACGGCCGGCGCTGTACCAGATGAGGTAGATCGCGAAGAGCCTGCCCCACTGGAACGCGGTCGCCTTGCGGCTCAGCCACAGCAGAACGATGACGCCGAGACCGTTCCACAGCACCTCGTAGAGGAAGGTCGGGTGGAAGAGCGTGCCCTCGGGAAGCCCCGGGGGGAATGCGGAGTTGTCGGCGGGGATCTCGAGACCCCACGGCAGGTCGGTGGGGAGTCCGTAGAGCTCCTTGTTGAACCAGTTGCCGAAGCGGCCCATGGCCTGCGCGAGCAGGAGTCCGGGCGCCAGCGCGTCGGCGAAGGTCCAGAAGCGGATGCCGGTCCAGCGGCAGCCGAGGTATGCACCGACGGCTCCACCGATGAGGGCGCCGAAGATGGCGATGCCACCCTCCCAGATAGCCCAGACGGAGCCGGACTCGAACGGGTTCCAGGTGTTCCTGCCCTCGCCGAAGTAGAAGTTCGGGTGCGTGAGCACGTGGAAGATGCGCGCGCCGATGATCGCCAGCGGAACGGCGAGGATCGAGATGTCGATCACGACCCACGGCTCTGCCCCGCGCCTCGTGAGGCGGTGGTTGGTCAGCAGCACCGCGGCGATGATGCCGGCGATGATGCAGAGCGCGTAGAAGTGGATCCGTAGCGGCCCGAGGTCGATGTAGGAGACCGGGGGGCTCGGGATGCTGGCGAGCACGCCGCCGAAGGTGCTGTGAAGCGCGAGGGACATGAGTGCGATTCTAGTTCTCGTGTGTGGGGCGTGCCGACGACGTGCCGACTGCCAGGTTTCGGGTGACCTCTGCGAGCGCGGGGATGCCGCCGTCGCGGAGAGCGCGGACCAGCGCGGTGCCGACGATCGCGCCGTCCGCGTATTCGGAGACCCCGGCGATCTGCTCGGCGGTCGAGATGCCGATGCCGACGCAGGCGCGGACATCGCCGTGCTCGCGCAGGCGGCCGACCAGGGTGCGCGCAGCCCGGTCGAGCTCGGTGCGCTCACCGGTGATCCCCATGGTCGAGACGGTGTAGACGAAGCCGGTCGATGACTTCACGACCAGCTCGAGGCGTTCGTCCGACGAGGTGGGAGCTGCGAGGAAGACACGGTCGAGACCGGTGCGCTCACTCGCTGCTATCCACTCCCCCGCGACCTCCGGGGTGATGTCGGGGGTGATGAGTCCGGCGCCGCCGGCTGCGAGCAGGTCGTCGGCGTATCGATCGACGCCGTACTGGAACACCGGGTTCCAGTACGTCATGACCAGCACAGGCACGTCTGTGGCTGCGGTGATCGCGCGCACAGCGGTGAAGAGGTCCTTCATCTTGAACCCGTTCGCGAGCGCCGCGGTGGTCGCCTCCTGGATCACCGCGCCGTCCATCACCGGGTCGCTGTAGGGCGGGCCCAGCTCGATGATGTCGACGCCGTTCTCAGCGAGTGCGATGGCCGCCTGGATGCTGGTCTCGAGGTCGGGGAACCCGACCGGGAGGTATCCGACGAACGCGCTGCGGCCGGCCTCATGGGCTGCGGCTATCGCCTGTTCCACGCGGCTCACAGTTCCGGCTCCCCCTTCGACGCGGCTGCCTCGGCGTCGCTCTCGTCCTCGACGTCGTGCGCGAGCGCCTCGGCGTCGTAGAGGTCGAAGTACCGAGCAGCCGTGTCCATGTCCTTGTCGCCGCGGCCGGAGAGGCAGATGGCGAGCACGGCGTCAGGTCCCAGCTCACGGCCCAGGCGCAGAGCCCCCGCGAGGGCGTGAGCCGACTCGATCGCCGGGATGATGCCCTCGGTGCGGCTCAGCAGGCGCAGTGCCTGCATGGCCTCGTCGTCGGTCGCAGGGATGTACTCGGCGCGGCCGATGTCGGCGAGCCAGGAGTGCTCAGGACCGACGCCCGGGTAGTCGAGGCCGGCGGAGATCGAGTGGGATTCGACCGTCTGACCGTCTTCGTCCTGCAGCACGTAGGTCTTGGCGCCGTGCAGGATGCCGGGGCGCCCACGCTCGATCGATGCGGCATGCCGCGGAGTGTCGACGCCGTCTCCGGCGGCCTCGACGCCGTAGAGCTTCACGCCCTCGTCGTCGAGGAAGGCATCGAACATGCCGATCGCGTTCGAGCCGCCTCCGACGCAGGCGATGACCGCGTCGGGCAGACGTCCGACCTCGTCGAGGAGCTGCTGTCGAGCCTCCTCGCCGATGATCTTCTGGAAGTCCCGGACCATCGCGGGGAAAGGATGCGGGCCTGCAGCGGTGCCGAAGATGTAGTTGGTGGTCTCGACCGACGCGACCCAGTCGCGGTAGGCGTCGTTGATCGCATCCTTCAGGGTGCGCGAACCCGAGGTGACGGCGACGACCTCTGCGCCGAGCAGTCGCATCCGAGCGACGTTCAGCGCCTGGCGCTCCGTGTCGACCTCACCCATGTAGATCGTGCACTCGAGACCGAAGAGGGCGGCAGCCGTCGCCGTGGCGACGCCGTGCTGACCCGCGCCCGTCTCGGCGATCACGCGCTTCTTGCCGAGACGTTTCGTCAGCAGCGCCTGACCGAGCACGTTGTTGATCTTGTGCGAGCCGGTGTGGTTGAGATCCTCGCGCTTGAGGAAGACGCGCGCACCACCGGCGTGCTCGGCGAACCGCGCGACCTCGGTGAGCGGAGACGGGCGGCCGGCGTACGAGCTGAGCAGAGACGCCAGCTCGGCGCGGAACGCCGGGTCGACGATCGCATCGGCGTACGCCGCTGAGAGCTCGTCGATCGCGGCGATCAGCGACTCGGGCATGTATCGCCCGCCGTACTCGCCGAACAGGGGACCATGCTGATCTCGCAGGCTCATCACGCCTCCAGGAAGCTCTTGAGAGTGGCGACCGGGTCGCCCGTGACGAGCGCCTCCCCGATCAGGACGACATCAGCACCCGCGGAGCGGTAGTGCGTGACGTCTGCAGGTGTGAGGACCGCGGACTCGGCGATCTTGACGGCTGAGTCCGGGATGCGGTCGACGAGACGGCCGAAGAGGTCGCGGTCGAGCTCGAGTGTCGTCAGATCGCGGGCGTTGACGCCGATCAGCGGCGCACCGAGATCGATCGCGACCTCGAGCTCGTCGGCCGAGTGGGTCTCGACGAGCGGAGTCATGCCGAGCTCCGTGATGAAGCCGAACAGATCACGGAGCACGTGCGGATCGAGTCCGGCGACGATGAGCAGCACGAGGTCGGCACCGGCTGCTCGGGCTTCGAGCACCTGGTAGCGGTTCGCGATGAAGTCCTTGCGCAGCACAGGCAGCGACACCCGGGCCGTGACGGCCTCGAGATCGGCGAGACTGCCGCCGAATCGACGCTCCTCGGTCAGGACGCTGATCGCAGACGCACCGCCCGTCTCATACAGGGAAGCCTGCAGTGCCGGGTCGGGGATCTCGGCGAGAGCACCCCGCGACGGACTCGCGCGCTTCACCTCGGCGATGATCTTCACGCGCTCGGCGGGAGCGAGGAACGCGAGCGCGTCCTTGGCGGCGGGGCGTGCTAGAGCGTCGCGCTCGACGTCGGCCAGAGGCCGGGTCAGAGCACGACGTTCAGCGTCTGCGACTGCGCCGGCCGTGAGGTCGGCGAGCACCATTAGTGCGCCTTCGGCGAGTACTTGGGGCCCTTCACGCCGTAGCCGGCCCTCGACAGCAGCCAGCCCACCAGCGCACCGATCGGGATGATCGCGGCGCCCACCCAGATCAGCGCGACCCAGACGGGGCTGAACTCGGCGAGGCAGAACGCCAGCGTGCCGATCGTGAAGCCGGCGAGCATGATGATGACGCCCGTCCATGCGGCAGGCGAGTGTCCGTGGCCGGGGTCAGCGATCGGGTTGGTCATGGTCTCCTCCGGGGGACGACGTGCTGGTTCGGATCAAGTCTATCGGGGTCATCGTGTCGGGTCGGTTCCGCGCGAGAGGTCGTCCCACGAATCGATCGCGTCCACGGGCCCGGCGGTCGAGTCGACATGTGCGGCATCGGTGCGGTAGCGGCGTCCGCCGCGCTTCCATCGCCGCCACGTGAGGAGCACGACGAGGGATGCCGCCAGCAGGATCACCCAGCCGATGAGCGTCATCACGGGCCACGCCGAGAGCTCGATACCGGCGACGACGTCGGCGATCGCCGTGCTGCCTGCGAGCCCGGTCGTCTCGGTGACGGTGGGACCGACAGCGCTCAGCGGCTCGGTCAGGAGCAGCTGCAGGGTCGTCCAGCCGAGGAACAGCGCTGCTGCGGTGGAGAGAACGCCGAACACGAGTCGCATCACCGGGCCGACGATCGAAAGGGCGATGCCGAGCGCCAGGACCGCGAGGCTCAGAGGAGCGAGCAGCGGCAGCGCGGACGCGCCTGGCACGAGGATGGCCGCCCCGGCATCCGCGCGCTCGACGGTGAGCCACGTCTGGGTCGACGAGATGATCCCGACCGCTCCCGCAAGGAGGAAGCCGGAGACGGCGATCGAGCGACCTCTGCGCGCGAGAGTCACTCGGCCGAGCTCCCCTCGACGGCGTGCAGGTCCGTCGTGTCGAAGCAGGTGCGGGTGCCGGTGTGGCAGGCAGGGCCAGTCTGGTCGACCCGCAGCAGGATTGCGTCGCCGTCGCAGTCGAGTCTCGCCTCGTGCACCACCTGGATGTGTCCGGAGGTGTCTCCCTTGCGCCAGTACTCCTGACGCGAGCGCGACCAGTACACCGCGCGACCGGTGGTGAGCGTGCGGCGCAGGGCCTCGGCATCGACCCACGCGAGCATGAGGACCTCTGCCGTGTCCCACTGCTGGACGATCACCGGCGCGAGGCCGTCGTCGTTGAAGGCGACCTGAGCGATGCGCTCCTCGATATCGTTCATCGGACGAGCACTCCCTCCGCGCGCAGCGCGTCCTTGACGTCGCCGACCGTGAGCGCGCCCGTGTGGAACACGCTGGCTGCCAGCACCGCATCCGCTCCGGCCTTGATCGCGGGAGCGAAGTCGGATGCCTTGCCCGCGCCACCTGAGGCGATCACCGGCACTGAGGCGGCCTCACGCATGAGCTTCACCAGTTCGAGGTCGAAGCCGTCTCGCGTGCCGTCGGCGTCGATCGAGTTGACCAGCAACTCGCCTGCCCCGCGCTCCGCCGCCTCACGCGCCCAGTCGAGCGCATCGAGGGTCGTCTGGGTGCGTCCGCCATGGGTGGTGACGACGAAACCGGAGGGAGTGCCGGGTGCCCGCTTGACGTCGAGCGACAGCACCAGCACCTGTGCGCCGAAGCGGTCCGCGATCTCGCCGATCAGCTCAGGGCGAGCGATGGCCGCCGAGTTGACCCCGACCTTGTCGGCGCCGACCGAGAGGAGCCGCGCCACGTCGTCGACGCTGCGCACTCCCCCGCCGACCGTCAGCGGCACGAACACCTGCTCAGCCGTGCGCTGCACCACGTCGTACGTCGTCGCGCGAGCATCGACGGTCGCCGTGACGTCGAGGAAGGTGATCTCGTCTGCGCCCTGCGCCGCGTAGTGGCGCGCGAGCTCGACGGGGTCGCCCATGTCGCGCAGGTTCTCGAAGTTGACGCCTTTGACGACGCGACCCGCGGCGACGTCGAGGCACGGGATGACGCGACTCGCGAGCGCCATCAGAGCCTCGCGTTGTGGATCGCCGTGACGAGGATCGCGCGAGCGCCGAGCGCATACAGCGCGTCCATCACGGGGTTGACCCGCGCACGCGCCACCATGACGCGGACGGCGACCCACTCCGGATCGCGGAGCGGTGAGACCGTGGGCGACTCGATGCCACCCGCGATCTTGACGGCGTCGTCGAGCAGAGCCAGCGGCAGGTCGTAATCGATCATCACGAACCGCCGAGCGACCATGACTCCGCGCAGGCGGCGAAGAAGCGTCTCGGACCCCTCGGCATCATGCGGGCCGGCGATCAGCACGGCCTCGGACTGCAGGATCACAGGGCCGAAGACGTCGAGCCCCGCCTGACGCAGCGTCGTTCCCGTCTCGACGACATCGGCGACGGCGTCGGCGACGCCGAGGCGCACGGCGGACTCCACCGCGCCGTCGAGCGGCACGAGGTCGACGGCGATGCCCCGCTCGTCGAGGAACGCGTCGACGAGGCCGGGGTACGACGTCGCGACGCGCAGCCCGTCGAGCTCTGAGACGTCGGTGTAGCGCCCCGATGGCGCGGCGAAGCGGAACGTCGACCCGGCGAAGCCGAGCGCCTCGATCTCGCGCGCGCCCGGCATGCGGGCGTCGAGGAGCAGATCGCGTCCTGTGATGCCGACGTCGATGGCGCCGGACCCGACGTAGGTCGCGATGTCCTTCGGGCGGAGATAGAAGAACTCGACGTCGTTGTCGGCATCGACGACGTGAAGCGTCTTGGGGTCACGACGACCGGCGTAGCCGGCCTCCGCGAGCATGTCGGCGGCCGTCTCGGAGAGAGAGCCCTTGTTGGGAACAGCAATGCGCAGCATGGGAAGCCTTCAGATCGAAGCGAGTGGGGCGGAGCGCTTCACAGATGTCGGTAGACGTCCTGCAGGCTCAGGCCCTTCGCGATCATCATCACCTGGACGTGGTAGAGCAGCTGCGAGATCTCCTCCGCAGCGGCCTCGTCGGATTCGTACTCGGAGGCCATCCAGACTTCGGCGGCCTCCTCGACGATCTTCTTGCCGATCGTGTGCACGCCGCCGTCGAGCTCCGCGACCGTCCCCGATCCCTCTGGACGGGTCTCGGCCTTGACGCTGAGCTCGGCGAACAGCTCGTCGAAAGTCTTCACGATTCCAGGCTAGCGGCTCTGGCGCGGTCTCTGAGCCGGGTGACGGCCGTCTCGACGTCGTCGGCGCCGTAGACCGCCGACCCGGCGACGAACGTGTCGGCGCCCGCAGCGGCTGCCGCCTCGATGGTCGCGTCCGAGATGCCGCCGTCGACCTGCAACCAGACGTTCGATCCGCGACGCTTGGCCTCGTCGGCGAGAGCGCGCAGCTTGGGCATGGTCTCGTGCATGAACCCCTGCCCGCCGAACCCGGGTTCGACCGTCATCACGAGGATCTGGTCGAACTCCTCGAGCACGCTGTAGAGCCCCTCAGCGGGGGTGTCCGGCTTGATCGCGACGCCGGCCCTCGCCCCGATGCTGCGCAGGGTGCGAGCGAGCGAGATCGGATCCGCCGCCGCTTCGAGGTGGAACGTGACGCTGGCGGCGCCCAGCTCTGCATAGGCGGGTGCCCAGCGCTCGGGCTCGGTGATCATCAGGTGCACGTCGAGCGGTATGGGGCTGGTCGCCTGGATCCGTTCGACCATCTGCGGCCCGAACGTGAGGTTCGGCACGAAGTGGTTGTCCATCACATCGACGTGAGCGAAATCAGCGGTCGCGATCTTGGCGAGATCGCGCTGCATGTTCACGAAGTCGGCAGCGAGAATGCTGGGGTTGATGCGCGGTGCGCTGGGGAGTTCCACGTCTCTAGTCTCTCTCTTCGGAGTTCGCGTCGCCCTGCTCGGTGGCGGTGCGCTGGAGCAGCGCGAGGAACATGGCATCGGTGCCGTGGCGGTGCGGCCACAGCTGCACGCGACCGGAGCCGTCGCCGGCGAGGTCGATCGGTGACGCGGAGACGCCCTGGAGCACGCCACGCGCATCGAGCTCGGTGATGTCTGTGCGGCCGCGGAGGACCTCCTGGACGACGCCCGTCGTCTCGGCGAGATGCGGCGAGCAGGTGACGTACGCGACGATCCCACCCGGCGCGAGTGCGTCGAGCGCGGAGCTGAGGAGCTCGACCTGCAGCGGCACGAGCTCTGCGACGTCGGCGGGGGTCTTGCGCCAGCGCGCTTCCGGCCGCCGTCTGAGCGCGCCGAGGCCCGTGCACGGCGCGTCGACGAGGATGCGATCGAATGCACCGGGATGGGACGCACCGAACGAGCGCCCGTCCTCCTCGTGCACCACGACCTCGCCAGGCACCGCACGCAGGGCGTTGCGCACGAGACGTGCGCGTGTCGGGATGACCTCGTTCGCCTCGAGCGTGACGTCGTGCTCGCGGGCGATAGCTGCGAGCAGCGCGGTCTTGCCGCCCGGGCCGGCGCACAGGTCGAGCCACCGCTCGCCCGACGTGATGGGCGCGGCGGCCGCCAGTGCGAGCGCGACGAGCTGCGAACCCTCGTCCTGCACGCGGACGGTGCCGCCTGTCGCGGCGATCACGCGATGCGGGTCTCCCCCGGGCGAGCCGAAGGCGGTCGGCGCGTACGGACGCCGTGGCTCACCCGGGTCTGCGAGACCGGGGAGCGCGACGAGCGTCACCTCCGGCGAGGCGTTGTCGGCGTCGAGGAGATCATCGAGCTCGTCTGCCCGGCCCTCGGCCGCCAGCGCACGTCGCAATGCCCTGATGACCCACACGGGATGCGCGGAGCGCAGTGCGAGACGCTCGTCATCGGACCGTGCCGAGCTCTCGATGCGGTCCTCCCACTCCCCCGGTGTCTCTCGGGCGATCCGGCGCAGCACGGCGTTCGCGAAGCTCGAAGCGCCTCGCCCCTGCGTCGAGGCGACCAGATTCACGGATTCGTTGACGGCCGCGTGCGAGGCGACCCGTGTGGCGAGCAGCTGGTGCGTGGCCAGACGCAGCGCATCGAGCACAGCCGGGTCGATCTTCTCCGCCGGACGATCGGCGGCGGAGGCGATGATCGCGTCGTAGGTGCCACGTCGACGGAGCGTCCCGTATGCGAGTTCAGTGGCCAGGGCCGCATCCTGCGGGCCGAGGCCCGCCTCGGCGATGGCTGAAGGCAGGATGAGGTTGGCGTAGGCATCCGACTCGGAGACCGCTCGCAACACGTCGTACGCCACCCGACGCGCGGGCTGCACCGTGCGCTGCGGCCCGCGAGGCTCGTCGCCACGACGGCCCCGTGGCTGACCACCGGCCTGCTGACTGCCACGCTGCCCGTGCGATCGCCCCTGCGGCCGGTTCTGCGGACCGCCCGGACGGCCGTCGCGACGCCTCGCGTCTCCCTGGCCGCTCATGCTCCGGCTCTCAGACCGTCGGTGTCGCGTTGGCCCCGCCACCAGTCGACCGCGTTCATGGCTCCCTTGCCCGCCGGCTGCACACGAGCGACCGAGAGGGGCGTCGAGCCCGTTCCGATGAGGAGGGCCGACTTCGTGGCGATGATCTCTCCCGGTTCCAGGGTGACGACGTCGCTCGATGGCGCCGCCTCGAGGATCTTCAGTCGGAGCCCGTCGACGGTGGTGTGCGCCCCGGGTTCGGGAGTGACTCCGCGGAAGCGCGCGAACACCTGAGCGAGGGGCTGGCTCCAATCGAGCAGGCCGTCGTCGAGCGTCAGCTTCGGCGCCAGTGTCGGCTCCCCGTGCTGCGGCACGGCGCGCGCAGTGCCGTCGGCGATGGCCTGCACGACCTCGGCCGTCAGCTGCGCCCCGTCGACGGCAAGGGTCGCGAGCGCCGCGTCGGCCGTCGCCCCTGCTGCCACATCGACGACGCGGGTCGCGAAGACGTCTCCCGCGTCGAGTGCCGGCACGAGCTGGAAGACGCTTGCTCCGAGCTGGGCGTCGCCGGCGATCAGCGCGCGCTGCACGGGAGCAGCACCTCGCCACTGGGGCAGAAGCGAGAAGTGGAGGTTGATCCACCCCTTCGCCGGGGTGGAGAGCAGCGGCTCTCGCACGAGGCCGCCATACGCGACGATCACGCCGAGCTCGACCTGCAGGGCAGCGATCGCCTCTGTCGCCTCGTCACCGAGCCGCGCAGCCTTGATGATCGGCAGACCGAGGTCGGCGGCTGCCTGAGCGACGGGTGACGGTGTCAGCACCCTCTTGCGCCCCAGTGGCGCATCAGGACGCGTGACCACAGCCGCGATGTCGTGTTCGTCCGCGAGGCGGAGGAGGGTGGGAACGGCTGCCGATGGTGTGCCGGCGAAGACGAGACGCATGAAGGTGCTCCGGAGGGATGCGGGGTGAGGATCCGGGAGGATCGGGGTGATCGGATCGGTGCGGACTGATCAGAGCTCTGGGTCGAGGATATCGAGCCGAACCGAGAGCGTGCTCCGAGTCGACTTGCCCTTGCCCCGGCGATTGCTGACGGCTTCGGCGACGACGGCCGCTCGCAGCGTCGCCGCGACCTTGACTCCGGCGCCGTACTCGAACCGGACGAGGGCGCGGACGCGCGGCGGGTAGTCGTCGGACTCGATGGGCACAGGACCCAGGACCGCGTCGGACGGGAGGGCGAGCTCCTGCAGCGCCGCCAGCGCACGGCCGACGGCCGCGGCTGACCCCTCGACCAGGGCCACGCGCGCGGCCGGCGGCATGTGGAGCGGCGCGCGCTCTGCGAGCTCAGCGCGTGCGTAACCCGACTGGTTCCACGTCGCGAGCGCTCGCGCGATCGTGCCGTCGACTCCGACGAGGTGGATCGGCGCCCCCGGGGCCGCGAGCGCTGCCGCGTTCGACCACCACCGCAGGCAGGCCTCGCCGATCCGCAGATCCGGGGCCTGGAGCATCCGCGGACCGTCGAGCAGCACCACTGCGCGATAACCGCCCTCGGCAAGCGGCTCGGCGCCGCGCGTCGCGACCACCAGTGCGGGCTTGTCCGCGACGTGCTCGACCGGGTGCGCGCTGTCGGCCACGATCACGCGGACGCCGGGGAACGCCTTGCCCAGCTCGTCGGCGGTCCGCTCGCTTCCCGACGACGCCAGGCGCAGCTTGGTCGACGCACACGTCGGGCAGGTCCAGGCTCGCGCGCCCCGGCCGCACCACGCGCACACCGGCACGGCGCCGCGATGCTTGGCGCCCAGGGGTCCGCCGCAGTGCGCGCATCGGGCGGGGGCCCGGCACTCCGCGCATACGAGGGACGGTGCGAATCCCGGGCGCGAGACCTGCACGAGCACCGGCCCCTCGGACGCGGCGTTGCGGGCCGACAGGAACGCCGACGACGGCATCCGCTGGGCTGTCGGCGCATCCATCTCCTGCGGGGTGCTCAGGATCACCCTCGGCATCACCCGCCGCGCGGCTCGCACGTCCTGCAGGTAGCCGTGCGCGACGAGGCGCTCCACGTCCGTCGTACGGGTGTGGCCGACGAAGAGCAGGGCGGAGTCCTCCTGCTCCTGCCGGAGCAGGGCCGCATCGCGCGCGTTGATGTAGGGCGCGAGAGGTTCGCCGAGCAGCGGATCGCCGTCGTCCCAGACGGCGACGAGCCCGGCGCGGACCGGCGCGTACACGGCGGAGCGGTTGCCGACGACGATGCACGGAGCATCCTCGAGCGATCTGAGGAACGAGCGGTATCGATCGGGGTTCGTCTGACGTGAGTCGTATCGCACGACAGCCTCGGGCGGAACCAGCGAACCGAGCGCTGCGAGCAGCAGATCGAGGTCGCGATGGTCCGGCACGATCAGGATGCTGGAGCGTCCGGCAGCGAGCATCCGCGTCGCCGTCGACGCGAGCAGAGCCGTCCAGCCAGGCTCGCCCCTGTGCTGCACCGGGATCGCCTCCACTGCGGCTCTGCCTGCGCCTTCGAGCACCTCCTCGAGGTGGTCGTACGTGGCGATGAGCGAAGATGCGGAGGTGACGGCGTCATCGGCGGGCACGGGCGTCGGCGCGTCTGAGGTCCACGCCTTCTCGACCCGCACCTGACGCTTGGGGATGACGAGACGCAGCACGTCCGACGCCGAACCCGCCGCACGGTCGGCTGCACGACGAGCCAGCCGGTAGGTGCGTTCGGGGAGCACGGGAACCTGTGAGACGACGCTCTCGACCTCGGAGAGGGGCCTGTCGGCGTCGTCCTCGGTGTCGATCTCGACCACGTACCCGTCGATGACCCGACCGGCGGTACGGAGCGGCACGCGCACGCGCACCCCGATGGGCACGTCTCCGAGTTCTGCCGGCAGGGCGTAGTCGAAGAGCCGGTCGAGCTGCGGAAGCGGCGAGTCGAGCAGCACGCGCGCGATACGACGGCTCTCGGCCGTCATGAGCGGATCGCCATCAGGCTCGCGCTCCGTCAGAGGCCTGCAGCGCGCCGCAGCTCCTCAGCGCGGTCGGTGCGCTCCCAGGTGAACTCCGGCAGCTCGCGACCGAAATGCCCATAGGCGGCTGTCTGCGCATAGATCGGGCGCAGCAGATCGAGCTCCTCGATGATCGCCTGCGGACGGAGATCGAAGACGTCGTTGATCGCGCGGATGATCGCCTCGTCCGACACCTTGCCGGTGCCGAAGGTCTCGACGTAGAGCCCCACCGGACGTGCGACTCCGATCGCGTACGCGACCTGGACTTCGAGCCGGTCGGCGAGACCCGCCGCCACGGCGTTCTTGGCGACCCAGCGCGTCGCGTAGGCGCCCGAGCGGTCGACCTTGGACGGGTCCTTGCCGCTGAAGGCACCGCCACCGTGGCGCGCCGCACCCCCGTACGTGTCGATGATGATCTTGCGGCCGGTGAGCCCGGCGTCGCCCTTGGGACCGCCGGTCACGAAGGGACCGGCGGGGTTGATGTAGTAGGTGATGTCGTCGAGGTCGAGCCCTGTGGTCTCGAGGACCGGGTCGATCACGTGCTCCCGCACCTGTGCCTTGAGCTCTTCCTGCGAGATCTCGGGGTGATGCTGGGTCGACAGCACGACGGCATCGACGGTCTTGGGCGTGAAGCCGTCGTATCCGAGCGTGACCTGCGTCTTGCCGTCGGGGCGGAGGAACGGCAGCGCGCCGGAGCGGCGAACCTCGGCGAGACGCTCGGCGATGCGGTGCGCGGTCCACGCGGCCATCGGCATCAACTGCGGCGTCTCGTTCGTGGCGAACCCGAACATGATGCCCTGGTCTCCGGCACCGAGTCCGTCGAGCGGATCGACGGATGACCCGTCGCGGTGCTCCTGGGCGTTGTCGACACCGTGGGCGATGTCCGTCGACTGCTCGCCCACCGAGATGCTCACACCGCAGGAGTCCCCGTCGAAGCCGGTGTCGCTCGACGTGTAGCCGATCCCATTGACGACCTGTCGGACGATGGTCGGGATGTCGACGTAGGCCTCGGTGCGGATCTCACCGGCGACGTGCACGAGACCGGTGGTCACCAGCGTCTCGACCGCGACCCGCGAGCCGGGGTCTTTCGCGATGAGTCCGTCGAGGATGCTGTCTGAGATCTGGTCGCAGATCTTGTCCGGGTGCCCCTCGGTGACGGACTCGGACGTGAACAGACGCAGCGCGCTCATCGGGGCTCCAGGACGGAATCGGACAGCAGGAAGGGGGTGGCTCCCATGATGGACCGCACCGCCGACATCAGTCGGCGGTGCGGTCATCGGACGTCACTCGGCGTGACGGAGGCGGAGCTTGTCCTCGTTGATCTCGTGCAGAGCGATGGTCAGCGGCTTGTCCTCGACGGAGGAGTCGACGAGCGGACCGACGTTGTCGAACAGGTTGCCCTCGTGGAGATCGGAGTAGTAGTCGTTGATCTGACGGGCACGCTTGGCGGCGTAGATCACGAGCTCGTACTTCGAGTCGACGCGGTCGAGCAGGTTGTCGATGGGGGGATCGATGATTCCGTTGGTGTGGTGTCCGGCCATGGTGGGACCTCCTGATCAGGCGACGGGATCGTCGCGAAGACTGTGCTGCGGCGCGCGAAGAAGCTCAGCGCGCAGAGCTTGAAGACAATTCTACGACCTCTGCGGCCGCGGCGGCGACGTCCTCGTTCACGATGAGGTGATCGAACTCGTTCTGCGCGGCGAGCTCCACCTTCGCGGTGCGCAGTCTGCGAGCGCGTTCCTCGGCACCCTCGGTGCCTCGACCGACCAGTCTCTGAACCAGTTCGTCCCAGGTCGGCGGCAGCAGGAAGATGAGCGTCGCCGCAGGCTCGGCCTTGCGCACCTGGCGCGCACCCTGCAGGTCGATCTCGAGCAGAACGGTCTTGCCGGCGGCCAGCGCGGCATCGATCGGGGCACGCGGAGTTCCGTATCGCGACCTGTTGTGCACGACCGCGTACTCGAGAAGCTCGTCCTCGGCGATCAGCCGATCGAACTCCGCGTCGTCGACGAAGTAGTAGTGCACGCCGTCGATCTCGCCCGGGCGCGGTGCGCGGGTCGTCGCCGAGACCGACAGATGGATCTCGGGATTGTGCTCGCGGATGTGGGCAGCGACCGTGCCCTTGCCCACAGCCGTCGGGCCGGCGAGCACCAGCAGACGGCTGCGTGCGCCCCGCGGCTGCAGGAGCGGGAAGCGCGTGTCGAGCCACTGCGTGAGCGCCAGCCGTTGCCTGACGCCGAGACCGCCCAGTCGCTTGACCGGCGAGATGTGCAGTTCTGCGAGGATCCGGTCGCGCTTGCCCGCCCCGATGGCAGGGAGGGCGAGCAGGAAGTCCGTGATGCGCATCGATCCCTCGACCGAGTCGGGGTCGGCGGTGGCGCGCTCGAGCACCGACTGCGGGGTGACGACACGCGTCGTCAGATCGCGCTTGAGCGACGCACGGGCGCGGCGCCGCTCGACCGCCTTGCGTGCGGCGGCGGCACGATCGACCTCGGGGACGGGACGGGACTCAGCCACGGCCGGCCTCCCTGTACTCTGCGACGCGGGCGTCGATGGCGGCGGCGAGACCAGCGGGTCCGGCCGAGAGGATGCTGCGGCTCTCGCTCGCGATCACCGCGGGGCTCATCGAGCCGAACCGCCGGTGCAGGTCTGCCGGAGTCGCGCCCTGCGTGCCGAAACCGGGGGCGAGGACGGGTGCCACCGGCGCGAACGCGGCGATGCCGGCATCCGTCCAGTCCACCGTCGCTCCGATGACGAAGCCGAAGCTTCCCCACTCGCCTGCCTCCGAGTGCTCCGCATTGCGTGCCGAGACGACCGAGATGATGTCCGCAGACACGGCGCGGCCGGTCTCGGAGACCGAGCGCTGCAGAGTCTGCGCCTCAGGGTTGCTCGTCGCCGCGAGCACGAAGAGGCCCTTGTCGTGCTCGCCGGCGAGGGCGAAGGCGCCGTCGAGCGCACCGACCCCGAGGAACGGGTTGACGGTCAGGGCGTCGGCCTCGAGCGGAGACCCCGGTGTGAGCCACGCCGCCGCATACGCATCCATGGTCGAGCCGATGTCGCCGCGCTTGGCATCCGCGATCACGATGAGTCCGGCCGCGCGCGCAGCCGCGAGCACCCCTTCGAGGGCCGCGAACCCCGCAGAGCCGAAGCGCTCGAAGAACGACACCTGCGGTTTCACGATCGCGGCACGGCCAGCGGCGGCATCGACCGTGCGCAGCCCGAACTCGCGGACGCCGGAGGCGTCGTCGCCGAGCCCCCAGTCCGCGAGCAGCGCCGCATGCGGGTCGATACCCACGCACAGCGGGCCGTGCGCCGCGAGGGCGGCACGGACCCGTTCGCCGAAGCGTGCGCTCACAGAGCGGCCTTCCGGTCGAGTGCGTACTCCTGAAGGCTCTTCACCTGGAAGCCCTCGTGGGCTGCATCCATGCCGCTCACCGCTGCGCCGAGCACTGCCATCGTGGTGAACAGCGCCTTGTCGGCCGCGACGGCCGCCGCACGGATCTCGTAGCCGTCAGCACGCGCCGCTCCACCCGAAGGCGTGTTCACGACGATGTCGATCGACCCGTCGTTGATGAGGTCGACGATGTTGGTCGCGCCCGACTCCTGGGTCTCGCTGTACTTCTCGACCACGGTCACCGCGATGCCGTTGCGCGAGAGGATCTCGGCCGTGCCCTCGGTGGCCACGATCGTGAACCCGAGCTGCTGCAGACGGTGGGCCGGCAGGATCACCGCGCGCTTGTCGGAGTCGGCCACCGAGATGAACACGGTGCCCGAGGTCGGCATCCCGCCGTACGCGGCCGCCTGGCTCTTCGCGAACGCGGTCGGGAAGTCGCGGTCGATGCCCATGACCTCGCCGGTCGAGCGCATCTCCGGGCCGAGGATCGAGTCGACGGTCTTGCCGTCGGCCGTGCGGAACCGCTTGAAGGGAAGCACGGCCTCCTTCACCGAGACGGGGGCGTCGAGCGGCACACGAGAGCCGTCCTGCTCGGGGAGCATGCCCTCGGCGCGGAGCTCGGCGATGGTCGAGCCGACCATGATGCGGCTCGCGGCCTTCGCCATCGGGATGCCCAGCGCCTTCGAGACGAACGGCACCGTGCGGCTCGCGCGCGGGTTCGCCTCGATGACGTAGAGCACGCCGGCGCTGATCGCGAACTGCACGTTGAGCAGACCGCGCACGCCGACACCCTTCGCGATCGCGAGGGTCGCCTCGCGCACCCGGTCGATGTCGGTGCGGCCGAGCGAGACCGGCGGCAGCGTGCAGCTGGAGTCGCCCGAGTGGATGCCGGCCTCCTCGAGGTGCTCCATCACGCCGCCGATGTACAGATCGGTGCCGTCGTACAGCGCGTCGACATCGAGCTCGATCGCATCGTCGAGGAATCGGTCGACGAGCAGGGGCTTGCCCTCCTCGATGATGACTTCGCCCGCCGTGCGCACGAAGTACTCGCGCAGCGACTCCGCGCTGTAGACGATCTCCATTCCCCGGCCGCCGAGCACGAAGCTCGGACGCACGAGCACGGGGTAGCCGATCTCGTCGGCCACGGCCACCGCGGCGTCAGCGTTCACAGCGGTGCCGTGACGCGGTGCGATGAGACCCGCCGCGTCGAGCAGCTGGGAGAACAGCTCGCGCTCTTCGGCGATGTCGATGGCCTCGGGGCTCGTGCCGAGCACGGTGTAGCCCGCGGCCTCGATGCCCTTGGCGAGACCCAGCGGCGTCTGGCCGCCGAGCTGGCAGACGACGCCGAGGATGGTGCCGCTGGCGGCTTCCGCGTCGAGCACCTCGAGCACGTCCTCGAGCGTCAGCGGCTCGAAGTAGAGCCGGTCGGACGTGTCGTAGTCGGTGGACACGGTCTCGGGGTTGCAGTTGACCATGATGGTCTCGAAGCCGGCATCCGACAGCGCGAACGACGCGTGCACGCAGGAGTAGTCGAACTCGACGCCCTGGCCGATGCGGTTGGGACCGGATCCGATGATCACGACCTTGGTGCGATCCGATGGCATGACCTCGGTCTCGAAGTCGTAGCTCGAGTAGTGATACGGCGTGAGAGCCGGGAACTCGCCGGCGCAGGTGTCGACCGTCTTGTACACGGGGCGGATGCCCAAGCCGTGGCGCACACCGCGGATCTCGGCCTCGTCGTCACCCCGGAGCTGTGCGATCTGCGCGTCGGAGAATCCGTGCTCCTTGGCATAGCGGAGCGTGGCCGCATCGAGCTCGGGCGCCGTGCGCACGGTCTCGGCGACCTCGTTGATCAGCACGATCTGGTCGATGAACCACGGGTCGATCGCGGTCGCCTCGAACGCCTGCTCGACTGTCGCACCCTTGCGCAGCGCCTGCTGCAGGGTGACGATGCGACCGTCGGTCGGGATCTTCGAGATCTCGAGCAGCTCGTCTGCCGAGCGGTTCTCCTCGCCCCAGTGGAAGCTCGAGCCGCGCTTCTCGAGCGAGCGCAGCGCCTTCTGCAACGCGGTCGCGTAGTTGCGGCCGATCGCCATGGCCTCACCCACCGACTTCATGGTGGTCGTCAGCGTCGCATCGGCGGCCGGGAACTTCTCGAACGCGAATCGCGGCACCTTGACGACGACGTAGTCGAGCGTGGGCTCGAAGCTCGCCGGGGTGACACCCGTGATGTCGTTGGGGATCTCGTCGAGACGGTAGCCGAGTGCGAGCTTGGCCGCGAGCTTGGCGATCGGGAACCCGGTGGCCTTCGAGGCGAGGGCGCTCGAGCGCGAGACGCGCGGATTCATCTCGATGACGATGATGCGGCCGTTGCTGGGGTCGACGGCGAACTGGATGTTGCAGCCACCGGTGTCGACGCCGACGGCGCGGATGATGTCGATGCCGATGTCGCGGAGCTTCTGGTACTCGCGGTCGGTGAGCGTCAGAGCGGGGGCGACCGTGATCGAGTCGCCCGTGTGCACGCCGACCGGGTCGACGTTCTCGATCGAGCAGACGACCACCGTGTTGTCGGCGGTGTCGCGCATGAGCTCGAGCTCGTACTCCTTCCAGCCGAGGATCGACTCCTCCAGGAGCACCTCGGTGGTCGGCGAATCGCGCAGACCGGCCCCGCCGATGCGGCGCAGGTCCTCTTCGTCGTATGCGAAGCCCGAGCCGAGACCGCCCATCGTGAACGAAGGGCGCACGACGAGCGGATAGCCCAGCACGGCCGCACCCTCGAGCAGGTCGTCCATCGAGTGCGCGATGATGCTGCGGGCGACGTCGGCTCCGGCGTCGAGCACGAGCTGCTTGAAGATCTGGCGGTCCTCGCCCTTGTTGATCGCCTCGAAGCTCGCGCCGATCAGCTCGACGTCGTACTTCTCGAGGATGCCGTGGTTGTGCAGCTCGATCGCGGCGTTCAGGGCGGTCTGTCCACCGAGAGTCGGAAGGATCGCGTCAGGGCGCTCCTTCGCGATGATCGTCTCGATGACCTGCCACGTGATCGGCTCGATGTACGTCGCGTCGGCGAAGTCGGGGTCGGTCATGATCGTGGCCGGGTTGGAGTTGACCAGGATGACCCTGACGCCCTCTTCGCGGAGCACACGGCACGCCTGGGTGCCGGAGTAGTCGAACTCGCAGGCCTGACCGATGACGATCGGGCCGGAGCCGATGACGAGAACGGAGTTGATGTCGTCGCGCTTGGGCATTACTTGGCGTCCTTCTTGCTGGCGATGACCATGTCACGGAACCGGTCGAAGAGATAGTTGGCGTCGTGCGGGCCGGCGGCGGCCTCCGGGTGGTACTGCACCGAGAACGCCGGGATGTCGAGGGCGCGGAGGCCCTCCACGACGTTGTCGTTCAGACCGACGTGGCTGACTTCGACCTTGCCGTAGCCGTGGGGACTGTCGAACGAACCCTCCAGCGGCGCTTCCACGGCGAAACCGTGGTTGTGCGCGGTGATCTCGACGCGTCCGGTGGACTTGTCGAGCACCGGCTGATTGATGCCGCGGTGGCCGAAGGGCAGCTTGTAGGTGCCGAGCCCCAGCGCCCTGCCGAGCAGCTGGTTTCCGAAGCAGATCCCGAAGAACGGCAGCCCGTCGTCGAGCACCGAGCGCAGCAGCTCGACATGGTCGCCCGACGCCGCGGGGTCTCCGGGGCCGTTCGAGTAGAAGACGGCGACGGGGTCGATCGAGCGGATGTCGTCGATCGTGACGTCCTGGGGCAGCACGTGCACCTCGAAGCCGCGGGCTGCCAGATTGTCGATCGTCGCCTGCTTGACTCCGAGGTCGAGGACGGCGAGATTGCCGACCCGCTCCCCCATCGCCGTCGTCACCGTGGCGACGTCGACAGAGACCTGCGACGAGAGGTTCTGACCGGCCATCTCGGGGGCTTCGCGCACGAGCCGCAGCTGCTCTTCGGGGTCGATCTTCGCGGCGTCGCCCGAGAACACGCCGCCGCGCATCGAGCCGGCCGAGCGGATGTGTCGGGTGATCGAGCGGGTGTCGATGCCGCTGATGCCCACGATGCCGTCTCGCTCGAGGATCTCGTCGAGCGAGGCGTTGGCTCGCCAGTTCGAGACGACGCGCGAAGGGTCGCGGACGATGTAGCCGGCCACCCAGATGCGACGGGACTCGCGGTCTTCGTCGTTCATGCCGGTGTTGCCGATGTGCGGTGCCGTCTGCAAGACGATCTGGCCTGCGTACGAGGGATCGGTGAGGGTCTCCTGGTAGCCGGACATGCCGGTGGCGAAGACGACCTCGCCGAAAGTGGTGCCCCGCGCGCCGTATGCACGGCCCGTGTGGCGGGTCCCGTCTTCGAGGACGAGGACGGCGGGTTCGGGGAGGGCTGTCATGACGTTGCTCCTGTGTCGGGGGCGGCGGCGTCGTCCGTGGCCGGGACGAGGCGCTGCAGTTCTGAGATGAAGTTCTGGGGGTCGCCGTCTGTGAGGCGGAGGTACGAGTCGACGATCGTGTCGTCGTCTGCGCTCCAGGCGACGCGGACGAGTCCGCCCGGTTCCACGACGCGGTCGATCGTCACGGTCGCACGATCGACGCTCGCGAGCCGTGCGGAGGCGAGGAAGACCGTCGGCGCCCCGTCGAGGCAGAGCGCGAGGCCGCGATCAGTGACGGCGACCTCTCCCCTGGCTCGGTAGGCGAGCGGGTGCAGGGTCAGCCGCTCCAGCGGCTGGTCGTGCTTGGTCGTCGAGACGTAGAGCACCTCACGACGGGCGATCACCTCGGCGTGCTCCGGCACTCCGAGGGGCGCCGAGAGACCAGAGTCGCGTCGGAGTCGTCGTCGCCACGCGGTGAACATGACGACGAGCACGAGCGCCGCCACGGCGATGGTGATCGCGATGGCGGTGTCGCGTGCGCTCATGCGTTCAGCTCCTCGACGACGTCTGCGCCGTCGACCGTCAGGACTCCGCGGTGCACCGTGAATTCGACGCGACCGGAGAGGTCGCGGCCGAGGTAGGGCGAGTTCACGCTGCGACCGTGCAGGTCCGATTCGGTGAAGACGCCGGCGACGGACGGGTCGTAGAGGGTGATCTGCGCGGGAGCACCCGCCTTGAGAGGCAGCCCGTGGCCCGAGAGACGGCCGATCCGCGCGGGCGCGGCGCTCATCACCCGAGCGACGTCCTCCCAGCCGATCAGGCCGGTCTGCACCATCGACTGGTGCACGACGCGCAGCGCGCTCTCGAGTCCGACCATGCCGTTGGCGGCGGCCTGCCACTCGCACGACTTGTGCTCGCTCGGGTGCGGCGCGTGGTCGGTCGCGACGATGTCGATGGTGCCATCGGCGAGGCCTTCGCGCACCGCCAGGACGTCCTCCTCGCGACGCAGCGGCGGATTGACCTTGTAGCGCGCGTCGTACCCGCGCACGAGCTCATCGGTGAGGAGCAGATGATGCGGAGTGACCTCGGCCGTGACGTCGATGCCCCGCTTCTTGGCCCAGCGGATGATGTCCACGGAGCCGGCCGTCGACAGGTGGCAGACGTGCAGACGCGATCCGACGTGCTCGGCGAGGAGCACATCGCGGGCGATGATCGACTCCTCGGCGACGGCCGGCCATCCGGCGAGGCCGAGCTCGGCCGAGACGGTGCCCTCGTTCATCTGGGCGCCCTCGGTGAGGCGGGGGTCCTGCGCGTGCTGCGCGATGACGCCGCCGAAGGACTTCACGTACTCGAGCGCGCGACGCATGATCAGCGGGTCGAAGACGCAGAATCCGTCATCGCTGAAGACGCGCACCTGCGCACGGGATGTCGCCATCGCACCGAGCTCGGCGAGTCGCTCGCCCTTCTGCCCCACGGTCACGGCGCCGATGGGCTGCACGGTCGCGTACCCGGCCGCTTCACCGAGCGCGAGCTCCTGCTCCACGACGCCCGCGGTGTCGGCCACCGGAGACGTGTTCGGCATGGCGAACACGGCGGTGAACCCACCGGCCGCGGCCGCCCTGGTGCCGGTGAGGATCGTCTCGGATGCTTCGTAGCCGGGTTCGCGCAGATGGGTGTGCAGATCGACGAGTCCGGGAAGTGCCACCAGGCCGTCGGCGTCGATGACCCGCGCACCCCCACGGCTCAGCCCGGTGCCGATCTCGGTGATCAGACCGTTCTCCACGATGATGTCGGCGCGCTCGGCACCGAGAAGCTGTGCGCCGGTGATGACGAGGGTCTCGCTCACTGGTCTCCCCCTCGTTCGTCGTCTCGTTCTCCTGCAAGGAGCAGGTACAGCACCGCCATGCGGATGGACACCCCGTTCGTCACCTGTTCCAGCACGGTCGAGCGCGGGGAATCGGCGGCTTCGGAGGAGATCTCCAACCCTCGGTTCATGGGTCCGGGGTGCATGACAATGCTACCGTCCGGAAGGCCGGCCACACGCAGTGCGTCAAGACCCCATCGTCTGGAATACTCCCGCTCAGTGGGGAAATATGCGGCGTTCATGCGCTCGAGCTGGATGCGGAGCATCATCACGGCGTCGGGCCCCTCGGCCAGGGCCTGGTCGAGGTCGTAGACGACCCTGGCGGGCCAGAGCGAGACGTTCTGCGGCACCAGGGTGGGCGGAGCGACCAGGGTGACCTCGGCGCCGAGTGTGGCGAGCAGCCAGACGTTCGATCGCGCGACCCGCGAGTGCAGCACGTCGCCGACGATCACGACCCGAATGCCGGCGAGATCGCGACCGCGGCTGTCGGCGCCGAAGCGCCGTTTGCGGATCGTGAACGCGTCGAGGAGCGCCTGGGTCGGGTGCTCGTGTGTGCCGTCGCCGGCGTTGACCACCCCGGCCGAGATCCAGCCGCTGGTGGCGAGTGTCTGCGGCGCACCTGATGCGGGGTGGCGGATGACGACCGCATCCGCGCCCATCGCCTGCAGCGTCTGGGCGGTGTCCTTCAGGCTCTCCCCCTTGGAGACGCTCGAGCCCTTGGCCGCGAAGTTGATGACGTCGGCCGACAGACGCTTCGCTGCGGCCTCGAACGAGATGCGGGTTCGCGTCGAGTCCTCGAAGAAGAGGTTCACGACGGTCTTGCCGCGGAGGGTCGGGAGTTTCTTGACCTCGCGTGACTGCGTGTCGGACATGTCCTCGGCGACGTCGAGGATGCGCAGAGCCGTCTCGCGGTCGAGGGTGCGGGTGTCGAGGAGGTGTCTCATGCTTCGATCGTCACCTCCTCGGCGCCGTCATGTTCGGCGAGCCGCACGTTGACGCGCTCCTGACGGGACGACGGGATGTTCTTGCCGACGAAGTCGGGCCGGATCGGCAGTTCGCGGTGACCCCGATCGACCAGGATCGCGAGGCGCACGATCGAGGGACGTCCGATCGACTGCAGCGCATCGAGCGCAGCGCGGATGCTGCGACCGGAGAAGAGCACGTCGTCGACGAGGACGACCGTCTTGCCGTCGATGCCGCCGGCGGGGATGTCGGTCGGACGAGGGGACCGCGTCGGCTGCTTCGCGAGATCGTCCCGGAAGAGTGTGACGTCGAGCGCTCCCACCGGAACGGCGGTCTGTGCGATCTCACCGATCACAGCGGACAGGCGATGGGCGAGAGTGACTCCGCGGGTCGGAATTCCCAGCAGGACGAGGTTCTCAGCCCCCCGATTGGATTCGAGGATCTCATGTGCGATGCGGGTCAATGCCCGCGAGATATCGGCTTCGTGCAGCACAGTTCGTGCACTCATCGGCCGCTCCCTTCTCCGCCTCACAGGACGGTGTTAAAGGTTGCTTGATTGACCCAGTCTAGCGCGACTCAGCGCCACTCCAGGACTTCACGCACGACCGCCTGCGAGGCGGGCGAGCCGTCGTTCGCTATGCCGGAGAGCGACTCGTGCGAGAGCATCGCGCCCTCGGCCCCGGCGGCGGCGGTGATCTGTTCCAGGGCGGATGTGACGCGTGGTGCCGCTGCGCGCGCATGCGTCGCATCTCCACGTGCCGAAGTGTGCGGGAAGACGACGAGCTCGGCCACGCCGACGGCGACGGGGCGTGCTGCGGCCACGACGAGCGTCGGGGGCAGCACGGGCTGCAGCGCGTGGGGCAACGGGAAGGGCAGTTCGTCGGTCAGCAGACCTCGCCACCAGCTGCGCTTCGAGCCCTTCTCATCGCCGATCTCGAGCGCGGTCGCCGTCCACTCCGAGCCTCGCGCGCGGAGCCTGCCGTCGAAGTCGTCGTCGCGGCGCTCGAAGCCCACGCCGGTCAAGAAGTCCGCGGCGATGCGCACGAGTCGCTCGGAGTCGGATCGCACGATCCATCGCGCACCGCGCAACGGCCCCTTGTACTCGAGCCGCGTCGTTCGGGCATCACGACCCGATCCCTGCGGATGCGGGGTTCGTGACACGTCAGCTGGCCTCGCTGAGCACAGCGTCGCTGACCTCGTCGATCTTCGTGGAACGGATCGGGTGACCGCTCGTCGACAGGCAGCGGCCGGTCTTGAGGTCCCACTTCCAGTCGTGCATGCTGCAGGTCAGGATGCCGTCTTCGTCGACCTTGCCGGTCTTGGTCAGGTCGGCACGCAGGTGCGGGCAGCGGCGCTGCACGACCCAGTCGCCGATCTCGGCGTCCTCGGTCTGATCCGTCTGCTCCTGGTACCAGTTCTCGACGTACTCGATGCGGTCGACCGAGAGGCACTTGAGGAACGTCGTCAGGAACTCGTTGAACTTGCCGCTGCGTCCCACCTGGAACTGCATGGAGAGGAAGATCGAGTTCGACCAGTCGATCTCATGATCGCGGATGTTCGTCGAGACGAGATCAGCGGGGATCGTGTACCAGTAAATGCACTCCTCGCCCGCATACTCGCGGACCTTCGCCCGAGGGAAGTCCACGACCATGTCGATGTCGCCGATCCTGAATCGCACGCAGCCACCGACTCCGAGACGGATGGTGCGCGACTTCTTCAGCAGCGGCTCCCACCAGGTCTTCAGCTCCTCGAGCATCTCGGCGGCAGGAAGGACCTCTGCGCGAGAGGCCTCCTCATCGAGGATCTCCTGCTGGCGGGACGCCCGCTGCTCTTCGAGGTAGTCCCACTTCTCATCGAAGATGTGGGCGAGCTCCGCCTCGGAGTACAGCGTCTGCTCGGTCGACACCTGACCGGCGTCGACGGTCACGACCGTCCCCGGAACGAACAGATGCCCGTCGTACTGCGGCGAGAGCTCCTTCATGTGGGCGAGGAACTGCTTCTGGTCCGTGAAGATGGACTCACCGTTGCGGCCGACCCCGTTGAAGTCGAAGAGATCGTCGCGCAGGAACATGGGCGGCCCTGCCATCGGGAAGACGTGCGGAGCGTCCACCTTGTCGATGTAGTACATCGCTCGCTTGTTCTGCGCGTCTCGCTTGAGCTTCGCGAAGTTCTGCTTCGCGTCCATCGGCAGGTCGTAGACCATGGGCCACCAGATCGCACCCGAGACCTGTGTGAAGTACGCGTCGGGCTTGCCGAAGTGCAGCAGTGTGTCGAGGTCGAGGGGGTGGGAGTCGTTCTGGTTGAGCACCGATCCGGTGCCGTCGTCGACGCTCAGCGACGAGTCGCCGATGGGGCCGTCACTCGGCGCTCGCAACGGCGTGATCATGATCTTGAGATCGCCGCGCTCGATGATCCTGCCCGCCGGGGCGTAGGTGATGTTCGTGTATCCCAGTGCCCTGATGTCCTGTTCGAGGTCATCGATGGGGTACTCGGGCAGCAGCACCTCGATGTCCTTGCGGATGTAGCGCTCGAGCAGCGTCGGGTCGAAGTGGTCGCGGTGCCGGTGAGAGATGTAGAGGAAGTCCGCCTCGCGGCCGAACCGCTCCCAGTCGAGCGCACGGTTGTCGGGGAACGGGAACCACGAGCCGAAGAACGAGGGCCCGAGAACCGGGTCGCAGATGATGTTCCCGCCGACTGTCTCGATGAACATCCCGGCGTGGCCGAGTCCCGTGATCCGCATGCATTCCTCCTGAAGTGAACCGTTCGATTCTACCGACGGGGTGCTGGACGGATGCGGTGACCCGGCCGGAACAAATCAGGCCTCGTCGAACAGGCCCTTGATGTCGTCGGCCGTGAGCGACTGCGCGAAGAGCTCGTCGTCGTCCATCACCGCGGTGAAGAGCCTGGCCTTGCGGCGCTGAAGCTCGAGGACCTTCTCCTCGATCGTGCCGGTCGAGATCATCCGATAGACAAACACCTGATTCGTCTGCCCGATGCGGTGCGTGCGGTCGATCGCCTGCTCTTCGGCGGCCGGGTTCCACCAGGGATCGAGCAGGAAGACATAGTCGGCTTCGGTCAGCGTGAGTCCGAACCCACCGGCCTTCAGGCTGATCAGGAACACCGGCTGCTCCCCCGCCTTGAACCCGTCGATCACCTGCTCTCTGCGCCGCGTCGAGCCGTCGAGATGCGCATACGGGATGCCGGCGGCCTCGAGACGAGCAGCTGCGAGATCGAGGAACGAGGTGAACTGGCTGAAGACGAGCGCGCGGTGCCCCTCGGCCTGCAGCTCGACCACTCGCTCGAGAAGCGTGTCGAGCTTGCTCGAGCCGATGTCCGCATCGGATTCGTCGACCAACGCAGGTGCGAGGCTCAGCATCCGCAGCAGCGTGAGAGAGCGGAACACGATGAAGCGGTTGCGATCGAGATCGTCGATCAGCCCCAGGACCTTCTGACGCTCGCGCTGCAGCACGACGTCGTAGAGCGCCTTGTGCTCCGGGCTCATCTCGACCTCGAGAAGCTGCTCCTGCTTGGCAGGGAGATCGGGCGCCACGAGCTCCTTCGTGCGCCGCAGCATCAGCGGCCTGACGCGACGACGGAGCTGGGCGAGGCGCCGAGCGCGATACTCGCCGCCCTCCTCGTTCTCGGGGACCTTCCCCTTCTCGATCGGCTGGATGTACCGGTCCTTGAACTTCCGCGCCGAGGGGAAGAGCCCCGGCGCGGCGAGTTTGAGAAGCGACCACAGCTCGGAGAGGCTGTTCTCCATCGGCGTGCCGGTCACGGCGTACGTGACGTCGGCACGGAACGTCGAGATGGCGCGGTGGAGTCTCGTCTTGGGGTTCTTGACGAACTGGGCCTCGTCGAGGATCAGCCCGGCCCACTCGACCTCGCGGAACTCCTCTTCGTCGAGTCGTGCGACCGTGTACGAGCTGACGACGAGATCGCTCGACCGTGCCGCCGCCCTCAGCACGTCAGCGCGTTTTCCGCTCGTGCTGTCGACGATCGACACGCGAAGCCCCGGAGTGAATCGCGCGGCCTCCGACCGCCAGGTGCTCAGCACCGACGTGGGCGCGAGCACGAGGAACGGCCGCGTCTCGCCGGCATCCCTCGTGTGCTGCACGAACGTCAGGAGCTGCAGGGTCTTGCCGAGACCCATGTCGTCGGCGAGGATTCCGCCCAGCCGATGACGCCACAGGAAGACCAGCCAGTCGAAGCCGGTCTTCTGATAGGGGCGCAACTCCGCCTGAACCCCCTCGGGCACGGGCGTCGGGGGGACACCGGTGGCCTGACGAAGCCCGTCAGCCGTGGCGCGCCAGCTGACGGCAGGCTCGGCCTCGTCTGCGAGATCCTCGAACTCCTCCCAGAGATCGGTCTGGTAGCGACTGATCCGGGGGCCCGTCTCCCACTCGTCGAGCTCGCCCGCCTCCTCGATGAGGTCACGGAGACGATCCAGCGACGGGTGGTTGAGTGAGAAGTACCCGCCATCGGAGAGGAGCAGCTTCTTGCGCCCCTTGCTCAGTGCCGTGAACAGCGGCCCGAAGGGGATCGTCCGGCCGTCGATCGTCACCAGGATGCCGAGATCGAACCAGTCGGAATCCGTCGACTCGACGGTCGTGACCTTGACCTGCGGATCACCGGTCAGCTCGCGGTACGCCTTGCGCTCTCCGCTCGATTCGACGCGCACTCCCACCGCCTCGAGCGAGGGAACCCCCTCCGCGACGAACGCCGCCGCGTCGATGTCATGGAAGGAACCGCTCGGCCTGAAGCTCGTCGTACGGAACTCCTGCCACGCAGCCTCGATCGCCGCCCTCTTGGCGGTCTCGACGGCGGCGTCGCGCACTGCTGCGTCGTTCCAGGCGAACGGCACGCGCCCGAACTGACCGTATGACCATTCGAACGTGTAGCTCACGACATCGCCGCGCTCGTAGCCGACGGTCAACACGGGCTCCGGCTCGGGAACGTCGGGAAGCGCGACCGCACCGACCGTGCGCACGGTGCTTCGTCTCGCCAGCAGCGGATACGCGTCGGCGATGAACGCCTTCTCGTCGTCGGAGGGCACGACGATCGGATCGGGTGCCGCGAGCAGTGCGCGCGTCTGCTCGCTCAGCGACACCTCGGCGAGGACGATCTCGATCCGTGCGCCCACGAGGCCGACCGAGTACACCCCCGTGCGGCCGATCGGATGCACCTCCCGGTCAGGAACCTCTCGATCGTCGATGCGCACGTCCGCGGACACCGCCAGAGAGCCGTCGTCCGTTCGAGTGATGCGTGTCGAGACCTCTGCGCCGGCAGCGATGCGCACCGAGGCGCTCTTCTGACTCGCGACGAGCGGGATGCCGAGCTCGGCTCCCGCTCGGAGGTGCCGCCAGAGCAGAGGGGACTCGACCTGGTCGAGGACGAGCCATTCGCCGGCGTTGCCGGAGAGCAGCGAATCCCGCGAGATGCTGAGCAGGTCGCCGAACCAGCGGTTCTGATCGCGGCCGAACTGTGAGGCGTCGCGCCGGACGGCATCCCAGCCTGCGCCTCCCTGAATCCAGGCGCCGGTCTGCGCACTGCGCATCATCGGACGGATCGCCAGCAGCAGCTCCCCGTTCGGGCGTGCCAGATCGCGTGCCGTCGCAGCACGAACGGGGCGTGGTCCCCAGTGGTTCTCGCTGCGGGACTCGCGATGCCGCAGCTCGATCCCGAGCGCGAGGCGCTGGGGGTGCCGAGAGACCGACGGGTCGAGCAGGCTGCGCCACGACGTCGCCGCAGCGCTGCGGGGCGCGGCCGACTCCGGTTGAGCGTCTGGCTGACGCTGAAGAGCCGCGGCCTGCTGGGAGTACTCGTGCACGTTGGACGCGAGCAGCGTCGCGACGACGTGCTTGCAGCCGCTGCCCACCGGGCACGAGCAGCGAGTCGTCCTCGGACGCCTCGTCCCGTTCGACGAGTGGAAGAGGATCTCGGTCACATACTGGGCATCGGAGCTGCCGCGAACATGCCCCTCGAGTTCGAGGAGATCCTCATGCCAGACCACGTCGAGCACGTTGCCCTCGCGGAAATAGGCGAGACCGCGTTGATAACCACCCGCATCGGTGATCTGCATGAGATCCCGAAGATCGACGTGCGGCGCGGGCATGACCCCATCCTTCCCAGGGCCTCCGACATCTCGGAGACCGCGTCCTGAGTCGTCGCTCAGGCCGCGCGAGAGACGCGGGCGAGCACGCCGTGCACGAATGCGCCCGAATCGTCGGTGGAGAACTCCTTGGCGAGTTCGACCGCCTCATCGATGGCGACGGCCGTCGGCACCTCGGCGTTGAACAGGATCTCCCAGACACCGATGCGCAGCAGCGCGCGGTCGACCGCGGGCATCCGCTCGAGCTTCCAGTCTCGACTGTGCGTCGTGATGAGCTCGTCGATCTCGTCGCGGTGGTCGATGATGCCGTCTACGACTTCGCGCGCGTACAGCCAGGAGGCCTCGCGGGCGGGTTCGCTCGCGGCGCGCTTGGCTTCGGCGGCCAGGGCCACCGCGACCTCGTCGCCACGGACGTCGGCGGAGAACAGGATGTCGAGTGCGCGCTTGCGCGCCTTCGTACGGGCGCTCACGCCTTACTTCTCGCGACCGAGGTAGTCGCCGGTGCGCGTGTCGACCTTGACCTTGGTGCCGGTCTCCACGAACAGCGGCACCTGGATCTCGTAACCCGTCTCGAGCGTGGCGGGCTTGGTGCCGGCCGACGAGCGGTCGCCCTGCACGCCCGGCTCGGAGTAGGTGATCTCGAGGATCACGGACGCCGGCAGATCGATGTACAGCGGGTTGCCGTTGTTGAGCGCGATCGTGACCTGCTGGTTCTCGAGCAGGAAGTTCTTCGCGTCGCCGACGGTCGCCGCGGGGACAGTGATCTGGTCGTAGTCGGTCTGGTCCATGAAGACGTAGCCGTCACCATCGGTGTACAGGTAGGTGTAGTCGCGACGGTCGACGTTCTCGATCTCGATCTTCGCGCCGGCGTTGAACGTCTTGTCGACGACCTTGCCGCTCATCACGTTCTTGAGCTTCGTGCGGACGAACGCGCCGCCCTTGCCGGGCTTGACGTGCTGGAACTCGACGACGCTCCAGAGCTGCCGCTCGATGTTGAGGACGACGCCGTTCTTGATGTCTGCGGTAGATGCCATGCGCTGGACTTTCCGTTTCTAGAGTCTGGGGGCCGCTCGCGTCCGAGGTGGACTGGGGTGGGCCGAGAGTCGATTCTACGCGATGAGCGCTGCGAGCTGCCGCACAGCGCTCGCGTAGCCGTCGACGCCCTCGCCGATCACACGCACCGCTGCCACATCGTGGAGGTAGGAATGGTGCCGGAATTCCTCCCGCGCGTACACGTCGGAGATGTGCACCTCGGCGAACGGCAGAGCGACGCCGGTCAGGGCGTCGCGCAGCGCCACACTCGTGTGCGTGAGCCCGCCCGGGTTGATGATGATCGCAGTGCAGTCCTCCCTCGCGGCGTGGATGGCATCGATCAGCACCCCCTCGTGATTGCTCTGCAGCGCCCGGAGCTCGAAGCCCTCCGCCTCGGCGGCCGCAGCGGTGAGCTTCTCGACATCGGCGAGTGTCGCCGTGCCGTAGACCTCGGGCTCGCGGCTGCCGAGCAGGTTGAGGTTCGGACCGTTGACGAGCAGGATGCGACGGGTCATTCGCCGATCTCCTGGTAGGCGGCGAAGAGCAGCGACTCGTCCGGCGCCTGCAGCACGGTGGGCTTGGCGATGTCGTCGAGGAGGATGAACCGCAGCATGCCACCCCGGCTCTTCTTGTCGCGCTGCATCGTCGCGAGCAGCTGTGGCCATGCACCGGCACGATAGCCGGTCGGCAGCCCGAGCGAGTCGAGGATCGTGCGGTGACGCTCGGCGGCGGAGTCCGACAGTCGGCCGGCGAGTCGCGACAGCTCAGCCGCGTACAGCATGCCGATCGAGACGGCCGCACCGTGTCGCCAGCGGTATCGCTCGGCATGCTCGATCGCGTGGCCGAGGGTGTGGCCGTAGTTGAGGATCTCGCGCTGGCCCGCTTCGCGGAAGTCGTCGGAGACGACCTGCGCCTTCATGTCGATGGCGAGTTCGATCGCCCGACGGAACTCGGGTGTCGTCGAGTCGACGGCGCGCGCGGGGTCCGCTTCGATGATGTCGAGGATCTCGGGGGCCCAGATGAATCCGGCCTTCACGACCTCGGCGAAGCCCGCGGTCGCCTCGTTCGGGCTGAGGCTGGCGAGCTCGTCGAGGTCGCCGATCACCGCGCGAGGTGCCCAGAAAGCGCCGACGAGGTTCTTGCCCTCGGCGGTGTTGATCCCGGTCTTGCCGCCCACCGATGCGTCCACGAGGCCGAGCACGGTGGTGGGCACCTGGACGAGCTGCACCCCCCGCAGCCAGGTCGCCGCGACGAAGCCGGCGAGATCCGTCACGGCGCCGCCGCCGTATCCGACGACGGCGTCCGAACGGGTGAAGTCGGCCTGTCCCATCACCTGCCAGCAGAAGGCGGCCACCTCGATGCGCTTGCCCTGCTCGGCATCAGGCACCTCTGCGAGCAGAACCTCGCGCTGACCGTTCTCGACGTCGGCGAGCAGCCGATCCCGCAGCTCCGCCGCACGGGCGGCGAGCGTGGGCGGGTGGACGACGAGGACCTTGCGCACTCCGGGATCGAGCGCCTCTGACACCCGGTCGAGGATGCCGCGGCCGATGGCGATGTCGTAGGGGTTCTCCCCCGTCACGCTGATGGTTGTCGTACTCATCCCAGTTCTCTCCTCCATGCCACGATGTCGTCGGCTATGCGCTGCATGGGGCGCCGTGACGTGTCGAACGTCACGGATGCCACCTCGTCATACCAGTCTCGACGTTCTTCGAAGATCTGTGTCCAACGCCCGACGGGGTCATCGCCCGCGAGCAGGGGGCGTCCGCCGCTGTGGATCCGATCGGCGACCGCCGCAGGGGTCACGGTCAGGAACACGACCGGGTGCTCGATCAGCAGCGTGCGGGTGGCCGCGTCCGTCACGGCCCCACCGCCGAGGGAGATCACACCGCCCGTCCCCAGAGCCTCTGCGACCGCGGCGCGCTCGAGCGCGCGGAAGTGCGCCTCACCGTGCTGCTCGAAGATCGCCGGTATCGGGCCGTGTGCTGCGACCACGCGCTTGTCGGTGTCGACGAACGGCACGCCGAGCTTGCGCGCGACGCGACGCCCGACGCTGGTCTTGCCGGCGGCCATCGGACCGACGAGCACCAGCGTCAGCGGATCAGCCTCGCTCGTCATGCGCGATGAGCGCCGCCTCGGACGCGGGCGTCGTGCGCAGCTCGGCCGGGATCGCCGCGAGGTAACCCTCGAGGTTGCGGCGGGTCTCGCCGATGCTGTCGCCCCCGAACTTCTCGAGCACGGCATTGGCGAGTTCGACGGCCACCATGGCTTCGGCCACCACTCCGGCCGCCGGCACGGCGCACACGTCAGAGCGCTGATGGTGTGCGGTGGCGTCCTCGCCCGAGGCGACGTCGATCGTGCGAAGAGCATGCGGCACGGTGGCGATCGGCTTCATTCCCGCGCGCACGCGCAGCACCGTTCCGGTCGACATCCCGCCCTCGGTGCCTCCCGCGCGGTCCGAGCCGCGCGAGATGCCGTCTGCGGTCGCGAACAGCTCGTCGTGAGCGGCGGAGCCGCGTCGGCGCGTGGTCTCGAAGCCGTCGCCGACCTCGACGCCCTTGATCGCCTGGATGCTCATGAGGGCCTGCGCGAGACGTGCATCCAGACGGCGATCCCAGTGAACGTGCGAGCCCAGTCCGGGCGGAAGACCGTATGCGAGCACCTCGACGATCCCACCGAGGGTGTCGCCGTCCTTCTTCGCGTCATCGACTTCCTCCACCATGAGGGCGGAGGTCGTCGCGTCGAAGCAGCGCAGCGGATCGGCATCGAGCGTGTCGACGTCTTCGGGGGTCGGAAGCGGAGCGCCGTCCGGCACGCGTACCGGCCCGATCGACAGCGTGTGGCTGACGAGGCGGATGCCCAGCTCGCCGAGGAACGAGCGGGCGATGGCGCCGAGGGCGACCCTGGCAGCCGTCTCTCGCGCGCTGGCACGCTCGAGGATGGGCCGTGCTTCGTCGAAGTCATACTTCTGCATGCCCACGAGATCGGCGTGTCCTGGCCGCGGGCGGGTCAGCGGTGCGCTCCGGCCACGGGACTTGTCTGTCAGCTCGACCGGTTCGGGGTTCATGACCTCGATCCACTTCGGCCACTCCGTGTTGCCGATGCGGAGAGCGATCGGGCTGCCGAGGGTCTTGCCGTGGCGGACGCCGCCCGAGATCGTCAGCTCGTCCTGCTCGAACTTCATGCGCGAGCCGCGCCCATAGCCGAGCTTGCGACGTGCGAGATCGGCCTGGATCGCCTCGGAGGACACAGGGACGCCTGAAGGCAGACCCTCCATGACGGCAATGAGTTCTGGGCCGTGCGATTCGCCGGCCGTGAGCACGCGGAGCATTGCTCTAGTCTCCCACGCCTTTCGACTCGGATCGTGCCGCGTGACGACCGGTGACTACAGAACGGCCTTCATCGCAGCGACCACGGCCTCCTCGGAGGGCAGCGGAACGCTCTGGTCGCCGTGCAGGAAGATCCGGACCTGCCGCACGGCCTGGCGCAGCAGCATCCCCTCACCGGAGACGGCGCGGCCGTCGCTCCAAGCCGATGCGAGAGCCGACGGCCACGGCGAATAGGCGACGTCGAACAGCACTCCCCCGCTCGCAGACAGCCGCGCAGAGGTCGAGGGGTCGAGCGCCGTGCCACCGGGCAGCGTCGCCACGGTGAGCCCGACGTCGGGCAGGTCGGCATCGAAGGGAGACGCCGAGATCGTGACACCGAGCCGATGCCCGAGGGCCACGAGCGCGGCGGCGCGTTCAGGTCGGCGTGCCCGCACATCGATCGAGCGGGCTCCCGCCTCGACGCACGCGACCAGAGCGGATGAGGCCGTGGCACCGGCGCCGAGGATGCGGACCCGGTCGATGTCGAGCAGCCCCTGCTCGCCCAGGGCATCGACGATCCCGCCGACATCGGTGTTGAACCCGCTGATCCCACCGGTCAGCAGGAGCGTGTTGACCGCTCCGGTGAGGTCCGCGTAGCGATCGTGCGTTCGCGCGGCTCGATGCGCCTTCTCTTTGAGGGGCATCGTGAGCGAGAGCCCGCACCACGAATCGTCCAGAGTCTCCAGCGCCTCGATGAACGCCGCCTCGTCGACTCGGCGACGCGTGTACTCCCAGTCGAGACCGAGTGCGGCGTATGCCGCGGCGTGCAGCTGGGGTGACTTGGAATGCGCGATCGGGTCTCCCCACACCGCGAGGCGCCGCTGGGTCATCCGGCCGAGCATCCCCCGTCAGGATTCTCCTGGCACCACTGCTCCCACTTCTCGACGCCCTGAAGGTGCTCCTCATAGGTGACCGAGAACTGGGTCTCGCCGGTGGCGAGGTTCGTCGTCACGAAGTACAGCCACGGACCGTCGGCGGGGTGCATCGCTGCGTCGATCGCCGCAAAGCTCGGGCTGGCGATCGGTGTGACCGGCAGGCCGGTGTGCACGTAGGTGTTCCACAGGTTGTCGTCCTCGAGCGCCTCGGCGGAGCTCGAGACGACCCCCTCGTGGAGCGAGCCGTATCCGTATTGCGCCGTCGAGTCCATCTGCAGCTTCATGTCGATGTCGAGACGGTTCTCGATCACGCGAGACACCTTCGGGAAGTCTGCGGTGAGGCCCTCGCGCTGGATGATCGACGCGATCGTCAGCACGCGCTGCGCATCCTCGGCCGGCACCCCGGCCTCCGTCAGCGCTTCCTTCGTGCGATCGACCATGCGCTGGATCACCTGCGTGGCCGTCACCTCCGGATCGAACGTGTAGACGGCAGGGAAGAGCCACCCCTCGAGGCTCTGCGCGCTGACACCGTAGGTCGCAGGATCCGCGTCGACCGCAGCCTGAAGCTCTTCGACGGGCATGCCCAGAGACTCGGCCATGTCGGGCAGCGAGGATTCGATGGTCGCGCCCTCGCCGACGCTGGCGGAGTTCTCGCGCTTGTTCTCGGGGTTCTGCAGCGCCTCGAGCGCCGCTTCGGCCGTCATCTTCTCCTTCAGGGAATAGATGCCCGGATAGAAGGTGACCGCGATGTTCTCGGTGACGAGGTAGTCGTAGAAGACATCCTCCGTGCGCGTGACGCCGGCTTCGTGCAGCGCCGCCGACACGGGTGCGCCGGTGTCGCCCTCATGGATCGTGACGAGCACCTCGCCGGTGGCCATCCCCGGCTCCCAGTCCTTCGGATCGCCCCAGCCGAGGGCATCGCTGATCTTGTCGCCGTACGCGTTCCACGCCCAGACGCCTGCGCCGACGATGCCGCCGATCACCGCGAGGACGATGACGAGGGCGACGAGGCACCCTGTGCGACGCTTCTTCTTCGCCGGCGGTCGGTTGCCGGTGTGGTCCTCGGGATGTCCGTGGAAGAGGTCCTCCAGACGGCCGCCTGCCGCGGAGCCGTCGCCGGCCCGGGCCGGAGCACCGTCGCCGGTAGGCCCGCCCGACGGGGCGTCGGAGGCTCGCTCCGCGGAGGCCGTCGGATCCGCCGAAGGCGACGACACGGCGGGGTCCTCGGCAGCGGCCGTCGGCATCGCTCGGGGCGACACGTCCTCACCCGTCGGCGTGTCCGCGGACGGGCGTGCGGGGTCAGTGGACGACTGCGCGGCGGCGGCTTCGCGTGCCGCTCGACGAGACCCGGGCGCGGGTGGCGTGTTGTCCACCGTCGGGATCTGCTGCGCCGGGTCGGGAAGGTTCTCGAACAGGTCACCCAAGCGGGCGTCCGGATCGTGCTGGGGCGAAGCACTCTCACGTTCGGGCATTATCGGGGGGACTCCTCGTCGAGCGGAATCGTGGCACCGGTCGGGTTTCCGGTGCTCTTCTCCGTGTCGATCGCCTGCTGCAGCAGGACCACCGCGGCGATCTGATCCACAATGCTACGAGAGTTCTTCTGTGTTCTGCCCGAAGAACGCAACGCGGCGTGTGCAGTGACCGTGCTGAGCCGCTCGTCCACGAGCCGCACAGGAGTGCCTGTGCGAGCCTGCAGGGCGACCGCGAACTCACGGGAATCCGTCGTCGATGCCGTGTCGGCACCCATCAGGTTGACGGGCAGTCCGACGACGAACTCGAGCACGTCGTAGTCCTCGGCGATCGTGGCGATCCGGTCGATCGCCTGCTCGTTCCGCTGCACCGTCTCGACGGGCACCGCGAGCATGCCGTCCGGATCGCAGCGAGCGACCCCGACGCGCGCCCGCCCGACATCGATGCCGATGCGCACCCCGCGGCGGAATCCGCTCACGCTGACTGCAGCTCCTGCGACACGGCCTCCAGCGCCGACTGCAGAGCTGCGACATCGGTGCCACCGCCCTGAGCGACGTCATCACGACCGCCGCCACCTCCACCGAGCACCGAAGCGGCACGCTTCGCGAGCGCTCCGGCCTTGGCGCCGGCCGCACGGGCGGCGTCGTTCGTCGCGACGACCACCACAGGGCGACCGTTGACCGAGGCCCCGAGCGCGACGACGGCGGCGTCGGAACCGAGGCGGTCCCGGACAGCGAGGACGAGCTCGCGCACGTCATCGGCCGAAGCCACCTCGCCGAGCGACTGCGCAGCGACCCGGAAGGCGCCGACGCGGCTCGCCGCATCGGCGATGGCCGGAACACGCCCCGCGCGCTCCTTGGACTCGAACTGCGCGATGCGCTTCTCGGCCGCCTTGAGGCTCGCGGAGAGATCGGCGATGCGCTCGGCGAGCTGATCGCGAGGGGTCTTGAGCGAGGTCGTCAGCTGCGACACGAGCGCACGCTCTGCCGCGAGCTCGCGGAACGCATCCTGACCGACCAGCGCTTCGATGCGTCGGTTCGACGCACCGACGGACGATTCGCCGACGACGCTGACGAGACCGATCTCCGCGCTCGTGCTGACGTGGGTTCCCGCGCACAGCTCGCGAGACCACGGCCCTCCGATGTCGACCATGCGCACGACATCGCCGTACTTCTCGCCGAAGAGAGCCATGGCTCCGGCATCCTTCGCCTCATCGAGCGTCACGATGCGGGTCGTGACCTCGAGGGCGTCGTTGACGGCGCGGTTGGTGATCTCCTCGATCTCGGTGCGCGTGTCAGCCGAGAGCGCCTGCGACCACGAGAAGTCGAACCGCATGTAGCCCGCACGGTTGAGCGACCCGGCCTGCGTCGCCGTCGGACCGAGGGTGTCGCGGAGCGCGGCGTGCACGAGGTGCGTCGCGGAGTGAGCCTGGCGAGCCGCGCGTCGATTCGCCGCATCGACGACGGTGGTGGCCGCATCGTCGACGGCGACGACACCGCGGGTGACCTCGACGGTGTGACTGATGAGTCCGGGCACCGGGCGCTGCACGTCGAGCACCTCGAGCTCGTACCCGGGGCCGACGATCACGCCCTTGTCGGCGACCTGCCCACCGGATTCGGCGTACAGCGTGGTCTCGGCGAGCACGACCTCGGCGATCTGCCCCTCTGCGGCGCTGCGAACGGTGTGGCCGTCGACGAGGATTCCGAGGATGCGCGAGTCGACCTCGAGCTCGGAGTATCCGTCGAAGCCCGTCTCACCCAGAGCCCGGAGATCGCGGTACACAGAGACGTCCGCGAGCTGACGCTTGCGATTGCGTGCATCGGCCTTGGCGCGCGAGCGCTGCTCCTGCATGAGGGTGTCGAACGCCTCGCGGTCGACCGCCAGACCCGCTTCTTCGGCGACCTCGAGCGTGAGATCGATCGGGAAGCCGTAGGTGTCGTGCAGCAGGAACGCCTCGGAGCCGCTCAGCGAGGCTCCGCCGCTCTTCTTCGTCTCATCGAGCGCGAGGTCGAGGATCGTGGATCCCGATGCCAGCGTGCGGCGGAAGGTCTCCTCCTCGGCGATCGCCGAGGCGGAGAGAGTCGACCACTCCTTCTCGAGCACGGGGTAGGCGGACTTCATCGCGTCGCGCGAGGTGGCGAAGAGCTCGGGGAACACCGGCTCGTCGACACCGAGCAGACGCATCGAGCGCACAGTGCGACGCATCAGGCGTCGGAGGATGTAGCCGCGGCCCTCGTTGGACGGGCGAACGCCGTCCGACAGCAGCATGAGCGACGAGCGCACGTGGTCGGCGACCACCCGGAAGCGGACGTCGTCTTCGTGCACGGCCCCGTAGCGCCGACCCGAGAGCTCGACAGCACGGTCGAGCACCGGGCGCACCTGATCGGTCTCGTACATGTTCTCGACGCCCTGCTTGAGGAAGGCGACGCGCTCGAGTCCCATGCCGGTGTCGATGTTCTTCTGGGGCAGCTCCCCCACGATGTCGAACTCGGTCTTGCCCCGGATGTTCTCGATGAAGTCCTGCATGAACACGAGGTTCCAGATCTCGAGGAACCTCGAATCGTCGGCGGCCGGGCCGCCGTCCTTGCCGTATGCGGGGCCGCGATCGAAGAAGATCTCGGAGTCCGGTCCACCGGGGCCGGGCTGACCGGTGTTCCAGTAGTTGTCGGCGCGCCCCAGACGCTGGATGCGCTCGGGCTTGAGGCCGATGATGTCACGCCAGATCGCCTCGGCCTCGTCATCCGTCTCATAGACGGTGACCCAGAGGTCCTTCTCGTCGAAGCCGAGGCCGCCGTCGGCCTCGGAGCTGGTCAGGAGCTCCCACGCGTAGCGGATCGCACCCTCTTTGAAGTAGTCGCCGAACGACCAGTTGCCCATCATCTGGAAGAAGGTGCCGTGACGCGCGGTCTTGCCGACCTCTTCGATGTCGTTGGTGCGGATGCACTTCTGCAGATCGGCGATGCGCGGATGCGGTGCGGGCACGACCCCGGTGAGGTACGGGATCATCGGCACCATTCCGGCGACGGTGAACAGGAGCGACGGGTCGTCGCTGACCAGCGAGGCCGAGGGGACGATGAGGTGGTCGTTCTTCTCGAAGAAGTCGAGATACCGCTCCGCGATCTCCGCAGTTTTCATAGGGGTGCCAGGTGTCCTTGCGTACAGGGTGTGGAAGGGCGTGACGGCTGACGTGATGTCGCGGCGAGGGTGCCGCGACGGTCAGTCGTCAGAGGGGTCGGTGAGACGAGCCTGCTCCGCGCGGAAGGCATCGCCGACGATCCCCGTGAACTCGTTGAAGCGGGCGTCGACCTCGGCGAGGATCTCATGACCGCGCGGGTCGTTGTTCATGAGATGCGCCGCGACGAAGCCGCCGATCACACCGATCAGGAACCACTGCACGTTCTTCATGTCGCCATCCTTGCCTTTGGCCCGCGTGGGCGCGGTGCTTCCATCGTATGCGGAAACGACAGAAGGCGTCGGGTGACCCCGACGCCTTCTGCGGAAAAGCTGAACTCAGCGAGCTGCGTAGTACTCGACGACGAGCTGCACTTCACAGGTCACGGGGACCTCGGCGCGCTTCGGGCGACGAACCAGGCGAGCCTGGAGCTTGTCGAGCTCTACCTCGAGGTAGCCGGGAACGGGAGGCAGGACCTCGGCGTGACCGCCGGCTGCTGCGACCTGGAAGGGCTCGGTGCCCTCGCTCTTGGCCTTGACGTGGATGAGCTGACCCGGCTTCACGCGGAAGGACGGGCGGTCGACGAGCTGGCCGTCGACGAGGATGTGACGGTGCACGACGAGCTGACGAGCCTGCGCAGTGGTGCGGGCGAAGCCCGAACGCACGACCAGGGCGTCGAGACGCATCTCGAGCAGCTCGACCAGGTTCTCACCGGTCAGGCCCTCCTGACGGCGAGCCTCGTTGAACGTGTTGCGCATCTGCTTCTCGCGGATGCCGTACTGCTCGCGCAGACGCTGCTTCTCACGAAGACGGACGGCGTAGTCGCTGTCAGCCTTGCGCTTGGTGCGGCCGTGCTCGCCCGGAGCGTAGGGACGCTTCTCGAGGTAGCGGGCGGCCTTCGGGGTGAGCGGGATGCCGAGTGCACGGCTCAGACGCACCTTGCGGCGGTCCTGGGACTTCGTGGTCACGAAGTTATCCTTCCGATGACGTGGTCGCGTCTTTCACGACTCACGGACGTATCGTCCGCGTTCTGCCTTGGAGCGCACGCCGGGGCGCCAGCAAGGTGGGGTGTGAACGAGGAGATGCCCGAAAACTTGGTTTCGAGCCGATCCAGTCTAACAGATTCGTGTCACCGGCCGTCGAGGATGCGACGGATGCGCTCCAGGCGGGCCGAGATGTCTCGCTCAGCGCCCAAGTTCTTGGGCTCGTAGTACCGCTTCCCGCGCAGCTCGTCGGGCAGATACTGCTGCGGAAGGATGCCGAACTCGCCGTCGTGCGGGTAGACGTAGCCGCGTCCGTGGCCGAGCCGCTTGGCACCGGGATAGTGGGCGTCGCGCAGGTGCAGCGGCACCCGACCGAACCCGCCGGAGCGGATGTCGGCGATCGCCGCGTCGATTCCCACGTACGCCGCGTTCGACTTGGCGGTCGTGGCGAGGTAGACGGTCGCCTCGGCGAGCGGGATCCGCCCCTCGGGCATGCCGATGAAGGCGACCGCATCGGCGGCGGCGACCGCGATCGAGAGCGCCTGAGGATCGGCGAGACCCACGTCTTCGGACGCCGAGATCACCAGACGCCGCGCGATGAAACGGGGGTCCTCCCCCGCCTCGATCATCCTTGCGAGGTAGTGAAGTGCGGCGTCGGGGTCGGAGCCGCGGATCGACTTGATGAACGCGCTGATGACGTCGTAATGCTCGTCACCCTGACGGTCGTACCGCAGCAGGGCCTTGTCGACGGCCTGAGCGACATCGTCGGCGGTCGCGGCCGGCACCGCGCCCTCCTTGCCCTTCGACAGAGCGACGGCCGCAGCCGCCTCGAGCCCCGTGAGCGCGCGTCGCGCATCGCCGGACGCCAGTCGGATGAGGGCGGCACGCGCGTCATCGGCGAGAGTGACCGCGCCGTTGAGTCCGCGCGCATCGGTCACCGCCCGATCGACGAGCAGCCCGACGTCGTCGTCTGTCAGCGGCTGCAGCGTCAGGAGCAGCGACCGCGACATCAGCGGCGAGATCACCGAGAACGAGGGGTTCTCGGTGGTCGCGGCGATCAGCAGGACCCACCCGTTCTCGACGCCGGGCAGCAGCGCGTCCTGCTGCGCCTTGGTGAATCGATGGATCTCGTCGAGGAACAGGATCGTGGTCTGGCCGTAGAGGTCCCGCTGGGTGATCGCCTCCTGCATGACCTCGCGCACGTCTTTGACGCCGGCGGTGATCGCCGAGAGCTCGACGAACCTGCGCCCGGATGAGCGCGCGATCGCCTGAGCGAGGGTGGTCTTGCCGGTGCCGGGCGGCCCCCACAGGATGATCGAGACGGCACCCGGGGAGGAGGCAGCGGGATCGGCCAGGGCGACGATGGGAGAACCGGCGCGCAGCAGGTGCTTCTGGCCCGCCACCTCATCGAGCGACACGGGGCGCATGCGCACGGCGAGGGGCGTCTGCCCGGAGAGCAGTGCGGCTGCGGAGGTCATCCGTCCAGGCTAACGCGGGGCACCGACACTTCGGGCAGAACAGGGCGGCGCGATCTCGACGGTAGGCTCTCAGGCGACGTTGCACATTCACGTCGAGTAAGGGAGCACGCAATGGCCGGACGCGGGAAGAGCACGCAGCAGTCGCGCACCGAAGCGGAGCGCGCGCGCCTGCACACAGCCCGCAAGACGTGGCACGAGGGGCAGATCCGCCGCCGTACCCGCGACAACGCGATCGCCGTCGTCGTCGGCGTGCTGATCATCGCCGGCGCCATCGTGAGTCAGGTCGTGCATGCTCAGGTGAACCCGCCAGCGCCCTCCCCTACGCCGACCGTCGAACCGACCGACGCTCCGCTGCCGTCGGACCAGGCGACCCCTGAGCCCGCGCCCACGGACGCCCCTGCCGAGTGACCCGCTGAGCGGCTACCCGGCCACCCTCCCGCGCGTCGTGCGATCCGGAGCGCCCGGTGTTCCGGTCGCTGCTGCGACGCCGCTCAGTACTCGGTGACCGCGAGACGATAGCCCCGCTTCACCACGGTGTGCACGAGCTCGTTACCGCCGAGCGCCTCCCGCAGCCGTGCGACGGCGACCTCGACCGCGTGTCCGTTGCGCTCCGCCCCCGGAAGCACCCCGCCGAGTTCGGCTCGCGAGAGCACGCGGCCCCCTGCCGAGGCCAGTGCCTCGATCAGCGCTGCCGCCGACCGGGAGAGCGGGATGAACGCACCGTCCACGAGGACTCCGCCGCTGCGCACCTCGACGAGTCCGGCATCGGTCGGCAGAGACGGCGCCTTCCCCCCTCCGAAGTGCGCGATGACGGTCCGGGCGAGCGATCCGAGACGCCCCCGGTCGGCGATCGTGGTGCGAAGGTTCGCGGTGTGCAGAGGCGCGGCGGTGATCGGCCCCACGCAGGCGAGCAGGAGGCGCCCCGACTCGGCGCGCCTCCTGACGCTCTCCAGCGCGCCGGATTCCTCGGCGAACGCGATCCACGATGCCGCTCCCGGGGCCGACGTGAACAGCACGGCGTCTGCCTCCCCGCCGGCCGCTTGAAGCGCCGAGCGTCGCACCACGTCCGGGTCCGGAGGAGGGCCCCAGCGGTAGACGGTGATGCTCAGCACCTCTGCGCCGGCATCCGTCAGCAACTCGTCGAGTCCGTCCGCGCCGGCGCCGTGATGCTGCACGAGGATCCGCTTCCCCGCCACTCCGGAGGCGAGGAGGTACTCGCCGACCTCGGCCGATGTCTCGGACTCGGCGACCCAGTCGGCCGTGAAGCCCGCCTGCTGGATCGCACCGTGCGCCTTCGGGCCCCGAGCGACGAAGTGCGCACCCTGCAGGGCTCGGTCGAGCTGCCCGTAGAGGCCGTTCTCGTGCGCGGCATCCATCCATCCGCGGAACCCGACCCCGGTGGTGACGATCACGATGTCCGGTGGAGAAGCGATCACTCGCTCGGTGCGAGCGAGCAGTTCGGCGTCGTCGGAGTTGGTGACGATGCTCAGCGCGGGTGCTCGATGGACGACCGCGCCCCGCCGCTCGAGAGCGGTCGCCAGATCGACCGAGCGACGGTCGGCGGCGACGATGATCGTGCACCCGGCCAGCGCGGAGTCGAGTGCGCGCGCAGTGGTCATGTCATGCTCTCCGCGATCATCGCCGGTGTCGGCAGCAGCAGCCCTGCCCGGGCGACTTCGCCGATCACGATCACGGCCGGATTCACCACCTGGGCCGAGGCCGCATCCGTGGCCGCCTGCGCGAGGGTGCTGCGGATCGTCCGCTGCCTCTCGGTGTGCCCGTTCTCGACGATCGCCACGGGGATGTCCCCCGGCACGCCGTGCGAGACGGCTGAAGCGGCCAGGCGAGGCAGCGACGCCACCCCCATCAGGATCACGGTGGTGACGGACGGATCGGACATGGACGCGATCGCGCTCGCGGTGAGGTCGCCGTGGCCGTTGAGGATGTGCACGGCCGACGCGACGCCGCGGTGGGTCACGGGGATGCCCGCGGACTGAGGCACGGAGATCGCACTGCTGACACCCGGTGTGACACTGACCGGCACGCCGGCGGCCTCGCACGCGAGCACCTCCTCGCCCCCGCGCCCGAGAACGAACGGGTCCCCACCCTTGAGGCGAACCACCCGATGCCCTGCGAGAGCGCGGTCCACCAGGAGAGCGTCGATCTCGTGCTGCGGCACCGGATGATGTCCCGGGCGTTTGCCGACGTCGATGATCTCGACATGCGGTGGCAGCTCGTGCCTGAGCTCCTCGAACGGACCGAGGCGATCGGCGATCACGACATCCGCCGCCATGAGCAGTCGGTACGCGCGCACCGTCATGAGATCAGCCGGACCCGGCCCTCCGCCGATCAGGTCGACCCTGCCCACTCGTGCGCGTCTCATGGGCCCGTGCTCTCCGGTGGCCCGACGTACACGGTGCCGTCGTCGATCGCGACCGGCCACACCCGCAGCGCCGCAGGCGGCTTGCCGTGGGTCTCGAGGCACTCGCCTGTGCGCAGATCGAAGACCTGCTTGTGCAGTGGAGAGGCGACGGTGGGAGTGTCCCCCCGGCTGCCCACGATCCCGCGTGAGATGACGTGCGCACCCGAGAAGGGGTCGAGGTTGTCGACGCCGAGCACCGTCCCGTCGGGAAGGAGGAACAGCGCCACCTGCTGTCCGTCGATGAGAGCCGCGCGACCCCTCTCGACCTCGAGGTCGCCGATCGTGCAGACCCGCACGTGCGTCGCGGCGTCGATCGCGAGGCTCATCGACGCACCTCCAGCGCGGTCCCGGCGATGAGGACCCCGCCGGTGCGGCGCTCTTCCGCGGTGGCCGGACGGATCTGGCCGCGCTCCGAGACATAGGCGAGCGAAGGATCAGGTGTGTCGGCGGCATTCACGAATGACCGGAACCTCTCGAGCTTGAGGGGGTCGGCGAGGGTCGCCGCCCACTCGTCCTCGTAGCGATCGACGTGCTGCGCCATCGCCTCGTCGAGATCGGCGCAGATACCGAGGCTGTCGTCGAAGATCACGCTTCGGAGGCCGTCGAGACCCCCTTCGAGATCCTCGCACCACGGAGCCGTCCGCTGCAGACGATCGGCCGTGCGGATGTAGTACATGAAGAACCGATCGATGGCCGTGATCAGCCCCTCGTCGTCGAGATCGGAGGCCAGCAGCTGGGCGTGCCGCGGAGTGAATCCGCCGTTCCCGCCCACGTACATGTTCCATCCGGTCTCGGTGGCGATCACGCCGACGTCTTTGCCCCGCGCCTCGGCGCACTCGCGAGCGCACCCGGACACGCCGAGCTTGAGCTTGTGCGGCGCGCGAAGGCCTCGATAGCGGAGCTCGAGCTTGACCGCCATGCCGACGGCGTCGAGCACTCCGTATCGACACCACGTCGAGCCGACGCACGACTTCACCGTGCGCAGCGATTTGCCGTACGCCTGGCCCGATTCGAAGCCGGCGTCGACCAGACGCTGCCAGATCAGCGGCAGCTGCTCCAGCCGCGCCCCGAACATGTCGATGCGCTGACCCCCGGTGATCTTCGTGTACAGCGCGAAGTCCTTGGCGATCTGCCCGATCGCGATCAGTCCCTCCGGAGTGACCTCTCCACCGGCCATCCTCGGCACGACGGAGTACGTGCCGTCCTTCTGCATGTTGGCCATCACATGGTCGTTGGTGTCCTGCAGCGTGGCGTTCTCTCCGTCGAGCACGTGGGCTCCGACGAGGACGGACAGGATGCTGGCGATCGCCGGCTTGCAGATGTCGCACCCGCGCCCGCGCCCGAACCGGTCGACGATCGCACTGAACGTCGTGAGCTGCGCGACCCGCACCGCGTCGAACAGCTGGCGGCGCGAGAGATCGAAGTGCTCGCACAGCGCGTGCGACACGGTCTGACCGAGCTTCGTCAGCTCCTGACCGACGACCTTCTTGACCATCAGGACGCAGGACCCACAGGTGGCGCCTGCCTTCGTGCACCCCTTCACTGCGGCGGCATCGGTGCAGCCCTCCTCGTGCACCGCCTGGCGGATGCGTCCAGCCGTCACGTTGGAGCACGAGCAGACGACGGCCTCGTCCGGCAGCTCGCCGCCGGGCGCCTCGTTGCCACCTTCCGGCAGCAGGTACGCGGCAGGGTCCGCCCCGAGCTTCGCGCCCACCAGGGGGCGCAGGGCGCCGTAGGCTGCCGCGTCTCCGACGAGGATCCCACCGAGCAGCGTCTGCGCGTCGTCCGACAGCACGAGCTTCTTGTAGACCCCGGCCACCGGATCGGCATAGACGACGTCGAGAGCGTTCGGAGTGGTCGCCATCGCATCGCCGAAGCTCGCGACGTCGACGCCCGAGAGCTTGAGCTTCGAGGAGTCGTCGTATCCGGGGAACGCCGCGTCACCGCCGAGGAGTCGGGTGGCTGCGACCTCCGCCATCGCGTAGCCGGGTGCCACGAGTCCGACGCAGCGACCCTCGAAGCTGGCGACCTCGCCGATCGCCAGGATGTGCGGGTCGGAGGTCGAGCACCGGTCGTCGATGATGATGCCACCCCGCGGATCCACGAGCATCTCCGCGTTGCGTGCGAGCTCGTCGCGCGGGCGGACACCCACCGTGAAGACGACGACGTCGGCTCTCTCGACCGAGCCGTCCTGGAACTCGAGTGCGGTGACCGCACCCGACTCGTCAGGGTCGAGACGCGTCGTGCGCGACTGAGTGCGCACCGAGATCCCTCGCGCCTCGAGCAGTCGCTTGAGCATTCCTCCCCCTGCGGAGTCCAGCTGCGCCGACATCAGGCGATCGGAGTACTGCACGACGGTCGCCTCCACGTCCATCCCCTGCAGTGCGCCGGCGGCCTCGAGACCGAGGAGACCTCCGCCGATGACGGCGCCGCGCAGCGGACGGCCGAGCATCCGGCTCCGCGCCGAGACGAACTCCTTGAGCGAGTGCACATCTTCGAGGGTGCGGTAGACGAAGCACCCTGGCAGGTCGGCCCCGTCGACGGCGACCTTGGCGGCGTAGGAGCCTGTGGCGAGCACGAGCGTGTCGTACGGGATGCTCCTGCGCGATCTGGTCGTGACGGTGCGAGCCGAACGGTCGATCCGCAGCACCCTGTCATCGGCCATGAACCGCACGCGGAAGTCGTCGAAGACCGAGGGATCGAGCTCGAGATCCTCCGGCGTCGCCCCCGAGAAGAATCCGGTGAGACCGACCCGGTCGTAGGGCCGGCGCGCCTCGTCGCCGATGACCGTCACATGCATCGGCGTGTCAGCCCGGCTGATCAGGCTCTCGACGAACCGGTGGGCGACCATACCGGCACCCACGACGACGATCTCCTTGGGGGTGAGGAAGACCTCGTTCATACTGCTCCAATCGCCGGGGGACGTCGTGAAGGCGACGATAGGAGCCTGGTGTTTCCCGCATGTGACGCCCGGTGTTTCGTGCGTCGAACGATTCGCTCACAGATCGGTAACGGCCATTGTGAGATCCGACCACCACATTGCAACCTCGCTCTCGTACTAGGCTGAAGCTCGTCCTTTCCGCCTCCCGCGGGCCCTACCGCGCAAGGAGAATCACCGTGTCTGCCACAGAGCCGTCGAAGCCGACTCCCCCCGTTCCCGCTCCCCCGGCTGCGCCCCTGCCGCGAAAGGTGCCGACGCCGGCTGCCGTCGCGCCGGCTGCTGCCGCCGCCAGCGCCGCGTCGTCGTCCGACGCCGCCAAGTGGGGTCGCGTCACAGACGACGGCACCGTCGAGGTGCGCGAGGGCGAGGACTGGCGCGTCGTCGGACAGTACCCTGACGGCACGCCCGACGAGGCGCTCGCCTACTTCGTGCGCAAGTACGAGGACATCGCTTTCAAGGTGCACACGCTCGAGCAGCGCCACCAGGCCGGGGGCGCCTCCGCCGCCGACCTCGTCAAGCAGGCGGGCCACCTTCTCGCCGAGGCGACGGATGCGGCCGCCGTCGGCGACCTCGCCGGACTCCGCGAGCGACTGAACGCCCTGACCTCCTCGCTCTCCGAGGCGACGGCTCAGGAGGCCCAGCAGGCGAAGGAACTGGTCGACAAGGCCATCGCCGATCGCACGGCCCTCGTCGAGCGTGCCGAGGAGATCGCCGCCCGCGACCTGTCGAAGGTGCAGTGGAAGCAGGTCACCGCTGAGCTCGGCGAGCTCTTCGACGCCTGGCAGGCACAGCAGCAGAACGGTCCGCGCCTGTCGAAGGGCGTCTCGCAGCAGCTCTGGAAGCGGTTCCGCGATGCACGCGGCACGGTCGACAAGGCACGCCGCGCGTTCTACTCCGAGCTCGACGACACGCACAAGACCGCCCGCGACGCGAAGACTCGTCTGGTCGAGCGCGCAGAGGCACTCGCACCGCGCGGCGTCGACGGCATCCCTGCGTACCGCACCCTGCTCGACGAATGGAAGGCCGCCGGCCGCGCCGGACGCAAGGCAGACGACGCGCTGTGGGCACGGTTCAAGGCGGCGGGAGACGCGCTGTACTCGGCACGGGCCGAGCAGTCGGCTGCGGAAGAGGCAGACTCCGCTCCGAAGATCGAGGCTCGCCAGGCTCTGCTCGAAGAGGCGAAGGCCGTGGCCGATGAGCCCAACATCAAGCGCGCCCGCGCGCTGCTCACCGGCATCCAGCGCCAGTGGGACGAGATCGGTCGCATCTTCCCCCGAGACAAGGAGCGGGCGCTCGACGATCGCCTCCGCGTGATCGAGCAGGCTCTCAAGGCTCGTGAAGAAGTCGACTGGAAGAAGAACAACCCCGAGACCAAGGCGCGCGCCAACGACATGAGCTCGCAGCTCCTCGAGGCGATCGAGAAGCTCGAGGCCGAGCTCGCCGCCGCAGAGAAGTCGGGAGACAAGAAGGCCGCCAAGGCCGCAGCGGATGCTCTCGAAGCGCGCCGCGCCTGGCTGAACGCGCTCGGCGGCTGACCTTCTCCACAGATCCTCCGATCGACACGGAACGCGGGGTGCACCGCGCCAGACTGGCGTGATGCACCCCGCGTTCCTGTATCTGCCCGGTGAACGGCTCACGATCCCCGAGCTCAGCGCGGCGAGGATCGACGGGCACCTGGTCGATCTCGGCGAGGGCTACATTCCCGCCGATCTCATCGAGAGCCCGAGCGCGAGGGCGGCTGCGATCGCGGCCCTCGTCCCCGCCGACACAGCTGCCTCCGGTCCATCGGCCGCATGGATTCACGGGGCCGGTGATGCTCCGCCCGCTCGCCACCATGTCCGACGTACGGTCGGCCACCGCATCCGCGCAGCGCTGCCCCCTCGGGTGATCCTGCACGACACCGCGCTGTCTCGCACGCACATCGAGCTGATCGGCGGGGTGCCCGTCATGACGCCCCAGCGCACGATGGTCGATCTCGCCCTCGGCCTGCACCGCGACGAGTCGCTGCGGCGATGGATGCTGCTGCTGGCCGACACCGAGCCGGCCCTCGTCTCGGTCGCACTCAGCGAGATCGACACCATGATCCGCGTGCCGGGAAAGCGGGCCGGTCGCGGTGCACTCGAAAGGCTCCTCGTCAGGACGAGGTGACGCGGTAGACGTCGTACACCGCATCGATGCGACGCACGGCGTTCAGCACGCGGTCGAGGTGCACGGCATCGCCCATCTCGAACACGAAGCGGCTGATCGCGAGGCGCTCGTCCGTGGTGCTGACCGTCGCCGACAGGATGTTGACGTGGTGCTCACTGAGCACACGGGTCACATCCGAGAGAAGACCCGAACGGTCGAGAGCCTCGACCTGGATCTGCACGCGGAACACGCTCTTGGTCGTCGGCGCCCAGGACACCTCGACGAATCGGTCCTCGTCGCTCTCGAGCGCCTTGACGTTCGGGCAATCCGTGCGGTGCACCGACACGCCACTGCCACGGGTGACGAACCCGACGATCGCGTCGCCGGGCACCGGGGTGCAGCACTTCGCGACCTTGACCAGGATGTCGGATGCACCACGCACGAGCACTCCGGAATCGCCGGAGCGGGGCTCGCGCGAGGGCATGCTGCCGGGGAGGTCGATCGGACCTGTGGCGGGGTCGGTCGCCGCGACCAGCGCGGTGACCTTCTCGAGCACCGACTGCGTCGAGACATGCCCCTCGCCCACAGCGGCATACAGGGCCGAGACGTCCTCGTAGCGGAGCTGGTGGGCTACCTCGGCGAACGAGTCCTGGCTCATCAACCGCTGCAGCGGCATGTTCTGGCGGCGCATCGCGCGAGCGATGGCCTCCTTGCCCTGCTCGATGGCCTCTTCACGACGTTCCTTCGTGAACCATCCGCGGATCTTGTTACGCGCGCGAGTGCTCTTGACGAAGCCGAGCCAATCCTGACTCGGACCGGCGTCGGGGTTCTTCGAGGTGAAGACCTCGACCACATCGCCGCTCTTGAGCTCCGACTCCAGCGGCACGAGACGACCGTTGACCTTCGAGCCCATCGTGCGGTGACCGATCTCGGTGTGCACGGCATAGGCGAAGTCGACGGGTGTCGCACCGGCCGGGAGACCGACCACGCGACCCTTGGGAGTGAAGACGTAGACCTCTTTGGCGCCGATCTCGAACCGCAGGGAGTCGAGGAACTCCCCCGGGTCGGCCGTCTCGGCCTGCCAGTCGGAGATGTGGGCGAGCCAGGCCATGTCGCTGTCCGACGCGCGGACCTCGGCCTTCCCGCCGTTCATCCGCTCCTTGTACATCCAGTGTGCGGCGACACCGTACTCCGCCTGCTGGTGCATCTCATGCGTGCGGATCTGGATCTCGACCGTGCGTCCGGACGGACCGATCACCGTGGTGTGCAGCGACTGGTACAGGTTGAACTTCGGGGTCGCGATGTAGTCCTTGAAGCGCCCGGGAAGAGGGGTCCACCGCGCGTGGATCGCCCCGAGCACGGCGTAGCAGTCGCGAACGGAGGCGACGAGCACCCGGATGCCGATGAGGTCGTAGATGTCGTCGAACTCGCGGCCTCGCACCACCATCTTCTGGTAGACGGAGTACAGCTGCTTCGGGCGTCCGACGACCTTGCCGCGGATGCGCAGATCGCGCAGATCCTCGTCGATCTCCTCGACGACCTGAGCGAGATACTTCTCGCGCTGCGGCGTGCGCTGCGCGATGAGGTTGTGGATCTCGTTGTAGATCTTCGGATGCAGCACGGCGAACGAGAGGTCTTCGAGCTCCGACTTGATCGCCTGGATGCCGAGGCGGTTGGCGAGAGGCGCGTAGATCTCGAGCGTCTCCTTCGCCTTCTTCGCGGCCTTCTCAGGAGGGACGAAGCCCCAGGTGCGGGCGTTGTGCAGCCGGTCGGCGAGCTTGATCAGCAGAACGCGGATGTCCTTCGACATCGCGACGATCATCTTGCGGACGGTCTCGGCCTGCGCGCTCTCGCCGTACTTGACCTTGTCGAGCTTGGTGACGCCGTCGACGAGCATCGCGACCTCGTCGCCGAACTCCGCGGTGAGGTCGGTGAGGGCGTAGCCGGTGTCCTCGACGGTGTCGTGCAGCAGCGCTGCGGCGATCGCTCGAGGGCCGAGGCCCATCTCGGCGAGGATCTGTGCGACAGCGAGCGGGTGCGTGATGTACGGCTCACCGCTCTGCCGCTGCTGCCCTGCGTGCTTCTCCTTCGCGACGGCGTAGGCGCGTTCGATGACGGCCAGATCGCCCTTGGGGTGATTCGCACGCACCGTGCGGATCAGATTGTCGAGGTCGTTGATCCTGGGCGCGCGGGAGAAGATGCGGGGAACCAGTCGTCTCAGGCTGGAGCCCTGCGACGCCGTCTGCGGTTCCGCCATCCGCTCACCTCCGAATCACAACAGTTTACGCGTGCCCTGCGGGGTGCGGCCCCGAGGAGCGGGGACGATCAGGCTTCTGCGGCTGCGAGGCTTCGCGCCTCGCGGATCTTCGCGTCGCGCGCCGCGATCTGCGGCTCGTTCTCGCGGAACAGCGAGTAGAGCGGAGCAGCCACGAACAGCGTCGAGTAGGTCGCGACCAGGATGCCGACGAAGATCGAGAGCGAGATGTCCGTGAGCGACTCGGCACCGAGCCAGAAGGCGCCGATGAAGAGCACCGCTCCCACCGGCAGAGCGGCCACGACCGAGGTGTTGATCGATCGGACCAGCGTCTGGTTCACCGCGAGGTTGACCGACTCGCCGAACGTCCGAGACGAGTTCTCGCCGTCCTCCGTCGTGTTCTCCCTGATCTTGTCGAACACCACCGTCGTGTCGTACAGCGAATAGGCGAGGATCGTGAGGAAACCGATCACCGCCGGGGGCGAGATCTCGAAACCGGCGAGGGCGTAGACGCCGACGGTGATCACGAGCACATCCAGAAGGCCGACGATCGCAGCCGCGGACATCTTCCAGGTGCGGAAGTAGATGGCGAGGATCAGGAAGGTCAGTGCGAGGAAGATCGCAAGTCCCCACAACGACTGCCTGGTGACGTTCTCGCCCCATGCTGGGCCGATGAACGACGACGTCACGCTGTCGGGTTCGACTCCGAAGGCATCGGCCAGAGCGTTGGAGACCTGCTGGGTCTCATCCGCGCCCATCTGATCGGTCTGCACGCGGATGTCACTGCCGTTGATGACGACGACCTTGGTCGCTGCACCCGGCACGACGGACTGCACCGCGTCGGTCGCGGTCCGCTGGTCGGTGCTGTCGGGCGCCTGAACCGTGAACTGCGACCCGCCGGTGAACTCGATCGAGAACTGGATCGGGCGCAGGAGGGGCACCAGCGCCGAACCGACGACCAGGGCGATCGCGATGATGAACCACAGGCGGCGCTTGGCGACGAACGGGAAAGAGGTCTTTCCCGAGTACAGGTTGTTGCCGAACTCATTCATGGAAGCCATCAGGCGTCCCCCTCGCTTCCGGTGCGGCTGGATCTGTCACCGGCTAGTGCTTCGGCGCGCTTGCGCTCTGCGATGGTCTGACGGCGCTCGGCTTCACCCTTGGCCCTGGCGTTCTTCGCACCGCGCCCCGCCGTGGCGGTCGGCACCTGACGGAACTGCGACCGGCTGCGGTACACCGCGCCCAGCGATTCGGGGTCGAGGCCGGAGAGCTTGTGTCCGCCGCCGAAGAACTTCGTGCGAGCGAGCAGCTGCATCACCGGGTGGGTGAAGATCACGAAGATGAACACGTCGATGAGGGTCGTCAGACCCAGTGTGAAGGCGAAGCCCTTCACCGTGGAGTCAGCGAGGATGTACAGCACGACGGCCGCGAGGATGTTGATCGACTTCGAGATGTAGATGGTCCGCTTGGCTCTGCCCCAGCCGTCTTCGACCGCCGAAGTGATGGACTTGCCGTCGCGCAGCTCGTCTCGGATCCTCTCGAAGTAGACGATGAAGGAGTCGGCCGTGAAGCCGATCGAGACGATGAGACCCGCGACGCCGGCGAGCGACAGGCGGAACCCGAGTCGCCACGCGAGGATGCAGATGATGACGTAGGTCAGCACCGCCATCACGGCGATCGAGGCGATGATCACGGTTCCGAGCGCGCGATACACGATCAGCGAGTAGATCGCCACGAGAGCGAGACCGATGAGTCCGGCGATGAGGCCGATCTGGAGCTGCTGTGTGCCCAGGGTCGCCGAGATCGTGTCGGAGCTCTGCACCTCGAAGCTGAGCGGCAGCGCGCCGAACTTGAGCTGGTCAGCCAGGGCGGTCGCGGATTCCTGGGTGAAGTCGCCCGAGATGCTGGGGCGGCCGTCGAGGATCTGCCCGTTCATGCGCGGTGCGCTGATGACGGACCCGTCGAGGACGAAGGCGAACTGGTCACGCGGCGAGAGCTCAGCCAGGCGGTTCTGGTTGAGGCGGGTGCTGACCTCGCCGAATGCCTCGGCGCCGTCTCCGTTCATGGTGAGCTGGACGAGCCATGCGCCCGTCCTCGGGTCACGGCCTGCCGAGGCGTCCGTGATCGCATCGCCCGTGAGCTCGGTCGGTCCCAGCAGGTACTTCGCCTGCCCGGAGGGATCGCACGCGATGAGCGGCTGATCCTTGGGCGCGTTCGAGGGGTCGTTGTCGGGGTTGGCGCAGTCGTAGGCCTGGAACTCTGCGGCCAGCCGGTCTGTCACCCATGCGAGGTCGCTCGCATCCGTCGGCTCGGCCGTCGGCGTCGCGTTCAGCGAGTCGTCCGGAGTCGGATAGGCCGTCTCATTGCCGTCTTCACCCACGTACTGGTTGGTGCCTGCGGTCGTGGCGAGCACCGGGCGGAACTCGAGCTGCGCGCTGGACTGGATCCGGGCACGCGTCTGCTCGTCGGCGACACCCGGGATCTGAACCACGATGTTGCGGCCGCCCTCCGTGGTGATGTCTGCCTCGGCCACGCCAGACGCGTCGACGCGCTGTCGGATGATCGCCGCCGCCTGATCGAGCTGCTCCGGCGAGGGCGCAGCTCCGTCTTCGGTCTCCGCGCTCAGCACGATCTGCGTGCCGCCCTGGAGGTCGAGCGCGAGCTCAGGAGACCAGGAGCTCTTCTCGAACACGTGGACGCCGAGGGCGTTGATGCCGAAGAGGACGCCCGTCGCCAGGAGCAGGCCCATGAGGACCCGCCAGGCATGACGGACCGGGGAAGAAGTGGCCACGTGTGATCAGCTTTCTAAGATGCCGGAGTGCCGAAGTCGTGCAGCGCGAAGACTACTTGTCGTCGGCGTCGCGCTCGAGACGACGACGGGTCTCTTCGGTGGTCTCGATCGCAGGAGCGTCATCGACGATGGGCGCCTCATCGACCACGACGACCGAGTCGTCAGCATCCTCGACGACGGCGTCCTTGGGCTCGACGATGCGGAGGATCGCCTGGCTGTGCACCTCGATGACCGTGCCGGGCGCGATCTCGACGAGCGCGGGCGAGTCGAGGTCATCGTGGTCGTACGCCACGATCGTGCCGTAGAGACCACCCTGCAGGAGCACCTTGACACCGGGAACCGTCTTGGTGGCCTTCTCCTCCTGCTCCGCCTTCATCTGCTTCTGGCGCTTGCGTCCGTTGACGAACATGAACACGACGAGCACGGCGAGAAGGCCGAAGAGGAGGATTTCCATGGGCATGGTGGCGAAGGGCCTTTCTCAGGTGCGCGCACCACAGACGGGCGCGCAGTTCTATCGGGGGAAGTCTTCAGTGATTATAGGTCATCAAGTCGAAGCGCCCCATCGGGGTGCGCGATCCCCAGGTGGGCGTAGGCCTCCGGCATGGCCACTCGACCACGCGGTGTCCGGCCGAGGAATCCGATGCGCACGAGGTACGGCTCGACCACGCTCTCGACGGTCTCCGCCTCCTCGCCGACAGCCACCGCGAGCGTGCTGAGGCCGACCGGCCCGCCGCGGAAGCGACGCACGAGAGCCTCGAGCACGGCGCGGTCGAGACGGTCGAGGCCGATCGGGTCGACGTCGTAGAGCTCGAGCGCGGCCCGGACCCCGTGCAACGAGGCCTCCCCGCCGCCGTGGACGAGCGCATAGTCGCGCACCCGTCGGAGCAGGCGGTTCGCGATTCGCGGTGTACCCCGCGACCGGCGGGCGATCTCAGAGAGCGAATCCCGCGGCAGATCGACGCGCAGCATGAGAGCGGAGCGATCGATGACGCGCTCGAGTTCCGGTTCGTCGTAGAACTCGAGGTGGCCGGTGAATCCGAAGCGGTCGCGCAGCGGGTTCGGGAGCAGGCCCGAGCGAGTGGTGGCGCCGACGAGCGTGAACGGGGCGAGGTCGAGCGGGATGCTGGTCGCTCCCGCGCCTTTGCCGACCATGATGTCGATGCGGAAGTCCTCCATCGCGAGGTACAGCATCTCCTCCGCAGAGCGAGCCATTCGATGGATCTCGTCGATGAACAGCACTTCGCCGGGCACGAGACTCGAGAGCAGGGCGGCGAGGTCGCCGGCATGCTGGATCGCGGGTCCGCTCGAGAGTCGCAGCGGGCGCTCGCTCTCATGCGCGACGATCATCGCCAGCGTGGTCTTGCCGAGTCCAGGAGGACCCGCGAGCAGGATGTGATCCGGCGGACGGTTCTGGATCCGCGCCGCATCGAGCAGGAGCTGGAGCTGCCCACGGACCTTCTGCTGACCGACGAACTCGCCCAGGCTCGTGGGGCGCAGAGCACCCTCGATGGCGAGCTCGGTGTCGTCCGCCGGCTCGGCGGCGTCGCGGACGTCAGACACGCGCCGGCCCCAGGAGAGCCAGAGTGCGGCGCAGGAGCGGCGCGACAGACGCTCGCTCTGCCTCGGATGCCTCGGCGGCCGTCTGCGCGGCGGCCTCGGCGGCGACCTTCTCGGACCACCCGAGGCCGACCAGCGCGGCGGTGACCTGATCGACGACGTCGACTGGGCCGGTCTTCACCGGCTTCGACCCGGCGCCGACGGGGTGCACCTTGCCTGCGAGCTGGAGGACGATGAGTTTGGCCGTCTTCGGTCCGATACCGGAGACACGCCGGAACGGCGCGTCGTCCTCGCCGGTCACGGCCTCGGCGATCTGGTCGACGGTGAGGTGCGAGAGCACCCCGAGCGCCGACTTCGGTCCGACGCCCGTGACGCTGATGAGCAGTCCGAAGATCTCCAGCTCGCTGCGATCGGCGAATCCGAACAGAGACAGGGAGTCCTCGCGGACGATCAGGCTCGTGTGCAGCAGCAGCTTCTCGCCGACCGTCGCGGTGTGCGCGACATCGGCGGGAACGGCGACCGAGAATCCGACGCCACCGACGTCGATGATGACCTGATCGGCGGTCGAGTGGAGAACAGCGCCGTGCAGCGAGGAGATCATCCGACCAGCCTACGCACCGGATCGTAGATATGTTCGAGCGACACGCTCCGCATCAGCCCACGCCTTCTGCGCCGGTGTCAGCGACTCCTGCCCTGGTGCGCCGGCAGCGCCGCGTCGCCATGCGTGGCAGAGGGCGATCGCCAGCGCGTCGGCGGCATCCGGCGGTTGCGGAGGAGCATCCAGGCGGAGGATGCGCGCGATCATCGCCTGCACCTGGCGCTTGTCGGCCGAACCATAGCCGGTCACCGCCGCCTTCACCTCGCTCGGAGTGTGCGTCGCTGCGGGAAGACCGGCCTCGGCCGCGAGCAGCAGCGCCACGCCGCTCGCCTGCGCCGTGCCCATCACTGTGTGGGTGTTCTGCTGTGCGAAGACCCGCTCGACGGCGACGGCGTCGGGCCGATGGGTCTCGATCACCTCGCGGATGCCGGCCGCGACCAGCGCGAGCCTCTCACCGATCGGCAGATCGGGCTCGGAGCGGATGACCCCGACGTGCACGAGCGTGCCCCGACGAGCCCGATCAACGTCGACCACACCGACACCGCACCGGGTGAGACCGGGGTCGATGCCGAGCACGCGAAGCGAGGAGGAGGTCACTCCCCCAGGCTATGCGTCGCCCCGGATCCCGGGGCGACGCCGCGCCTACGCGTCGTCGTTCTCGAGCTCGGCCTGCACCTCGGGCGTGAGGTCGAAGTTCGTGAAGACGTTCTGCACGTCCTCGCTGTCTTCGAGCGCATCGATGAGGCGGAAGATCTTGCGGGCCGTGTCTGCGTCGATCTCCACCTTGAGGTTCGGAACGAACTCGACGTCGGCGGACTCGTAGTCGATTCCCGCCTCCTGAAGGGCGCTGCGCACGGTGACGAGATCGGTGGCCTCGGTGATGATCTCGAAGCCTTCGGCGTGCGGCTCGATCTCTTCGGCGCCGGCCTCGAGAGCGGCCATCATCACGTCATCTTCGGTGGTCCCCTCGGATCCGACCACGATGACGCCCTTGCGGCTGAAGTTGTAGGCGACGCTGCCGGGGTCCGCGAGCGTTCCGCCGTTGCGGCTGAGCGCGGTGCGCACCTCGGCCGCCGCGCGGTTCTTGTTGTCGGTCAGACACTCGATCATCATGGCGACGCCGTTGGGGCCGTAGCCCTCGTACATGATCGAGGTGTATTCGACAGCCTCGCCACCGATGCCCGCTCCGCGCTTCACCGCGCGGTCGATGTTGTCCTTCGGGACCGAGGTCTTCTTCGCCTTCTGCACGGCGTCGAAAAGGGTCGGGTTGCCCTGCAGGTCAGCTCCGCCCAGCTTGGCGGCGACCTCGATGTTCTTGATGAGCTTGGCCCAGGACTTCGCGCGCCTGGAGTCGATGATGGCCTTCTTGTGCTTCGTGGTGGCCCACTTGGAATGCCCGGACATTATTCTCCGCTCGTCGTATCCGCCGTGGGCACTGCCCAGGGCGTCGTCCATTCTATCGAACCACGCCCGTGAGCTGTGGCGGACGTCCCACCCGTTTCGCAGGGAGGGCGGTCAGCACCCTCTGGCATCACGGGCAGCGCAGGTGTAGTCCTGACTCATGGACGAAAGAGCCGTCGATGACAGAACCCGCGGCCTCGAAGCCGCACACCGCGCAGCAATCGACTTTCTCGGGTCGCTCGACGAGAGACCCGTGTGGCCGCGGGCGAGCCTCGACGAGATGATGTCGGCGTTCGGGGGTCCGTTGCCCGAGGAGGGCACGGATGCCGCGAGCGTGATCGAGGAGATGGCACGACGGGGTGATCCGGGCCTCGTCGCGATTCCGGGAGGCCGCTTCTTCGGGTTCGTGATCGGAGGCACCCACCCCGCCGCTCTCGCCGCAGACTGGCTGGTGTCGACCTGGGACCAGAACTCGGGGTCGGCGACCCTCACCCCGACGACGGTCGCGATGGAGCGCATCGCCGGACAGTGGATGCTCGACCTGTTCGGACTGCCTGAGAGCGCGAGCGTCGGTTTCGTCACGGGCGGCCAGATGGCGAACTTCACGTGCTTGGCGACAGCGCGCAACGCCGTTCTCGCACGAAGCGGCTGGAATCTCTCGGAGAGGGGGCTTCGGCTCGCACCCGCCGTGAGATTCGTCGTCGGCGCCGATCGCCATGGCTCGATCGATCGGGCGGCTCGATTCCTCGGGATAGGAACCGACGAGCTGGTCGTGATCGAATCGGATGACCAGGGCCGCATGAGACCGGAGGCCCTGGAGCACGCCCTCGATCAGGCCACGGGGCCGCTCATCGTCTGCCTTCAGGCGGGCGAGGTGCACACCGGCGCGTTCGACGACTTCGCCGCGCTCATCCCGATCGCGCACGAGCACGGTGCGTGGGTGCATGTCGACGGCGCGTTCGGGCTGTGGGCCGCGGCGTCGCCCTCGCTTCGCCGCCTGACCGAGGGGATGGGTCTGGCTGATTCCTGGGCGACGGATGCGCACAAGACCCTCAATGCTCCGTACGACTGCGGAATGGCGATCGTCCGCGATCCTGCAGACTCGATCGCCGCGTTCCGCACCGGCGGTGACTATCTCGTCTTCACGAGCCTCGATCCCTGGGATGTCACTCCGGAGCTCTCCAGGCGGGCCAGAGGCGTGCCCGCCTGGGCGGCGATGCGCAGCCTCGGGCGCCAGGGAATCGCGCGTCTCATCGACGCACTGCATGAGAACGCCATCGCGATGGCATCCGGACTCGCCTCGATCGACCGCATCCGCATCCTCAACGACGTCGACTACACCCAGGTGATGTTCCGACTCGACTCCGACGACGCGACGCGAGCCCTCGGCGAGGCCGTGCTCGCCGAGGGCACAGCTGCCCTGACAGGCGCCGCGTGGCGTGGTCGCGCGGCGCTGCGATGCTCGATGTCGTCCTGGGCGACGACCCGAGACGACATCGATCGCACAGTCGGCGCGATCCGAACACTCGTGTCGGGCTGATCCGACTCGCCTCGATCACTCGCCCGCGATCACTCGCCCCCGGCCGGCAGGCCCACCTTCGGACGAGCCCAGGAGCGACCGCGGGTGTCCTTCAGGATGTCGTACTCCACGTCGACGTGCGGTTCGATCGCGCTGTACTTGTCGTTCGGCGCTCCGATCACGAGCTGGAAGCCGAGACCCCGCCACGCGCCGATCGCACGTTTCGTGAAGTGCGCATCCGCCTTGATCAGGGCCTCGTCCATGAACACCGGCGCGTAGCGGGGACGCTCGGCTCCCGCGTCGCCGAGTTGGTATCGCAGCGCGGCGCCCACGATGAACGCGACGAGCTCCTGCGACTCTCCACCTGATTTCTCACCGATGTGGTCGTAGAGCGCGACGTGCTCCCGGGTCGTGGCATGGATCCGCTCCGCACTCACCCGCACGTGGTTGCGCACGTCGATGAGCTCGGCGAAGTCCGGTGCCGTCCGCCGCATCCGAGCGATGAGACGACTCATCCTCCGGTAGACGCTCTCGCGATCGGCGTCCGTCCCCGCCGTGTCGATGAGGCCGCGCACCTCGCGCAGCTCCTTGCGGAATCGTCTGCGCGCTTCCGATTGATTCTCGCGCGGCGTGATCTGGAGGCGGTGCTCGTCGTCGTAGAACGGCAGCTCCTCCATGATCCGGTTGATCGGGTCGATGCGATTCTTGATCTCACGCAGCGCGCGCCCGAGCGTCGAGTCCAGACTCGTCAGATCGTTTCCGGAGAGCTTGAGAAGGCTGTCCCGCCACTCGGACTCCAGCTCGTGCAGGCCGTTGGTCTCCAGCGCATCGAGGATCCCCTCGAACTCCGCGACCGACTCGTCGGGGTCGGGCAGGATCGTGAGGGTGTCCCAGCGCTCGAGGAACCCGGTCATCAGGCGTCGCATCTGCTCGCGCTGCTCGGCGTGCGCCGTGGCCGCCGACGTGCGGTCCTCGAGCAGCCTGGTCGCGGCGGTGCGCAACGCGGAGTCGAGATGGGCGAGTCGCTCTGACGCCGTGACGCTGACGGAAGCCTCCGCACCGAGGAAGCGCGCGTCGAGGAAGGAACGGTGCCGCTCGTCGAGCGCGATCTCCGCGGCCTCCGCCGCATCGACGATCCGCTGAGAGGCGTCGACCTGGTCCGTCACTTCGACCCAACGGTCCTGGGCGAGCGTCAGGTCGCCCCCGAGACGGGCGCTCTCGTCACGCAGACGACCCGCCCGCTTCCTGAGTTCCTCGGCCTGCGAACGCAGCTCGGCAATCTTCGGGTTCTCGACGGTGACCTCCGCCTCGACAGCGAGCCAGCGCGCACGCTCCGCCTCGACGGCCTCGACGTCGATCTGCTCCCAGGTGAGATCCTCGATCTTCGCGTGCGCCTTCGCGGTGGCCTCGATCCGGTCCAGGTCCGCCTCCGCTTCGGCAGCCGCCGAGGACGCGGCATCCCGTCGGATCTCGAGCTCGCTGACCTGCTCGTCGAGTTCACGCAGACGGCGTGCGTTCGAGAATCCGAGCAGGTTCGCGCGGCCATGCCCGCCGTGGGACCCCCGGTCGCCCTGCGACACCTGTCCCGTGATCGTCAACGCGCGAGGATGCTCGGCGAGCTCGGCCGAGGAATCGACGCAGACGTAGTCGAACCGCTCGCGGAGTCGCTGCTGGAGCCACCCGGTGAAAGGCGTCGACCGATGCTCGAGTCGACCCGGAAGCGTTCTCGGGTCGGCCGGCCGCGACTCGGCGAGACCGGTGTGCATTCCCTCGTAGCTGATCCGCTCCGTGGTGCGCACCGAGTCGATGGCCGCGCGGAATCGTCCGAGGTTCGAGACGTCGATGAGCAGTGTCCGTGCGAACCCGCCGAGCGCCAGGTTGAATGCTTCCCGCCACGGCTCGAACTCGGTGCGCACCTCGATCAGCTCGCCGACGAACGGCAGATCCGTCGGGGCGAGCCCGGCGGCCTGAGCGAGCAGGACTCTCGATTCATGCAGATGTGCCGGGATGCTCCCCCGCAGGTCTCGGGAGCGGTCTCGCTCGGCGCGCACCTGCGCGAGTTCGGTCTCCACGGCTCTGCGAGCGGACTCGGCGTCGGCGAATGCGGCGCGGGCACCTCGGATCCCTGCCTGCGGGAGCTCCCGTCCGATACGGGTCAGCAGGCTCTCGAACGCGGCCGCGTCGTGCACCTCGATGCCGAGCTCGCCGGCGACGGCGTCGAAACGGGACCGCTCACGCCGGACATCTTCGAGACGGCGCTCGACGCCGCGCAGTTCGCGCTGGGCGGTCTCGAGGCGATCGCCTCCGGACTGCCGCAGGACGTCCAGAAGACCCTCCCGCTCGCTGTCCGCGGCGGCGATGAGGGCGTTCTTCTCGCGCACGGCCAGCTGGAGCGCGTGGGTTCGGTCGCGGAGATCCACCTCCACTTCGCGCAGCAGGTCGAGACGACGCTCTGCGCTCCAGAGAGCCGCGAGCGAGTTCGACTCGGAGAAGACCCCGACCTCGTCCACGACCCGCATCCGCTCCGATGCCTCCTCGATGCGCTGGGATATCCCGCGGATCGGCTCGAGAGCCGCCACCTGCTGCTTGGCGACCAGCATCCGGGTGCGTGTGCTCTCCAGCTCGTCGAAGTGAGCGACCACCGCGTCCGCGGTCGCCATCGTCTCGGGTTCCTCGAGCACGAGCTTCTTGTACAGATCGTCCACCGTGGTGATCTGCTGCCCCGCCTGGATGCGGGCGAGAAGACTGATCGCCTTCGCCCCGGAGCCGGCTGCGCCGATGCCGAGCACGGCGTGCAGCCGGGCCGAGAACTCGCGGTCGGTCGCGACGGGGTCGAGTCCGACGGCTCGCACCGACGTGTCGGTGAGGCGGTGAGACGCGGCGCGCTCCAGCTGCGCGAGGTCGAATGCGCCGTCGACCGTGGCTCGCACTCTCGTGGTGTCCTCGAGCGTTCGCGCGTCCGCAGGGATGTACCACGCGCGGACCGCCGTGAAGCGCGAGCCGTCGTGATCCAACCAGGTCATCGAGACGGCGCTCCAGGTGTCCTCGCCGTCACCGCGCAGCACCCGGAGCTTCGTGCCCTCGTCCGTTCGGGACTCGTCGATCTTGCCGCGCCCGTACGACAGGATGTTGCGCTGCTCATCGCCCCGCGGACGCCCCGTGACACCGCCGTTCGAGGCGCCGTTGAACGGCGTCGTGTGCGGCATCATCAGGGCGATGTAGCCGTCCATGAGCGTGGATTTTCCAGACCCTGACCCACCGCACAGCAGGGTCGCATCCGGCGAGAACCGCACCCGGTGCGGCCCCCCGTCGTATCCGCCCCAGTTGATGAGCTGCAGCTCCTCGGCCACCCACTGCTGGCCGCGGGAGCTCGCGGGGATCATCCCGAAGAGCGTGTCCATCATCGTCATCGCGCCACCACCGCCTGGGCTCGCAGCCACTCCCGCAGCTCCTTGAGCGTCTCGGCGCTGAGCACCACCTCGACGAGCGCGGTGATCCGATACCGCCCGCTGGTCTCCTCCTGCACGATGCCCTCTCGGTCCAGCCGGTCCAGTGCGCTGCGGATCGCCCTCTGCTGCTTCGCGGTTCCGCCGTCGGTGTCGGCGAAGTAGCTGAGGACGGTCTGCTCGACGTCCTCGATGTCGATCCGCACGGATCCCTCGCCGGACGCCGACTCGCGCTGGTAGACGGTTCGCAGGTGCACCAGCACCAGCGTCTCGGCCCGCGAGTACGGCGAATCCTTCAGCAGGACCGGCATCTCGACCTCATCGGAGCGCAGCTGCTGCTTGTAGGCGAATCCGCGTGCGTGATCGATGATCAGCCGCAGGTAGATGTCGTTGAGCCGCGACTCGATGACGTGCTGGTGCTCGATCAGCAGCGTCCACTCGCGCCGGTTGCGCTCCATCGAGATGAAGCGGCGCTGCAGAAGGTGCACGAGCACACGTCTGATCTCGGGGTCGAGCGTGCCGCGGTCACCCGGGAAGTGCGCCTCGAGGTCGTCCTCCATCGCCGTAGGGGCTATGAACCCCTCGTCGGCGACCGCCGTGGTGAGGTCGTCGTCACTCATCTGCATCCTCTTTCGTGCTGCGGGCGATCACGGCGCCGAAGGCGAAGCGGCGAGTCGTCCCGTCAGGCCTCAGCGCTTCCACCGTCGAGATCCCGTCGCCGTCCGCGAGGCCGTTGCGGTGGGCGATCTCGAGCAGGCCGAGGAGGTCGACCGGGCGTCGAGCCGCGTCGGGCACCGCCCGGAACGCCTCGGCGAGATCGAACTGCGCGCCGAGACCGGCGACGTACTCCTCGAGCTCGGCATACCTCGGACCACCCCAGGCACGCGTGTCGTGATCGAGGAAGTCGACGTCGTCGGCATCCGTGAGCGGGGCCGGAGCTCGCGGCGGGCGGATGTCGCTGGTCGTCTGACGGAGATGCCCGAGGTCGGCGAGCGGCATGCTGCGCACAGGATCGACCACCGCGGCCGGACCCGACCACCCGTGGAGTCCTGCGATGACGTCGCGGAGGAGGTCGTCGATCTGACGGTCACGCAACGGGTCGTGGGTCTTCACCTGACCGGTGATGACATGCGAGGCGCGGCGCTGTGCGGCCAGCACCTCCTCCACCCCCAGCTCCACGCGTCGCGCGATCGCATCGAGCTCGGCACGCTGCGTGCCGTCGAGCATGCGCGCGAACGGCTGGTCGAGGAGTCCGCGGAGCTGCTCAGTGAGGGCGTCGATGCGCTCGGGGTCGCCGATCAGACGCAGGGCACCTGCGAAGGCACGCCCCTCCGGGGTCGACTGCATCACGTCCTGGGCGCGCTGGAGATACTCGCGCAGCACCTCGCTCGTCGGCCGCTCGTCCCTCCGGAGGTGGGCGACGACGTCGCGCTGCATCGCTCTGAGCGACTCGGCGACCCTCGTGAAGTCGGCGGGGAGCTCGCGCGCCAGATGAAGGACGTTCTCCGCCTCCTCGAGGAGTTCCTCGTCATCCGCAGGCTCCGCGCGTCCGGAGTCCTGGATGCGAGCGATCTCCGCATCGATGACGTCGCGCTCCGCCTGCAGCCGGGAGAGGCGACGAACCGGGTCGACCTCCGCGCTCACCGAGAGATGCTCCACGGCATCGAGCAGGGTGCGCACACGCGAGTTCGACACTCGCGTTCGCCCGCCGCCGGTGCGGCCGGATATCTCGAGCGCGGCGACGGCGTGCGCCGACAGGCGATAGACCTCGATGTCGTCGTCGATCTGCTGGATCAGCCAGCCCAGGCGCACCCAGTTGCGGCAGACGTCACGTCCGCTGCCGGACGGCAGTCTTCTGTCGTCTTCGTCGTACCCCGCCGCGCGGAGCTCATCCAGCACCTCGGCCAGCTCGGCATGCGCATCCGCCACCGCGACCGATGCCCGGTCGGCGTTGAACAGAAGGGTGAGCGACGCGACGACGAACGGAGCGAATCGGCCGTGGAGAAGATCGAGTGTCGGGGTGCTGAATGCGGTGATGGCACGCGCGTACGCGGTCTCAGCCCTGGATCCAGTCACTCGAAAGAGACTAGTCCGACCTGGGACCACGGCCTGTCATGCTCTGGTGCATGGCGGGTCGCCATGGATCGATGTCATCGACCGCTGCGATCTCGGACCCGCTCGAGGAACATCTCGTGGAAGCGCGTCTCACCGTCGACCTCGGGATGAAAACTGGTGCCGAGCAGCGACCCATGCTGCACCGCGACGATCCCGCCGTCGGGCAGCGTGGCGAGTACTTCCACATCAGGACCGACCCGCTCCACGATCGGAGCGCGGATGAAGGTCGCGTGCACAGGGGGCTCGCCGAGCACCGGAACCTCGAGCGACATCTCGAACGACTCCGTCTGACGCCCGAAGGCATTGCGGCGGACGGCGATGTCCATACCGCCGAACGACTGCTGTCCGTCGATGCCGTCGAGCACCTCGTCTGCGAGGAGGATCAGCCCCGCACATGTTCCATACGCGGGAAGCCCGGCGCTGATCGCGGCACGGATCGGCTCCTGCATCCCGAAGGTGCGCGAGAGCTTGTCGATCACGCTGGACTCGCCACCGGGGATCACGAGGCCGCTCACGGCGGCGAGCTCCTCGGGGCGCCGCACGAGGACGACGTCGGCACCGAGCCCGGCCAGCAGGGCGGCGTGCTCACGCACGTCGCCCTGCAGGGCCAGCACGCCGACTGCGGGTCTACCAGCCACGCTCGGCCAGGCGGTGCGGTGCGGGGAGGTCGGAGACGTTGATGCCGACCATCGCCTCTCCGAGGCCGCGCGAGGCCTCGGCGATGACCTTCGCGTCATCGAAGAACGTGGTCGCCTTGACGATCGCCTTCGCGCGCTCGACGGGGTTGCCCGACTTGAAGATCCCGGAGCCGACGAACACGCCGTCCGCGCCCAGCTGCATCATCATGGCGGCATCCGCAGGCGTGGCCACGCCGCCGGCGACGAAGAGCACGACGGGGAGCTTGCCCGTCTCGGCGATCTCGGCGACGAGCTCGTACGGCGCCTGCAGCTCCTTGGCGGCGACGAACAGCTCGTCCTTGGGCAGCGCGGTGAGCGCGGCGATCTCGCCGCGGATCTTGCGGATGTGCTTCATCGCCTCGGAGACATCGCCGGTGCCGGCCTCGCCCTTGGAACGGATCATGGCCGCACCCTCGTTGATCCGGCGGAGTGCCTCACCGAGGTTCGTGGCACCGCAGACGAACGGCACGTCGAAGCCGTGCTTGTCGATGTGGTTCACGTAGTCGGCGGGCGACAGCACCTCGGACTCGTCGATGTAGTCGACGCCGAGCTCCTGCAGCACCTGCGCCTCGACGAAGTGACCGATCCGGGCCTTGGCCATCACGGGGATCGAGACCGAGGCGATGATGCTGTCGATCATGTCGGGGTCGCTCATCCGCGACACTCCGCCCTGGGCGCGGATGTCGGCGGGAACCCGTTCGAGGGCCATCACGGCGACGGCGCCGGCGTCCTCGGCGATCTTCGCCTGATCTGCGGTGACGACGTCCATGATCACCCCGCCCTTGAGCATCTCGGCGAGACCGCGCTTGACGCGCGAGGATCCGGTGGTGGGCTGTTCGGTCATGAGAGCTCCTGTCGGGGAAGCACGATGTGCATGGGTGTCGAACGATGTCTCGTTTGATCTAGGCCAAACAGTAGCACTGTCCGGAACGACCTAGAATCGGAGGTGAGGACACATGAGCGACCAGATCACGGGAACCACCGCAGCGGACATCGCCGACAGCGTGCGCGGGCTGCGCGACCGCGGAGTCCTGCGTGCAGGCAGCCCTCTTCCGCCTGTCCGCGAGCTGGCGGCGACTCTCGGCGTCAACCGCAACACCGCCGTCGCCGCCTACCGACAGCTCGCCCAGGCGGGGATCGTCATCTCGCGCGGTCGCGCCGGCACGGTCATCACGGGTCTCGAGGCCGTCGCCCAGGAGGGATACGCGTCCGACACGGTGCTGCGCGACGTCGGCACCGGCAACCCCGATCCCCGGCTGATCCCCGATCCGTCGCAGGCGCTCGCCACGGTCGCCGGGCGACCCGTGCTCTATGGAGAACCCGTCATCGACCGCGGTCTCGACGAATGGGCGCGCGAGTGGATCGCCGGCGACATCGGCCACCTCGACTTCGGCATCACCGTGACCAGCGGGGCTGTCGACGCCGTGGAGCGCCTTCTCGCTCAAGCGCTGATGCGCGACGACGCCGTCGCGCTCGAGGACCCCTGCTTCCTCGCCAGCATCCACACGGTGCGCCTCGGGGGGTACCGTGCGATCCCCGTGCCCGTCGATGACCAGGGCATGACGGTCCAGGGGCTGCGTGAGGCGCTGGATGCCGGCGTCCGCGCAGTGATCTGCACTCCCCGTGCACAGAACCCGACCGGTGCGAGCCTCACTGCCGCCCGGGCCGCCGAGTTGCGCGCCGTGCTCGCTGACCACCCGTATGTGCTGATCATCGAAGACGACCATTTCTCGATGCTGTCCCATCGGCCGTACGAGTCCCTCATCGGACCCGAGCACCGCCGGTTCGCCCTTGTGCGCTCGGTCTCGAAATTCCTCGGACCCGACATGTGCCTCGCGATCGCCGCGACGGACGCGACGACGGCCGAGCGCCTCGCCATGCGGCTCAGCCCGGGCACCACGTGGGTCAGCCACCTGCTGCAGCGCCTCACTCTGACCCAGCTCACCGATGACGCTGTCGTCTCACGGATCGCCGAGGCCCGAGAGCATTACGCCGCGAGGAACGCGGCCTTCGCGGATCGTCTGCGGGAACAGGGACTCGACTCCCCCGCCACCGACGGACTGAGCCTGTGGGTGCGGCTGCCGAAACCGGCGAGGGTCGTCGCCGAGCGACTGATGCGACGTGGCTGGCTGGCGCGCACGGGAGACGACTTCGCCCTCGACGAGCGGGCCGAGCCCTCACACCACCTGCGCCTCACCGTTCATGACCTGTCAGAAGACGACGCGGAGACGCTCGTCGCCGACCTCGTCGCAGCCGTGCGATGAACACCCGCCGCGGGACCCCTCCCGCCCTCACTGAAAGGATCGGAGAATGAAGATCCTCTCCATCCAGTCCGCCGTCGCGTACGGCCATGTCGGAAACTCCGCCGCAGTCTTCCCTCTGCAGCGGATCGGCGTCGAGGTGCTCCCGGTCTACACGGTGAACTTCTCGAACCACACCGGCTACGGCGCCTGGCGCGGCCCGTTGATCGATCCGAACGACGTGCGTGAGGTCATCACAGGCATCGAGGAACGCGGGGTCTTCGGGGAGATCGATGCGGTGCTCAGCGGGTATCAGGGCGGCGAGGGCATCGGAGACGTGATCATCGACGCCGTCGCGCGGGTCAAGGCCGCCAACCCCGACGCCGTGTACGCGTGCGACCCGGTCATGGGCAACGCGAAGTCCGGATGCTTCGTCGCACCGGCCATCCCGATCCTCCTGCGCGAGAAGGTCGTGCCGGCTGCCGACATCATCACGCCGAACCAGTTCGAGCTCGGCTTCCTCACTGACACCGAGCCCGACACGCTGGAGTCCACTCTGACGTCGGTCGACCTGGCGATGGCGATGGGACCGCGCACGGTGCTCGTCACGAGCGTCGAGCGCCCCGACCGCGAAGAGGGCACCATCGAGATGCTCGTCGCCGACCCGACCGGCGCCTGGATCGTGCAGACGCCACGCCTGCCGATGAAGGCCAACGGCTCGGGTGACGTGACCGCGGCCCTGTTCACGGCGCACTACGTCGCGACGGGCGATGCCAAGACGGCGCTCGAGCGCACGGCATCGAGTGTGTTCGACCTGCTCGCGGCGACCCTCGAGTCCGGTGCGCGCGAACTGCAGCTCGTCGAGGCGCAGGAGTTCTACGCGAACCCGCGCATGCAGTTCACCGCGCGTCAGGTGCGCTGACCCGCGCTAGGCCTTCGGCCAGGCGTCTGCCACAGCCTCGCGTACCTCGCCGAGCAGCTGTGGCAGCGCCTTGGTCTTCGCGATGATCGGGAAGAAGTTGGCGTCCGACGTCCACCGCGGCACGATGTGCTGGTGCAGGTGTCCGTCGACGCCGGCGCCCGCGACGGCGCCCTGGTTCATCCCGAGGTTGAAGCCGTCGCAGCGAGACACCTCTCGGAGTACGCGCATGCCCATCTGGGTCAGCGCACCGATCTCGGCGACCTCTTCGGGCGTCGCCTGGTCGTAGGTCGCGATGTGGCGATACGGGCAGACCAGAAGGTGCCCCGAGTTGTAGGGGAACAGGTTGAGAAGCACGTAGGCCGTCTCGCCCCGTGCCACGATGAGCCGCTCGGCATCCGGGAACTTCGGAGCCTCGCAGAACGGGCACTCCTCGCGCAGCGGCTCCGGGCCCGCCTGGATGTACGCCATCCGGTGCGGGGTCCACAGCCGCTGGAACTCGTCGGGGGCGCCGGCGAATTCGCCGGCGTCCTCCCACGGCTCGGAGGGCGTCGTCACGCCAGGTCCCCTGCTGTCTGCACGAGAGCGTGCGCGTCGATCGCGGCACGGATGCGAGAGACGGCGTCGGCGATCGGCACGCCGTTCTCCTGCGTGCCGTCGCGATAGCGGAACGAGACGGTGCCCGCCTCGCGGTCCTTCTCCCCCGCGATCAGCAGCAGCGGAACCTTGCCGGTCGTGTGCGTGCGGATTTTCTTCTGCATCCGGTCGTCGGAGGTGTCGAGCTCAGCCCGCACTCCCTGCGTCCGGAGGGTGTCGACGACCTCGCCGAGGTAGTCGGCGAACTCGTCTGCGACGGGGATGCCGACGACCTGCACCGGCGACAGCCACACCGGGAAGTCACCGGCGTAGTGCTCGAGAAGGATCGCGAAGAACCGCTCGATCGACCCGAACAGCGCACGGTGGATCATGATCGGCCGCTTCTTCTGGCCGTCCTTGTCCATGTACTCGAGCTCGAAGCGCTCGGGCAGGTTGGGGTCGACCTGCACGGTCGACAGCTGCCAGGTGCGGCCGATCGCGTCGCGCGTCTTGAGGTCGATCTTGGGGCCGTAGAAGGCAGCCTCGCCCGGAACCTCGGTGAGCTTCAGACCGGATGCCACAGCGACGCGACGCAGAGCATCGGTCGACGACTCCCAGAACTCGTCCGAGCCGATCCACTTGGACTTCTCGTCGTCCTTCATCGACAGCTCGAGCTCGAAGTCGGTCAGGCCGAAGTCGCGGAGCATCGACAGGATGAACTCGAGGACCTTGGAGACCTCGCCCTCGAGCTGGTCCGGCGTCACGAAGAGGTGCGAATCGTCCTGGGTGAAGCCGCGCACGCGAGTGAGGCCGTGCAGTGCACCGGACAGCTCGTTGCGATACACGGTGCCGTTCTCGGCGAAGCGCAGCGGCAGGTCGCGGTAGCTGCGTGCCCGCTCCTTGTAGATGAGGATGTGCATCGGGCAGTTCATGGGCTTCAGGTAGTAGTCCTGGCCCTGCTTGGTGATGTTTCCCTCGTCGTCGCGCTCCTCGTCCATCACGATCGGCGGGTACATGCCCTCCTTGTACGTGACGAGGTGGTTCGAGGTGAGGAAGAGGTCTTCCTTCGAGATGTGCGGGGTGTACACGTACGTGTAGCCGCCCTCGATGTGCCGCCTGCGCGCGTGCTGCTCCATCTCGCCGCGGACGATGCCACCGCGAGGGTGCCAGACCGAGAGGCCCGAGCCGATCTCCTCGGGGAACGAGAACAGGTCGAGCTCCTTGCCCAGTCGACGGTGGTCGCGCTTCGCGGCCTCCTCGAGACGGTGCTGGTACTCGCGCAGCTCGTCCTTCGACGGCCACGCCGTGCCGTAGATGCGCTGCAGCTGCGGGTTCTTCTCACTGCCGCGCCAGTAGGCGGCGGCGATGCGGGTGAGGTCCCAGCCGTTCCCGATCATGCGGGTGTTGGGCAGGTGCGGCCCGCGGCACAGGTCCTTCCAGACGACCTCGCCGTCGCGGGTCGTGTTGTCGTAGATCGTGAGTTCGCCCTCGCCGACTTCGACGGACGCGCCCTCTGCCGCCTCCTTGCCGCCCTTGAGACCGATGAGCTCCAGCTTGAAGGGCTCGTCGGCGAGCTCGGCTCGTGCCTCGTCGTCGGTGACGACACGGCGCACGAAACGCTGGCCCTCACGCACGATGCGCTGCATCTCTTTCGTGATCGCCTTGATGTCCTCGGGGGTGAACGGCGTCTCGACGCCGAAGTCGTAGTAGAAGCCGTCGGTGATGGGCGGACCGATGCCGAGGTTCGCCTGCGGGTTGATCCGCTGCACCGCCTGCGCGAGAACATGCGCCGCTGAGTGTCGGAGGATGTTGAGTCCGTCAGGGCTGTCGATCGTGACCGGCTCGACCTCGTCGGCATCCGTCACTGTCGCGGCGAGGTCCTTGAGGGTTCCGTTGACGCGCATCGCGACGACTGAACGGTCAGAGAACAGGGCGAAGCCGTCTTTCGGCTGAGCATTTTCAGGCACTGCACACTCCATCTGGGTCTGGATCTAGGCTACTCGCATGCCCGGGGCCGATTGACCGCTACAGTCCCGTCTCCGACGAGGTGTCCGCCGCCGCCGGCGCGAGGATGATGATCGCCGCGCCGACCAGCGCGATCGCGGATCCGACCCAGTCCCAGAGCGTCGGCTTGAAGCCGTCGACGATGATCCCCCACGCCAGGGATCCGGCGATGAACACGCCGCCGTATGACGCCAGCACACGCCCGAAGTTCGCGTCGGGCTGGAGCGCCGCGATGAACCCGTATGCGCCGAGGGCCATGACCCCGAGAACCGCGAACACCCAGCCTCTGTTCTCCTTCACAGCCTGCCAGATCAGCCAGGCTCCCCCGATCTCGGCGACGGCGGCGAGCACGAACAGGATGCTGATGCGCAGGACGGTCATGATCCCAGTGTGGCGCAGGGCTTGTCACGCCTGACGATGCGGATCAGGCACCGGCCACGACGAGTCCGGTCTCGTAGGCGAGGATGACGAGCTGCGCCCTGTCGCGTGCTCCCGCCTTCGACATGATCCGGTTCACGTGGGTCTTCGCGGTGTGCGGCGAGATCGTGAGCCCCGCGGCGATCTCGTGATTGGCGAGGCCTTCGGCGACAAGCACGAGCACCTCGCGCTCGCGCGGAGTCAGGAGAGCGAGGGCGGTGGTCCATCGTGCGGCGGGGTCTGATCCGCCGCGTCGGATGGAGCGCTCGATCAGTGCACGCGTGGCCATCGACGACAGCAGGGCTTCCCCGTCGTGGACGGTGCGCACAGCCCGGACGATCTCGTCGGGTTCCGCGCCTTTGCCGATGAAGCCGCTCGCCCCCGCGCGAAGTGCGGCGACGACGTTCTCGTCCTCTTCGAACGTCGTCAGGATCAGCACTCGCGGCTGAGCCGCCGAGTCGTTCTGGACGGCTGAGTCGTTCTGAGCGCAGATGAGCGCGGTGGCGGCGATTCCGTCGAGCTCCGGCATCCTGATGTCCATCAGCACGACGTCCGGTGCGGCCGTCTTCGCCAGACGCACGGCGTCGTGTCCGTTCGATGCCTCCCCCGCGACCACGAGGCCACCGTCGATGAGGATGTCCCGCACGGCATGTCGCACGAGAGGCTGGTCGTCGACCACGAGCACCGAGACGGTCATGGCGTATCGACGCCCTCGACCGGGATCCACGCCTCCAGCGAGAAGACACCTCGGTCGCTGCCGAAGTGTGCCGCTCCACGCACCGCTGCGAGCCGCTCCTGGATGCCACGGAGTCCGTTGCCGGGGGCCGGCGACGCAGGTGCGACGTTTCTGGTCGGGTTCACGATCGTCAGGTGCAGGGCCGCGCTCTCGATGCGCAGTGCCACGGTGGCTGTGCCTCCGAGGCCGTGCTTGTGGGCGTTCGTGAGTGCCTCCTGCAGCACGAGATACGCCGCGTGGTCGCTCGCGGGCGAGAGCACGAACCCGTCGTCCTGGCGCCGCAGATCGACTCGGAGCCCACCTCGTCGAAAACCGTCGATCAGGGTGTCCAGCTGGGCCAGCCCGCTCTGCGGCCGGCGGTCTTCGGGGTCGTCGAGAGCATCGGAGCGAAGCAGCGACATGAGGCCGCCGATGTCGCTGAGCACAGTGCGAGATGCACTGCGCACCGTGGTGAGAGCCTCCCTGGCGCGCTCCGGCCTGCTGTCGAGCGCCGACGAGGCGACACCGGCGTTCAGGCTGATCACCGCGATCTGATGCGCGACGACATCGTGGAGGTCTCGGGCGATGCGCACCCGCTCCTCAGCGACGCGTCTGCGCGCCTCGTCATCGCGGTTCCGCTCGGCGCGCTCCGCGCGCTCGATCATCGCGGCGGCGAATTCCCGCCGAGATCTGGCCGCGTCTCCGAGTGCACCGCCGAGGACGACGAGCAGGACGAACTGCAGCGCGGTCGAGTCGAGAAGATCCCCCGCAAGGGCCCAGCCGTTCGAGAGGAAGACCACCACGACCGAGACTGCGACCGCGATCAGTCCGATGCCGCGTCCGCGTCGATCCATGGCGGAGTAGCAGCCGATCGCTGCGGCGAGGAGCGCGCTCGGTGAGATGGTGCCTGCGGCGGCAGACGCGACGGCGCACAGCAGACTGATCGCCAGCACCACGAGCGGCCAACGACGACGGAAGGGCATGACCGCAGCGGCGACGAGCGCCGGCACGAAGAGGAGTCCTCGCGCGCGGAAGGTGTCGTCGGGGAACGGCAGCAGTGCGAAGATCACGATCAGTGCGACGACGACGACATCGTTCAGTCGAATCCCGCCACGGGGTTCACGGGTCGTCGGCATGCATCCAGTATTTCGCGTCTCCGCGACGCCCGGATCCTCCCGCCGGATGACATCCGCATACCGCGAACGCGGTATGCGGATGTCCGTCGAGGGCTGACGCGCGGGTGTCCCGCGTTCGTCAGGCTGGAGAGCAGGCGCGCGCTCCTCCCGATCTCCGCGTGTGCCGGGAAGGCCACCGTGCGCAGATCCATCAAGAGAACCCTCGTCGTCCTGACCGCGATCGGCGGCGTTCTCGCGGTCGGTCTCACGACCACGACGATCGTGAATGCGGTAGCCACAGCCACCGAGCGCGACCGTGTCGAACCCTACGGTCAGACGGTGGTGGTCGACGGCCGCGAGATGAACGTCCTCGTCGCAGGAGAGGGCGCGACCGACATCGTGCTTCTCCCGGGCTTCGGCACGGCCTCGCCTGTGCTCGACTTCGCGCCGCTGGTGTCCGATCTGGCGGAAGATCACCGGGTGATCGTCGTCGAACCGTTCGGCTATGGTCTGAGCGACGGCACCGACACCGAGCGGACGACCGAGAACATCGTCGGCGAGATCCACGAGGCACTCCGGGTGCTGCAGGTCGACGAGTACGTGCTCATGGGGCACTCGATCGCCGGGATCTATGCGATCGAGTACGCCGAACGATACCCGGATGAGGTGACGGCCTTCGTCGGCATCGACACGAGCGTGCCGGGGCAGCCGAACATGGACACGGAGTTCCCCGTCGGGCTGTTGGGCGCGGCGAAGAGTCTGGGCCTGGTCCGAGTCATCACGAGCCTGACGGGCGATGACCTGGGCGGCCTCGACTACGGCGACGACGCGCGCGAGCAGATGGCGCTCCTCAGCAATCGGAACTCGCTCTCCCCCACCTATCTCGACGAGATGACGCACATCAGGACCAACTTCGCGGATGCCGCGGGCACCGGCTTTCCCGACCGACTCCCGCTCCTGCTGTTCGTGGTCGCCGACAACGCGGTCACTCCGAACTGGCTCGACCTGCACGAGCGCCAGGCCGCGGCCGTGGACGACGGAACCGTCATCCCCGTCGACGGCGAGCATTATCTGCATCACACGCACGCACCCGAGATCGCCGACGGGTTTCGCGAATGGGAGGGCGCCCGAATGCTCGGTTCCGGATGACCGGGCGTGGCGGCGCCCCGACGAACCGCATGCCCTCCGGAGCCGTCGGGGTAGCGTGAGCAGATGATCAGAGCACTGGCGCGTTGGATCCTCGCACTCGCACTCGGGGCGATAGGCATCGTCCATTTCGTGAGCACCCGGGGCTTCCGCGTCGTCGTGCCGGACTGGGCCACGAAGGCCACGCGCCTCGACAAGGACGCGATCGTGATCGCCTCGGGAGCAGCTGAGGTCGCTCTCGCCGTCGGGCTGCTCGCCCTCCCGAAGGAGAGACGCCGCATGGGCTTCGCGACTGCCGCGTTCTTCGTCGCCGTCTTCCCCGGGAACGTGCACCAGTGGCGAACCCGACGGTCGACGCCGGGTCTCGACACCGAGGCTCGTCGTTTCGGACGCCTCTTCCTCCAGCCGCTCCTGGTGCTGTGGGCTGTATGGTCGACCGCCGAGCCCGCTCCCGCGCGCAGGCGACCGGCGCGCCGTAGCCGCTGAGGTCCCAGGCGCGCAACCCCGCCCACCGGTTCGGACGCTCGGGTGAGAATGGTGCCATGGCCTCTCCCTCACTCGTCTGGCTCCGCGACGACCTTCGGCTCGCCGACAATCCGGCACTGAGGGCGGCGATCGATCGCGGCGAACCCCTGGTCATGCTGTACGTCCTCGACGAGGAGTCCCCCGGCATACGACCGCTGGGCGGTGCTGCGCGCTGGTGGCTGCACCATTCCCTCGCGTCGCTGAGCGAACGGGTGCAGGACCTCGGCGCATCGCTCATCCTCCGGCGTGGTCCGGCCGAGCGCGTCGTGCGCGAGACGGTCACCGACACCGGAGCCACAGCCGTGTTCTGGAACCGGCGCTACGGCGGTGCCGAACGTGACATCGACACGACCCTGAAGACGTCATTGCGCGACGACGGACTCGAGGTGACGTCCTTCCAGGCATCGCTGCTGCACGAGCCGTGGACGGTGAAGACCGGCAGCGGCACCCACTTCTCGGTGTTCACCCCTTTCTGGCGCGCCTGCCTCGCGCTTCCCACGCCCCGAGCGCCGCTCCCCGCACCGCGAAGCCTCGACGGGGTCGCCAGCGCGCCGGCCTCAGACGACCTCGACGACTGGAACCTGCTGCCCACCCGCCCTGACTGGGCCGGCGGACTGCGCGAGACCTGGGAGCCCGGCGAGCCCGCCGCGCGCGCCCGGCTGCGCTCCTTCCTGCACGAGGACATCGGGTCATATGACCGCGCCCGTGACGAGCCGTCGGCCGGTGCCACCTCTCTGCTTTCGCCTCGTCTCCGCTGGGGCGAGCTCAGCCCGTTCACCGTCTGGCAGGAGGCGGTCGACGCCGACGGCGCCGCAGGTTTTCTCTCGGAGCTCGGCTGGCGCGAGTTCGCCTGGCACACGACGTTCCACTCCCCCGACCTGGCGACCGTCAATCTGCGCCGTCAGTACGACGCGTTCCCGTGGCCGCCGCTCGATCCGGCGCAGCTCGAGGCGTGGCAGCATGGCGACACCGGCATCCCGCTGGTGGATGCGGGCATGCGGGAACTCTGGCACACCGGCTTCATGCACAATCGGGTGCGCATGGTCACGGCATCGTTCCTCGTGAAGAACCTGCTGATCGACTGGCGTCGCGGCGAGGAGTGGTTCTGGGACACGCTGGTCGATGCTGACGGCGCGAGCAACCCGTTCAACTGGCAGTGGGTGGCAGGGTCCGGCGCTGACGCCGCACCGTACTTCCGTGTCTTCAACCCCGAACTGCAGGCGAAGAAGTTCGACCCGAACGGTCTCTACATCTCGCAGTGGGCATCGGATGCTCCGTCGGAGCCGATCGTCGATCTCGCTGCGACACGCAAGGCTGCGCTCGCCGCCTACGACGTGGTCAAGCGGTCGTCACAGCCGACCTGATCGCAGTGTGAGCGGGCAGTTGCCCCGCTCCCGTCGCGTGGACACGGGTCGAGCTACGAAGCGGGCTGGAGGACCCTGCTCCGACGCTCATCACCGCCGAGTGAACGATCTCCTCGTCGGCTCGTTCGGCGAAAGATCACCCCGGAGAAACAAAAAACCCCCGGAAAACCGGGGGTTTCTCTGTGCGCGATACTGGGATCGAACCAGTGACCTCTTCCGTGTCAGGGAAGCGCGCTACCGCTGCGCCAATCGCGCCCGTTCGGGCTATTCAGTTACTGAGGTGGCGACGGGATTCGAACCCGTGTAAACGGCTTTGCAGGCCGGTGCCTAGCCGCTCGGCCACGCCACCGTGTGGATTGACCCCACGTGCGGAAGGCCTTCCGAAGAAGGCCCCTGCACTTGAGCGGATGACGAGACTCGAACTCGCGACCCCAACCTTGGCAAGGTTGTGCGCTACCAACTGCGCTACATCCGCGTTGTTCCCGGTTGTTGTCCCGGGCACTTATGAAACATTAGCCGATGATCGGCGACTGTCAAAACTCAAACCGAATCTCGCGCGTGTCTCCCAGCATGGTCAACTTCGCCTCCGACCGTCGGGTAGTATCGGTTGACGTACCCCACAGGTATGGGCGATTGGCGCAGTTGGTAGCGCGCTTCCTTCACACGGAAGAGGTCATCGGTTCGAGTCCGGTATCGCCCACCACAACCCCGCACACTCAGGTGTCGCGCGGTTTTTTCGCACCCATGAGCGGATCGTCGCCCGGCACAGGATGACCACTCTGCTCGACGACTTACTCTCGGGCGACCGCAGCCGCGGGATGCCGGCGGTGTGGGAGACCATCCACTCCCGGGATCTCGACCCGCTCGTCGCAGCGCTTCCAAGACTCCGGCTCGCTGCGGCGCAGCTAGGCGAGGTTCGACGTCGGTGGCTGCCGGTAGCGTGCCGACCGTGTCGGCCATCCAGCTACCCAGCCCCTGCTCGCTGTGCGGCCACGCGGAGGCAGTGCGCGTGGCAGCGGCGCTGATGTGCGCCTGGTGCGGATGGCGATACGGGGACTCGCCGGATCCCGGTCTGCCCAGGCCCGTGATCGAGGTGGTCTACTACATCCGCTATGACCGCCGAGTGAAGATCGGAACCAGCCGTCGCCCTCGGCAACGCCTCGCCAGCATCCGGCACGAAGAGCTCCTGGCCTTCGAGCGTGGCGGTCGGGAAGTCGAACAGGCGAAACATCGGGAGTTCGCGGAAGCCCGCGAGGGGGGCGAGTGGTTCACGCTCACCCCGATCCTGTCGGCGCACATTGCGGGGCTGCGCACTGAGGGCGAACCCTGGCAGCAGTACGCACGCTGGGTGAGCTCGGCGTTGCAGAACTGAAGCCCCGCACGGGGCCGACGTTCCGTGCGGGGCTTCAGAGTGCAGATGGATCAGGCGCGTGCTGTGGCCTTGACGCTCGCAGGCTGGGGCTGTGAGAACAGGACGACCAGGATCACGGCGACACCGACGACCACGTGCGGGAGCCACACGTTGGGCGCCTCGGTCGAGAAGCCGAAGATCCAGGGCGAGAGCGCCAGGAACAGGCTCGCGACGATGTCGAAGACGAGGTGGACGGGCATCGGGATGAAGCCGAAGGGGCCCCATTCGTACTTCGTGAACAGGCTGTAGACGATGAGGCCGACGCCGAGCACGATCGGGATGATCACGGCGGGACCGCCGACGTTTGCGAAGCCGAACAGCCACGGAGCAGCGATCAGCGCCACTCCGACGACGTAGTCGAGGATGCCATGGACCTTGGTGGGGATGAAACGCATGATGCCTCCTGTGATGTCGTCGCGTGCTGCGACTCACAGATGGTTCGCAGCGCTTCGCCGAACGGATTGCAGGAGTCCCGCTCGTACCCTGAACGGATGACGTCATTGCCGCCTGCCTCTCCTGGGATCGGAATCCTCCGTGTGCTCGTGGGCGGAGTGGTGGTCGAGATCCTGGTGTTCACGTATGTGATCGGAATTCCCCGTCAGGGAGCGAGTCTGGTCGACTACTTCGGCTACTTCACGAATCTGACGAGTCTGCTGACCGCTGGTGTCCTGATAGCGACGGGGCTGCTGACGATTCGCCGTCGCTCGATACCTGTACCGCTCACCAGCGCTCGTGCCGTGGCCGTTGCGTGCATGATCGTCGTGGGCGTCGTGTACAACGTGCTGGTACCGGGAACCGGAAGCGCGCCGGCCTGGGTGAGCCTCGCACTCCACACCCTGTTCCCCGTGCTGCTGGTATTCGACTGGGTGCTCATCGGCGATCGTGCTCCGATGCCGTGGCGACGCCTCTGGCTCGTGCTCCCGTACCCGGTCGCATGGCTGGGCGTCGTCTTGCTCAGGGGCATCACGGACGGCTGGGTGCCCTACGGATTCCTGCTGCCCGAGCGGGGCGGCATGTCTCTGACACTGCACGTCGCGGGACTCGTGGCGGCTCTCGTCGCATCCGGCTCGCTGGTGTGGACGCTCAGCAGAGTGCGCAGCTTCGGGACCCCGAGACGCTCGAAAGAGTCAGATGCTCACGCGCTCGCCCAGCCGTACCGACGCGCCAGCGCCGATGCGACCCGACCGTAACGAGAACGGTCGAGCACGGCCGCCTCGCGGCGCAGACCGCTCTCGTGCACGCTGTAGAGCTGCTCGATATCGACCCACGACTCGCGTCCTTGCGAGTCCCAGTCTCCGGAACCGATCGACAGATAGTCGCGGTCGCCGTCGTGGGCCTTGCTCGTCATTCGCACCGCGTAGACCCGATCCGCCGATTCGCGCCCGATCACGAGCACCGGACGGTCCTTGCCCCTGCCGTCGTTCTCCTCGTACGGCACCCAGGTCCAGATGATCTCTCCCGCGTCCGGTGCGCCGTCGCGGTCGGGCGCGTAGCCGATGCGGAGCTGCTCGATCCGGTCGGGGTCGACGCGCACCGTCTCCTTTCCCCGCGCGGGATTTCTCGAGCCGGATGCTGCGGAGCGCACCTCCTCGGACGTGCGCACACGCGAGACCGGGCGTCCCGGACGAGTGTTCGTCCGAGACGCCCGGTCAGATCCCAGTGCTGTGAAGAGGATCTCCGCGAGTCTTGCCAGGATGCCGTTCGAGTTGCTCACACGGTCACCCTAACGGGAGTTCAGGCGTCGGCCAGTGCGTATCCCTCCTCGCCGTGCACGACCTGGTCGACACCGGCGATCTCGTCTTCACTGGTGACGCGGAAGCCGATCGTCTTCTCGATCGCGAAGCCGATGATGAAGGCGACGACGAAGGAGTAGACCAGCACACCGAGAGCTGCGATCGCCTGGACGGCGAGCTGGCGTGCGTCGCCACCGACGAAGAGACCGGTTCCGGAGGCGAAGAAGCCGAGGTAGAGCGTTCCGATCAGGCCACCGACGAGGTGGATGCCGACGACGTCGAGCGAGTCATCGAAACCGAGGCGGAACTTCATCTCCACCGCGAGTGCGCACACGATGCCGGCGACGGCACCGAGCAGCAGCGACCACCCGGGGGTCAGGTTGGCGCAGGCGGGGGTGATGGCGACCAGACCGGCGACGGCACCCGACGCTGCACCCACCGACGTGGGCTTCCCGTCCTTGATCTTCTCGATCAGGATCCAGCCGAGGATCGCGGCCGCCGTAGCGCCGAGGGTGTTCAGACCGATGAGTCCGACGCCGCCCATGTCCTCTGCGAGCCACTCGGCACCGGCGTTGAAGCCGAACCAGCCGAACCACAGCAGAGCAGCACCGAGGAGGGTCAGCGGAACGTTGTGCGGCTTGAGGATGCCCTTCTGGAAGCCGATGCGCTTGCCGAGGACGATTGCGAGCGCGAGCGCGGCAGCACCCGCGTTGATGTGCACAGCGGTACCGCCGGCGTAGTCGATCACGCCGATGCCGCTGTCCTCACCGAAGAGCGTGGTGCCGAGGTTCATGATCCAACCGCCGCCCCAGACCCATGCGGCGACGGGGAAGTATCCGACCGTGGCGAAGACGCCGGCGAAGATCAGCCAGCTGCCGAACTTCGCACGGTCGGCGATGGCACCCGAGATGAGTGCGACGGTGATGATCGCGAAGGTCGCACCGTATGCGACTCCGAGAAGTGCGACGTTCGACCCCTCACCGGCCGCGAGGCTGGAGAGGCCGATGTCGGCGAAGGGGTTGCCTGCGAAGGCGGTGGGGCTGTCGACGGCGCTCATCGAGAACCCGAAGAGGATCCACAGAACGGCGACGAGGCCGATCGAGCCGAAGCTCATCATCATCATGCTGACGACGCTCTTGGCCTTGACGAGACCGCCGTAGAAGAAGGCGACGCCGGGCGTCATGAGCAGTACGAGGGCGGTCGCGGTGATCGCCCAGGAGATGTTGCCTGGAGCATCCATAGTCAAACCTCACATTCGGGAAACTGAGAGCTTCAGTGTGAGGCCGCCCGATTTCCGGAATGCGTGAGGTTTGTTGCGGCGGCGTTACAGAGACGCCGCGTGTGTGAACATCGCGTTACGCGACACTGCGATCCGCGTGTGTAAGTGCATTGAGTCTGGAGATAGCACGCAGGTATTTCTTGCGGTATCCGCCGCTCAGCATCTCCTCCGCGAACACCTGGTCGAGGCTCACACCGGTGGCGACGATCGGGATCTGCGCGTCGTACACACGGTCGACGAACGCGACGAAGCGCAGAGCCTCGGACTGGTCCGTCAGAACTCGCACGTCCTTCAGGCCCACGAGGTCGAGTCCTGCGATGATCCGGAGGTAGCGCGAGGGGTGCACGCGAGCCAGGTGACGGATCACATCGGCGAACGAGTCGTCTGATGCGATGCCCCGGCCGGCCCCATCCTCGATCGCGCGGTCGTACGCATCGTCATCGCTGACGACGGCGTGCCCGTCGAGAGCGCGCTGGCGGAAGTCCACGCCGTCGATGCGGATCGTCTGGAAGCTGTCCGACATCGCGTGGATCTCACGCAGGAAGTCCTGCGCGGCGAAGCGTCCCTCTCCCAGCGCGTTCGGCGGCGTGTTCGAGGTTGCGGCGAGCTTGGTGCCTGTCGGCACGAGTTCGCCGATCAGGCGCGTCATCACCATGGTGTCGCCCGGGTCGTCGAGCTCGAACTCGTCGATGCACAGCAGATCGGCGCCCTTGAGCAGGTCGACGGTGTTCTTGTATCCCAGCGCGCCGACCAGAGCCGTGTACTCGATGAACGAGCCGAAGTACTTCCTGCGCGCGGGCATCGCGTGATAGATCGAGGCCAGCAGGTGGGTCTTTCCGACGCCGAAGCCGCCGTCGAGATAGACGCCCGGCTTCGTCTCGGGCTCCTTCTTGGCTCGGCCGAAGAATCCACCGCGCTTCACAGGAGCGCCTCGTCCGGCGAAGCGGATCAGTGTCTCCTTCGCCTCTTCCTGAGACGGGTACGCCTCGTCGGCGCGATAGCTCTCGAACGTGGCGCCGTCGAACTGCGGCGGCGGCACGAGGCTGGCCAGCATCTCGGGACCGGTGACGGTCGGCTGTCGATCTGTCAGGTGCACGATGCCCGTGCGGGTGGGCGTGTCGGTCATCACGGTCCTGTATCGGGGGCGCACCTGTGTCGAAGTCTTACGAATCCGGTGCAGGGCGCGCGGCGTGGATCTATCGTCGAAGTATCGGCTCCACATTACGCCGTCACCCCTGCATCATCGCCGCTCACCGTCTGAGGAGATCCCTGTGGCCATCGAGTTCGACACCACTTCGTCCAAGTTCGCCGAGTATGCCGAGCCCGGCCGGCTCGTGACCACCGAGTGGCTGGCCGAGCGCCTCGGCACGCCCGGCCTTGTCGTCGTCGAATCCGACGAGGATGTGCTCCTCTACGAGACCGGTCACATCCCGGGCGCCGTGAAGGTCGACTGGCACACCGAGCTCAACGACCCGGTCGTCCGCGACTACGTCGATGGCGAGGGGTTCGCGAAGCTGCTCAGCAGCAAGGGCATCTCCCGCGACGACACGGTCGTGATCTACGGCGACAAGAACAACTGGTGGGCCGCCTACGCGCTCTGGGTCTTCTCGCTCTTCGGCCACGAGGACGTTCGACTGCTCGATGGCGGTCGCGATCGCTGGATCGCGGAGGGTCGAGAGATCACCCGCGACGCACCGCAGATCACACCGACGGAGTACCCCGTCGTCGAGCGCGATGACTCTGTGATCCGCGCCTACAAGGAAGATGTTCTCGCACACATCGGCAGCCCCCTGATCGACGTCCGCTCCCCCGAGGAGTACAGCGGTGAGCGCACCACCGCACCGGCGTACCCCGACGAGGGCGCTCTGCGCGCAGGCCACATCCCGACTGCTCAGAGCGTGCCGTGGGCCAAGGCGGTCGCAGAGGACGGCGGCTTCAAGTCGCGTGCCGAACTCGATGCGATCTACCGCGACGGCGCCGGGCTCACGGACGGCGACGACGTCGTCGCGTACTGCCGCATCGGTGAGCGCTCCAGCCACACCTGGTTCGTGCTCAGGCACCTGCTCGGCTTCGAGAACGTCCGCAACTACGACGGCTCGTGGACCGAGTGGGGCAGCGCGGTGCGCGTCCCGATCGTCACCGGATCGGAGCCCGGATCCCTCTGACCGTGGGAGGATGGCGGGGATGAGCAAGAGCGAACTTCCTGACACCCTCGCTGAGATCCGCGACGGATTCCTCGAGACCCCCGAAGCGGATCGTCTGCTGCTCCTGCTGGAGTACTCGGACGAGCTGCCCGAGGTCTCCGAGGAGGTCGCGAACCACCCGGAGATGTGCGAGCGCGTCGCGGAGTGCCAATCCCCCGTCTACATCTACGTCGAGGTGAATGACGGCGTGGTCACGATGCACGCGACGGCTCCGCCCGAGGCACCGACCACGCGCGGTTTCGCGAGCATTCTCGTGCAGGGCATCACCGGCCTCACTGCTGACGAGGTCCTGGCGATCCCCGACGACTACCCGCAGTCGATCGGGCTCACCAGAGCCGTGTCGCCCCTGCGCATCGGCGGCATGACGGGAATGCTCATGCGCGCGAAGAAGCAGGTCAGGCAGAAGCGCTGAAGCCCTGAGCGGCGAGCCATCCGGTGATGGCGTCGCTCCACCCGGTCTGGTCGTAGTTCCAGATCTTGGTGTGCCGAGCGCCCGAGAATGCCGGCATGGTGACGAGATCCGGGCGGGCCTGCTGCAGCGCGTGCGACGCGTCGGCCGGCACGAATCCGTCGTCATCGCTGTGCAGGATGAGAATGGGCACTTTCAGCTCATCCGCGCGCGCCACTATGTCAAGGCTGTCGAACGAGATCGCGTTCTCAGCGCCGCTGAGCCGCGCGGTCAGCGGAACGGACAGCGCGCTCATAGCCAGATCCGGCAGCGGCGCGCGCATTCCCGCCGCTCGCGCCTGGAAGCGCAGCACGCTGCGCCAGTCGATCACGGGCGACTCGAGGATCAGTCCGGCGATGCGGTCGCGGTTGCCCGAGTTCAGTGCGGTCTGCAGAGCGACCGCACCCCCCATCGACCATCCCATCAGGATCACGCGCTCAGCGCCGTGGCGCAGCGCGTACGAGACAGCGGCGTCCACATCGCGCCACTCGGCGGCCCCCAGCGCGTAGGAGCCGCTTCGGCTGCGTGGAGCCTCGCCGTCGTTCCGGTACGAGACGACGAGGTTCGGGAAGCCCGCCGCGTGCAGCACGGGGACTGCGCGAAGGCACTCGGCACGGGTGACTCCGCGGCCGTGCACCTGGACCACCCACGTCGACGACTCGCCGCGGAAGAGCCACGCGGGGCACGGACCCGCCGGTGACCCGATGAGCACGTTCTGCCATGGCAGGTGCAGCTCGCTGGGCGTCGAGTAGTACCAGCCGCTGAATCCCGCACTCCTGTCGACGCGGGCGCCGGGCTCGATCTGCGTGAGCAGCTTGCGCCGCACGGTCGTCGCGTCGGCGCTGAGCACCGCACCGAGCTTGACGTACCCATACGTGCCCGAGGTGAAGAGACCGTAACGCCCCGGCAGCTCGGTGTCTCGTGTTCGAGTGAGCTCGATCGTCTGCGCGCCGGTGTCGACCGCGAGGATCTCGACGTCGGCCGGTCGTTTCTTCGGAATCACGACCCGGCGGGCCACGCTGAAGACGAGCAGGGCCAGTGCCGTCCCGAGAGCGAGCAGTGCAGGGACAAGGAGCGCAACGGCGTGCCTGAGACTCTTCATCGCTTCCTGACTCTAGCCTGTTGCCGTGACCGCTCACCCCGATGCCGGGACGATCTTCGACGCCGCCGTGGCCGAACTGCGCGATATCGCCTTCCGCGCAGACATCACCATCCGCGAGATACCCACACCACAGGGCCTGGCTCCGCACGCCCTCGCGCTCGCCGCAGACGTCCGCCCAGACGACAGCGGAGAGTCCGCCTACGGCACCGGACGCTTCGTGCTGCTGCATGATCCCGACAACCCGGCAGCATGGGACGGCGACTGGCGAATCGTGATCTTCGCCCAGGCTCCGCTGGAGACGGAGATCGGCACCGATCCCCTGCTCGCCGATGTCACCTGGTCGTGGCTCGTCGACGCGCTCGACTCCAGGGGCGCCGGCTATCACTCCGAGTCCGGCACGTCGACCAAGACCCTCTCGAAGGGCTTCGGTGGCCTCGCCGTCGAAGGAGACGGCGCACAGATAGAGTTGAGGGCGTCCTGGACACCCGAGGGCCCCTTCGCACCCCATGTCGAGGCCTGGGTCGAACTGGTCGGGATGCTGGCGGGTCTTCCGCCGGGTTCCGAGGGCATCGCCGTTATCGGCGCGCGAAAGGCAGCACGTGACTGAATACTCCGTGATCTCCGACGTCTCGGAGTTCCGTGCAGCGTGCGCTGCACTGGCCGCAGGCACAGGCCCTGTCGCCGTCGACGTCGAGAGGGCATCCGGATTCCGCTATTCCCAGCGGGCGTATCTCGTGCAGGTCTTCCGCCGAGACGCGGGGGTCTTCCTCTTCGACCCCCCGGCGCTCGGCGACTTCAGCCCGCTGCAGGAGGCGATCGGCGATGTGCTCTGGGTCTTCCATGCAGCCAGCCAGGATCTCCCTTCGCTTCGCGAACTCGATCTGCTGCCACAGGAGATCTTCGACACCGAGCTCGCATCGCGTCTGCTGGGTCACGAACGAGTCGGTCTCGCTGCCGTCGTGGAGAACACGCTCGGCATCACCCTCAAGAAGGAGCACTCTGCGGCGGACTGGTCGACCAGACCGCTCCCCGCTGCCTGGCTCGAGTATGCGGCGCTCGATGTGCTGTACCTGATCGACGTCTATGAGGCGCTGAAGGCGGAGCTCGAAGAGCAGGGCAAGACCGCGTATGCCGCCGAGGAGTTCGCCGCCACGCTCACCCGACTCCCGAAGCCTCCGCGCGAAGACCCCTGGCGTCGCCTGAGCGGGCTCCACCAGGTGCGCGGTGCGCGCAACCTGGCCGTCGCGCGCTCGCTGTGGCAGGCTCGCGAGGCCTTCGCGCAGGATCAGGATGTCTCTCCGGGACGTCTGGTGCCGGATCGCTCACTGATCGCTGCGGTGCTCGCGAACCCGCAGAGCAAGCAGGCGCTGGCAGGCATCAAGGACTTCCAAGGTCGAGCGAGCCGTACGCAACTCGATCGCTGGTGGCAGGCGATGGTCGATGGACGCACCACGGAGGAGCTGCCCCGTGAGCGGGTTCCGAGCGACACGCTGCCGCCGCCTCGGGCATGGTCGGACCGCAATCCGGAGGCCGATGCGCGCCTCAAGGCCGCGCGCCCCGTCGTCGAGGCCACGGCTGAGGAGCTCGGAATGCCGACGGAGAACCTGCTCACCCCCGATCACCTCCGCCGGGTGGCCTGGGACGTGCCGGGAACGACGCCGGAAGCCATCGGCGACGCGCTCGCGGAGCTCGGTGCCCGCCCCTGGCAGATTGCACAGACTGCACAGAAGATCGCCGACGCCTTTGTAGAAGCCGCGCAAACACCCGACGAGCCCCCGTCGGACGCTTCGTAGGTTCGATCCAACCGATTCCTCCCCGTTTCCGGCCCTCCATAGACTGAGGCCACCGCACAAACTTGGAGGCAGAGTGGCCGAAATATCGGACGTCTTCTTCGTCGATGGAGTGCGCACCCCCTTCGGGCGCGCCGGCGAAAAAGGCATGTACTGGAACACCCGCGCTGATGACCTCGCTGTCAAGGCGACCATCGGCCTCATGGAGCGGAACGCAGCCGTCCCGGCCGACCGCATCGACGATGTCGCCATCGCCGCGACCAGTCAGACCGGAGACCAGGGTCTGACCCTCGGCCGTTCCGTGGCGATTCTCGCGGGGCTTCCGCAGACTGTGCCAGGACTTGCCGTCGAGCGCATGTGCGCCGGCGCGATGACCAGCGTCACGACCATGGGCGCGTCGATCGGCGTCGGCATGTACGACTTCGCTCTCGCCGGCGGTGTCGAGCACATGGGCCACCACCCGATCGGCGGCAACGCCGACCCCAACCCGCGATTCGTCGCCGAGCGCATGGTCGACCCCGGTGCCCTGAACATGGGCGTCACGGCGGAGCGCATCTTCGACCGCTTCCCGCACCTGACGAAGGAGCGCTCCGACCGGTTCGGCATGCTCAGCCAGCACAAGGTGCAGGCGGCCTACGACGCCGGAAAGATCCAGCCCGATCTCGTGTCGGTCGCGACCAAGGGCGCCGACGGCGCCTGGGGTCTCGCCACCGAGGACGAGGGTCGTCGTCCGCAGACCACGATGGACGACCTCGCCGCCCTGAAGACGCCCTTCCGCCCGCACGGTCGGGTGACGGCAGGAACCTCGTCGCCGCTCACCGACGGCGCGACGATGTCGCTGCTCGCCGGCGGCGGAGCCGTGAAGGAGTTCGGCCTCGCGCCGAAGATGCGCATGGTCTCGTTCGCCTTCGCCGGCGTTCAGCCCGAGATCATGGGAATCGGACCGATCCCCTCGACGGAGAAGGCCCTGAAGAAGGCCGGACTGACGATCGCCGACATCGGCCTGTTCGAGCTCAATGAGGCCTTCGCGATCCAGGTCATCTCGCTGCTCGATCACTTCGGCATCGCCGATGACGACCCCCGTGTCAACCAGTGGGGCGGCGCCATCGCACTCGGTCACCCCCTCGCGGCATCCGGTGCGCGTCTGATGATCCAGCTCGCGGCGCAGTTCGCCGAGCGCCCCGACGTGCGTTACGGCCTGACGGCCATGTGCGTCGGTCTCGGGCAGGGCGGCTCCGTCATCTGGGAGAACCCGCACTACGACGGCAAGAAGAGGAAGTAAGCCCGATGGCCAACTCGATTTCCGAGCAGTACGCGAATGTCGACTTCTCCCCCATCCAGGCTCTCACCGACGGCGAGGTGATCACGCACTCCCCCGTGCGTGACATCCGCCTCGCGTCGGGCAAGGTCCTCGCGTTGATCACCCTCGACAACGGACGCGACCACAACCGCCCGAACACTCTGGGACCCGCCACGCTCACCGCTCTCGGCGAGACCCTCGACGGGCTCGCCGTCCGCGCCGCTGCTGGAGAGATCCAGGCGGTCGGCATCACCGGCAAGCAGTACATCCTCGCCGCCGGCGCCGACCTCTCCGACATCAGCAAGGTCGGCTCGCGTGACAACGCCCGCCTGATCGCGCAGCTCGGTCACAAGGTGTTGGGCAAGCTCGGCGAGCTCGGAGTGCCGTCGTTCGCGTTCGTGAACGGCCTCGCGCTCGGCGGCGGTCTGGAGATCGCGCTGAACTCCAGCTACCGCACGGTCGACGCCTCCGCAGCGGCGATCGCGCTCCCCGAGGTCTTCCTCGGGATCATCCCCGGGTGGGGTGGGGCGTATCTTCTGCCCAACCTGATCGGAATCGAGAACGCTCTCGAGGTCGTCATCTCGAACCCGCTCAAGCAGAACCGGATGCTGAAGCCGCAGCAGGCCTTCGATCTCGGCATCGTCGATGCGATCTTCCCCGCGGCCAACTACCTCGAGAACTCTCTCGCCTGGGCAGATGCGGTCCTCGGGGGCAAGAAGGTCGAGCGCAAGAACGAGCCGGGCAAGATCGAACGACTCACCAAGTGGCCGATCGCGATCAAGATGGCCCGAGGCATGCTCGAGTCGAAGATCGGCACGGTTCCGAAGTCTCCGTATGCCGCACTCGACCTGCTCGACAAGGCGAAGAGCGGAACGAAGGCCGAGGGCTTCGCCCGAGAAGACGAGGCCCTCGCCGATCTCGTGACGGGTGACCAGTTCGCCGCCTCGATGTATGCCTTCGATCTGGTGCAGAAGCGCGCGAAGCGCCCGGTCGGCGCTCCCGACAAGGCCCTGGCCAAGAAGGTGAGCAAGGTCGGCATCATCGGCGCCGGCCTGATGGCCAGCCAGTTCGCGCTGCTGTTCGTGCGCAAGCTGCAGGTGCCCGTGCTGATCACCGATCTCGACCAGGCGCGCGTCGACAAGGGAGTCGCCTACATCCACGAGGAGATCGGCAAGCTCGAGGCGAAGGGTCGCCTCGACGCGGACTCCGCCAACAAGCTCCGGGCGCTCGTGACCGGCACCACCGACAAGAGCCTCTACGCCGACTGCGACTTCGTCATCGAGGCCGTCTTCGAAGAGGTCGGCGTCAAGCAGCAGGTGTTCGGCGAGATCGAGAAGGTCATCGCCGAAGACGCCATCCTCGCGACGAACACCTCGTCGCTGTCTGTGGAAGAGATCGGCGCGAAGCTCGCTCACCCCGAGCGCCTCGTCGGGTTCCACTTCTTCAACCCGGTCGCGGTGATGCCGCTGATCGAGATCGTGAAGACACCGGGCACCTCCGAGGCCGCGCTGTCGACGGCGTTCGTCGTCGCCAAGAACCTGGGCAAGAACGCGGTGCTCACCGCCGACGCCCCGGGCTTCGTGGTGAACCGGCTGCTGGCGAAGGTCATGGGCGAAGCAGCTCGCGCGGTCTACGAGGGCACCCCGATCACGGACGTCGAGAAGGCCTTCGCGCCGCTCGGCCTTCCGATGGGTCCGTTCCAGCTGATCGACCTGGTCGGCTGGAAGGTCGCCGCTCACGTGCAGGACACGATGGCGCACGCGTTCCCCGACCGCTTCTATGCGAACGAGAACTTCCATGCGCTCGCGGAGCTCGATGCGGTCGTCGAGAAGGACAAGGGCGGTCGCGTCACCGGCTGGACGAAGCAGGCAGAGAAGCTGCTGAAGCCCGCCGTCGGCAAGACGCCGGCGTCGGCAGAGACGATTCTGCAGCGCGTGCAGGACGGCCTTGCGAGCGAGATCAAGCTGATGCTCGACGAGGGCGTCGTGCCCGAGGTCGAGGACATCGATCTGTGCCTCATCCTCGGAGCCGGCTGGCCGTTCATCGACGGCGGCGCATCGCCGTACCTCGACCGTGAGGGCGCCTCGCAGCGGGCGTTCGGCGGCGAGTTCCACACGCCGCAGATCCGCGGCATCGAGAACCGCTGATCTGAACATCGGAGGGGGGCGCCATCAGGCGCCCCCCTCCGTCGTGTCTACAGCGGCGGGCGCTGATCGGCCTCGCCGCGGCGGGGCCAGTGCGACAGAGCGCGCTCGGCGAGCGCGGTGATCGTCAGCGACGGGTTGACCCCGGGGTTCGCCGGCACGGCGGCGCCATCCACGACGTGCAACCCCGGGTGACCCCATACCCGATGGTAGAGATCGACCACGCCGGTCTCGGGGGTGGACGAGATCACGGCGCCTCCGAGGAAGTGAGCAGTCAGCGGGATGCCGAAGACCTCGGGCCACGAGCCTCGGGCCGCAGCCGGAACGCCGCCTTCCTCCTCGACCCGCGCTGCGATCGCCGCGGCCGCGCGGTGCGCCTGCGGCAGATGACTGGGGTTCGGTTCGCCGTGTCCCTGTGCACTGGTCATGACCAGCCGCCCGAACCGTCGCCGGAGTGACAGCGAGAGGGAGTTGTCGACCGTCTGCATCACGAGCGCGATGATGCCGCGTTCACTCCAGCGTCGAAGTGAGCCCAGACGCAGCTGACGGATCGGCGCACGCACGAATTGAGCGATCAGACTCGCCAGTCGTCGTCCGAGACCGCGATCACCGGGCACCATGATCGACGCGAGCGCCCCCATGAGGTTCGATCCCGGCCCATACCGCACATTCTCGACGTGCGTACTCGCATCGATGTGGAACGAGGTCGTGATCGCGACGCCGCGCGCGAGCTCGAGGGAAGCCGGGACAGCAACGGCGACGGCGCCGTCGAGAGCCTCCGAGTTGGTCCTGGTGAGGCGGCCGACCGCGTCCGACACCCGTGGGAGGGCTCCGGCGCGTTTCATCCGATGCAGCAGCTGCTGCGTGCCCCAGGTCCCCGCTGCCAGCACCACCTGGCGTGCGCGGACGGTGCGGCGCTCGCTCCGGAACCATGCCCCGCTTCGCTCCGTCGTCACCGAGAAGCCACCGCCGGGGAGTTCGCGCACCTCGGTGACGGTGCGCAACGCCTCGATGACGACACCGCGCTTCTCTGCGAGGGCGAGATAGTTCTTCATCAGTGTGTTCTTGGCGCCGACGCGGCATCCGACCATGCAGTTGCCGCAGAGCGTGCAGCCTGTGCGGTCCGGACCCTCCCCTCCGAAGAAGGGGTCCGCTGTGCGCTCGCCGGGCTTGCCGAACCAGACCCCGACAGGTGCGTTGCGGAATGTGCTGCCCACTCCGAGGTCGTCGGCTGCGCCCGCCATGATGCGCTCGACGGGGCCCGTGTGCGGATAGCGTTCCACCACTCCGAGCATCCGCTTCGCTGTCGCATAGTGCGGCGCGAGGTCGGTCTCCCAATCCGCGAGAGCACTCCATTGCGGGTCATCGAAGAACGCGCCGCCGGGCTGATACAGCGTGTTGGCGTAGTTGAGGGAGCCCCCGCCCACCCCTGCTCCCGCGAGGATCATCACATGAGGCAGACGATGGATGCGTTGGATGCCGAAGCATCCGAGCTTCGGCGCCCACAGATAGCGGCGGACGTTCCAGTTGGTCTTCGGGAAGTCCTCGTCCTCGAAGCGACGACCCGCCTCGTACACGCGCACGCGATAGCCCTTTTCCACCAGCCGCAATGCGGCCACCGAGCCGCCGAACCCCGAGCCGATGACGACGACCTCGTCGTCGAAGGCCCCGCTGTCCTGCGCATCGCGCGAGGTATCGTTCATCGCTGCTCCTGCGCAGTCGTGGGCACCAGGATCGTCAGAGCCGACCGGCGGATTCCGATGGTGCACTCGCTCTCGGCGATGCGCTCTCCGTCGGCGTAGACGACGAGCCCCGGGGCGCTCACCGTCACGGAACGAGCCTGGCGACGGGTCACCTCGGGTCTGGTCAGATGCGCTCCGCGCAACAGCAGCGGGAACAGGTGCAGCAGCCGAAGCCGAGTCAGCGGCGCGACCTGCACGATGTCGAGCAGCCCGTCGTCGGCGGCGGCGCCGACGCACAACGGCATGCCCCCGCCGTAGCTCTCGGTGTTGCCCACAGCGACGAGCGTGCCGGGCGCGTGGATGGGCGCGGCGCCGTCGACGGAGACCGTGAACTCCATCGGCCGGAGGCGCACGAGCTCCACGATCAGGGCGAGGTAGTAGCGCAGCACACCGTGCGGCCAGCGCAGCCGGTTGGTGCGATCACTGACCTTCGCATCGAACCCGAGCGCGGCGATCGTCAGGAATGGATCGACGCGACCCGCCGCGCGTATCTCACCGATGTCGATCGCTCGGGGAACGCCGGTCAGCACGAGCTCCGCCGCGGCGACCGGGTCGCGGCGGGGCAGACCCAGAGCTCGAGCGAGGTCGTTGCCGGTGCCGGCCGGCACCAGGACGACCGGCACCCCGGCTGCGCACACCGCGTCGAGGATGGCGGAGAGCGTGCCGTCTCCTCCGACGACGACGAGCACGCGAGGACTCTCACGGAGCGCCTGTGCCACCAGGATCCGGCTGGACGCGGCCGACTCTCCCGTGTAGACGCGCACGTCCAGACCTCGGGCGCGGAGGTGGGCGAGCGCGGCTTCGGCCTGATGCGCTCCGCGCCCCTTGCCGGCGAACGGGTTCGACAGCACGGCGATGTGCTCAGCCATGTCAGGCCGACCGATCCGACATGATGACCGCCCCCGGGTTGAGTATCCACGTCGGGTCGAGCTCGCGCTTGATGGCCGCGAGGATCCGCACGCCCGTCTCGCCGATCTCCTTCTCGAGCCATGGGGCATGATCGCGACCGACGGCGTGGTGATGGCTGATCGTGCCACCCGCCGCGATGATCGAGTCGTTCACCCGTCGCTTGATCTCCGCCCACGCCTCCAGGGGGTCGGACCGAAGGTTCGCGAGCACCGTGAAGTACAGGGAGGCTCCGGTCGGATAGACGTGTGAGATGTGGCACATCACATAGGACTTGGCACCGGCCGCCGCGAAGCCGCTGCGAAGAGCGGCCGTGATCTCCGCTCGGAGGTGGTGCAGGTTCGACCACGTGGTCGCCGTCTCCAGCGTCTCGCAGAACACCCCCGCATCCAGCAGGGAATCACGCAGATAGGGGCCGTCGAATCGGCCGTCGAGCCATCCCTCCGCGCCGCTCGCTCCGGATGACACGCCACCTGCCGCCGTCAGGATCTCGGAGGTCCGCGCCCGACGCTCGGCGATGCCGTCGCCCTCGTACACGGTGACGATGCTCGCGCCCTTCGCGAGCGCCTTCCCGATCCGGCCCACCTGGGCGAGGCTGACGGCGGTCTCGGCCTCATCGGAGAGACGAATGACCGTGGGGCCGCCTCCGTTCTGGGCCACCTGTCGCAGCCCGTCGACACCATGCGAGAAGTCCGCGAAGCTCCACGACTCGAGGACGCGCTCTCGGGGGACAGGATGGACTCGAACACGCACCTCGGTGATCACCCCGAAGATGCCCTCCGACCCCAGAAAGACTCGGATGAGATCGGGACCGGCAGCGGAGCCCGGTGATCGACCGAGATCGATGTCCCCGGTCGGGGTTGCGACTCTGAGGCCGGTGACCATGGTGTCGAATCGCCCATGCCCCGCCGAGTTCTGCCCCGATGAACGCGCAGCGGCGAACCCGCCGATCGTGGCGTAGCGAAAGCTCTGCGGATAGTGGCCGAGTTCGAAGCCCTGAGCAGCGAGCAGCGCCTCAGCTTCCGGACCGGTGGTCCCCGCGGCGAGACAGGCCTCGCCGCTCACCTCATCGAGACGGATGAGGCCCGAGAGCCGCCGCAGGTCCAGACTGATGACCGCGCGGTGCGCGCCTCGATCGGGGTCGAGAGCGCCGACCACGCTCGTTCCGCCCCCGAACGGAATCACGGCGATCCCCCGGTCGGCGCACACGCGGAGCAGCGCCGCGACCTCATCGTGGCTTCCTGGCAGCACGACGGCATCCGGAGACGCCTGTTCCCGCTGCCGCCGTCTGAGCAGATCCGGTGTCGAGCGGCCCCCTGCATGGCGGATCCGCGACTCATCCGCCGTGTCGATGTGCTCTGCCCCGACCACCGCCCTCAGCGCCTCAAGATCGCCGTCGAGCAGTGCGGACGGCTCGACCCGCACCTCGGCGAGGTTCACCGCCGTCGCGGGCTTCTGCGGGCGTCCGAGCAGCAAGGGCAGAAGCATGCGCACGGCACGCGGCAGATCTGATGCCCGAGCGGGATCGCCCCAGCCGTTCCAGCGCATCTCCGACCGCACGGCGACCCTGCCGTTCTCTCCGCTCATGCGTTACAGTGTGACACATCATGGAAGAACGTCAAGTACTGGCCGACGTCGGCACCTCAGCGCCCGAATGGGATGCCACGCAATCGCGCATCCTCGACGCCGCAGATGAGCTGATCGTTCGCCGAGGAGTGCACGGCCTGACGATCGCAGAGCTCGCTCGCCGTGCCGGTCACAGTCGGCCCACCATCTATCGCAGTTGGAGCGATGCCGACGATGTCGTCCGCGCAGCGCTGCTGCGCAGAGTCGCAGTGATCCTCGACCGGTTCCCGGCTCATGCAACCACCCGAAGCGAGCTGGTCGACGACGTCCTGCGCTTCACCGCGCTCTTCCGGGCAGACGCCGTGTACGGGCGGCTTCTCGCTGAAGAGCCCGAAGCATTCACCCGATACACGCTGCAGCGGGTGGGGTCGAGCCAGCGACTGATCCTGGGCTGGCTGGCCACGGCGATCGGATCGGCGCAGCGGGGCGGATCAGTCCGCTGGGGTGATCCGAATGAGATCGCCGTCATGCTGCTGCTCATCGCCCAGTCTGCGGTGCTCTCGCACGGGACGGTCTCAGAGCTCCTCTCCGAGGACTCGTGGGAGCGCGAGTTGCGCGCCGCACTCGACGGGCTGCTCCGGCCATGACCTCTCACTCCCCCGACCTCAACGTCGCGCGTCGGGACGCAGAACTCCGCCGGACGGGCGACGAGACGGTCGATGTCCTCGTGATCGGCGGGGGCATCACGGGTGTCGGCGTCGCGCTCGATGCCGCAGCACGGGGTCTGAGCGTCACTCTTCTCGAGGCCGAGGACCTCGCGTTCGGCACCAGCCGTTTCAGCTCGAAACTCGTGCATGGCGGACTTCGCTATCTCGCCACCGGCGATGTGGCCACCGCCAAGGAGAGCGCTGTCGAGCGACACCTCCTGATGACGCGGATCGCACCGCACCTCATCCGTCCGCTCGGCCAGCTCCTGCCCTTCACGACCGGGGTGACCGCGCGCCAGCGTGCGGCCGGGACTGTCGGGATGGCGATGGGAGACCTGCTGCGCATACGAGCCCGCACGCCGAGCCGGTTCCTGCCACCGCCGCGCCTCGTCTCGGCTCGAACGGCTCAGCGCCTCGTCCCTTCGCTCTCCCGAGCGGGCCTGCGAGGAGGGATGCTCTCGTACGACGGTCAGCTCGTCGACGATGCGCGCCTGGTCGTCACGGTAGCCAGGACTGCGGCGAGTCACGGCGCTCGCATCCTCACACGGGTGCGGGCGCTCGAGCTGCGCCGCGACGGCGCCATCGCTCAGGACGTGCTGACGGACGAGCGCCTGGATATCCGGGCGCGAGCGGTCGTCAACGCCACCGGTGTCTGGGCCGGGAGTCTCGATGAGTCGATCACGGTGCGGCCCAGTCGCGGGACGCATATCGTGCTCGATGCCGCCGATCTCGGCGACCCGTCGGCCGCGCTGACGATTCCGCACGAGGGTTCGATCAGCCGCTACGTCTTCGCGCTGCCGCAGCAGCACGGAAGCGTGATCGTCGGACTCACCGACGAGGACGCGCCGGGGCCGGTGCCGCGCGTTCCTGTGGCGACCGAGGGCGACATCGCGTTCCTGCTCACGAACCTCAACCGAGTGCTGTCCGTGCCGATCACTCGGGACCAGGTACGCGGATCATTCGCCGGGCTGCGCCCACTCGTCGACACCGGCGCGACCTCGACGGCGGATATCTCCCGTCGTCATCTCGTCGAGGTCTCGGAGAAGGGCTTCGTCAACGTGCTCGGCGGCAAGCTGACCACCTACCGACGGATGGCCGAGGACGCGGTCGACCTGGCCGTGGAGACGGCAGGACTCGGCGCGGGCCCCAGCAACACGGCGACCCTGCGGCTCACCGACACCGCCGTCGCCGTTCCCGCCGGCGACAGCGTGGGCCGCGGGCCTGTGTCGCGCGCCACCATCGAGTTCGCCGTCCGCGCCGAGGGCGCGATGACCGCGGATGATGTGCTCGACCGGCGCACGCGCGTCGGCCTCGTGGACGCGGACCGCGAGCGGCAGCGTACAGCCGTCGAATCCGCCGTCGCCGAAATACTCGCCGCCCTCTCCTGACAGGGCCGCACCACCGCGGCCGACCCGCCCCCTATCCGCCTCGCGGCAGGCCGGGTAACGAGCGCGGAACAGCGCATGAACACCTTCGCGTGCGCCTCGAAGATGGCGATCCGCCCGCGCTCGAGGGGGCACAGTGGTGGCATGGACATGCTCCTCTCGATGCTGGGCGGCAAGGGAATGTCGGGTCTCTTCAAGACCGGCACTGCGATCCTCACGATCCTGCTGGTCGTGCCGGCGCTGTTGAAGATCTTCATCGTCACGGTCGATGAGGGGTGGGCTGCGATCCGCACGCGGAACGGCAAGCCGATCATCCGCAACCGACCGCAGCGTCGCCCGTCATCCCGAGGCGGAGCGGTCGGAGAGGTCGTCGTGCTCGACCCGGGATCCCACGGCGCATTCCCACTCTTCTACTGGTACCGCCTCATCGACGTGCGGTGCCGTGCCACCGATCTGCCCGCGCGCGAGATGACCGGGGCGAACGGACATCAGCACCGCGTGCATGCCTCGTTCGAGTGGCGTCCGATCCCGACCGGGCGAGATCTCCGGGTCTTCGAACTCGATGTCGTCAACGTCAAGGAGCGCGCCTCGAACATCGTCGGTGCGGCGCTGCGAGACGTCATCCGAGGACTCGACGGCGCCGAGCTGCCGCACAACGACGAGATCAACACCCGCGTGATCGCTGCCAGCGCCGAAGAGGTGCGCCGGGCGTGCGGAGTCGAGCTCGTGCGCGTCATGGTCACCGGCGATGCCCTGACCGACGGCTACCTGCTCTCGACCGCTCTCCGTGACTCCGATCGCGGGGCCCAGGCGGTCGCCGCCCTCCACGCATTGAACTGATCGTCGGGTTCGCTGACTCCTCGGCCATTCTCGGCCGGGACCGGAATGCGACGTCGATCAGCTCCGCTCGTGCAGCGGCAGGTCGATCGATCCGTTCGCGCCCGCATCCCGTGCAACGGGGATTCGCGTTCCGAGCACCTGAGAGACGACGTCCTGCGCGATCTTCGACGCGGTGAGGCCGGCATCCGCGAGGATCTGGTCCCTCGATGCATGATCGATGAACTCGTCCGGCAGCCCCAGCTCGTCGACGGCCGTGTCGATGCCGGCTTCGCGAAGGACCTGACGAACGCGAGTGCCGATGCCGCCGACGCGGATGCCGTCTTCGATGGTGATCACGAGGCGATGCCGCGCGGCCATGCTCACGATCGAGGGCTGCACGGGAATCGCCCACCGGGGGTCGATGACCGTCGCGCCGATGCCCTGGGCACGAAGCCGCTCGGCGACATCCATCGCGAGAGCTGCGAACGGGCCGATGGCCACCAGCAGGACATCCTCCGACTCACCCCTGGCCAGCACGTCCACGCCGTCGTGCAGGCGCTCGATCGCCGGCAGCTCGGGCGCGACGTCGCCCTTGGGGAAGCGGATCACCGTCGGGGCGTCGTCCACGAGGACGGCCTCGTCGAGAGCCTCCGTCAGCCGCGCGGCGTCTCGTGGTGCCGCGATGCGGATGTGCGGGACGATCTGCAGCATCGCGAGGTCCCACATGCCGTGGTGACTGGGCCCGTCGGGTCCGGTGACACCCGCACGATCGAGAACGAAGGTGACGCCCGCGCGGTGCAGCGCGACGTCCATGAGCACCTGGTCGAACGCGCGTCCCATGAAGGTCGCATAGAGGGCCACGACGGGATGCAGTCCGCCGAACGCGAGGCCAGCGGCGGAGGCCACCGCATGCTGCTCGGCGATGCCCACGTCGTACACACGGTCGGGGAAGCGCTCGGCGAACGGAGCGAGCCCCGTCGGGCGCAGCATGGCTGCCGTCATGGCGATGACGTCGTCGCGACGCTCGCCGACCGAGACCAGGGCGTCGGAGAACACGTCGGTCCAGCCGGTGCCGCCCGACGAGAGCGTCTCGCCCGTGGTCGGATCGATGCGCCCGACAGCGTGGAACTGGTCGGCCTCGTCGTCTCGGGCGGGCTGGTATCCGCGGCCCTTCTCCGTGATGGCGTGCACGATGACCGGTGCACCATAGGACTTCGCGAGCTCGAGGGTCTCGAGGAGTGCCGGGAGGTCGTGCCCGTCGACGGGACCGAGGTATTTGATGTCGAGGTTGGAGTACAGCGCCTCGTTGTTGGTGAAACGCGACAGGAAGCCGTGGGTGCCACCACGCACGCCGCGGAAGACCGCGCGACCGACGGGCCCGAACGCCCGGAAGAGCCGGTCCGACTTGTGATGCAGGTCCTTGTAGGCCGCGGCGGTGCGCACGCGGTTGAGGTACCGCGACATCCCGCCGATCGTCGGAGCGTACGAGCGCCCGTTGTCGTTGACGACGATCACGAGATTGCGGTCGTTGTCGTCGGAGATGTTGTTGAGGGCTTCCCACGTCATGCCGCCCGTGAGCGCACCGTCGCCGACCACCGCGACCACGTGACGATCGCCGCGACCGGTCGCGGTCAGCGCACGGGAGACTCCGTCGGCCCAGCTGAGAGAGCTCGACGCGTGGGAGGACTCGACCACGTCGTGCAGGCTCTCGCCGCGCTGGGGGTAGCCCGCGAGTCCACCGCGGACGCGGAGGGACGAGAAGTCCTGGCGTCCCGTGAGCAGCTTGTGCACGTAGGACTGGTGGCCGGTGTCGAAGATGAACGGATCGTCGGGCGACGAGAAGGTCCGGTGCAGAGCGATCGTCAGCTCCACCACTCCGAGGTTGGGGCCCAGATGTCCGCCGGTACGGGACACGTTCTCGACGAGGAACTCGCGGACCTCGCCGGCGAGTTCGATGAGCTGCTCCGTCGAGAGGGAGTCGAGATCACGGGGTCCTGAGATGCTCGGAAGAATGGGCATCTGCACCTCCTCTTAGGCACCGTTGGCGGCATCCGATTCCGGTTCGAAAGCCTGATCGATCCTACCGCGGCCATCCGTGAAAGCTCGGAGAACGCCTCGCCCCTTGACACGGACCCGCACACGCGAAAGGGCCCGGTTCAGAAGAACCGGGCCCTCGTCGTCGCTGTGATCAGACCAGCGAACGCAGCACGTACTGCAGGATTCCGCCGTTGCGGTAGTAGTCCGCCTCACCGGGGGTGTCGATGCGGACGACCGCGTCGAACTCCACGACCTGCTTGCCCTCGGGCGAGTCTTCGGTCGGGGTGGCGGTCACACGGACCGTCTTCGGAGTGGTGCCGTTGTTGAGCTCCTCGAGACCCGTGATCGAGACGACCTCGGTGCCGTCGAGACCCAGCGACTCCCAGCTCTCGCCTGCGGGGAACTGCAGCGGGACGACGCCCATTCCGATGAGGTTCGAGCGGTGGATGCGCTCGAAGCTCTCGGTGATGACGGCCTTGACGCCCAGCAGGCTCGTGCCCTTGGCCGCCCAGTCTCGCGACGAGCCGGAGCCGTATTCCTTGCCACCGAAGATGACGAGGGGCGTGCCCTGCTCCTGGTAGTTCATGCTCGCGTCGTAGATGTACGACTGCGGTCCACCGGGCTTCGTGAAGTCACGGGTGAAGCCACCCTCGACGACCTGGCCGTCGTTGACGGCCGAGACCATGACGTTCTTCAGGCGGATGTTCGCGAACGTTCCGCGGATCATGACCTCGTGGTTGCCGCGGCGCGATCCGAAGGAGTTGAAGTCCTTGCGGTCGACGCCGTGCTCGGTGAGGTACTGAGCCGCAGGGGTGCCGGGCTTGATGTTGCCGGCAGGCGAGATGTGGTCGGTCGTCACCGAGTCACCCAGCGTCGCCATGACGCGCGCTCCCTCGATGTCGCGCACCGGGGTGAGCTCCATCGTCATGCCGTCGAAGTACGGCGCCTTGCGCACGTAGGTCGAGTTCTCGTCCCACTGGAAGATGTCGTCGTCCGGGGTGGGCAGGCTGCGCCAGCGCTCGTCGCCGTCGAAGACGGTGGAGTACTGCTTGATGAACTGCTCACGCGAGATCGACGAGTCGACGAGCTCCTGGACCTCGGCCGGGCTGGGCCAGATGTCCCTGAGGAAGACGTCTTCGCCGTCGGTTCCCTTGCCGAGCGCATCGTTCTCGAAGTCGAAGTGCATCGACCCTGCCAGCGCATAGGCGATGACCAGCGGCGGGCTGGCGAGGTAGTTCATCTTCACGTCGGGGCTGATGCGTCCCTCGAAGTTGCGGTTTCCGGAGAGCACGGCGGTCACGGCGAGATCGTGATCGTTGATGGCCGCGGAGACCTCCTCGATCAGCGGGCCCGAGTTGCCGATGCAGATCGTGCAGCCGTAGCCGACGGTGTAGAAGCCGAGGCCCTCGAGGTCCTTGTCGAGACCGGACTTCTCGTAGTAGTCGGTGACGACCTTGGATCCGGGGCCGAGTGTGGTCTTGACCCACGGCTTCTGCTTGAGCCCCTTCTCGAGCGCCTTGCGGGCGACCAGACCCGCGGCGATCATCACCGAGGGGTTCGAGGTGTTGGTGCACGAGGTGATCGCCGCGAGAGTGACCGCGCCGTTGTCGAGGATGTACTTCTCACCGGACGGAGTCGTGACCGGCACGGGCTTCGACGCGTGCGCCGGAGCTCCGCTGTTGATGTGCACGGGACGAGTCGTGGTGGGCTCCTCCTCGCCGGGGACCGAACCGGGGTCGGATGCCGGGAAGGAGTGCTTCGACTCGAGATCGACGACGGAGTCCGACGTCGATGCCGAGGCGTACGCGAGGATGTCCTGCTCGAACTGCGACTTGGCGTCGGAGAGGAGGATGCGGTCCTGCGGGCGCTTCGGGCCGGCGATCGACGGCACCACGGTGCCGAGGTCGAGCTCGAGGTACTCGCTGAAGACGGGCTCCTGAGAGGCGTCATGCCAGAGCTTCTGCTCCTTGGCGTAGGCCTCGACCAGCGCGACGGCCTCTTCGCTGCGACCCGTCAGGCGCAGGTAGTCGAGGGTGACGTCGTCGATCGGGAAGATCGCCGCGGTCGAACCGAATTCGGGCGACATGTTGCCGATGGTGGCGCGGTTCGCGAGCGGCACCGAGGCGACGCCCTCGCCGTAGAACTCGACGAACTTGCCGACGACGCCGTGCTTGCGCAGCAGGTCGGTGATCGTGAGGACGACGTCGGTCGCCGTGACACCGGCCGGGATCTCGCCCGAGAGCTTGAAGCCGACCACGCGCGGGATGAGCATCGACACGGGCTGGCCGAGCATCGCGGCCTCGGCCTCGATGCCGCCGACGCCCCAGCCGAGCACGCCCAGACCGTTGACCATGGTGGTGTGCGAGTCGGTACCGACGCAGGTGTCGGGGTATGCGCGCAGCACGCCGTCGACGTCGCGGTCGTAGATGACCTTGGCCAGGTGCTCGATGTTCACCTGGTGCACGATGCCGGTCCCCGGGGGAACGACCTTGAAGTCGCTGAAGGCCGTCTGGCCCCAGCGCAGGAACTGGTAGCGCTCGCCGTTGCGCTCGTACTCGATCTCGACGTTGCGCTCGAGAGCGTTCTCCGAGCCGAAGAGGTCGGCGATCACCGAGTGGTCGATGACCATCTCGGCGGGCGAGAGCGGGTTGATCTTGTTCGCGTCGCCACCCAGCGCCGTGACGGCCTCGCGCATGGTGGCGAGGTCGACGATGCAGGGAACACCGGTGAAGTCCTGCATGACCACACGGGCCGGCGTGAACTGGATCTCGGTGCTCGGCTCAGCCGCGGCATCCCAGGAGCCCAGGGCTTCGATCTGCGCCTTCGTCACGTTCGCGCCGTCTTCGGTGCGAAGCAGGTTCTCGAGGAGGACCTTGAGACTGAAAGGGAGCTTGTCGAAACCGGGCACCGTGTCGATGCGGAAGATCTCGTAGTCGGTGCTGCCGACCGTCAGGGTGCTCTTGGCACCGAAGCTGTTCACCGTGGACACGATTCCGTCTCCTTCTATTCGGATGGGAGCGACAGGCGCCTCCATCTTGCTCGCCAGCGAGCCCCTGCGGCTAGCAAGGCAGTCCTAACCAGTCTGCTCTGCTCGACCTCCGGGCGAAAGCCTGCAATTTATCTTGATGTCAAGATAAATCTATCACGACCGTTGCGGTGTTCCGGCATCCGGGGTTCGCGGATACAGGGCGCGCACGACGAGCCAGGTGACCGCGATCAACGGCGCGAACAGCGGCAGGCCCATGATGAGCTTCAGTGTGCCGAGAGCCGTGACGTCCCCCGCCAGGTACAGCGGCAGCTGCACCGCGAGACGTGCGAAGAACAGCGCAGCCCAGGCGATGCCGAGCCACAGGAACGCACGACGCTTTCGACGATCGCGCCTCCACGCGGTGCCCTCTCCCATCAGGAAGCCCACGGCGAGACCGATCAGCGACCAGCCGATCAGGGCCGAGACGAGCATCCCCGTGCCGTAGACGGCGTTGGTGATGAGCCCGGGGACGAAATTGTCTTCGCCTCGCCCCGTCCACAGCGCCAGCGCGGCGGCAGCCGCCGCGGCCACGAGGCCACCGATGGCGGCCGAGGGCGGGGACTTCTGGAGCAGTCTGACGATCGTGAAGACCGCCGCGAGTCCGACCGACACGCCCAGAGGCAGGATCAGGGGTTCGGGCCGGATCGTGAAGAGGATGACGAACGCGAGGCTGGGAAGCACCGATTCGAGGATGCCGCGCCATCCGCCCATCGCGGACCACACCACCTTGTGCGTCGCGTCGCTCTCGGTCGGGTCGAGACCGGCGCGGCGGGCAGCGCCGCCGAGCGCGGCCCCGACGATGTCGGATGCGCTCTGCTCGCGCTCGGGCTCGGAAGCGGGGGTGGTCACGCGGAGCCGGGAGTGGCGGGCATCTTCAGCGGGATCAGGTCGCGCGGAGGCATCGGAGCTCCCCCGCGGACGACGACGATCGACCGGAAGAGATCCTCGACCTTGGCGGCGGCCTCGAGGTCAGACGCTGCAGCGCCGCCGATGACGCCGCGGAGGAACCATCGAGGGCCGTCGATGCCGATGAACCGGGCGAGCCGCAGCTCGGAGCCCTCGTTGGCCGCGGCAGGGACCTCTGCGAGAAGCTCCTTGCCGAGCGGCCCCTCGCGCTCCTCGACCCGCCCGCCCTGGGTGCGGACCTGATCGCGCAGCTGCACGCGGGTCTCGTCCCAGAGCCCACCGGATCGGGGCGCGGCGAACGGCTGCACCTGGAGGGAGGAGTCCGCGTAGTCGAGTCCGACGGCGACGATGCGCTTGGACTGCTCCTCGACCTCGAGCCGGAGGTTCAGCCCCTCACGCGGGAGGATCTTGATTCCACCGAGGTCGATGTACGGACGAACGGGGTTCGCCTCGGAGTCGTCGAAGGGCCCCTGTGTCGCCCGGTCGTCCGGTGCCGACTTCGAAGGAGTCGCGTTGTTGTCAGTCATTGATCTGTCCTGCCGAAGATGAATGGAGTCCTGCCTGGTAGCCGGTCGAGCCGAAGCCACCCTCGCCGCGGACGCTGCCTGGCAGCTCCTCGACCGGGATGAAGGTGGCACGAGTCACGGGCATCACGATCAGCTGCGCGATGCGATCGCCGACGGCCACATCGTACGCCGTGTGGATGTCGGTGTTGATCAGACTCACCTTGATCTCACCGCGGTATCCGGCATCCACGGTTCCCGGCGAGTTCACGATCGAGATGCCGTGCTTGGCCGCGAGACCGCTGCGGGGCACGACGAATGCCGCGTACCCCTCCGGCAACGCGATGCGCACCCCGGTCGCGACGAGCGCCCGCTCCCCCGGGGCCAGATGAACGGCCTCGGCCGCCACCAGATCGGCTCCGGCATCGCCGGGGTGGGCGTAGCCGGGCACGACAGAGGCGATAATGGGGACATCAACGGATTCAGTCACCCCACGAGGCTAATGCAGAACATCGCTCCCGACGCGCGGACCCGCTACCGCGAGAGACTGTCCCCCAGCCTGTGGCTGCTGGTGACGGTCGCTCTCGCCGGCCCCATGGTGGCGCTCATCTTCGTGCCCATCGGCTCGACCGTCGCCCTGATCGTCGGCGCCGCCGTCTCGGCTGTGCTGGTGGTCGCGTTCATCGCGCTCGCGCCGGTCGTGTCGGTCGACGGCGACGTGCTTCGTGCCGGTCGAGCGCACATCGAGGTCCAGCACCTCGGCACGCCCCGAGCGCTGAGCGCCGAAGAGGCGCGCCAGGCGCGGGGCCCAGGCCTGCCGGCACGGGGCTGGCATCTCATCCGCGGTGGTGTCGACGGGGTGGTCGTCGTTCCGAACGATGACCCTGACGACCCGGTGGACACCTGGACCATCTCGACCCGAACTCCCGATCGGCTCGCCGCGGCGATCATCGCCGCCCAGCGCTGACCTGACCAGAACCGGCGCTGACCTGACCGGAACCAGCGCTCCCCTGACCAGAACCAGCGCTGCCCGACCAGCGCCAGCCCGACCGCGACGAGCGCTGACCTGACCACAAGACGACGCGCCCCTGACCGTGAGGTCGGGGGCGCGTGGGATCTTGTTCTCTGGTGCGCTCAGGCAGCGCACTCCTTGCAGATGGGGCCGGAAGCCCCCTCGTGGTCGAGCTGCGAACGGTGCTTCACGAGGAAGCAGTTCATGCAGGTGAACTCGTCCTGCTGCGCGGGCAGCACGACGACATCAAGTTCGAGGTCGGAAAGATCGGCTCCAGGAAGATCGAAGCTGGACGGGTTGTCCGCGTCCTCGTCTCCTGACGAGCCGGAGAGCTTGTCCGGCACACGCTCCTTGAGGGCTTCGATCGACTCGGAGTCGTCTTCACTCTTGCGGGGAGCGTCGTAGTCGGTTGCCATGTGGTGAATCTCCACTTTCATGCGAGTGGGTGGTGCGCCGTCGGGGTAATCGGCGGCCATAGTTTGCATGACCGCGGAGGAATAAGCAAATGCCCGCGGCTGCGACAGACCAAACTCACGGCACGCCCAGAGTATTCCCGGTTCTGGGCGGCCCCGCGTGACACCATGAACGCACACCCATCAGAGGGGCATTCGCATGGAAAACGTCACCATCGTCGGCACAGAGGCAGGAGTGCTCGTACTCGCGACCGAGTCGGGCGAGCGCTTCGCGCTGCCCATCGACGACGTCCTGCACCGCGAGATCCGGCGCGCGACGCGACAGAGCGAGCCGACTGCTCAGCGGCTCGCCGCGAGTCCGCGCGACATCCAGGCGCAGATCCGCGCCGGCCTCACGGCACCGGAGGTCGCCGCACTCCTCGGCATCAGCGTCGACGACGTCATCCGCTTCGAAGGACCCGTTCTCGCCGAGCGTGAGCACGTCATCGGTCAGGCGCTCGCCGTTCCCGTGCTGATCGGCAGCGATGTCGAGCCCGACGCTCAGCCCACCTTCGGCACCGCGATCCGCGCCAAACTGTCTGAGGTCGAGGCCTCGGCCGAGCGCTGGGCGAGCTGGAAGGACGACACCGGCTGGATCATCAAGCTCGAGTTCACCGCCAACGAGGTCGAGCACGATGCACGCTGGAGCTTCGACCCCCGACGCAGTGCGCTGGCACCCCTCAATGCCGACGCCACACAGCTGTCCCGCCAGGGCTCGCTGCCCGACGGTCTCATCCCCCGTCTGCGCGCCGTCGAGGCTGAACGGCAGGCGTCGCCCTACAAGGACGACAGCCGCTTCGACTCCGGCGCCTTCGGACCCCGCCTGCTCCCCGCGCCCGAGGCTGATGTCGATGACAGCATCGCGCCCGAGCGCTCGACCGCCGCGGTGCAGGATGCCGCCATCAAGCGCGCACCCGAGTCGGCGACGACGAGCCCCGAGACGGCCGACCTGCTCGAGGCTCTGCGACGCCGACGCGGCCAGCGCGAGACCGCGCCGATCCTCGACCACTCGGACGACAGCGACACGGACCAGAATCCGATCGCACTGTTCGACGCCTTCGAGAGCAACGAGCCCGGCGAAGACGAGCCGGAGGTCACCCCCGAGCCGTCGAACGAGGGCAACGGACGCCGCAAGCGCCGCAACGCGATGCCGTCGTGGGACGAGATCGTGTTCGGAGCACGCACCGACGAATAGGGCGCCTTCAGGCGGGTGGATGCCGACGCTCAGCGAGCGAACGCGCCGAACCTGAGCAGTGGGACCTGACGCTCCTCCGGGGTTAGACCACCATGCTGGCCGACCATCCCCCTGCTGCGTTGATCCGCGGCCGTGCCGTCGTACACCGCCCCGTTTCCTCTCGCCACGACGAGCACATCGCCGATCCTCGACGCGGCGGCCGATGTCACCTCGGGGCCGAAGAACCCGGATGCGATCGCCTCCTGCCCGGTGCCGACGTCGGCGAGGCCTTCGAGATCGCGACGCCACCGCTCGGCGACGACCGCCGCATCGGCGTCCGGTTCGACATAGACGTGCAGCATCCTCGGTTCACCTCCGATGTGCCGGACCCCGTCGAGGTGCTCGGCCTCGAGCACGACCTGCCGGTGCACCGGCACGTCGACCATGCCGTGGTCCGAGGTCACGAGGACGCCGACGCCCGGAGGCACGCGTCGAGACAGTGCGGCATCGATCTCTTCGAGCGCCGACACCCATTGCACCGAGTCGAGGCCGTGCCGGTGCCCGGCCTTGTCGGCCTCGGGCAGGTAGCAGTAGATCAGCGAGCCCGGGTGACGCTCGGCGAGGTCGTATGCCACCTCGACGCGCTCTGCGGGTGTCTGGGCGGCGACGAACTCGGCCCCGCGCAGCGTGGCCCGGGTGAACCCGCTCGCCGCGTAGGCGGCGACGCCCACCGCGAAGGTCGGGCGCCCCTCTGCACGAGCGCGCTCGAAGACCGTCGGAGCCGCCTGCCAGGTCGCCGGATCCAGCCCTTCCGACTCCCAGCCGGTCAACTGATTGACCAGGATGCCCCGAGCAGGGTCGAGAACGCGATAACCGACCAGGCCGTGCTGCCCCGGCCAGACCCCGGTGAGGATGCTGGTCAGCGCCGCCGCGGTGGTCGAGGGGAAGACCGAGTGGGCGACGTCCTTCTTCGCCATTCCGGACGTGAGCGCCCTGGCATGGCCGGCGTGGGCGCGCAGGCTGATGGCGCCGAGCCCGTCGATGATGGCGAGGACGACGGATTCGGCCCGCGGCAGGCTCGCCGATTCGCCGCGGAGAGCGGCGAACACGTCGTCCGCCACCCCGACGACGCTGCGGGCGGCGAGCGACTCGGACGGTAGAATGAGGGACATCCGAGCCAGTCTGACACAGGCTCCCGTACGCCCTCAGCCTCGCACCATTTCAGGATGCCCATGCCGAAGACCCCGCCTGCCGAGCTCGCCCCCGAGCGAATCCAGGACATCGATCTCGAAACAGAGATGCAGGGTTCATTCCTCGAGTACGCCTATTCGGTGATCTACTCGCGGGCTCTGCCTGACGCTCGCGACGGATTGAAGCCCGTGCAGCGTCGCATCCTCTATCAGATGGCCGAGATGGGGCTTCGCCCGGACCGCGGTCACGTCAAGAGCGCCCGCGTCGTGGGCGAGGTCATGGGAAAGCTGCACCCGCACGGCGACTCGGCGATCTACGACGCCCTCGTACGACTCGCCCAGGAATGGGCTCTGCGTGTGCCGCTGATCGACGGCCACGGCAACTTCGGCTCGCTCGATGACGGGCCCGCAGCGGCCCGCTACACCGAGGCACGACTGGCCTCCCCTGCGATGGCTCTCACCGAGAACCTCGACGAGGACGTCGTCGACTTCATCCCGAACTACGACGGTCAGTTCCAGCAGCCCTCCGTGCTCCCTGCTGCGTTCCCGAACCTCCTGGTCAACGGCGCGAGCGGCATCGCCGTCGGCATGGCGACCAACATGGCACCGCACAACCTGATCGAGGTCGTCGCCGCCGCCACCCATCTGCTCGAGAACCCCGACGCCACGACCGAAGAGCTCATGGAGTTCGTGCCCGGCCCCGACTTCCCCTCGGGTGGCATCCTGATGGGGCTCGACGGTGTCAGAGACGCATATGCCACCGGCCGCGGCGCCCTGAAGGTGCGCGGCAAGGTCTCGGTCGAACCGCTCGGGCCGCGGCGCACCGGCATCATCGTGTCCGAACTCCCATACATGGTCGGCCCCGAGCGTCTGATCGAGAAGATCCGTGACGCGGTGCAGTCGAAGAAGCTGCAGGGCATCAGCGACGTGACCGATCTCACCGATCGCAATCACGGGTTGCGCGTCGCGATCGGCATCAAGACCGGCTTCGACCCCAATGCCGTGCTCGAGCAGCTCTACCGGCTCACCCCGCTCGAGGACTCCTTCAGCATCAACAACGTCGCCCTTGTCGACGGACAGCCGCGCACGCTCGGGCTCAAGGAGATGCTGCGCGTCTATGTCGCGCACCGGCTGGAGGTCATCACCCGCCGCAGTCGATACCGTCTCGCCCGCCGAGAGGAGCGTCTGCACCTCGTCGAGGGCCTGCTCATCGCGATCCTCGACATCGACGAGGTCATCCAGGTCATCCGTTCGTCGGACGACTCCGAGCAGGCGCGGGCGCGACTGCGCTCGGTGTTCGACCTCAGCGAGCTTCAAGCCGAGTACATCCTCGAACTGCGCCTGCGGCGCCTGACGAAGTTCTCGCGCATCGAGCTCGAGACCGAGCGCGACGCCCTGCTCGCCGAGATCGCCAGGCTGCGGGACCTGCTCGGGAGCGACGTGCTCCTGCGAGCAGTGGTCGCCGAGGAGCTCGACGCAGCGGCTGACGCATACGGGACTCCTCGCCGCACCCTGCTGATGAACGCCGCGCCCCCGAAGCCGCGCGCCACGAAGGGCGCGGTCGACCTGCAGATCGCCGACGCTCCGACCGTGCTCGTGCTCTCCACCACAGGGCGTGCCGTGCGGGTGGACCTCGCCGAGGGCCAGGAGCTGACGCTTCCGGCACGGCGAAGCAAGCACGACGCGATCCTGACGACTCTCGAGACGACGGTGCGCGCAGAGATAGGTGCGCTGACCTCTGAGGGGCGCGTGCTGCGTTTCTCCCCCGTCGATCTGCCGTCCGTGCCGTCGTCCTCCGTGCAGCTCGCGGCGGGAGCTCCGCTGCGCGACTATCTCGGCATCACCATCCGCGGAGAGCGGATCCTCGGTTTCGTGCGCTTCGACAGCGACGTCCCGATCGCCATGGGCACGGCGCAGGGGACGGTCAAGCGCATCGTCCCGTCGACGCTTCCCGTGCGTCCGGATCTGGAGGTCATCGGCATGAAGCCCGGTGACACGGTCGTCGGCGCGGTCGAAGCGCAGGACGACGCCGACCTCGTGTTCGTGACGACCGACGCCCAACTGCTGCGGTTCTCCGCCTCGGCCGTCCGCCCGCAGGGTGCGCCCGCAGGCGGCATGGCCGGCATCAAGCTCGGCGCCGGTTCATCGGTGCTGTTCTTCGGAGCGGTCTCGCCGGATGCCGATGCCGTGGTCGCCACCGTCTCGGGTTCCGACAGCAGCCTTCCGGGCACCGAGCCAGGACGCGCCAAGGTGACGCCCTTCGCCGAGTACCCGTCGAAGGGTCGGGCGACCGGCGGAGTGCGCGCGCATTCGTTCCTGAAGGGCGAGGACCACCTCACGGTCGCCTGGGTCGGGCCGAGCCCCGCGCAGGCCGTCGACCCGACAGGTGCGGTGCGCAAGCTCCCCGAGCCCGGCGCCCGACGCGATGCGTCGGGTCAGCCGATCGACGGCGTGATCGGGAGCATCGGTCGCACTCTGGTCTGAGCGCGCGCGCCAGTGCGACCTGACCCGCAGCGGCGTCTGAGGCGGCGGCCGGTGAGCCGGATCAGAGTCGGAGAGCGAGGATGTTGGCGGTGAGCCCGGCGGCCGTGCCGCAGAGGATCACGGTGTCGCCTGCCCCGACGCGACCGCTCTCGAGCGAGCGGGCGAGCATGAACGGCACGGACGACGAGACCATGTTGCCGAAGTCCCGCACCTCATCGATCCGACGGTCGGCAGGGATTCCGAGGCGGTCGAGCATCGGCCCGAGCGCGGCAGACGCCTGGTGGGGAACCCAGAGGGCGACATCGTCGTGCGCGATCCCCGATCCTCGGTGGAACGCCTCGAAGAACTCGGGAAGCACGCGCATCATCCCCAACAGCGCCCGGCGCCCGTTCATGTCGAACAGGTAGTCAGCGGAGTCTCCCGCCGCATAGGCCTGCGCGGGCGATCCCGACAGCCCGCCCCTGATCTCCGTGTCGTGCGCATACGCGGGCCAGGTGCGCTGAGCGCTGGCGATCACTCCTCGGTCGCCGTCAGCGGAGCGGCGCAGCACGACGGCCGCACCGGCGTCGCTGAAGAGCTCGAAGCTCTCGCGCTGCTCCGGATTCAGGAACCGCGTCCCCACATCTCCTGCGAACACGAGGATCGTCTCATGATCCCCGGCATCGAGATACCGCGAGGCGATGTCGAGCGCCGTGATGAAACTCGTGCAGGTCGAGTTCACGTCGAAGGCCGCCGCATGCCCGGTGAGCGTGAGTCTCTCCAGCACGAGCGCGGCCGTGCACGGGATCGGCTGGATCCCCGCGGCAGACGCACCGAGAACGAGGTCGACGTCGTCCGCCGTGATGTCCGCGTGCGCCAGTGCCCGCTCGCACGCCTCAGCCAGCATGTCGAGATGAGACACGTCGTCGTCGATGCGGTACCGCGTCTCCTCCCCGAATCGGACGACACGCGAAGGCAGAGAAGTCCCCCAGCCCACGATCTCGCAGTTCCTCACCATCTCCGGTCCCCCCATTCCTGCACCACGCGTCGCAGCTTCACGGCCCCGTCGTTCACGTAGTCGACGAACGTGATGTCCGGCCGCTCGCACCCCAGCCGGTCGGCCAGCGCATGCACCTCGTCTTCGACGAGACGCCGAGATCGATCGTCGAGGGTGTCGAGCGCGATCTGCAGCCGCGACTCGCCGATCTGGGTGATGCGGTATTCGTCGAACCCTTCGGCATAGAGCAATGCGCGCGCGATCACGTCTGCGAAGACTGGCAGATCCCGGCCGTCGAGGGAACGGAACACCAGGGTGTCGCCCTCTCGTCCTTCGATGCGCTCGATCGCGGTGAGCGCGCTGCCGCAGGGGCACGGTCGCGTGCGCTCGCGGAGCACGTCGCCGAGCCGATACCGCACGATCGGCTGCGCGCGACGGCGCAGGTCCGTCACGATCGGCGTGAACCGCTCGGCATCCAGCGCCTCGCGTTCGACCAGGATGTTGTCCTCGTTCAGATGGATCACCCCGTGCTCGCAGGTGTGCGCGAGGAATCCCTCGGTGCACTGGTAGAGCTGGTGCAGGACGGGCTGTCCGAGGGAGGCGGTGATGCGCCGCTCGTCAGAGAGCTCGAGCACCTCCGCCACCGAATACACCCGCTGCGGCACGACGTCGAATCCACCGGCGTCGGCCGCACGTGCGATCAGCCTCAGCACCGACGGCGGAGCCACGAGGATGGTCGGTCGGTACTCGCGCAGCCGGGCGATGTTGTCGTCCATGTCGGTGTAGACGTCGAAGTAGCGGAACGAGACCGCCCGCGAGCCGACCGACTCGTACAGGCTGTTGTCCGCCCGGAGGAACAGCGCGATCCGATGCCCGAGGAGCCTGCCCCGAGGCAGGGTGCGGGCGAGCACGGTTCCCACCCAGGCATCGCGTTCGGCGCTGCTGACCACGAAGAGGCCGCGGTGGCCGCTGGTGCCGCTCGACAGGCCCACCGAGTTCGAGCCCAGATCCGCGTCGAAGTCACGGGAGCGCTCGTTCGCGATCGCCAGTGCGAGGGCCTCGTCCTTGCCCACGCCGACGGTGTTGATCTCGTCGAAGCGGCTCATCATGACGCTCTTGTCCATGAGCGGCAGTTCCGAGAACGAGCGCGTCGCGAGAAGGTCGCGGAAGTAGGGCGACCGCCGTCGCAGGAATCTCAGGTGCGAGCGCAGCAGGCGCCTCTGACGCCGTTCGACCGCAGCCCGAGTGCGCAACGGGCGGAGCCAGCGTGCCGCGACGAACTCGCGCAGGATCCTGAGCTTCGACATCAGCTCAACAGCTCCTTCGCGTCGAGCGGATCATGGCTGCAGACCACGCGGATGCCGGCCGCTGCGAGCTCGCCGAGAATCCGTGCCGTGGCGGCGTATCGATCAGCATCGTGCTGGACGGCCCGGGGCAGGGCCTTCAGCGTGCCGGAGGCGTCGATCAGATCGCTCCCCCATGCCGCATCGCCGGCGAGCAGGACGCGGCGCTCGATCAGCGCGCCGAGGTGTCCGTCGGCATGGCCGGGCAGATCGACGACGAGGTACGAACCGTCGCCCAGAAGGTCGTGAGTTCGCAGTGCGGTGCCGCCGACCTCGACGGTGGCGAAGGCTCCCTCGTCGATCACGATCCGCTCGGCATCCGAGAACCAGCTCGGGAGCAGGCCGGTGAGCACCCCCGCGCGCAGTCGCGGAGCCGACAGCGTCCGCTCGTGCCCCGCGCTCAGCACGAAAGTGGCATGCGGGAACCGACGGACTCCCCCGACGTGGTCCGGATGCAGATGAGACAGCACGACGTGCGTCACGGACGCGGGGTCGACGCCGTCTGCGCGGAGCCGGGCGGCCACATCATCCGCGTCCCCGACGATCGGAGGAAGCAGACGACGGTAGACGGCACCGCGCCAGCCGGTGTGCCACCGCCCCGTCGCATAACCGGTGTCGAACAGCACGCGCCGGCCGTCCGCGGTGTCGTACAGGAACACGCCGGAGGGGAACTCGCGGACACCATGCGGTGCGCCGCGGAACATCGCGCCGACGTCATGTGAGGTGCTGCCGCAGACGTAGTGGCGGAGGCGGCCGGTCACGCATTCTCCCTCAGGTGTGCGGCCACGCCGGCGAGAGCGTCATCGAGCGACACCTCGGGGCGGTATCCGAGTTCCGCCTTCGCGCGCGTGATGTCGAGCGTCTGAGAGTACGCGATCGTGCTGAGCGTGTAGCGAGTGAGCGGCGGCTCCGGCCGCCACGGCAGCATCGAGCAGACGCCCTCCGACGCGGATGCCAGCACCCAGGCCGCTCTTCGGTGCATCGGGCGGAACCGCGGGGTCTCCCCCATCCGCTCGAGAAGGATCGTCAGCAGTTCGCGGAACCGCCGCGGGTCGTCGTTGGTGATGTTGTACACCCCGCCCGCGGCGTCTCCGTGGGTCAGAGCGAGGCGCAGCGCCAAGGCCACGTTCTCGACCGCCGTGACGTCGATGAGATTGTCGCCGCCGTCGAAGACCGGCACGCCGATGCGTGCGTGGACGTCGAGAAGGCGGGGCACGAGGCTCGGGTCGCCCACGCCGATCAGGCCGCGGGGGCGCACGATCACGAGCTCTGCGATCTTCCCGCTGTCCACGGCGTCGAGCAGCAGATCCTCGGCGGCGATCTTCGAGCGGATGTACCCGTTCAGTCGATTGGAGCGATCGACGTCGGGTTCGCGGATGCCGATGCGGTCCCGAGGTGCGGCATACACGCTGGGAGACGACACATGCACCACCCGGCGCACACGGTTGCGACGGGCGAACTCGACGACATGATCGGTGCCGTCGACGTTCGCCTCGCGGAAGTCCCTCCAGCGCCCCCAGGGAGCCGACAGCGCGGCGCAATGGATCACGGCGTCCACGGGGAGGTCCTGCGTGCGGAGAGAGGCCAGATCGCCGAGAACTCGGTGGCCGTCGTCGGCGACCAGCTCGAGCGCGTGCTCGTTGCGGCCCGCGGCGAAGACCTCGTATCCGTGTCTCCGCAGCTCGGGCACGACGTGACCGCCGAGGAACCCGCTCGCCCCCGTCACCAGCACACGGGCTCCGGACATGCTCATCACGATAGTCGTCCTATTGTGGTCGAGTGCGCATCGCCATGGTCACCGACTACTACCTGCCCACGCTCGGCGGCGTGCAGACGGTCATCAAGGCGCACAGAGAGGCTCTCGAGCAGGCCGGGCACGAGGTCTTCGTGTTCGCGCCCCTGGCCGAGTCCGGCGACGACCCGCATGTCGTGCGCCTGCCGACCGCCCGTCGCTTCGCACCGGACGGATACCCGTTCGCCTGGACCCCCTCGGCCGTTGCGGCGTCGCTCACCGAGGGCCTGCGCTCCCGCCGAGTCGACATCGTCCACGTGCACACCGAGATGTTCGCGGCGCTGGGCGGTTTCGAGGCGGCGAAGACTCTCGGACTACCGGTCGTGCAGACCATGCACGGACGCATCGACGTCTACACGCGCTCTGTGTTGCCGCTGCCCTCGATCACGACGGCGCTGCTCGCGACCATGCACCGGCGCCGCATGAGCCACGACAGCACGGTGGTCGACAGCAGCGCGCCATATGCGCAGACACGTGCGGCGCGGCTCATGTGGCGGCTCATGGTCAGCCAGGCGAATCATGCCGACCAGGTCATCGTGCCCTCCGCCCATTTCGCCGCGAAGCTCTCGGCTCAGGGCGTGCGGACGCCGCTCACCGTGCTCTCGAACGGCCTGGAGGCGACGGTGCTCCACGAGGTCGGCGCTCCCCCGCCGCGCATCCTCGACCCCGCAGAGCCGCTTCGAGTGGTGTGGTGCGGAAGGCTCTCGCCCGAGAAGCGTCCTGAGGTCTTCGTCGACGCCGTGAGTCAGCTCTCGGGCATCCGAGCCGAGATGTTCGGCGACGGTGTGGCCAGACATCGCGTCGCCGCGGCATCAGACGGCATGGCTGCCGGCAAGCTCACGGTGCACGGCGGGGTCGCCCAATCGCGCGTGCTCGAGGCGATGCGCGGTGCGCACGTCCTGGTCTCGAGTTCCCTCGATTTCGACAATCAGCCGATGGTGATCCTCGAGGGGATCGCCTCCGGTCTGCCGGTGATCGTCACGGATCCCGATCTCCTCGAGATGCTGCCCGACGGCGGTGGGCTCGTCACTCGGACACCGGATGCCGAGGGCCTGGCGGCCGCGATCCGAGAGCTGCGCGACGATCCCGCGCGGCTCACTCGGATGAGCGCAGCTGCGATCGCTCACCGAGAGCGAGTCTCTCAGGACACCCACCGAGACGCGCTGCTGGACGTCTACCGGGCCGCCATGGCTCTGAAGCGATGATGCTCAGGCATCGATCGATTCACGCGAGAGCCGGTCGGACGACTCGATGATGAACTCGCGACGAGGAGCGACCTCGTTGCCCATCAGCAGTTCGAAGACTCGGCCGGCCGCTTCGGCATCCTCCATGCGCACGCGGCGCAACAGGCGTCCGCCACGATCCATGGTGGTCGTGGCGAGCTGCTCCGCGTCCATCTCGCCGAGACCCTTGTACCGCTGGATCGGCTCATGCCAACGTTTACCCGACTTGCGGAGCTTTGCAAGCAGCGCGTGCATCTCCTGCTCGCTGTAGGTGTAGATCGTCTCGTTGGGCTTGGAACCCGGGTTCATCACGATCACACGGTGCAGCGGTGGCACTGCGGCGAACACGCGACCGTGCTCGATGAGAGGACGCATGTACCGGTAGAACAGCGTGAGCAGCAGCGTGCGGATGTGAGCGCCGTCGACGTCGGCATCGCTCATCAGGATCACCTTGCCGTACCGTGCGGCGTCGATGTCGAAGCTGCGGCCCGAACCCGCGCCGATCACCTGGATGATCGAGGCGCACTCGGCGTTGGAGAGCATGTCGCCCACCGACGCCTTCTGCACGTTGAGGATCTTGCCGCGAATGGGCAGCAGCGCCTGGAACTCGCTGTTGCGGGCGTTCTTCGCGGTGCCGAGAGCGGAGTCGCCCTCGACGATGAACAGCTCGCTGCGCTCGACCTCGTTGGTGCGGCAGTCGACCAGCTTGGTCGGCAGCGTCGACGACTCGAGGGCGTTCTTGCGCCGCTGGGTCTCTTTATGGGCTCGCGCAGAGACGCGAGCCTTCATCTCGGCGACGACCTTGTCGAGCAGCTGCGTCGCCTGACTCTTGTCGTCGCGCTTGGTCGAGCTGAACCGCGCCGCGAGATCCTTGCGAAGCACCTGGGCGACGATCTGGCGCACGGCGGGCGTGCCGAGGATCTCCTTCGTCTGACCTTCGAATTGCGGTTCGGGGACGTTCACCGTCAGCACAGCGGTGAGCCCGGCGAGGACGTCGTCCTTCTCGAGCTTGTCGTTGCTGCCGACCTTCAGTCGGCGTGCGTTCTGATCGACCTGCGAACGCAGCACCTTGAGCAGCTCCTGCTCGAAGCCCTGCTGGTGCGTGCCGCCCTTGGGCGTGGCGATGATGTTGACGAAGGACCGCGTGGTCGTGTCGTAGCCGGTGCCCCAGCGCATCGCGATGTCGACGGCGCAGACGCGCTCGACCTCGGTGGCGATCATGTGGCCATCGGCCTGCAGAACCGGAACGGTCTCCTTGAACGTGCCTTCGCCCTGAATGCGCCAGGTGTCGGTGACGGGCGCGTCGTTCGCGAGGTACTCGACGAACTCCGAGATGCCGCCGTCGTACCGGTACGACGTCTCGATCGGCTGCCCCTCGACCTCCGAGCCGTTGGCCGCGCGCTCATCGCGGATCACGAGTTCCAGCCCCGGAACGAGGAAGGCCGTCTGACGCGCGCGGGTCACCAGGTCGTTGAGCTGGAACGCAGCATCCTTCGTGAAGATCTGGTGATCCGCCCAGTAGCGGATGCGCGTGCCGCTCGTGCCGCGCGGCGCCTTGCCGACGACCCGGAGCTCGCTCTTGTCCTGGAACGGCGTGAACTTCGCGTCCGGTCGCTTCTCGCCGCTGTCGGCGAAGAGTCCGGGCTCGCCACGGTGGAACGACATCGCGTAGGTCTTGCCGCCGCGGTCGACCTCGACGTCGAGGCGCTCGGAGAGGGCATTGACGACGGAAGCTCCGACGCCGTGCAGACCGCCGGAAGCCGCATAGGACCCGCCGCCGAACTTGCCGCCGGCGTGCAGCTTCGTGAAGACGACCTCGACGCCGGTCAAGCCCGTGCGCGGCTCGACGTCCACGGGGATGCCCCGGCCACGGTCGTGCACCTCGACGCTGCCGTCATCGTGCAGGATGATGTCGATCTTCGAGCCGTTGCCCGCGACGGCCTCGTCGACGGCGTTGTCGATGATCTCCCAGAGGCAGTGCATCAGGCCCGGGGATCCGTTCGAACCGATGTACATACCGGGACGCTTGCGGACGGCCTCGAGCCCTTCGAGCACCTGGAGATGATGGGCGGAATACTCGGCGGTCACAATCTCCGAGTCTATTCGCGATGCCCCTGCTGCAGCCGCAGACACTCCCCGCTAACCCCTACGAGGCGTCCCGCGCGTACGCGCTGAGCGAAACACGCCGCAAACCGGGCATGTGTACACCGTCAGCGTGGTTGTATTGAACACGCCCAACCAGCGAACCCGACACTCAAGGAGGCACCATGATGAACGCAACGACCGAACGTGAGACCTCCGCCGTCGAGTTCCGCCTGACCGCCATGGATCGCTGTGATTCATGTGGCGCTCAGGCCTACATCGCCGCCGAGGTCAACGGCTCCGAACTCCTCTTCTGCGCACACCACGGACGCAAGTACGAAGAGAAGCTCCGCAGCATCGCAACGAGCTGGCACGACGAGACCGCTCGCCTGATCGACTGATCAGCTGCGGTCACATCCGCCTCGGAGCCCGTCATCTGACGGGCTCCGCATTCGTTAAGGGGTGCTCACCCGTCGGATGCGAGCGGTGAGTCGGGTGAGGATCTCCTCACCGACGGTGTCGATGCGCTCGGCGAGGGTCGTCGCGCTCGACTCGCCATGATCTCCTGCACCGAACATCCAGACCGAGTCGCCGATCCGCATTCCCGGCCACCCCTCGACCACCGAGGTCACCGCGTCGATGCGCAGAAGCTCGCGAGCCCCCGCGAGGGTGCCGACTCGGGCCCCTGCCAGCGTCGACGGGATGCCGTCGAATGCGCCGATGCCCACCACGGCGTCACCGTCGACGATGTCGACGACCGTCGCAGTGAGCTCCGCGACCGGTGCCACCCCGGCAAGATCGGGGCCATCCGCCGAACGGACGCCGTAGCAGAACGCTCCGATCCGCGACACCGAGCCGCGAAGCTCGGGGCGCCACCAGGACGCGGCGGATGCCGTCAGGTGCAGCGCCTCGGGTGTCGCGCCCGACTGCTCCGCCACGCGCACGGCGTCGAGGAAAAGGGTCTGAGCCTCGTCGTCCTCGTCATCGCTCGCCTCGGCGAGATGGCTCCAGATTCCCACGAGCTCCAGGTGCCCTGCGGCCTCACCGGCGCGCACCTCGGCGATGGTGCGTTCCCACTCGGCCGGAAGCAGCCCGTTGCGATGCAGACCGGTGTCGATCTTCAGATGGATCCGCGCCCGCAGTCCCCGTCGCGCAGCCAGCGCCGTGATGCGCGACAGGTACTCCGCTGATCCGACTCCCAGGTCGATGCGTGCGCGCAACGCTTCGTCGACCTCGTCATCGGTCGAGGTGGCCCATGCGAAGATCCGCCCCGTGTCACCCAGCACGCGTCTTGCCTCGACACCACTGCGGACGTCGTACGCCCCGTACCAGTGGACGCCCATTCCTCTCGCGGCCTCCACGGCCCAGCGCAGACCGTGACCGTAGGCGTCGTCTTTGAGCACGATCATCAGCGCCGACGGAGCGATGCGATCGCGCACGGCACGGATGTTCGACCTGAATCTCTCTGTGTCCACGCGCAGTTCCGGACGGCTCATGCCTCCCACCCCCGCTCCGCGTGGGAGCCTGCGACGGCGACGAGCTCGGCGATCGTGAGTCCTGTCACCGCGCCCCATCTCGCGAGGGAGGGAGCGGCAGGTCCGCGCCCTCCGAAATAGGTGGCATCGGCTCCGGTGGCGACGGCGTCAGAGCCCTGCAGATCGATCACGCACACGTCCATCGCGACGCGCCCGATGATCGGCCGTTGCACGCCCTCGATCTCGACGTGGGCGGCGTTGCCGAGAGCACGGACGATTCCCTGCGCGTATCCGCCGGTGACCAGTGCGGCAGTCGTATCGCGCGTCACTCGATGTGTGTAGCCGTAGGAGACCGCGTCTCCGGCGGCCAGCGGCTTGGTGGAGAGCACTCTGCCGACCAGGCGCATCACCGGCCTCGTCCGCAGAGTTCCGTCAGGGTCAGGCAAACCGTAGAGCAGGAACGGGTCGATATCGGCATCGCCGTCCGTCACCGCGTCGATGCCCTCGAGCGCCAGCGCCTCCGCCTCTGTGGCGTAGTCGACCCGCACGGAGGCCGCTCCGGCCGCGACGACGGCGTGAGCGACAGCGAGCACTCCGTGCCCCCAGGCATCCCGGCGAAGGTCGGCCACGCGGCCCCCGGCGGCGACAGCGGCGGTCGATGCGGCCGCCAGCGCCGACCGCGAGATCATCGCGCGCGGACGAGAGCTCGAAGTCTTCTCACACACGTTTCCAGCCTAGCTCCGCCTTCTCAGGATGCCCTGCGCACCCACCGTAGACTGGAGGGGACCCCGAACTTGGAGATCCATGTCACGCTTTTCCCTCGCGCCCCGCGTCCGCTACCTGCTGGCGCGCGCCCGCCGCATCGACGTCGCCTCGGTCATTGAGAGGGCCAAAGAGGCGTCATCTCAGCACGGCAAGGCGGTGCCGCTCGTGGTCGTCGACATGCTGTGGTCCGCCGGGCGACACAACGTCGGGTTCCAGGACTACATCGACTACGACTTCGCGATCCTCACCAAGGCGGAGCGCGACACGTTCATGACCCACCCGGTGTCGAACGAGATCTCCCAGAAGTACGACCACCCGGACTACCGCCACCTGTTCCACGACAAGGCGGAGTTCAACGCCGTCTTCGACGCATTCCTCAAGCGCGAATGGATGCTCATCACCGAGGGCAACGCAGACGAGCTGCGTGACTTCACCGAGCGCCAGGGGACGATCGTCGTCAAGGAGACCCACGGGCAGGCGGGCACCGGTGTGCACCGCTATCACGCCGCCGACGTCACCGACTGGGACGCGTTCCATGCCGAGCTCCTGTCGAAGAAGCAGGTTCTCGTCGAAGAGGTCATCCGCCAGCACGCCGATCTCGCGGCCGTCTGCCCCGGAACCGTCAACACCACGCGCATCACCGCGTTCTTCGATGGCGAGAAGACGCACATCCTCGCGATGGCTCAGAAGTTCGGACGCGGCGCGGTGAGCGACCAGATGAGCTTCGGCGGCTTCTACACGATGCTCGACGAGAGCGGTCACTCCGTGGGCTCCGGATACGACTCCCACGGTCACGTGCACGTCACGCACCCGGACTCCGGCTTCCCCATCGCCGACTTCCAGCTGCCGTTGATGGATGAGGTCCGCGAGTTCGTGGATCAGGTCGCTCGTGTCGTGCCGCAGATCCAGTACGTCGGCTGGGATGTCGTGGTCACCCCCGACGGTCCGGTTCTGGTCGAGGGCAACTGGGGTGCCGGCGTGTACGAGAACAAGCCGAGCGTCACCGGCATCCGCACAGGACACAAGCCGCGCTATCAGGCCGCGATCGGATTCTGACCGCACGAAAGGCATGCAGAAGGCCCGGATGCTGAGCATCCGGGCCTTCTTGCTGCGACGTGCGACTCGAGGAGGTCAGACCTCGCGGACGATGCCCATGGGCGTCGACTGCGTGGCCTGTCCGAGCGGGTTGTCGCCCAGGATCTGAACGAGTCGACGCTCGCCTGCCTTGTCGAGCGTCGAACCGAGGATGTTGCCGCCGATGTCGTTGATGTCGACGACGGCCACTTCGAGGTTCCCACCGAGCATCTTCTTCAGGCGCACTGCGACCTCGCGCGGGTTCTTCGGGCCGAGCACGACTGCCTGGTTGTACGGCGGGATCGTGTTCTTCGTCGGGCCGTCGATCGCACGCGCCTTGTCGCCGGCGATGCGGTAGAAGTCGCCTCGGCGCCCGAAGGCCTTGGTGATGACCGAGACACCGGCAGCGAACAGGATCCGCAGGGTGCCGCACTCGCGCAGTGCCATCTCCATGGTCTCCGGCATTCCGAGACCGATGCCGTAGGAGGTGCGGACGACGTATCGCGAGAGGAAGCGTGCGAGAGGTCGCGGCGAGATCTCGTCGAGCCGGTACGACCGACCCTGCGTGATCGCCACGATCTTCTCGGTCACGAACAGCAGGTCGCCCGGCTGCACCGCATCCTTCGCGTACTCCATGACGACCGACTCGAGGTCGTCATCGGGCATGACGACGCGCGTCCGCAGAGGGATGCGCGCGTAGCTCTTGCCGTCGACGCTCGCCTCGAGCGACTTGCCCTCGTTCGCCTGCATTACTCGAGGTAGTCCCGCAGCGACTGCGAGCGGCTCGGGTGGCGCAGCTTCGCCATCGTCTTCGACTCGATCTGACGGATGCGCTCACGCGTCACGCCGAACGTGTCACCGATCTGGTCGAGCGTCTTGGGCTGCCCGTCACCGAGTCCGAAGCGCATCCGGATGACACCGGCCTCGCGCTCGGACAGCGAGTCGAGCAGCTGCTCGAGCTGACGCTGCAGCATCGTGAAGCCCACGGCGTCGGCCGGGACCACGGCCTCGGTGTCCTCGATGAGGTCGCCGAACTCGCTGTCGCCGTCTTCACCGAGCGGAGTGTGCAGCGAGATCGGCTCGCGGCCGTACTTCTGCACCTCGACGACCTTCTCGGGCGTCATGTCCAGCTCGCGGCTGAGCTCTTCGGGCGTGGGTTCGCGGCCCAGGTCCTGCAGCATCTGGCGCTGCACGCGGGCCAGCTTGTTGATGACCTCGACCATGTGCACCGGGATGCGGATCGTACGGGCCTGGTCGGCCATGGCACGCGTGATCGCCTGACGGATCCACCAGGTGGCGTATGTCGAGAACTTGAAGCCCTTGGTGTAGTCGAACTTCTCGACCGCGCGGATCAGGCCGAGGTTGCCCTCCTGGATCAGGTCCAGGAACTGCATGCCGCGACCGGTGTAGCGCTTGGCGAGAGACACGACGAGACGCAGGTTCGCACCCAGCAGGTGGCTCTTCGCGCGCTGGCCGTCGCGGGCGACCCACTGCAGGTCGAGTCCGAGCTGACTGGCCTTCTCGGCAGCAGTCATCGTGGAGAGCTTCTCCTCGGCGAACAGCCCGGCCTCGATGCGCATCGCGAGCTCGACCTCTTCGGCCGCGTTCAGCAGAGCGACCTTTCCGATCTGCTTCAGGTAGTCCTTGACAGGGTCGGCGGTCGCACCGGTGATCTGCGTCGAGTAGACGGGCACGTCTTCGTCGTCGTTCGACGAGATGACGATGGCACCTGTCGGCAGAGGCTCAGTGAACTTCGGCTTCGAGTCCTCGTCGTCCTCGTCGGGCTCTGCGGCGGGAGGAGTCTCGTCGTCTTCGACGATGTCTTCGGCCTTCTTCTTCTTCGCGGGCGCGCGCTTGGCGGCGGCCCGCTGCGCTGCCGTCTTGGGGGCCGGCTTCTCAGCCGCCTCCTCGACGGGAGCGTCGACCTCGGGAGCGTCGGCGGTCTTCTTCGTCCGGGTCTTCTTCGTCGTGGCAGGAGTCACGTTTCGCCTTTCACGGGGCCGCTCGCTGGCCCCGGAGCATTTCGGACACTAGTAAGACCCTTGTCAAGTCAGATCTCCGGAAAGATCGATTGACAACGGGTCAGACTCCTAGTATCGCACACGTGTGGGCATGCCGGTGCAATCGGCCGAAGTTCACGCCTTCGACGTCAGCCTCGACCCGGTTTGTCCTCGTCGCCGCTGGGGCGAGAGGCGAGATAGCGCTCGAGCTCTGCAGCCAGTTCGTCAGCGCTCGGCAGGTCGCGCTCGTTGAAACCACCCTCGTCGTACGACCCGTCCTCGGGGTCACGGCCGGCCATATAGGCGTCATACCGGCGCTCGAGCCCCTGCACCATCTGCTGCAGCTCGTCGTTGCCGATCACCTGATCATCGACGCGGGTGCGGTAGTCCTCTCGGCGTTCCTGCACCTCGTCGAGCAGGATCACCAGGCCGGTCGCGGCCATCAGCTTCTCGGCCGCCGCGATCACGGCGTCGGGGTTCTCGGTCTCGGCGAGGTAGTGGGGCACCAGCAGCACGAAGCCGACGACCCGCTCGCCGTGCTCGGCGAAGCGGAACTCGAGGAGGTGGCCCGCGGTCGCCGGCACCTGCGTGCGCGGACGCCACACGGAATGCGCCACGGTGAGCTCGCGCCTGTTGCCGCTCACAGTCGTGCCGATGGGGCGGGTGTGCGGCACGGGCATGGCGATCGAGTGCACCCAGTTGAGCCCTGACACCTCGAATTCGTCGGCGAGTTCGAGCACCGTGCGTGCGAACTCGTTCCACGCGAAATCAGGCTCGTACCCGGCGAGGAGGAGGAACTTCTGGCCGAGAGCATCGGTCGCGAGCGACAGTTCGAGCCGTGCGGGGCGGAACTCGGTCAGATGGTCCTGATCGAACGAGATCACCGGGCGACGCGCGCGGTAGTCGAGGAGCACATCGTTGTCGAAGACCACGACCGGCTGGGGAGAGGTCGTCTCGCGAAGGTGCTCGATGAGCCCCGAGACGGCGTTGCCTGCGTCGGTGAAACCCGTGAGGAGCAGGACAAGGGGCAGTCCGCGCGGCACGACCGGCGCGTTCGCTACACGTTCATGTATCTCTCCGGAGAAGGGCATGAGTCAATGCTACGAGCAGCGTCGGACGGCCGGGCGGTGACCTTCAAGCTGAGAGCGAACACCCGCTCGGCGACCGGACGCGCGGCCGACCTAGGATGGAGTCATGACGCTTCCCGCGCTCTCGCGCACCTCAGATCAGTTCCCCGGAAGCGCTGCAGACGCCGCAGTGCTGGTCATCCCCGAGATCTCGGACTCGACGGAGTCGCTGAACGGCTATCCCGGACTCACCGAATCGCTGCAGGGCATCGGCTTCACCGGTTCGGCGTCCGCCTTCACCCGTGCCTATGCCCCCGAGGTGACGACTCTGCCGCTCGCCGTCGTGGGTGTCGGGCGCGCGCCGGACGCCCAGGCAGTGCGCAACGCGGTGGGCGCCGCTCTCCGTTCACTGACCGGCTTCGAGACAGTGTCCGTGGCATTGGCGCCGGGCCTCGAGGAGTTCGCGGCAGCCGCCGCAGACGGTGCAGTGCTCGGCGCCTACCGGTTCGAGGGGTACCGCAAGGACTCGGGCAAGAGTCGCGCTTCCTCAGTCCTGCTGCACGCAGAACTCGACGACGCCGCCCTCTCCCGGTCGATCGCCGTCGGCGAGGCAGTGGCCCTGGTCAAGGACCTCGTCTTCGTCCCCGCCGAGTGGCAGAGCCCCACACAGCTCGCGCAGAGCGCGGCAGACAGTGTCTCGGGTCTGGCAGACGTCACCGTCGAGATCCTCGACGAGGACGCCCTCGCTGAGCAGGGATTCGGCGGCATCCTCGGCGTCGGTCAGGGCTCCGACAGGCCTCCGCGCCTCGTCCGCCTCGACTATGCGCCCGCGAAGGCGACACGCCACATCGCCCTCGTCGGCAAGGGCATCACATTCGACACCGGCGGACTCTCGCTCAAGCCGGCAGCCTCGATGGTCGGGATGAAGTTCGACATGGCGGGCGCAGCGACGAGTGTCGCCGCGCTGCGCGCGATCGCGACCCTCGGCCTGCCCGTGCACGTCACGGCCTGGCTCTGCATCACCGACAACATGCCCTCCGGGCGCGCACTGCGTCCCGGCGACGTCATCCGCATTCTCGACGGCACGACCGTCGAGGTCCCGAACACGGATGCCGAGGGCCGCCTGGTCATGGCTGACGGCCTCGTGGCCGCCAGCCGCGAGAACCCCGACGTCATCATCGACGTCGCTACTCTCACCGGCGCGATCGTCATGGCACTCGGACACCGTCACACGGGTGTGTTCGGTGACGACGCCGCGGTCGCGGAGTTCCTCACCGCCACCGACGCAGCCGACGAACTGGCCTGGCACATGCCGCTCCCGGCGTACATGGAGGACTCGCTCGACTCCCCCATCGCCGACATGCAGAACGCGAACATGAGCGATCGCATGGGCGGGGCCTCGTACGCCGGTCTCTTCCTGCGCCGCTTCGTCGGCCGCGTCTCGGAAGAGAAGGACGCCCCCCGCATCCCCTGGGTGCACCTCGACATCGCCGGTTCCGGCGAGCACAACGGGGCGCCGTACGGGTTCACCGACAAGGGCCCCACAGGAGCGATGGTCCGATCGATCATCGCGTTCGCCGAAGCATCCCACAAGGAGGCATGACCATGACCACGCACACCTTCGACATCGTCGTCCTGGGCGGAGGCAGCGGCGGATACGCCGCCGCCCTGCGTGCGAGCGAACTCGGCAAGTCCGTCGTGCTCATCGAGAAGGACAAGGTCGGCGGCACGTGCCTGCACCGCGGCTGCATCCCGACGAAAGCGCTGCTGCACGCGGCAGAGGTCGCCGAGCATGTGCGAGATGCCGCGCATGTCGGGATCTCGGCGACTCTGGAGGGAATCGATCCCGCAGGTGTCCGCGCCTACCGCGAGGGAATCGTCGCGAAGAAGTACAAGGGTCTCGAGGGCCTGGTGAAGGCTCGGGGCATCACGACCGTCGCGGGCTTCGGCCGTCTGAACGCCGACCGCTCGGTGAGCGTGGGCGATGACGTGTACGTCGGCACAGACGTGGTCCTCGCCACCGGCTCGTACAGCCGGACTCTTCCCGGGCTCGAGATCGGCGGCCGGATCCTCACCAGCGAGCAGGCGCTGTCGCTCGATGTGATCCCGGAGCGTGTGCTGGTGCTCGGCGGAGGCGTCATCGGCGTCGAGTTCGCCAGCGTGTGGCGCTCGTTCGGCACCGAGGTCACCATCATCGAGGCACTGCCCCACCTCGTCCCGAACGAGGACATCGCGATGAGCAAGGGACTCGAGCGGGCCTTCCGGCGCCGCGGAATCCAGTATTCGCTCGGCGTCCGCTTCCAGAATGCGACTCAGGACGACAGCTCGGTCACCGTCACACTCGAGGACGGCAAGGAGTTCACCGCCGACTACCTGCTCGTCGCTGTGGGGCGCGGACCCGTCACGGCCGACCTCGGCTTCGAAGAGGCGGGGGTGACCCTCGACCGCGGCTTCGTCGCCGTCGACGAGGATCTCCGGACCGGTGTCCCCGGAGTGTGGGCCGTCGGGGACATCACACCCGGGCTGCAGCTCGCGCACCGCGGGTTCCAGCAGGGCATCGCGGTCGCAGAACGCATCGCCGGGCTCTCCCCCGCACACGTTCCCGACATCCAGATCCCGAAGGTCACCTATTCGAGCCCCGAGGTCGCCTCCGTCGGCGTCACAGAAGAAGCGGCCGTCGCCGAGCACGGCGCGGATGCCGTGGTGGCGTACGAGTACAACCTCGCCGGGAACGGCAAGAGCGAGATCATCGGCACCGGCGGGCTCGTGAAGGTCGTCCGACGCAAAGACGGCCCGGTCATCGGCGTCCACCTGCTCGGCGACCGTGTGGGCGAGCTCATCGCCGAGGGCCAGCTGGCCGTCGCGTGGGAAGCCCACCCCGAGGACATCGCCCCCCTGATCCACGCGCATCCCACGCAGAGCGAGGCACTCGGAGAAGCCTTCCTCGCCCTCGCGGGAAAGCCGCTGCACGCCCTCTGAACACCAACCGGTGAACAGTTCACTAAGCTAGACACGCGTCATTTAACTTCCTGAAGGAGACTCAGTCATGAGCACATCCGTCGTCCTCCCCCCTCTCGGCGAGAGCGTCACAGAGGGCACCGTCACCCGCTGGCTCAAGCAGGTGGGAGACACCGTTCAGGCGGATGAGGGCCTGCTCGAGATCTCGACCGACAAGGTCGACACCGAGATCCCCTCTCCTGTCACCGGTGTGATCGAGGAGATCCTCGTCGCCGAGGACGAGACCATCGAGGTCGGCGCGCTGCTCGCGCGCATCGGCGACGGCAGCGCCTCCGCTCCGGCAGATGACGCCCCCGCGGCCGCTGCCCCCGCCGCTGAGGAGGTCCCCGAGCCGGCCGCGCCGCAGGCCGAGGCTCCCGCAGAGCCCGAAGCCGCTGCGCCCGCTGCCGCCGAGGCGGCTCCCGCGCCCGCACCCGCCGGCGACGCCACTGACATCGTCCTCCCGGAACTCGGCGAGAGCGTCACCGAGGGCACCGTCACGCGCTGGCTCAAGCAGATCGGCGACACGGTCGAGGTCGACGAGGCTCTGCTCGAGATCTCCACCGACAAGGTCGACACCGAGATCCCGTCGCCCGTCGCCGGTGTGCTGCAGGAGATCGTCGCAGCCGAAGACGAGACCGTCGAGGTGGGCGCTGTGCTCGCTCGTGTCGGCTCCGGAGCGGCCCCCGCGGCCGCACCGGCACAGGCACCCGCGCCCGCGGCAGAGGCCCCGGCTCCTGCCGGGCAGCCGTCTGCTGCCGAGGCGCCTGAGGCAAAGGAATCGGTCTCGGAGGCCCCCGTCGACAAGCCTGCAGAGCGGCCTGCCGCCGAGGCGCCCGTGGCGGCTCCCGCACAGGCGGCTCCGGAGCAGGCGACCGGCGGCGCCGCCGCGGCTCCGGCTCAGGCCGAGCAGAAGCTGTCACTCCCGACCGAGAGCGACAACCTGTACGTCACCCCGCTCGTGCGCCGCCTGGCCTCGCAGCAGGGCGTCGACCTCGCCAGCGTCACCGGCACCGGTGTCGGAGGACGCATCCGCAAGGAGGACGTCCTCAAGGCCGCCGAGAGCGCCTCGTTTGCACCCGCTGCAGCCGCCGCTCCTGCCGCACCGGCTCCGCTCGAGGTGTCGCCGCTGCGTGGCACCACGCAGCCGATGTCGCGTCTGCGCAAGGTGCTCGCAAAGCGCGCCGTCGAGTCGATGCAGCAGACGGCTCAGCTCACCACGGTGGTCGAGGTCGATGTGACCGCTCTCGCGGAGTACCGCGACAGCGTCAAGGGATCGTTCCTCGAGAAGACCGGCGACAAGCTGTCGTTCCTGCCGTTCTTCGCTCTGGCCGCCGCCGAGGCACTGCGCGCCTTCCCGATCGTGAACGCCACGGTCGACGGAGAGAACATCGTCTACCCGGAGTCCGAGAACGTGTCGATCGCCGTCGACACCGAGCGCGGTCTGCTCACGCCGGTCCTGCGCGATGCCGCGTCGAAGAACATCGCGGAGATCGCCCACGAGATCGCGGACCTCGCCGCGCGCACGCGTGACAACAAGCTGAAGCCCGACGAGCTCGCCGGCGGCACGTTCACGCTGACCAACACCGGTTCGCGTGGCGCGCTGTTCGACACCCCCGTCGTGTTCCTGCCGCAGTCCGCGATCCTCGGCACCGGAACGGTCGTCAAGCGTCCCGGTCTCGTCAAGGTCGGTGGAGCGGATGCGATCGCCGTGCGCTCGTACGTGTACCTCGCGCTCTCGTACGACCACCGCATCATCGACGGAGCCGACGCCGCCCGCTTCCTCGGCGCGGTGAAGGCCCGCCTCGAGTCGGCGCAGTTCGCCGCTCAGCTCGGAGCCTGACCACAGCATCACCCTGGCTGGTCCGCGACGTCATACACGTCGCGGACCAGCCATTTCTCTGCGATCCGTACGAGCACGACCATCCGTTCCCCACCTTCCGACGCCGCACCATCGCTGACGCCCTGAGACGGGGAGACCCGGATCACTGCGACGTCTCCGTACTCATCCACCGATTGAAGCTGCAGCGCTCCCTCGTTGCCGCCGCCCAACTCGTCGACGACACCGACAGATCCTTGAGCGACAGCACCGTCGCAGACCTTGTCCTCGTTCTCGCCGCAGATGCCGATCGCACTGATCAGCATCCGCGCCGCCTCCACGGGGTCCGTCGGGTCGGATCCGTCGCTCGGCGATCCCTCCCCCGGCGTCGGCGGATCCGGTGCGGGTGACATGGGCGTCGGCGATGAATCGGTGGAGACGCGGTGCACCTCCGTCGCGAGGGGAGTGCTCTTCGGCACGGCGGGGGCGCCTTCCCCGTCAGGCTCCCCCGTCGCCCCGCCGGGCCAGAGCAGCCCGCCGGCGAGCACCACTGCCGCCGCCGCAGCGGCGACGATCGTTCGTCGACCGCGTCTAACGGGAGCACGTCTGCCAGCTGCGGTGCCGACGTCTGCCGACTCGGTTCGACGGACCGAGCGTTCGACGATGCCGCGCCCAGGTCTGCGCCCGAGCCGGAGGGCGACGGCGTCTCGATACCCGTTGAGGCTATGCACGATCCCACCGACGAATCGAGACGACAGTGCCCCGACTCCGCTGCGGTCCCTCGGCAGCGGCGCGCGGGTTCTCAGATGCCGTCGCGCGACGGGCCGTGCCACGACCGCATGCCTCGCCGCATCGGTATGCCTTGTAAGCGCTGGCGCATGCACATCTCGCTTCAGAGGTTTCGGAGCCGCCGTGTCGAACAGCTCGGCCTCCCACTTCTCGAGCTGGCGAGCCGGCATCCCCGGCCTTGCGGTCTCGGCACCGAGCCCTTCCTCGATCACGACGAGCAGACGAGCGAGCGTGCGATCGGCACAATCCTCCCGCAACCGCGCCACGAGGGCAGCCGCCGCGGCTCGAGCAGTCTCGCCGGCACCGATCACGAACGTCGGTCGTCCGTCGTCCGTGAGCCACCACTCGCCGGTCTCATCGTGCCCCTCGGCTCTCGCGAGTTCGCCCAGACCGCGCAGGATGCTCGCCACGAGAGTGGTCATCTCTCCGGAGGCGAGCGAGGCATCGGCTGCGGCACGGCGTCCGACGAACGAGGAGACCCGCTCCGTGCACCACGGCAGAAGAACGTCATGCCCGTCGGATCGCCGCACGATGTCGAGCGGACCCGCGACGTGATCGTCTCCGGCGTGCTCCCACCCCGCCCACCCGCTGATCGACTCCGAGTCGACCTGCACGGCCACCGACCCGCCCCGGGTGACCAGCGTTCCCGCGTACGGTCCTTCGCCCGGGTCGATCCTCCTGATCGCGCGATGCGCACCCGGCACGAGCACCGCCCCTCGTGACCGCGCCTCTGTATCTGCCATCACCCCATGTCAGTGCATCGCACGGAGCCTGTGTGGGAGGGAGGCGGGATGTGGACGCTTCCGCGGGGATCGACGACCTGTGCAGAGGAGGATGGCGACCAGGAATCCGCCTGACGCGAACGACGCCATGAGCGCCTCCCGGAGTCGGTATTCTTATGCACATGGCAAACCGCACGTCCGCGCCCGAGAAGCGTCCGGGATTCTTCTCCCAGATCAAGTCCCTCTTCAAGTTCACGAGAGAGATCTACCCCTGGCTGCCCTGGGCTCAGATCGCGCTGCTGGTCCTCGGTGTGCTCGTCGGCCTCATCGTCGGTTACCTGATCCCGCCGTTCCAGGTGTGGACCCTCATCCTCTGGGGCATCTCGGGCCTGATGCTCGGTCTGCTCGGCGCGATGTTCCTGATGACGCGCCTGTCCACGTCGGCGATGTATCAGAAGATCGACGGAATGCCCGGTGCCACGGGCCACGTGCTCAGCACCAGCCTCGGTCGCCACTGGCAGGGCTCCGAGACGCCGGTGGGGATCAACCCCAAGACGCAGGACGCCGTCTACCGCACGGTCGGACGCGGCGGGGTCGTCGTCGTCGGAGAGGGCTCACGCGGACGCTTGACCCGCCTCGTGAACGACGAGCGCAGCAAGGCCGCCCGCGTCGCCCACGGCGTGCCTGTCACCGTGCTCTACGTCGGCCACGGCGATGACGACGTCGCCATCGCCGACCTCGCCAAGACGATCAAGAAGCTTCCGAAGGTCATCGACAAGGCCACCATGGGCGCCGTCATCCGACGCATCGAGTCCGTGTCGCAGTCGATCTCCTCGCTGCCGATCCCGAAGGGCATCGACCCCACGAAGGTCCGAGCGCAGCGCCCTCGTTGATCTGGCGTCTGCATACGACGAAGCGCGGCCGTCCTCTCTCGAGAGGCGGCCGCGCTTCGTCGTTTCACTCGGAGAGCGGCTGACGCGGGAGGCGGCGGACCTTGGCGCGGCGACGCCGGCGCTCCGGCACCATGGATCGCATCTCGTCGAGCTTGCCGAAGCAGAAGAGTCGATCCTCGGCCTCGAGGACGACGTGCTTTCGCGGGTTCGGGATGACGGAGACGCCGCGGTGCAGCGTGAGCACCGTGATGTCGCGCTCCCAGAGTCCGGCCTCGCCGAGCGTCTTGCCGACGAGATCGACCGCGCCGTGCACCATCAGCTCGGCGACGCCGTAGCCGGTCGACACCGTCAGGCGCTGGCGCACATCGATCTCGGGGAACGCCACCTGCCCTGCGATGTAGTCGATGATCGCCCCGGCGACGTCGAGCTTGGTGGCCGTCTCGATGCCCTGGAGCCCTGGCGAGGAGTTGACCTCCATCACCAGCGGGCCCTCATCGCCCTCGAGCATGTCGACTCCGGCGACGCGCAGGCCCATGATCTGAGCCGAGCGAACAGCCGCGCGTTCGTAGACGGGGTCGAGCTCGACGGCTTCGACGGAGCCCCCGCGATGCACGTTCGAGCGGAACTCGTCTCCGGCTGCGGACCGTCGCATCGCCGCCACCACCCTGTCTCCCACCACGAGCGCGCGGATGTCCCGACCGCGGCTCTCGGAGATGAACTTCTGGATGAGCACGTTCTGCTTGGTCGAGTGCAACGTCTCGATGATCGCCTCAGCGACCTTCACCTGCGGCGCGAGGATGACGCCGATCCCCTGCGTGCCCTCGAGGAGCTTGATGACGACAGGAGCGCCGCCGACGCGCTCGATGGCGGGCCGCACATCGGCGCGGTTGCGCACGAACGCCGTGGGCGGCATCGCGATGTTGTGGCGCGAGAGGATCTGGTTCGCGCGGAGCTTGTCGCGGGCACTCGAGATCCCGTTCGCCGTGTTCGGCGTGTACACGTCCATCTGCTCGAACTGGCGCACCACTGCTGTGCCGAAGTAGGTGATCGAGTTGCCGATTCGGGGCAGGATCGCGTCGTAGTCGCTGAGCTGACGTCCGCGGTAGTGCAGGTCGGGTTCGTCGGCCGTGAGATCGATCGCGAAGCGCAGCGTGTTCAGCACTTTGACGTTGTGACCTCGCTGGAGCGCGGCGGCGCGCAGCCGTTGGGTGGAGTACGCCTGCGGCGCGCGGGAGAGCACTGCGATCTTCACGGGGGATTTCCTGCCAGGATGGTCGGGTGAGTAAGTCATCCCATTCAAACACCCTTATCGGGTGGCGAGAATGGGTGAGCCTGCCCGATCTCGGTGTGGACTGGCTCAAAGCCAAGATCGACACGGGCGCCCGCACCTCTTCGCTGCACGCATTCGAGATCCAGGAGTTCGAGCGCGACGGCGTGTCGTGGGTCCGGTTCCGGGTGAAGCCCTGGCAGGACAGCCAGGAGGACGCGGTGATCGTCGAATCCCCGGTGCACGATCGCCGCGCGGTGCGCAGCTCTTCCGGCCATGCGCAGGAGCGACTCGTCGTCGAGATGCTCATTCGTCTGCATGACCGAGAGGTGCTCGCCGAGGTGACACTGAGCAACCGAGATGAGATGGGTTTCCGCATGCTCATCGGTCGTGAGGCGCTGCGACAGGGCTACGTCGTCGACCCCGCACGCTCGTTCCTCGGAGGTCGCGCACCGCGCGAGGCACGACGCCGCAACCGCGGCAAGGAGTGAGCCGCGTCAGGCGCGGATGAGAACGAGTCCCGTCACCTTGTCGTGAACACCTCGCTGGTCGGCATCCCAGATGACCGCCGGGATCACGATGACGATGAGCAGCGTGCGCACGATCGGCCGCCACACTCCCACCCAGCCACCGCCGAGGCGTACGACGCGCATGCCGAGGATGCGGTGTCCGGGGCTGCCACCCGCCGTCGGGATGAACAGGATCTGCAGCAGGGCGAACACGCCCATCGGCGCGAACATCGTCAGGCCTGCCTCTGCGGGCAGTGCGAACTGGTCGTATCCGAGGAAGCCGGTGGCGATGATCGTCGCGGCGATGTAGTCGATGAGGAGAGCCCCGATCCGCCGCCCAGGGCGGGCGATGCTGCCCGTCCCCGTCTGCGGCATTCCGAGTCGTTCTCCGGGGTACGTGTTCACAGCATCCGTCACGTCATCAGCCTACCGGCGCGTAACATGCTGGAAACAAAGCGGATACCGTGGAGTAACGCCCCGCACGTACTGTGCACAATGGCCGTGAAGCCATCGATCCGCAATCCAGGAGTCGTACATGTTCAAAGATTCGTCCGAGGTGCTGACCTTCATCAAGGAGAACGACGTCAAGTTCCTTGACATCCGATTCACTGATCTCCCGGGTGTGCAGCAGCACTTCAACATCCCAGCGGCCACTGTCGACGAGGACTTCTTCGTGGACGGGCAGCTGTTCGACGGCTCCTCGATCCGCGGCTTCGCCAGCATCCACGAGTCCGACATGCAGCTCATCCCTGATGTCACCACGGCTTACATGGACCCCTTCCGCGAGGCGAGCACCCTCGTGATGATCTTCGACATCTACAACCCCCGCACCGGAGAGATCTACTCGAAGGACCCGCGCCAGGTCGCCAAGAAGGCCGAGAAGTACCTCGCATCGACCGGCATCGCCGACACCGCGTTCTTCGCCCCCGAGGCCGAGTTCTACATCTTCGACGACGTGCGCTACTCGGTCACCGCCGGCGAGAGCTTCTACAAGGTCGACTCCGAAGAGGCCGCGTGGAACACCGGTCGCGAGGAAGAAGGCGGAAACCTCGCCAACAAGACCCCGTACAAGGGCGGCTACTTCCCCGTCAGCCCGGTCGACAAGACCGCTGACCTGCGCGATGACATCACCCTGAAGCTGATCGAGGCCGGATTCATCCTCGAGCGCTCGCACCACGAGGTCGGCACCGCGGGCCAGCAGGAGATCAACTACCGCTTCGACACCATGGTGCACTCGGCGGACGACATCCTGAAGTTCAAGTACATCGTCAAGAACACCGCCGAGGAGTGGGGCAAGGTCGCCACCTTCATGCCGAAGCCGCTCTACGGCGACAACGGCTCGGGCATGCACACGCACCAGTCGCTCTGGAACGACGGCAAGCCGCTGTTCTACGACGAGGCCGGCTACGGCCAGCTCAGCGATGTCGCCCGCTGGTACATCGGCGGACTCCTGGCACACGCCCCGGCCGTGCTCGCGTTCACGAACCCGACCCTGAACAGCTACCACCGTCTGGTCAAGGGCTTCGAGGCGCCGGTCAACCTGGTCTACTCCGCAGGAAACCGCTCGGCTGCCATCCGCATCCCGATCACGGGCTCCAACCCGAAGGCCAAGCGCATCGAGTTCCGCGCTCCCGACGCCTCGGGCAACCCGTACCTGGCGTTCGCGGCACAGCTCATGGCAGGTCTCGACGGCATCAAGAACCGCATCGAGCCGCACGAGCCCGTCGACAAGGACCTCTACGAGCTTCCTCCCGAGGAGGCCAAGAACATCCCCCAGGTCCCGAACTCCCTGCTGGACTCGCTCGACGCCCTGAAGGCGGACCACCAGTTCCTCCTCGAGGGCGGCGTGTTCACCGAGGAGCTCATCGAGACCTGGATCTCGTACAAGTACGAGAACGAGATCCTGCCGATGGCTCAGCGTCCGCACCCGTTCGAGTACGAGCTGTACTTCGGAGTCTGATCCGCAGAATTCTCCGAGAACGCCCCCGAGCTGTGGCTCGGGGGCGTTCTCGTCTTCCTGCCCGCCGCAGACCGCACCGTGTCCGTCTTGCGGAGGATGTGGGTGCTCGCCCGACTACGTATCGTGCTGCGTATGACCGAATCAGACGAGAACTCCGAAGCAACCGAGAACTCGACGAAGAAGCCGGGTGTCGGCATCGCTCTCGGGATGGCGATCGGGCTTCCGATCGGTGCGGGGGCAGGGATGCTGCTGTTCGACAACGTGGGCGTCGGGGTTGCGTTCGGCCTGGCGTTGGGAGTCGCGTTCGGCGCAGCGTTCGAGTCGTCGCCGAAGAGCGAGAAGGGCGACAAGCCCGAGACGGCCGAGTAGCGCGCGCTCAGCCGACGAGATCCAGCACCCATTCGTTCATCGTCAGCTCTGCACCGCGGAACGTGTCGGTGAAGGTGCCCACCATCTCGAACCCGCTGCGACGGCAGACGCCGTTCGACCCCGCGTTCTCCACCGAGGGGAATGCCGTCAAAAACCTGCGCTCACCACGGTGCGCTCTCGCGTCATCGATCAGCAGGCCGAGAGCCCGGGAAGCCACGCCTCTCCCCTGCGCGTCAGGGATCACGAACCACCCCGTCTCGAACGCCGGCTCGTCACGCCACTCGGAGTTCCAGAACCCGATCGAACCCAGCGAACGACGATCCTCGTCCTCGATGACGAACATCCTGGCCTCTCCCGCCTCCCACAGGCGGAGGTAGCGGGCGTTGCGGTCGACCAGCTGCTGCTCGCTCTCGACGCCGTTCAGATGGGCCGTCATCTCCGGAGTGTTCGCCACACGCAGCAGCTCGAGATCACCCGCGGACCAGGGTCTGAGTGTCAGGGCATCCATGCGTGAACGATCGCACAGGCATCCGACATCCACCACGTCATACACCACAAAGAGCGTGGCCGTGTCGCGCTTGCTTTCCCCCGCATCGACTGTTCAACTGAGGGGTCCGAACGAACAAGAGCGAGGGGCCATCATGCGCCGCAAGAACGACAGGCTGCAGTCGAACAGGGTCCACACGACCGAGACTCCCCCGGCTCAGCCCAAGACCGCGGCGGCGGCGCTCGCTCGCATCAACCCGTTCACATACGGACTTCTGGGTGCGCTGGGCGTCCTGGTCGCCCTCCTGATCGGAGGCATCGTCGATCAGCTCGCGACGGTGCTCGTCTACATCGGGGTCGCCGTCTTCCTCGCCCTCGGCCTGGACCCCGTCGTCTCGTTCATCGAGCGCAAGCTCCCTCGCCCAGCGGCGGTCGCGATCGTCGTCTCCGTCGTGGTCCTGGCTTTCGTAGGGATCATCCTCGCCATCGTGCCGCTCCTCGTCGAGCAGGTGACAAACCTGATCCAGGACGGCCCGAAGATGGTCGAGGACTTCATGGCCAGCGCCTGGTTCAAGGACGTCAGCGAGCAGTTCGGCTCCACCTTCGACGACGCGGCCCAGGGCGTGCTGAGTTTCGTGCAGGACCCGGGCAACATCCTGAACATCAGCGGCGGCGTGTTCGCGGTCGGCGCCGGCATCGCCGGAGGGTTCACCGGAGTCACCATCGTGCTGATTCTGACGCTGTATTTCATGGCGTCCCTCCGCAGCATGAAGCGCGTCGCCGTGCGCTTCGTCCCGTCGTACCAGCGGGACACCTTCGGCGGGCTCCTGGAAGACGTCTCTGGTGCCGTCGGACGATATGTGATGGGACAGGCCAGCCTCGCGCTGATCAACGGCATCCTGAGCCTCATCGTTCTGAGCATCATCGGCGCGCCCGTGCCTGCCCTGCTCGCCCTGATCGCCTTCATCGGCTCGATGATCCCACTCGTCGGCACCCTGACTGCGTCGATCATCAATGCGCTGATCTGCCTGATCGTGAGCCCGGTCACCGCGCTCATCGCCTTCGGCTACTACCTCGTCTACATGCAGATCGAGGCATACGTCCTATCGCCTCGCATCATGAACAAGGCCGTCGCTGTACCCGGTGCGCTCGTCGTCATCGCTGCCGTCGCCGGAGGCGCGCTCGGCGGGATCCTGGGCGCGCTCGTCGCGATCCCGGTCGCCGCCAGCATCATCATCGTCGTCCAGAAGGTCGTGTTCCCGCTGCAGGACAGCAAGCTCGTCCCGCCGGGAACCCTCAGCGAACCGTGAGCGCTGCGGGCTGGACCCGCACAGTGAAGTCGGAGACCGCTCCGACCTCTTCGCCGTCGATCTCGAACGTCTGCGGTGACGCGAGCTCGACCCGGATGCGTTCTGCGGAGATGTGGGTCGTCGAGTCGGTGCTCACCGCGGTGTCGACATTGCCCATCATGCGGCGGATGCCGTTCTCCCAGACGAAGGCGCGGACCGTGTCGAGCCACTGCAGTGGCCCATCGGCGCTCACGAGCAGCATGTCGAGCAGCCCGTCATCGAGCACGGCGTCCGGCAGGAGACGGATGCCGCCCTGCACCATGCCGCAGTTGCCGATCAGCATCGTGTGACCGCGGAGGGCCTGCGGCTCCTGCTCGTCGAGCGTGAGGGTGATGTCGGTCATCTCGGTGCCGGCCAGGGCACGCCCCATCGCCTCCACATATGCGATCCATCCGGCACGGTTCTTCAGGTCCTCGTCGGTCTCCACCAGCATCTGAGCGTCGATGCCGAAGCCGACCATCACCACGAACGCATGCTCGGTGCCGTCGTGGTCGACCCAGCCCATGTCGATCCGCTGCGGCTCGCCGTCGCGGACCCGCTCCAGAGCGGCCGGGATGTCGTTCAACGGGATCTCGAGGTTGCGAGCGAGCAGGTTGCCGGTGCCCTGCGGCACGATGCCGAGCGCGGAGTCCGTGCCGGCCAACGATTCCGCGACCGCCCGGACGGTGCCGTCTCCACCGACGGCGATCACCACGTCGCAGCCTGCGGCCACCGCGTCGGCGGCCATACCGCGCCCCGGGTCCTCGATGCTGGTCTCCCACCACTCGACGGGCGTTTCGACCCCGTCGGAGACGAACGTCGCTGCGACGGATTCGCGCAACGACTCCCCGTCAGCCTTGGAGGGGTTCCAGATCACACCGAGCTTCGAGATCGTCATGCGCTCAGCCTGTGCGACCGGCGCAGAAAAGGCAAATGGCGCGCCAGCCCTTGACGCGATGTGGGACCGTCTAACCGTAGAAGAGCTGCTCGAACGCCCGGCGCGCACGCCGGGTCACCCCCAGGTAGTCATCGTCGAGCACGCTCGCTGAACGATCGGGATAACCGAGCAGTCGACCGATCGCATCGAGGTCGCGCGGATCCGTCGGCAGCACGTCGCTCGTCTTGCCGGTGTACAGGGTGATCGCCGAGCGCAGGCGACTGGACAGCAACCACGCGGCGCGGAGCAGATCGGCGGCATCGGCCGGGACGAACCCCGCGTCGACGGCAGCCCCGAGGGCGGTGAGAGTCGACGTGGTCTGCAGTGCAGGCACGTCGTGGGCGTGCTGCAACTGCAGAAGCTGCACCAGCCACTCGACATCGCTGAGCGTGCCTGGGCCGAGTTTCAGATGACGACGCGGGTCCACCCCCTGCGGCAGCCGCTCGCCCTCGACCCGAGCCTTGATCCGCTTGATCTCGCGGGTGCCCTGCAGATCGACCTCGGCGGGGTACCGGATGCTGTCGGCGAGGGCAGTGAACTTCGCGATGAGAGTGGCGCTGCCTGCGACCCCTCGCGCTCGGAGCAGAGCCTGGGCTTCCCACGACAGCGACCAGCGTCGGTAGTACTCGGCATACGCCTCGATCGACCGCACCACCGGGCCGTTGCGTCCCTCCGGCCGGAGGTCCGCATCCAGATCGAGCGGCACCCGATGATCGGTCAGGTGCTCCCGGAGTCCTGCGACGATCCGCGTTGCGAGCGACTGCGCCCGCTGAGGGTCGACGCCGTTCGCGTCGTACACATAGAGGATGTCGGCATCGGAGCCGAACCCCAGCTCCGCTCCCCCGAATCGGCCCATGCCGATGACCGCGAAATCGAACGCCTCGTCATCGGCGGTGACGATCTCACGCCGGACCGCGCGCAGCGCCGCCTGGATCGTGGCGTCGGTGATCTCGGTGAGCGAGGTCGCGATCTGCTCGATCGAGAGCACATCGAGGACGCCGCCCATCGCCGTGCGCAGCAGTTCGCGACGTCGCAGCGCTCGAACGGCCTGCAGTGCGTCACCCACGTTCCTGTGACGCGTCTGGATGGCCCTGGCCTCCTCGTCGAGCGCCGCGCCGCTGCGCGGACGCAGGAGCTCGCTGCTGTCGAGCCAGGCCACGGACTCGGGGATCCATTCCATGAGCTCGCCGACGTACCGTGACGACGACAGCAGCCTCGTCAGGCTCTCAGCGGCGCCGGACGAATCCCGCAGCATCCGGAGGAACCAGGGGGTGTCGCCGAGACGCTCGCTGATGCGGCGGAACGCGATCAGCGCATAGTCCGGGTCACTCCCGTCGGCGAACCAGCGGACCATCACCGGCATGAGATGCCGCTGGATGGTCGCCTTGCGACTCAACCCCGTCGTGAGCGCGCCGATATGCCGTAGAGCGCCCGCCGGGTCGCGGAAGCCGATGGCCATGAGGCGATCGTGCGCTTGAGCGGTCGAAAGGGTGCGCTCCTCTTCGGGCAGGGAGGCCACGGCGCTCAGCAGCGGACGGTAGAACAGCCGTGTGTGGATGTCGCGCACCTCACGCCGGACGCTCTCCCATCGAGCCCAGATCGCCTCGCCGGACTCTCCGAGCCCCGTGCTGCGAGCCAGAACGCGCAGGCCGGCGGGCGTGCGAGGCATCAGGTGCGTGCGGCTGAGCTCTTTGAGCTGCAGCCTGTGCTCCATCAACCGCAGCACGCAGTAGTCGTCCGCGAACGACGCAGCCTCCGCCCGACCGATGTAGCCGCCTTCGACCAGCGCGTCGAGGCTCTCCAACGTGCCGCGGGTGCGCAGGCTCGGGTCGGTGAGGCCATGCACGAGCTGCAGGAGCTGCACGGTGAACTCGATGTCCCGCAGTCCACCGGAGCCCAACTTGAGCTGGTACGGCGCATCCTCGGGGTCGATGTGCTCCATGACCCGCTCGCGCATGCGCTGGACGCTGTCGACGAAGTTCTCCCGCGCGGCGCTGGAGAACACCTTGGGCTGCACCGCGGCGATGTACTCGGCGCCGAGCTCGGGATCGCCTGCGAGAGGCCGCGCCTTCAGCAGCGCCTGGAACTCCCAGCTCTTGGCCCAACGGTCGTAATACGCCAGGTGCGAGCCGAGTGATCGCACCAGCGCCCCCTGCTTGCCTTCTGGACGGAGCGCCGCGTCGACCTCCCAGAGCGGCGGTTCGACCTCGATGCCGCTCAGGCCGCGCATCGTCTCCCTCGCAAGGCGCGTCGCGATGTCGATCGCCCGCGATTCCGAGACGACATCCTCGTCTGCGGTTCCCCCGACGAAGATCACGTCGACGTCGCTGACGTAGTTCAGCTCGCGTGCGCCCGCCTTGCCCATGCCGATGATGGCGAGCTGCGTGGCAGCGACCTGGTCGCGACTCATCGTGTCGACGAGCCGTCGACGGGCGATGGCCAGCGACGCCTCCAACGCAGCGCCGGCGATATCGGCCAGCGCCGCTGCGACATCGGCGACGATCCGCACCGGGTTGTACGCCGTCAGATCGATCGCGGCGATCAGCGCGAGGTTGCGCCGGTAGGCCACGCGCAGCGTGACCACTGCACTGTCGTCGCCCGAATCGGCGAAGCCGTCACGCGCGCCGACCGCGTCGAGCATGCGCTCGCGCAGCTCGTCTGCCGACGGCAGCCCCGTCGATCGGTCGGCCAGCACCGATACTTCGGTCGGATGCCTGAGGAAGAAGTCGGCGAAGCCCTGTGACGAGCCGAACACCCGCCATGCGCGTCTGCGCGCCCGCTGGTCTGCGAACACAGCTGCGAGCGGTGCCGCATCGCGCCGCGCCACGCGCAGCATTCCCTCGACCGCCGCGTCGGGATCAGCAGCATCCGCCTCAGCGAGCAGAAGCGACCGGTCGACACCGATCAGCGTCGCGAGCTCGGTGAGGTTCGCCGCTGCTTCGCTGAGCTCGGCGAACCCCAGCCTGGCCAGCGCGGAGAGCGAGACAGAGTCGTCCGAACGGGCCATGGACGACGCTCAGAGCAGCTCGAGGTTGTTCTTCAGCTCGAGCGGTGTGACCTGGCCACGGTAGGCCTCCCACTCCTTGCGCTTGTTCAGAAGCACGTAGTTGAAGACCGATTCGCCGAGGGTCTCGGCGACCAGCTCGGAGCTCTCCATGTACTCGAGCGCGTGGTCGAGGCTCGCTGGCAACGCGGAGTAGCCGAGCGCACGACGCTCGGCGTCGCTGAGCGACCACACGTTGTCCTCGGCCTCCGGCGGCAGCTCGTACTCCTCCTCGATGCCCTTGAGCCCCGCCGCGAGCATGAGCGCGTAGGCGAGATAAGGGTTCGCTGCGGAGTCGAGCGCACGGTATTCGACGCGCGACGATCCGCCCTTGTTGGGCTTGTACATCGGCACCCGGACGAGCGCGGAGCGATTGTTGTGACCCCACGTGACGAAGCTCGGAGCCTCGTCGCCGCCCCAGAGCCGCTTGTACGAATTGACGAACTGGTTGGTCACCGCGGCCATCTCGTTCGCGTGCCGCAGGAGCCCGGCGATGAAGTGGCGTCCGGTCTTGGACAGCTGGTACTTGGCGCCCTCTTCGTAGAACGCGTTGCGCTCCCCTTCGAAGAGCGACATGTGCGTGTGCATGCCGCTTCCCGGGTGACCGCTGAGAGGCTTCGGCATGAACGTCGCGTAGACGCCCTGTTCGATCGCGACCTCCTTGATGACCGTGCGGAACGTCATCACGTTGTCGGCCATGGTCAGCGCATCCGCATAGCGGAGGTCGATCTCGTTCTGCCCGGGCCCGCCCTCGTGATGGCTGAACTCCACCGAGATGCCGAGGTCTTCGAGCATCCGCACCGAACGGCGCCGGAAGTCGTGCGCGGTGCCGCCGGGCACGTTGTCGAAGTAGCCGGCCGAGTCCACCGGCACCGGACCCTCAGGACCGAACGACGACGACTTGAGCAGGTAGAACTCGATCTCGGGATGCGTGTAGAAGGTGAACCCGGCATCGGCGGCCTTCGCGAGCGTGCGCTTGAGCACGTGGCGCGGGTCGGACACAGCCGGACGCCCGTCGGGCGTCGTGATGTCGCAGAACATGCGCGCAGTCGGATCGATCTCGCCACGCCACGGCAGGGTCTGGAACGTGGTGGGGTCGGGCTGCGCGAGCAGGTCGGACTCGTAGCTGCGGGTCAGACCCTCGATGGCAGAGCCGTCGAACCCGATCCCCTCGGCGAACGCGCCCTCCACCTCGGCCGGCGCGATCGCCACAGACTTGAGGGTGCCGATGACATCGGTGAACCACAGGCGGACGAACTTGACGCCGCGCTCTTCGATCGTCCGGAGGACGAAATCTCTCTGCTTGTCCACGGTCACTCAGCGCCCTTGCCGGTGCCGGCGTCCCAGCCGCTCTCGGCCGCTTCCTCCTCGGCCCAGGCGCGCGAGCGCTCTTTGAGCTTCTCGGGAGCCCGAGACGCCTCGGCCTCGGTGTCGAAGGGCCCGACGCGATCGGCCGACGCGGAGATCATCCCGAACTCCACCTGACCGGTCTCCAGGTTGTACCAGTACTTCTCATCGCCGTTCGACATGGCCGATCCCCTTCTTCACGTGGTGTCATCGATCCTATCGGCGCTGACGTCGGTCGCTAAGCTATCGACCATGGCAAAAGCGATCGGCGTCGACATCGGCGGCACGGGTATCAAGGCAGGTCTCGTCGACCTGGAGCACGGCATCATGGCCTCGGACAGGGTGCGCGTGCCCACTCCCAAGGGCGCATCTCCGCAGGATGTCCTCGAGGCGGTGCAGACGGTGCTGAAGACCCTCGACGTGAAGGACTCGACCCTCCCCCTCGGCGTGGCCTTCCCCGCCATCGTCAAGCGCGGCAAGACGCTTTCCGCCGCCAACGTCTCGAAGGAGTGGGTCGACTTCGACGCCGAGCGCTTCTTCCGTGACGGACTCGGACGCAACATCGTCTTCGTGAACGACGCGGATGCTGCCGGTGTCGCAGAGGCGCGCCACGGTGCGGCCCGCGACGTGCGCGGCTTCACGCTGCTCACCACCCTCGGCACGGGAATCGGGTCGGCGTTCCTCTACGACGGCGTTCTGCTGCCGAACACCGAGCTCGGACACCTGAACTTCGGCGAGTACGAGTCGGTCGAGACCTATGCGGCGACGTCCGCGCGCGAGCGCGAGGGCTTGAGCTGGTCGGAGTGGGCCGAGCGTCTGCAGAGGTTCTACTCGCACATCGAGTTCCTCTTCAGCCCTGACCTGTTCGTGGTCGGCGGCGGGGTGTCGAAGAACGCCGGAGACTTCCTGCCGCTGCTCGACCTCAAGACCCCGATCGTGCCGGCGATCCACCGCAACAACTCGGGCATCATCGGCGCTGCATCCCTCGCCGGCGACTGACACGCATACACACACACGTACCGAGCACAGAAGGCCTCGCCGATCCGGCGGGGCCTTTCTGCATGTCCAGCCGAACGCCGGATGCACGCCGCAGAAAATACTGCGCGGGGTCGCAGAGCCGTGACAACATAGCCTCTCCGTGTGCTTCTCGGTCGGCGAGACGACCCGGATGGCCGGCCTGGCTGTGAGGGCCGCGCCGTGAAGAAAGGCAGCTTCGAGATGAACGAACCCTCAGAATCGTCCTGGAGGAAGCCGGTTTCGCCGGCGACGTCAGCCGGTCTCGTACCGGTCGAGAGACCTCAGGCGAAGAAGCTGCGGTCGCGCCATGTCACCATGATCACCCTGGGCGGAATCATCGGGGCGAGTCTGTTCGTCGGATCGGGCAACGTCATCCGCGCCGTCGGGCCGGCCGCGGTGCTGTCGTACCTCATCGGCGGGCTGCTCGTGTTCCTCGCCATGCGCATGCTCGGCGAGATGGCGGCGTCCCGTCCGGCCATCGGCTCGTTCATGGAGTACGCACGAGTGGGCCTCGGCAACTGGGCCGCGTATCTCGTCGGATGGCTGTACTGGTACTTCTGGGTCGGCGTGCTCGCCTACGAGGCGGTGCTGGGCGGCGAGACCATGGCGAGCTGGTTCCCCGCGGTCCCGTCGTGGGCCTGGTCGCTGATCCTGATCGGCATCTTCGTCGGCACGAACATCATCTCCGTCCGCGCCTTCGGCGAGGTCGAGTTCTGGCTCGCCAGCGTCAAGGTGCTCGCGATCGTCGTCTTCCTCGGCGCCGGTCTGCTGTTCGCCTTCGGACTGTGGCCGAACTCCGAGGTCTCGATCTCGAACCTGTGGGAGCACGGCGGCTTCGCGCCGAACGGCTTCGGCGTCGCCTTCACAGGGGTGGCGCTGGTGATCTTCTCGTACTTCGGCACGGAGATCGCCGTGATGGCCTCCGCCGAGTCGGAGGACCCTGCCAAGGGCATCCGTCAGGCGACGAGCACGATCATCTGGCGCATCCTGCTGTTCTTCGTCGGCTCCGTGCTCATCATCGTCACCGTCGTTCCCTGGAACGAGCTGCCGGTTCCGACCGATGTGGCCAATGCGCCGTTCACCTACGCTCTCGAGCAGTTCGGCATTCCCGGCGCGAGCATCATCATGCAGCTCGTGATCTTCACCGCGGTCATCTCGGTGCTGAACTCGGGTCTCTACTCGGCATCGCGCATGTTCGCGGCCCTCGCCGAGCAGGGCTTCGCGCCGAAGATCGTGGCGAAGAAGTCGAAGAACGGCGTGCCGGTGATGGCTCTGCTGGCCTCGACCAGCGGAGGACTCATCGCCACCCTGGTGAACTTCCTGACGCCGGGATCGGGGATCTTCGACTTCATCATGAACTCGGCCGGACTCGTCGCCCTGTTCGTCTACGTCTTCATCGCCCTCACGCAGTGGCGGCTCCGTCAGAAGATGACGCCCGAAGAGGTCGCGAACCTCAAGCTCAAGATGTGGCTGCACCCCTGGCTCAACATCCTACTGATCGCATGCATCGCGGCGGTGATCGCCGTGATGATGTTCAGCGAGGGCGGACGAACCCAGGTCTGGACGAGCCTCATCGCCACAGGGGTGCTCATTCTGTTCTGGCCGCTCGTGCGACGCAACCTCAAACGACGGAAGGCGTCGGATGCGGGGAGCAGCGCCCCGGATACTGTCAACGGCGCTGAGGCTCCCAGATGAACGTTTCCGTCGCGAGCGGCTCCATGGCTCCCGGTCCCAGCGTCAGCACATCGCCCGGGTACAGCATCGACCCCAGACGGCTATAGCTCATCGCCGCGTAGACATCGCTGCACAGCCGCTCCCTGATGGCGGACGGCGCATCGCCAGCGGCGACCGTGTACGTCGCGATGGTGCCGTCCGCTGTCTTCGTGACCGTGCCGCGCGCGAAATCGGTCATTCCGTTGTCCACCGGCAGTACGCCGTTCCACGTCGCGTAGTAGGTCGGCTCTTCATCGCCCTCGCTGTAGCCGGTCAACGAGATCATGGACAGCACGTCGCAGCGGCTCACCTCAGCCGTCGCGGTCGGAGTCGGCACGGGCGTAGCGCTCGGCGTCGGCTTCACCGCGGGCTGAACTGCCGCGGGAGTCTCGGTGCCCTCCGGCGCCGGCGCGGTGCAGCCGGTGAGCGCTGCGGCAACCAAGGCGGCGAGGAACGCCACGGTGGGGGCGGCTGTGCGGTTCGACATGAACGAACGCTACCGAGCATCCTGCCCCGAAGCCAACGGTGATGATGCGAATGGGCCGACCTGTACGCCGGGTTCTGTTCCGGGGTTCTTCGCCCCTTCGACGGCCATCTCTCTCGGCGACACGTTGCCGTGGCACTCTAGCGGTCTACCCGAGGACTCGGCGAGCCGCGTCAACATCCTCTGTCTGACCTTGCTCCGGACGAGGTTTACCTGGCGGGCCATGTCACCATGGCCCCCGGTGGTCTCTTACACCACCCTTTCACCCTTACCCCTTGCGGGGCGGTCTGCTCTCTGTGGCACTTTCTCGCGGATTGCTCCGGGTGGGCGTTACCCACCGTCCTGCCCTGAGGAGCCCGGACGTTCCTCGGTGCGGTTGCCCGCCACGCGACCGTCCAGTCGACCCATTCGCAAGTCCAGTCTACGACCAGAGCGTCCTACTTCTCAGCCGACTCCGCGATCCGCAGATCGAGCGGGACCTCGATCGGGAAACCCCCGAAGAGTCGGCGCGTGGCCACCGCCGCCGCTTCGCGTACGGCATCCGCGGCGGCATCCGCCTGCTCCTGAGGAACGTGCAGGATCACCTCATCGTGCAGGAAGAAGGCGAGGTGGGCACGCGAGCCGAAGATCCCGGATGCCGGAGCCTCTCGCTCTGCCTCGGGAAACTGCTGCAGGCGGTGCCTGATCTCAGCGAGCCAGATCAACGACCACTCTGCCGCGGTGCCCTGCACCACGAAGTTGCGGGTGAAGCGTCCCCAGTCGCGCGCGCGGCGGCGGGCGAGTGCCACCTCGGCGGGGTCGGCGTCGGCATCGGTGGCGGCGGCCTGCATCGTCTCCCACTCGATCGACGGACGCGGAGACGACCGACCCAGCCACGTCGACACGACTCCCCCGTCCTCGCCGAACCGTGCAGCCTTGTCGACGAGCGCCATAGCGCGCGGATACACCTTGCGCAGGCGGGGAACCAGACGACCGCTGTCACCGGTCGTCGCTCCGTACATCGCCCCGAGAACGGCGTACTTCGCCTCTTCGCGCGTCGCCACGGCACCCGATTCCACCACCCCGGCGTAGAGGTCCTTTCCTTGCGCGGCCCGGGCCATCGCACGGTCGCCCGCCATGCCTGCGAGCATCCGCGGCTCCAGCTGAGCGACGTCGGCGACGACCAGCGTCCACCCTTCATCCGCGCGCACCGCGGCGCGCAGGTTGCGCGGCAGCTGCAGGGCGCCGCCTCCCGCCGACGCCCACCGCCCCGTCACGACCCCGCCCGTGATGTAGATCGGCCGGAAACGCCCGTCATGCACCCACTCGGCGAGCCACGCCCATCCGTTGGCGCTCAGCAGACGCGACAGCTTCTTGTACGCCAGCAGCGGCTCGACCACGGCATGGCTGTGCTGGACGAGCTCCCACCGGCCCGTCGACTCGACCTGCACGCCGACACGGTGCAGAGCGCGGAGCAGCTTCGGCTGGCTCTCGAGGTTGAGATGGGGGTCTCCGAGGATCGAACGCACCCGCTCGGCCTGCGCCACCATGCGACTGGGCAGGCCTCCCGCGATCGGTCGGGTGCCGAGGATCTCGGTGAGGATGCCATCGTGCACCGACTCGTTCCAGGGCAGGCCGGCCGCGCGCATCTCTTCGGCGATCAGTCCTCCGGCCGATTCGGCCGAGGTGAGCAGCGTCAGGCGACCGTCCTTGCTGTCCGTGAGAACGCGACGTTGCTCGCGGTACTGGTCGAGGGCGTCGCCGACAGGGTCATCCGGCGCGTCATGCGCGACGACGTCGAACAGCGCCGGGGCTTCGTCGACGGGCTCACGTCGCACCCAGGACGACGACGGAGCGAGCGGGCGCGGGACCTTGTCCGTGTCGCGAAGAATCGCGTGGCAGAGCAGCAGATCGTGAGAGCGGGCGAGCATGACCCCCGCGTCGAGCAGGACGGGGTAGATCTCGCGGGCGCTGCGGATCACCCAGCGCGGCGAATTCTCGCGCTCCTGAGCCACGACCCACGCAGGCATCTCAGACGCGGAGAGGTCGAACCGATGTGCCTCGGCATCATCCGCATCGAGTTCCACCGCCGTGTAGCCGCCCGAGCGAGCCGCCACCAGGACGACGCGACGTTCGGTCTGCTGCCGCGAGTTCACCGCTGGCGTGCTCGCGGCGCAGAGATCACAGCCCGGATTCCTCGGTGCGCACCAGGATGCAGCCGCACTCGGGGCAGAAGACCACGAGGTCGTCCGGCGCGTTGCGGATGTCGTTGAGGTCGGTGCCCGGGAGCAGCATCCGGCAGCCTTCGCAAGTGCCACGGCTCAGCACCGCGGCGCCGGCGCTGTTCGCGGCGCGGCGTGCGTACTCGGCCAGGAGCGGCGCCGGAAGGGATGCCGTCACCGCCTCGCGATCGCGCGTCAACTGGGCGATGAGGTCGGTCGCGGCCGCGACGTCGGCCTTGGCCTGAGCGGTGAGCGCGGTTCCTTCTGCGGTCGTGGTGCCGAGCAGAGCCTGCTGCGCGGCGACCGCCGCGTCGGCATCCTCGACACGACCCATGACATCGAGCTCGATGTCCTCGAGGTCGCTCTGGCGCTTGGCGAGGCTGGCGATCTCGTGCTCGAGCGCCTGGGCCTCCTTCGAGTTCGTGGCGGTGGCGAGGCGATCGGCATCGCGGGCCCGGCGCTGCTCGACGAGCTTCACATCGGACTCGAGCCGCTTGAGCTCGGTGCGCACGTCGTCACGCGTGCCGGTCAGCGCGGTCAGCTCGCGGAGCTGATCCTGACGGATCGCGACGAGCTCGGTGATGCGGGCGGCCTGCGGGGGCTTGGTGCGCGCGCGCTCCGCCTGCGCGATGCGCCGGTCCAGGTCGGCGACGTCGAGCAGGATGCGCTGGTGTTCTGGGCTGGCGTTCACGCTCTCAAATCTAGTCGCTGCGCGGTCACGTCCATCACCCGACCTGTCCGTCGAGGTAGAGCCACCTGCGGTCCTCGCGCACGAAGCGGCTCCGCTCGCGGAGCGAACCGCGCTCGGCGCCCTGCTGCCAGAAGGCCTCGAACTCGACCTCGCCGTCGCGATCGAAAGGGCCGCCGCCGGCGCGATCGATGATCACGAGGCGCCGCCAGACCACGTCGTCGTCGAGGTCGATCTCGGCGGGGCGGGTCGACGGATGCCAGGTCTCCAGGAGGTACGCGGCATCCTTGATCGAGAACGCCGTGAAGCGCGAGCGCATCAGGCGCTCGGCCGTGGGTGCGAGTGCCCCGTCGAGCAGAGGCCCGCAGCATCCGCCGAAGACATCTCCGGAGCCACACGGACAACGCGCCGCATTATCCGGGACGCCGTCATCTGGCGCCATCCTCTGCAGTCCGCTCATCGCTCCAGCGTACGCTGGCGCCATGACGGCTCTCCCTCACTTCACGGCCCATAACGGCTTCGCCCTCCCCGCTCTCGGGCTCGGCACCTACGCCCTCAACGGGGATGCAGGCGCGGATGCCGTGGCCTCGGCGATCGGCGCCGGGTACCGGCTGATCGACTCGGCATTCAACTACGAGAACGAGGGGTCGGTCGGCCGCGGGGTGCGCGCATCCGACGTGGACGCGTCCGAGCTCATCGTCACGACCAAGCTGCCCGGCCGTCATCACCCGCGCGCGAAGGCGCGGACGAGCATCGAGGAGAGCCGGTCACGGCTGGGCGTCGACGCGATCGACCTGCACCTCATCCACTGGCCGAACCCGCACCAGGACGAGTACGTGCAGGCATGGGAGGCGCTGGTGGAGGCTCAGCAGCGCGGAGTCGTGAGACAGATCGGCGTCTCGAACTTCCTCCCCGAGCACCTCGAACGCATCGAGCGCGAGACCGGCGTCCGCCCCGTCGTCAACCAGATCGAGGTGCACCCGTACTTCCCGCAGGACGAGCAGCTCGCCTATCACCGCGAGAACGGCATCCTCACCGAGGCGTGGAGTCCACTGGGACGCGCGAAGCAGCTGATCGAGGAACAGGTGATCGGTGAGGTCGCCGCGGCGCACGACATCTCCCCCGCCCAGACCGTGCTCGCCTGGCACATCGCACGGGAGACGGTGGCGATTCCGAAGGCATCCTCTCTCGAACACCAGGTCTCGAACCTCGCCGCAGCAGAGATCGTGCTGACCACCGCCGAGGTCGAGGCGATCACCGCGCTCGGACGCGCAGACGGACGGCTGTTCGACGCAGATCCCGGGTCGCACGAGGAGTCCTGAGGCGGCGTCCTGAGCGGGCGTCGGCAGAGGGCGCTCATAGACTGGCGGCATGCCGGTCATCGCAGGGATCCCGATCACACCGGTGACCGCTCGGCTGTATTTCGCTGTGCAGGCTCTGGCGGGAGTGGCCTGGTGGATCGCGGCGGCGCTGTCGGACGACGTGCGTCGTCTCACCCTCGGAGACCTGCCGGCGGGACTCGTGGCGGTGTTCGACATCCCGCTCTTCGTCATCGGTTCGGCTGTCATCGCAGCGGGTTTCCGGTGGGCTGTCTGGGTCGCTGTTCCGTGGACGGCCATCGTCGCCGCCGGTATGGCCGTCTACGCCACGGCGACGGGCCTCGCCGGATGGGGCGCCCTGGTCATGGTGATCGCTGCCGGGGCGAGCGCAGCGGCGGGAATCGTCCTGCTCTGCGGGCGAGCACCCGTGGAATGGCTGGTCACCGGTCCGCTCGCTTTCCGGCCGGCTGCGAGCATCCGCACGCGAGCGCTGCTCGCCCGCACCGGACTGCAGACGCTGTTCTTCTGGGGCACCTTCCTGGTGGTCATCCCCATCGTGGTGTCGCTCGTCGAGGCCCGGTGGTCGCTGCGCATCGAGGTTCCGTTCGTCGTCCACCTGGCCGGCGGTGTGCTTCTCGTCGCCGCGACCGCCCTCGGAATCTGGTCGGCCGTGTCGATGTCGGTCGAGGGCGAGGGCACCCCGCTCCCGTCGCAGATGGCGCGGCGACTCGTGATCTCCGGCCCCTATCGATACGTGCGCAACCCGATGGCGGTCGCCGGCATCGCGCAGGGCATCAGCGTGGGCCTCATCATGGGCTCCTGGCTCGTCGTCGCGTATTCGCTCTTTGGATCGCTGTTGTGGAACTCGGTCGTGCGACCGCTCGAGGAGGCGGATCTCGAAGCGAGATTCGGGTCGGAATTCGTGGAGTACAGCAGCAGGGTGTCGTGCTGGCTGCCGGTCAGACCCGCTGTGTCCCGAGCACTCTGAGCAGTTCGAGCTTGCTCGCCGCATCGCTTCCCGGCGCTGCTGTCAGCACGATGAGCGCCTGGGATTCGTCCTCGGTGAACAGCGCCTGGCAGTCGACCTCGATCGGACCGATCTCCGGATGGATGAGGACCTTGTGGTCTTCGAAACGCCGCCGCACCTCGTGCACGTTCCACAGCTCGGCGAACTCCGGGCTGCGGACGATGAGCTCGCGCACGATCTCGCCGGCTCGTGAGCGCTCGCCGAGCGCGCCGTATGCGGACCGGAGCGACGCCACGAGCACACGACTGTGCCTCAGGTGATCCTGCTCCGGGTAGCGCCCGCGCTCGTCATGCGGGTGCGCGAACCAGCGGTAGATCCCGCTGCGCTCGATACCCTCCAGACCGCTGACGTCGCCGAGCAGCGCCCGTGCGGCGTCATTCTGGATCAGGACCTCGTCGAGCATCGAGACGACGAAGGCGGGCGTGTCATCGAGGCGGTCGAGAACACGGAGCATGCCCGGATGCACGTAGTCGGTGAAGGTCGTGCGGTCCGGGGCGCTGTGCCCGCAGATGCGATGCAGGTAGTCGCGCTCGTCGGGAGTCAGCCGCAGCGCCCGTGCGAGCGAGGCGAGGATCTGCACGCTGGGCTGCGGACCGCGCTGCTGTTCGAGGCGCGCGTAGTAGTCGGTCGACATGGCTGCGAGCTGCGCGACCTCCTCGCGACGGAGACCGGGAGTGCGGCGGCGCGCTCCCGCGCCGAGCCCGACGTCTGACGGCTTCAGCTGCTCCCTGCGTCGCACGAGGAACTCGGCCAGTGCTTCTCTGTCCACCCGTGAAGTATCTCGTGCTCGGCGTCGTGCATCCAGGGATCGGGGATCCCTGGATGCGTGGTCTCTGGTGCGCCGCTGCGACACTCCGAAGAGTGGATGCATGAACATCACCGGAAACACCATCTTCATCCCCGGCGCCACGAGCGGCATCGGCCTCGCGCTCGCCCGGCGACTCAGCGAACGAGGCAACACCGTGATCGTGGGCGGACGTCGTGTCGAACTGCTCGACGAGATCGCGGCGGCGAACCCGGGCATCGACACCGTCCAGATCGACACGACGGATGCCGGCAGCATCCACAGTGCGGCGCAGACGGTGCTGGCCACGCATCCTTCGCTCAACGTCGTCATCGCGATGGCCGGCATCATGCGCCCCGAGGACTGGACGTCGCCCGCAGGGTTCCTCGAGACGGCCGAGGCGACGGTCACCACGAACCTGCTCGGCCCGATCCGACTGATCGCGGCGTTCATCGAGCACCTGCGCACCATGCCGGATGCCACGATCATGACCGTGTCGTCCGGGCTGGCCTTCGCCCCGCTGCGCGTCACCCCCTCGTACAACGCCACGAAGGCGGCCATCCACATGCTCAGCGAATCGCTGCGCCTGCAGCTCGCCGACACGAGCGTGAGCGTGCTCGAGCTCGAACCGCCCGCTGTGCGCACGTCCCTGATGCCCGGTCAGGAGACCAGCGACTTCGCGATGCCGCTCGACGAGTTCGTCACCGAGGTCGTCGAACTCATCGAGGCCCAGCCGGACGCGACCGAGATCCAGGTCGAGAACGTCAAGTTCCTGCGCTACGGCGAGGCGCGGGGCGACTACGCGCAGGTGGTCGAGACCCTCAACCGGCGCGACCCCCACGCCCGCTGAGCATGCGGCCGTCGACCACCGCGATCAGATCGCTGCGTCGACGGCCTGCGCAGCGGTCTTGTGGGTGAACTCGAACCCGGAGTCCTCCAGCGCCGCCGGCCTCACATCGGCATCCGAGACGAGCAGCGATTCGGCGGCGTCACGGCTCAGCGCGAGTCTCAGCGCCCAGGTCGGAGCCGGAATCCAGAACGGTCGCCGCATCTTCTTCGCGAGTGCACGGCCGATGTCGTTCGCCGAGGCGCGCGTCGGGCCGGTGAAGTTCACGGGACCCTCGAGACGCTGATCGATCACGTGTCGGATGCCGCGAATCTCGTCCTCCAGAGAGATCCACGGCCAGATCTGGGTGCCGGGCCCGATGGGACCCGCGACGCCGAATCGCGTCAGCTGGATGAGCGGTTTGAGCACACCCTGGCGGTGGATGATCGGGGCCGTGCGCAGCAGCGCCACTCTCGTCTGCTCCCCGGCACGCAGCGCCTCCTGCTCCCAGCGGACGCAGAGCTGCGCGAGGAACGTGTCGCCTGCAAGAGACGCCTCGGTCAGGATCTCGCCGGGTGCCGAGCCGTAGTAGCCGACGGCGGACGCCGAGACGAGCGACGGAGCATCGTCACGCAGTGTGCGCACGGCAGTGGCCAGCGTGCGAGTGGTCGTCAGCCGAGACTCGACCAGCTCACGGCGGTAGCGCGGGGTCCACGGCAGGCGGCCGACGCTCGCCCCGCCCAGAGCCACCACGGCGTCAGCACCTGCCAGCACGTCGGGGTCGAGTTCACGCTCCCCCGGTGTCCACTGCACCTCGGAGGCGTCGCGCGGAGGACGACGCACGAGGGTCGTCACCTCCACGCCGTCCGAGCGCAAGGACGACGCGAGGGCCGTGCCGATCAGACCCGATGCGCCACTGATCACGATCCGCTGCGGCATGATGACTCCCTCTGTCCGTCCACCGGACTCGTTCTCCCTCGCGAGTCTGTCACGTCCGACGCCCTCTGGCGATGTCGGCGGCGCCCGGTAGGTTGCCCGACGTGGCCGAACCAGTGCAGTCGTGGTGGGCGAGACGCCAGTTCTCGCGAGGCCGAGACGTGCCATACGAGGTCGGCACCTATCGCTCGCAATGGGCCGCCTACCCCGAGTTGATCCGTCAGTACCATCCCGAGCTCAATCACGGCATCGCGCTCTCGCAGGTGCCGCTGGCCGCAGACGTGCTGCTGTGCTGGGAATGCCGGGTCGGCCATCGTTTCGCCGCGACGCCGTCGGAACAGCGTGAGCGTCCGGGACGGGTGCGTCGCCAATCGGCATGGTGCCCCGAGTGCTCGACGCTCGCCAGGCCCCAGCCCGTGGTGCTGGGAGAGGCCCGCGCGATTCCGCGGCGTCCGAGACCGCAGCTCACGCTGTGCGACAAGACTCCCGATCTGCCGACCGGCGAGGCATTTTCGAGCGTGTGCGCTCCTGCGCCGGCATCCGCCGCCGAAGCCCGACTCCGCGCAGCGCTCGCGTCTCGCATCACCTTCACGTCGGGTGTCAACGCGGTCAAGGTGACACGGCCGTTCTTCCGTCACACCGAGGTCTGGCCCGACATCCTGCTTCCGGAGCTTCACGTCGCGATCGAGTACGACACCGTCGGGCGCCACGGACTCGAGCATGTCGGCAAGCGACAGGAGACGGATCTGCGCAAGGATCGTGCCCTGCGCGCCGCCGGCTGGGAGGTCATCCGCATCCGCACAGGGCGGCTCGAGCCGCTGGGCCCCCACGACCTGCAGATGCCGTCGGTCTCTGCCCGCGGCGTCGATCGCATCATCGACGAGCTCCGTCAGATCCGCGGCCCGCTCATCGTCGACGCGTACCTGATTCCCGGCTGACGGCGATGTGGCGTGCTCGGATGACAGAGTTCGAGCTCAGCTCTCGGGTCGGTCGTCGGCCCGCCTGACGACCGCATCCCATTCGGACCTCAGGAAGGTGGCTTCTCCGGCGGCGACGATCTGTGCATTGTCGTTCGGGCCCAGCTCGGGGCGCATGGTCAGGCCGCCGACCTCGAGGCTCGGGATGCTCTGCCTGATGCACTCGACGCTTCCGCGCACCAGCAGTTCCGCCGTCTGCTCGGGCGTGGTCACGGCTCCCATCACGGCGTCGTCGTGAGCGACGAGCACCGCCTGCCATGCGGGCTGTCGGTCGTCGGGATCCAGTGTGTACTGCATCAGCCCCTGCGGCGCGGCCTCGACCACGATGACGATCGCACCTGCGACCGGCTGCTCGTCCCCTGCATACTCGCCCATGATGGATCCCCTGACCCGGGCGTCCCCACGCCCACTGTCCGCTCAGGGTACTGCGAAAAGTTTCTTTCCGAACGCCTTACGGCGATCGGATCTCAACCGATATATGAGTACGGGGAGCAAAGGAGAAGGATCTTGACCAGCACCTACATCGAGACGGGCGGACATGTCCGCGTGTACGACGCGGCCGTCCGCACGCATCACGAGTTCCCTCTCGGCACTTATCGGGTGCATTTCACCTCGAAAGAGGGCTTCAGCCTGATCAAGATCGACGACCTGACAGTGGGCACCGAACGCGTCTACGGCGGCCGCGACAGGAAGGTCGACAAGATCTTCCGCTCCTATGCCCTCACGGATCGCAGTCTCGGTGTGATGCTGTCCGGCGACAAAGGGATCGGCAAGACGCTGTTCCTGCGCATGGTCGCCGAGGAGGCCCGCGAGCAGTGCCTGCCCGTGGTGATCGTCTCAGAGGACAACGACGGCATCGTGGAGTTCCTCGACACCCTCGACGAGTGCCTGATCATCTTCGACGAGTTCGAGAAGGTCTTCCCTGCGGGGCGCCGCGGCGGAGAGGGAGACAACCGGCAGAACCAGTTCCTGTCGCTGTTCGACGGCCTCTCGTCCGTGAAGCGCATCTACTGCCTGACGGTGAACGACATCAGCGATGTCAGCACCTACATCGTCAACCGCCCTGGGCGGTTCCACTACCACATGCGATTCGAGTACCCGGGCCCTGACGAGGTGCGGCAGTATCTGATCGACCAGGCACCGCACGCCGATCCTGACGAGATCGAGAACGTCGCCCTGTTCTCGCGCCGGGCCCGCCTCAATTACGACCACCTGCGTGCCATCGCGTTCGAGCTCGAGCAGCCGGACGCGCTGTTCGCAGACGTCGTGGAGGACCTCAACATCAAGTCTGTCGAGCCGAGCACGTATCGCATCGAGGCCCGCTTCCCCGACGGCAAGGTCTGGTCGGACGAGGTGGAGATGAACCTCTTCGAGCGGGGCGACGTCGGGCGCACCTTCGAACTGCGCAACGCGACGCGGTCGATCTTCGCGTCGTTCGTGCCGAAGGATCTCATCTTCGAACCGGACGGCAGCATCTTCGTGCCGATCCACAAGCTCGAGCTTCTCGACGACGAGGACGAGGAGCCCGAGGTCTACCCGACGACGGTCAACCTCATCCTGGTAGGTCAGGCGAACTACGGCTTCAGTCTCTGAGCGACCTCGCCGACGCGTCGGACGGCGGGCTCCTGATCAGACGCCGACGGCGTGCGAGAGTATCGCCCGTGTGAACCGCTGGCCGCTGGCTGCGAGGCGCTCGAGATACGCGTCCAGCCCGGACGCGGATGAGCGCGCGGCCGGCGCGGACTCGGTCGTCGGGGCGTCGGCGTAATGGCGGTCGAGCGCATCCCGGAGCATGCGCACCGCCGCGGCTCGCTGCTGTGAGACGGCGGCGTGCGATACTCCCAGCTCGTCCGCGAGCTCGGTCACCGTGCGGTCGTCGAAGTAGATCGCCGTGATGATCCATCGCTTGCGTTCCGGCAGCGCAGCGACGGCCCGTCGCAGGAACTCATCGCGCTCGGATGCGATCGCGAGTTCTTCCGGCAGATACCCGGTCCACACGATCTCCGGCGCATCCGGCGCGTCAAGACTGGTGAGCAGACGTTCGGCGTCATCCAGGCCCTCTCGCGCGACTGCGGTGTCGACGCCCATGGCCGCGGCGATCTCCGTCACTGTGGGCGTGCGGCCGAGCGCCGCCGACAGGGTCTGCCTGACCTTGATCGTCTGCTTCGCCCGCACTCGTACGTCTCGAGGCGCCCAGTCCATCGACCGCAGCTCGTCTTTCAAGGCCCAGTTGACGCGTGCCCGGGCGAACGCCCCGAACGGCACACCGAGGCTCGCATCGAACTTCTCGGCCGCACGGACCAGCGCGAACGCACCGGCGGAGGCGAGATCGTCGCGGGAGACATGGGTGATGCGCGAGGCCACATACGCCGTTGCCGCGCCGACGATGTGCAGATGATCGACCACGAGCTGGTCGCGCGAGCGCATAGGCATCGAATTCGCCTCTTTCACTGTAAGTGCAAGCCCTCCCCAGCGACTCACAGTGTGGTCTCTCCCCAGCGACCGGAACTGCTTTCACCTACATGCTAGAGGTGAGACGGGCATGAAAGATCCCCGGAGGCCAAAACCTCCGGGGATTCTCGTTTACGTTCAGATAACGATGACTAATCGTTCACCTTCACTCGACGGTTCACCTCTCGAGTCGCAGAGAACTTCAGCACCGTGTAGTCGTTGACCTCGGCGTCTCCGTCGTCCTTCGCGAACTGCACACGATGCCCCTTGTGCGTCTGCGGATAGAACTTGCCGAAATTGGTGAGCGTCACCGTGTTGCCCCTGCCGACGAGGTCGAGAAGCTCGTCGATCATCGCCGTGTACGCAGTCTGTGCCGCCTGAACCGAGATGCCGCCGCGTCGTGCGAACCTCTGCACGAACTCCCGCTTGCTGACCCGATTCGTCTCGAGCGTCCTTGAAGTGCTCATGTTGTCTTCCGTCCCATGGAATGTCGCTCGTCGCCGAGCGCCGTGCGCTGTACCCCTACCAACCGCATCCGTGACGTGCCCCAGGCCCCGATCTCCTGCGACGACGCCGGGATCCCGCCAGTACCCCAGCCTGTGCTCTTCAGAGGATAGTTCCTCTTCCTTGGTATATGCGGTGAATCTCAGAATCCTCTGCATGCCGAGAGTCCGCGCCGCCGGAAGAGCCGTCGATCAGGACGCCCGCTCACCCGCCCAGAAGCGCGCGGATCGGGTACCGCTGATCCTCGAGGATCGCCTGCACCGCACGGCCGGAGGTGGCATGGATGAGGATCGGAGCTCGGAGATTGATGTAGACACCGTCTGCAGAAGGGTTGGCCACGACGAACACACGGATCTCGGAGTCATCGGCGGCGCCGACCTGCGCTCGCACCTCGGCGGGGATGGTCGGCTCGTAGCCGTAGTCCCCGGAGAGCGGATCGAGGAGGAACAACCGCACATCGGCGTCCGTGGCTCGCAGCGCGTGCAACCCCTCCGCGCCGTCGATCTGCTCGAGAGTGAACCCCGTGTGCGGGCTCAGGCCCGGCATGGGCGATGCGAACTCGACGTCCAGCGTCGCGGTCCTCTGGTCGGTCGACGCACTCATCGCAGGAACTCCATCAGATTGGTCTGCAGCGATCGCGCCGTCACCTGCAGTGCGGACTGGAAGACGAGCTCGGCAGACTGCAGTCGAACGAGCACCTCGAGGCTGTCGACGTTCTCGACCTCGGTGCGACGGGCCTCGAGGTCGATCGACGCCGAGAGGTTCTGGGCCGAGGCGCGCTCGATCTGCACCTGACGCGCCCCCGTCGTTCCTCGCGCGGCGTTGACATCCTTCAATCGTGCATCGAGGTCGCCGAGACGCGCGCCCACCTCCACGCCGCTGCGCAGGTCCGCCGCGATGTCGTTCAGCAGGGCGAACGCGCTGTCAGCACCCTCGCCGAACGCCTGTGAGCCGTCGAAGTCGACGCGCACCGTCTCGTTGTCGCTGATGCGGCGATGCACTCCGTCACCCGTGCCGCCGTTGAACGTGAACGTGGTGGCGTCGAAGGCGCCTCCCGCATCGCTCGTGCCGGCGAAGACGCTGCGACCGAGCACCCTCGTGTTCGCCTTGGCGAGCAGCTCCGCGCTGATCGACTCGAGCTCCTGCGCGATCGACTCGCGCGCTGTCGGGCTGAGCGCCCCCGAGTTGGCTCCCTGCGCGGTGAGATCCCGCGCGCGGTTGAGCAGGTCTGCGCTGGCCCCGAGAGCAGTGTCGACGGTCGTCACCCACGCCATCCCGTCGCTGAGGTTGCGGGCGAACTGGGCGACGCGCGACTGGTCGCCGTGCACGCCGAGCGCTGTGGCCGCTGCGGCAGGGTCTTCGCTCGGCGAGCGGAAGGCACGCTGCGAGGCAGCCTGATTCTGCAGGCGCTCGCGGTCCGCGAGGTTGGTCTGCAACGTCCGCAGCGACTGCTGCGTCATGGTGTTGCTCGTGATACGGCCGATCATGTTCGCTCTCCCCAGAGTCAGCGGCCGACGAGGCCGGTGCGGTTGATCAACAGATCCAGGGCCTCGTCGACAGCGGTCAGCACGCGGGCCGCTGCCTGATAGGCGGTCTGGTAGGTCAGGAGGTTGATCGTCTCCTCGTCGCCGTCGACCGAAGAGTTCGACTGCTGTGCAGTGACCGCCGCGACAGCTCCCATGTCGGCGATGTCGGCGCGCTGCAGGTCGCCTGCGACGGTGACCGCGAACCCGGTGACGAAGGTCGACCAGGTCTTGGTGGGCCCAGTCGCCGATGCACTGAGCGCGCTGATGCGGTCGGCGATCGTGGTGTCCTTCGCTCCGGCTCCCGGCGCTGCCAGAGCCAGCTCGTCGAGACCGGTGGGAACCACGCTGAGCCCGAGAGCAGCAGGGCCCGCGCCGTTGAGCGTGAAGAAGTCGCCCCCGGCTGCACCGGACGATGTGACGCCCGTGCGGTGCACGTCGTTCACGGCGGTCGCGAGCGCTGTCGCCGTCTCGTTGTAGGCCGCAGCGACTCCCGCCAGCGTGCCGCCGTCGGATGCGGGGGCGAGCGCACTGACGGTGCCGCCGACGATGCCGCCCGTGATCGGCACTGCCAGGCCCGGCCGATCGGCCCACGCGACGGTGATGCGACCGGCATCGGCGATGTCACGCGGCCCGCTCGCCACGAGCGCTCGACTGCTGTCGCCCGACACGAGCGCGTTGCCGTCGACGCGAAGGGTGAGGGTTCCGTCTGCCTCCACATTGCCCTTGGCTCCGACTGCGGTCGAGAGCTGCTGGGCGAGGACGTTGCGCTGGTCGATCAGCTCGTTGGCGTTGCGCCCGGACTGCAGTGCATCCCTGATCTGACCGTTGAGCGAGGCCACCTGGCCTGCGACGGCATTGACGTCAGCGAGCTGACTGTCGACCTGTCCACGCAGGTCGCTCCACTGCCCGGCGATCGTCTGGTATCCCGCGGCGATCTGTCCGATGAGCACGTTGGCATTCGTGAGCACGACCTGGGCCGCAGCCGGATCCGGCGTGTTGGCGAGGTCGGACCAGCCCGCCCAGAAGCGGTCGAGATTCGCCGCGAGACCGTCCTTCGTCGGTTCGGCCATCACGCCCTCTGCGCTGCTGGCGGCCGTCGCGCGGGCGCTCCAGAAGCCCGACGTCGACAGGGCATCACGGACGCGAGCGTCGAGGATGTCGTCGCCCAGCCGCGCGATCCCGGTCACGCCGACACCGCCGCCGATGCCGAGTCCCGACGGCCAGAGTCCCGTCTGCCCCGGCGCTGAGAACGAGGTCTGCTCCACCCGCTGGCGCGTGTAGCCGGGGGTGGCCTGATTGGCGATGTTCTGACCGGTCACGGTCATCCCCGCTCGTGCCGCGGAGAGCGCGGATTCTGCGAGGCGGAGCCCTGCGAATGACGACATCGTTACCTCACACCCTTGTGTCGAGAAGTCGGGCGTCCGCGCCGCGGACGACATCGCCGTGCGTGTCGTACTCGCCGGTCGGAACGCCGAGACCCGCGATGGTCTCCTGTGTGACCCGGATGGCCGTGCGCAGGCGCTGCTCGTTGACCTTCTTCATGTCGCCGATCTCGTCGGCCAGGGTCGTCATCGCGTCGAGGTGCCCCGTCAGGATCTCGCGCCACGCGTCGGTCGGTGCGGCCTCGATCAGATCGCGGAGCGTCGTCGCCTCCGGCACGCCCCACTCGTCAGCCACAGCGATGACCAGCGTGTCACGCGAGAGGGCGACTGTCGGCATGGCCGCGATGACCCGCTCGATCTCGTTCGCCGCATGGTGGATCCAACGGTTGCGTCCGGTCGCGAGCAGCATCTGCTGCTCGTCGAGCTTGAAGAGCAGCACCTCGAGAAGGTCGCGCTCTCGCATCAGTTGCATGCTCAGGTCGTGAGCGGCCACGGTTCGTCACCTCGTCATGTCACGGTTTCCATGACGGGATCGCCCGTCACATCCACGACTATCGCGACAAGGAGCGGGCCAGTAACTCGGCGCGCGTCGAGATGACGCTCCTGCGACCGGATCAGGGTGCCGGGGTCGTTCTTCCCAGGATGCCGAGGAGAACCGATTCGGCGGACTCATCGGAGGATGTCTGGACGGCTTCCTGGTTCGCGTCGCTCACCGCGAGGACGATCTCGGCGCGGTTGATGCGCTTGTCGCGAGGCGCATCGATGCCGACGCGGACGCCGCTGGGCGTCACCGCGAGAATGGTGACGGTGATGTCGTCGCCGATCACGATGCTCTCGTTGGCGCGTCTCGTGAGTACCAGCATGCGTCGTCTGCCTTCCATGGCGTGAGCGCTGTTGCGCCCTCTGCCCACAAACGTATCGCACTCAGCTCGTAAATGAGCAGATCCAGGCCCTACACTGCCGCGCTCGGAAGAGCCGACTGCGTCATGCGCACCACTCCGACGACGTCGGTCGCGAGGCCGCCTGCCGCCGCCTCGTCGTACGACAGCACGGGGAGGCCGCTGACCTGCGACGAGACCATCCGACGCACGGCCTGACGCAGAGACGGAGCACACACGAGCACGGGTTCCGGACCCACCTGCTCGAGCTCGGCGACGGTGCGACGCACGTTCTCGAGCACCTGCATGGTCGACTCCGGCGTCAGCACGATCTGCGGATGGCCGTCGACGACCCGCATCCCCTCGAGCATCTGCTGTTCGAGCATCGGCTCGAACATGACGACCCGGATCCGTCCGTCTTCGGCGAAGCGCGAGGCGATCGCCGGCCCGAGCGCCGCCCTGGCCGCGTCGATCAGCCCCGCGGTCTCGGTCGAGGTCTTGCCTCGCAGTGCGAGCGCCTCGTAGATGCGGGAGAGGTCGTTGATCGGCACCCGCTCGGCGAGAAGCCCCGCCAGGACGCGCTGGATCGCGGCGAGCGACAGCACGGCCGGAGTGAGCTCCTCGACCGTCGCGGGGCTGGACTGCTTCAGGTGCTCGGTCAGCTGGCGTACGTCTTCGAGCGAGAGCAGCCGATCGGCCTGGCTCTGCACGATGTCGGAGAGGTGGGTGATGATCACGCTCGCCCGATCGATCACCGTCGCACCCGCCATGTCAGCGGCGTGCGACATCTCGGCGGGCACCCATTTGCCCTCGAGGCCGAACACGGGGTCGACCACGGCCGTGCCGGGAAGCTGTTCGAGACCCGTGCCGATCGCGAGCACGTGTCCGCGCGGCACGGATCCGCGCCCGGCCTCGACCCCGGCGATGAGGATCGAGTAGGTCTGCGCCGGCAGGTCGATGTTGTCACGGGTGCGCACCGGCGGCATCAGGATGCCGATGTCCAGAGCGAGCTTGCGACGAAGGGACTTCACCCGGGTGAGCAGATCCCCCGCTCCCCCGGATGCCAGATCGACGATGTCAGGTGACAGCGAGATCTCCAGCGCGTGCACGCGCATCCTGTCCATGAGCTCTTCCGGTCCCTCGGCCCCGGCCTCGACGGCCTCCTGCTGCAGCGCATCGGCCTCGAGTGCGGCATCGCGGTCTTCGTTGGCCTTGACGCGGGATGCCGCGAACAGCAGCACCGCTCCGATCGCCAGGAAGATCACGAGGGGCATCCCGGGGATGAAGCCCATGGCGATGGCTGCGAGGCCCGTGATCACGAGCGCGTTGCGCGACTGCATGAGCTGACGACCGGCCGCCTGTCCCATCTCGGACTCGGCGTTCTCGCGAGTCACGATCATGCCGGTCGACACGGCCATCAGCAGCGCGGGGATCTGGGTGACCAGTCCGTCGCCGATGGTGAGGATGCTATAGGTCTCGAGGGCGTCGCCGACCTCCATGCCGTGCTGCACCATGCCGATGATGATGCCACCGACGAAGTTGATGACGACGATCACGATGCCCGCGATCGCGTCACCCTTGACGAACTTCGACGCGCCGTCCATCGCGCCGTAGAAGTCGGCCTCCGCCGCGACCTCGGCTCGACGCCTGCGCGCCTCGGTGTCGGTGATCAGCCCGGCGTTCAGATCCGCGTCGATCGCCATCTGCTTGCCGGGCATGGCATCGAGGGTGAATCGTGCTCCGACCTCGGCGACGCGCTCTGCACCCTTGGTGACGACGACGAACTGGATGACGGTGAGGATGAGGAAGATCACCGCACCGATCACGAGCGACCCGCTGATCGTGATCTCCCCGAACGCCTGGATCACCTCGCCTGCGTGCGCCTCGCTGAGCACGAGACGCGTCGACGCGACGTTCAGACCGAGCCGGAAGAGCGTCGCGACGAGCAACAGGCTGGGAAAGACCGAGAAGTCGAGCGGCTTCTTGATGAACATCGCGGTGAGGAGGATCAGGAGCGCGAACGAGATGTTCAGGACGATGAGGACGTCGAGGAGCCCGGTCGGGATGGGCACGATGAGCAGGAGGATGATGCCCACCACTCCTACGGGCACCGTCGCCTTGGACAACAGCTGACCGATCATGCGTCTCGCCTTCGTTCTCTCTCGTCGTTCGAAATCTGTTCGTGACCGGCTCAGAGGCCGCGGTCCCTGGTGCTCGCGAAGGGCATCGTGTGCGTCCCCCTGGCCGACCCTCGGCGCTTGAGATGCTCGATGAAGGCGAGCACCTGGGCGACGGCGGTGTAGAGCTCTTCGGGGATCTCCCGCCCGATCTCGCAGGCCGAGTGCAGCGCACGCGCGAGCGGGACGTCCTTGATCATCGGCACGCCGGCCTCCTCCGCCCTCTCGCGGATCTTCTGCGCCACGATCCCCGCCCCCTTCGCCACGACCCGAGGGGCCGACTTGCCCGGCTCGTACCTCAGCGCGACCGCGACGTGGGTGGGGTTCACCAGGACGACATCGCTGTCGCCGACCGCGGCGATCATCCGGTTGCGGCTCATGGCGAGCTGCCGCGAACGGCGCTGCGAGCGCACGAGCGGATCGCCCTCGCTCTTCTTGTGCTCGTCCTTGGCCTCGTTCTTCGTCATATGGGTGTGCTTGCGGTTGCGTCGCATCACGACCGCCACGTCGATCGCGGCCAGCAGGATGCCCACCGCGACGGCGACCTGCAGGAGCGCGATCGCTCCCCCGGCCGCCTGCTCGAGCAGCCAGGTGATGTTGTGGCTGCCGCTGGCCATGAGCACAGGCACGAGACCTGAGACGACGATCCAGAGCGCGAGCCCGATCGCCAGCGTCTTCAGCAGCGCTTTGGCACCCTCCCAGAGCGCCTGCTGCCCGAAGACCCGCTTCATGCCGGACACGATGTTGAACTGCTCGGTGCGCATCGTCACCCCTCGCAGATGGATGCCGCCCTGAGCGACTGCGGTGGCCGTCGTCGCGAGCAGCACCACCACCAGCATCGGGAGCAGGATGCCGCCGAGCGATGCGATCGCCGAGCCGAGCACGTCGAGGGCCGCGCCGTCGGTGGGGTTCATCGCGACGGGTGTCACGGCGAGGAAGAGCTCGGTGACGACCTGCGTGCCGGAGGCGATCGTCGGCACCATCATCACGGCGGCGGCCGCTATGCAGACCCAGGCGGTGAAGTCCTGGCTGCGGCCGATCTGCCCCTTCTTCCGCGCTTCCTTCAGGCGACGCTCGGTCGCCTTCTCGGTGCGTTCGCCGCTGTCGGACTCACTCATCGCGTCACCCCCAGGAGCAGCCTCGCGGCTTCCTCGGCGATGACTGCGACGACACCGGGCAGCGCCGCGTAGACGAATCCGACCAGCAGCAGCGTGAGACCGATCTTGATCGGGAAGCCCATGGCGAACGCGTTCAGTGCCGGCGCGACGCGACTGACCAGTCCGAGCCCGACGTCTGCGAGGAAGAGCACGATGAGCAGCGGGCCCGCGATCTGCACGGCGCTGAGCATCATCTGCCCCGCAGCCCCCACGAGTGCCTCCGCCGGCTTGGCGAGATCGATCATGCCGGTGACGGGCACGGCGTCGAACGAGCGGAACAGGCCGCCGAGCACGAGCTGGTATCCGTCCGAGGCGAACAGCAGCATGATCGCGGTCGTCTGGAACAGACGCGTGAACTGCGCACCGTTGATCGCCATCCCGGGGTCGAACGCCTGCGCCAGCTGGAACCCGCCGAACGTGTCGACGAGATGGCCCGCCCCCTGGATCGCGCTGAAGAGCACCATCACCAGAAAGCCGAGGAGCGCGCCCGTCAGCGCCTGACCGGCCAGGGCGAGCATGAAGGCTCCGGTGTCGAGACGTTCGTAGCCTGCTGTCACCACCGGCGATACGGCGAGAGCGAGACCCACGCCGAGCATCGCGCGGATCCGCATCGGGATCGTGCCGTGGCTGAACGGCGGCGCCAGCACCAGGAAGGCGGTGATCCGCACGCAGGCGAGGGAGGTCGCCTCGAGCCACGTGAAGTCGATGGGGATGTTCATCAGCCGCCGTTCAGCAGCGACGGGATCCGCGCGAACATCTCGTTCGTGAAGGCGATCATCTCGGCGATCATCCAATGCCCCGTCACGAGCAGGGCGATGCCGACGGCGACGAGCTTCGGCACGAACGAGATCGTCATCTCCTGCACCTGAGTGATGGACTGCAGCAGCGAGATGGCGAATCCCACCACGAGCGCGGTGATGAGCAGCGGCGCGCAGAGCTTCGCGCCCACGATGAGCGCCGCCTGCCCGATGTCGATGACGGCCTCCGGGTTCATCAGCCACCCCCGTTGTACGACTGGACGAGCGCCGTGATGACCATGCCCCAGCCGTCGATGAGCAGGAACAGGAGGATCTTGAACGGCAGCGAGATCATGACGGGAGGCAGCATCATCATGCCCATCGACATCAGTGCGCTGGCGACGACGAGATCGATCACGAGGAAGGGGACGAAGATGATGAACCCGATCAGGAAGGCAGCGCGCAGCTCGCTGATCATGAACGCCGGCACGAGCGTCTGCAGCGGGATGCTGGCGGCGTCCGTGGGGTTCTCCATCTGCGCCGCCCGGTGCATCAGCGCGATGTCCTCTTCGCGGGTGTAGGTGAGCATCCACTCGCGCAGCGGCTCCTGGGCGAGCTCGAACGCCCTGCCGAAGTCGATCTGACCATCGGTGAACGGTGCGACCGCGACGGCATTGATGTCGGTGAGCACCGGCCACATGATGAACAGCGTCAGAAAGAGGCTCAGCCCCGCGAGCACCTGGTTCGGCGGGATCGACGGCAGCGAGAGCGCATTGCGGGTGAGGGCGAGCACCACGAAGATCTTGGTGAAGCTCGACATCATCAGCAGCAGGGCCGGAGCGACGCTGAGAACGGTGATGCCGAGCAGCGTCATGATGCTGTCGGACGGGGTCCCGTTGATGCCGTTGATCGTCACGCCGTCGCCATCACCGGTCTCCGTCGGCATGAGCGACGCGGCGGCGTGCGCACCGGTGGTCTGCAGGAGCACCAGAACCGCCGCGATGCCGAACGCGACGCTGAGGAGCACCCAGGCACGCCGCGGCAGTCGCGGTGCGCGCGCAGACGGCGACGCGGCGACTGCGGCGGATACGGGCACGGCGGCACTCCGAAGATGGGTGACGTGGCCGATCCGTAGCCAGAGGGTCGAGCGATCCGTGCTCGCAGTCGACTATCGCGACACGACGAGGTGCACGTAACCGCGTCGATCGATGAGCTGAATGCCGTCAGGCGACGGAGCGCAGTGCGCGGTCGACGATGTCGTCGGGCATCTCGGAGACAGCGGGGCGCTCGTCCTCCGCGAGGACATCCTCGGCGAGCGGAGGCGCCTCCTGGGTGTCGACGACGTTGATCCCGTGCTCGGTCACGCCGAGCACGTAGCGGATGCCGCCGAACTCGGCGACCACGAGCTGCGCCTTGCCCCCGATGCCCGACCGCGCCACCACGGTGATCTTCTCCGGGCGCGGGCGCGGGCGCGTGGCTGCCGCCGGACGCGACGGCACGAGCTCGGTCAGCTTGGCGAGCTTCTTCGGCATCAGCCCGGCCAGCGGGCTCACTCCCTTCGCCTGTGACTTCTGCAGGCGACGGCTCAGGAAGAGGAGCAGACCGAGCACCGCTCCCAGCGCCACGATCGCTCGGAGCGCGACGAGGATGTCGTCCATCGTCAGACCGTCTCGGCGCCGTCGAGGATACGCTCGACGCGGATCGCGAAGTCGCCCTCCGCGACCACGACGGTGCCGTGCCCGATCAGGCGGCCGTTCAGCTTGATGTCCGCGGGAGACCCGGCCGCGCGGTCGAGCTCGACCACACGCCCCGGTTCGAGCGAGAGCACGTCGCGCACCGGCATCCGTGTGCGCCCGATCTCGACCACGAGCTCCATCTCGACGCCCGCGATGCGATTCAGTCGCTGAGGACCCGCCGCGGCTGCGGACCTCGCCCCGTCGATGCGCACGGATGCGCGGGCCACGACGCTGCCGTCGGCGTCGACCATATCAAATACCTGCGTGCCCGAGTCGGTGAAGACATCAGTGGCCGCGACCACGGCTCCGTCGCCGAGCGAACCGCTGCCGAGCACGGCTGTGGCCGCCTCGAAGATCGGATGCAGTCGATCGGTCAGCGGTGCGGTCTTCGAACCGTCCTCCAGTTGCGACGGATCGACGACCTGGATCGCGATACGAGCACCGGGGCTGCCCGTGAAGGTGACGACGACCGCGTCGCCCGACGCGCCCGGGTCGGTCGAGGGCGCCGGGATGACGGGGTATCCGAACGGCAGCTTGCCGGCGATCGCCGCGGCGATGGCGGTCTCATGGAAGGTGCTCATCAGTGGGTCTCCTCATGGGTGGTCGTGATCTTGCATGTGAGGCGCGAGCCCCTGCTGCCGGGTGTCGCGAGGGCGATCCGCGTCTGTCCGGCCATCAGCTCGTAAGGTCGAGTCTCCGGGTGCGGCAGGCGCAGCAGGTCTCCCGGCGCGAGGTCGAGGATTTCACCGGTGCCGATCGTGATGGGGGCGAGACGCAGCGTCAGCTCCAACGGGGTGCTGCGCACCTGTTCGAGGGTCTGCTCGGTCGTGTGAGCCGATGCAGCATCGGATCCTGAGGCCGCAAGGCGGTCGACGACCGCCGACGCGGGCAGCATGACGGTCGCCGTCGACTCCGAGTCGCCCAGCCGCATCGTGTAGCGGGCGACGATCACCGCGGCGGTGGCGGAGATGACCTGCATGTACTGGGGGTTGTAGTGCACGGCGCTGAACCTCGGTGCGCCCGGGAGCAGAGCATCGAGGCTGGCGTGGAGGTGCTCGAACGTGCCCTCCATCAGGTTGCGGACGAGAGCCAGTTCGATCGGAGTGAACGTACGGGCTGCGGGAAGCGATGTGCTCCTGCCCCCCATCATCTGCACGACCCACAGCAGGGCGCTGTCGAGTCCGAACTGCACGACGCACGGCTCATCACGGTCGGCGAAGGAGCCGGCGACCATCGCCGTCGTGCCGGGGAGCGTGTCGGAGTACTCCTCATACGAGACCAGGTCGACGCTCTCGAGCGCCAGATGCGCCCGCACGCGGATCTTGTCGGTCAGCTGCGACGACCACAGCCGGGCGAACGACTCGAACGCCGCCTCGAGATGCCGGGTGCTCTCGCGCCCGAGCTGGGCCGGGCGTCCGAAATCGTACGCCGGGTAGCGCACGACCGGGTCATCGAGCACGGCGGATGCGGTCATGACGGTCTCCTCGACGGTGGTGTTCACGTGAGTGCTCACTTGTTCGCAGCAGCCGCGAGAGCGGGTATCAGCGCTCTCACCTGCTCTTCTTCGTTCGACTCGACGACGATGTCGACGCGTCTGTTGCTGGCCAGCGCCTGTGGGCTGTCGCCCGGCACGATGGGGCGGGTGTCGGAGAACGCGGTGGCCTTCACGCGTGGACCTCCCAAGCCTTCGTGCTCGACGAGGAATCGAGCCACCTGGGTCGCGCGCCCTCCCGAGAGCTCCCAGTTGGTCGGGAAGGGAGCGGCCGAGACCCGGTGATCGGCGTGCCCCTCGACGCTCACCTGATTGTCGACCGTGGCCAGGACGTCTCCGATGGTGTCGAGCACCGCATCGGCCTTCGCCGAGAGGTCGGTGCTGTTGTCGGCGAAGAAGGTCTCGGCGCCGACCAGCCCGACCTGGAGCCCTCGATCGTCGATCACGAACTGCACGGTGTCCTGCAGTCCCTGAGCCGCCAGGGACGTACTCATGCGGTCACGCAGGCCCACGAGCGACTCGAACTCGGTCTCCGCGCGGGCGGCGAGGTCGACCACGCCGTCGTCGTCCTGCAGCTCGGGCGGCACGATCACGCCCTCTGCGGTGTCGGCGCCACCCTCGGTGCTCTCCTGCCCGAACCCCGTCGCCAGGCTGTTCGCGAGCAACTCGAACTTCGTCTTGTCGACATTCGACACGGCGAACAGCACGATGAACAGGCACATGAGAACGGTGACCATATCGGCATACGAGACGGCCCAGCGCTCGTCCGGCTCGTCATGCGAGTCGTCCTCATGCCCGCGACCGCGAGCTCGACGGGCTGTGCTCACTGGACGCCCTCGACCGACTCAGGCTCCCGCTTCTGCTTGCCGGCCTTGGGCTTCACGGTCGACAGCGCCTCGAGTCGCTCCTGCAGGAGGTGGGGCGCGCTGCCGGCCTGGATGGCGAGCATCCCCTCGGAGACGAGGGTCATCCTCTCGAGTTCGACGGCCCCGATCCGACCCAGGCGGCCGGCGATCGGGTTCCAGATGAAGTTGGCAGAGAGGAGGCCCCAGAGGGTGGCGACGAAGGCTGCGGCGATCATCGGACCGAGGTGATCGGGTTCGTCGAGCTTCTCGAGCACGTGCGTCAGGGAGACGACGGTGCCGACGATGCCGATCGTCGGCGCATATCCGCCCAGAGAGCCGAAGAACTTCGATGCGACGCGGTTGCGCGACGATGTCGCCGCGATCTCGTCATCCATGAGGGTCCGCAGATCCTCGGCATCCGTGCCGTCCGCGAGCGCCTGAAGCGCCTGCCTGGTGAACTCGTCAGGCGCGGAGTCGAGTTCCTGTTCGAGGGCGAGGAGCCCTTCACCCCGAGCCTTCTCGGCATACCCGACGAGGAACGGGATCACCGCCTCCGGTGTCATCTTGGGGCCACGGACCATGCGCCCGAGGCTCTTCACCGCGAGGATCGTGTCGCGGAGCGTGTGGCTCGCGATGCCGACGCCGATCGTCGAGCCGAGCACCAGGATCATCGGCGCGGGGATGAGCAGAGCCTCGAAGCTCGCCCCCTCCATCGTGATCATCGCGACGAGCGCGCCGAACGCCAGGACCACTCCGATGATGAACGCGGGATCCATGATCACGCGCCCGTCTGCGAGGTCAGAGCCTGGGCTGCGCCGAGGACGCGCGCACGGTAGGCGACGATCAGGTCGATCAGGGCGTCGAGGTCCTCCTCGACCACGTACACATGCCCGTCGACCATGTGCAGAGTCGTGTCCGGCGACGCATGGATTCGTTCGATCAGGTCGGGGTTCACCGCGAACCGGGTGCGGTCGAGGCGGGTGACGATGATCATCGAGGGGGTCTCCGGGCTTCGGATGAGAGGGGGAAGTCTGCCCCGACTATCGCGACGCGGCCCTCCCCCGGTAACCAGTCGGCGCACCGGCGGGTCTCGACATCACGACGCGCGAGGGGCGACGAGTCCGGTGGCTGGACCGCCCAGTGCGCGGAGGGCATAGAGGATCGTCGCGAGGTCGACCGCTTCCTGGACGAGAGCACCCGCGACCGCCGGGATGATCCCCGTCATCGCGACGAGCATGAGCCCCACGCTCAGCCCGATGCCGATCCAGATCGCGGTGAGCGCAACACGCAGTGTGTGCCGTCCGATGGCGACCGCATCGACGACCTTGGCCAGTGAATCGACCAGGATCACGACGTCGGCAGCGTCGCCCGCGGCCGTCGCCCCACGGGCGCCCATCGCGACACCGATGTCGGCGGCCGCCAGTACAGGCGCGTCGTTGACACCGTCGCCCACCATCATCATCGGTCTCGGACGGAGGTCGGCGGCGAGCCCGACCTTCTCCGGCGGGAGGAGTTCTGCGTGGACATCGTCGATCCCGGCCTCGCGAGCGACGGATTCCGCGGTCGATCGAGCATCTCCCGTGAGCATCGTGATGCGCTCGATGCCGTGCGAGCGGAGCCAGGACACGACCGAGGTCGCTTCAGGTCGCGGCGCATCCGCGAGGATGAGGACGCCTCCGAACCGCCCGTCGATCGCCACGTAGGCCGCAGCCTCGCCTGTCCCGAGAGTTGCGCGCACGGTGTCGGCGGCGAGCGATGCGACGAAAGCGGGCTTGCCGACGACGACGGTGCGGCCGTCGATGACCGCCACCACACCGTTGGTCGCGACTTCACTCGCGTCATCGGATCGACGGAGTTCGAGGCGACGCTCTGCGGCGGCGCGACGGATTCCTTCGGCGAGCACGTGCGACGAGTACTGCTCGGCGGACGCCGCGAGCATCAGCAGTTCGTCAGCATCGATCCCCGTGGCGGGTCGCACATCGACGAGGTCGGGGCGTCCCTGGGTGAGGGTGCCCGTCTTGTCGAAGGCCGCGGACCGCACCCGAGCCAGCTGCTCGATCACCGCACCGCCCTTCATGATCACTCCGGTCTTGGCCGCCCGGGAGAGTCCGCCGAGGAATGCCACGGGAGCCGCGATGAGGAGAGGACACGGAGTCGCGAGCACGAGCACCTCGGCGAACCGTGTCGAGTCACCGGAGATCGCCCATGCGGCGCCGGCCAGCACGAGAGCGACGGCGGTGAACGGAATCGCGAATCGATCGGCGAGACGCACGACCGGGGCGTGCGACTCCTCAGCCTCGTGCACGAGCGCGACGATCTGCTGGTATTGGCTGTCTGCGCTCGATCGCAGTGCGCGGATGCGGACGGCCCGTGCTCCGTTGATCGCCCCGGACAGCACCTCGCCCCCGGCCTCGCGAGCGACGGGCATGCTCTCGCCGGTGAGCGATGATTCGTCGAACTCACCTGACGCCGAAAGCAGCACGCCGTCGATCGGCACGATCTCGGCCGGACGCACCAGCAGCGCGTCGCCGACCGCGACATCGTCGACTGCGACATCCCGAACCTCTTCCGAGTCCGGTGCCAGCGGATGCACGAGGACATGTGCGATCCGCGGAGACCTGTCCAGCAGTGCCGAGAGGTCCCGTTTCGCACGTCGGCCCGCGAACTGCTCCAGGGCTTCGCCGCCCGCGAGCATCAGGACGATGATGAGTGCCGCGATGTACTCTCCGACGGCGAGAGTGGCGACCATCGCGACGACTGCGAGGATGTCGAGCCCGACGTGCCCGCGAAGCACATCCCGCACCATTCCGACGAGCGTCCAGACGACGAACGCTCCGACATAGGCAGTGGCGATCCATCGTCCGACGGCGGGTATGCCGACCATGTGCAGAGCGAGCACCCCCGCGAGAACCACGACCGTGATGATGATCACGGGGTACCGCCGGACGAAGCGCATTCCCTCAGCCTCTCTCCCCGCTGCCCCTGGCGCCAGGGGCAGTGTTCGACAGAGCCCCCGGCCGCTTCTCGGCAGCGGGCACCCCGGGTCACCGGATCGCTCCGCAGGCGGACCCGGCGCCATGAGACGGCGCCGGGTCCGTTCGCATCAGCGCTTCAGCTGGGTGAGCTCCTGGAGGACCTCGTCGCTGGTCGTGATGATGCGCGCGTTGGCCTGGAAGCCGCGCTGCGCGACGATCAGGTTGGTGAACTCCTGCGAGAGGTCGACGTTGCTCATCTCCAGAGCGCCCGAGACCAGGCTGCCGAAGCCTGCCTGGCCCGGCTCGCCCATGCGCACCGCACCGGAGTTGACGGATGCGCGGTATGCCGTTCCGCCGGCCTTCTCTAGTCCCTCGGGGTTGGCGAACGTGGCCATCGCGATCTTGCCGAGAGTCTGCGTCGCACCGTTGCTGAACGTGCCGACGATGGATCCGTCGCCGGTGATGCTGTACGACTTCAGGGTGCCGGCTGCCGCACCGTCCTGCTCGGACACGGCGACCGTCGACAGTTCCGCATAGCCGGTGACCGCTCCGAGGTCGACGCTCACAGCCCCTGCGGTGAGCGTGAGGCCAGCCCCGGCCTGCTTGCCGTCGGTGAACGCCAGCGACCCGGTCGCACCGCTGGTCGGCTCGGTGACGTCCCATCCGGTCGCCGTCTTCGTGAAGGTGAGACTGAGAGTCGAGGGCGTGCCCTGCGCGTCGTAGACAGTGACGTCGCGCACCAGCTCGTCGCCGGTCGCAGCCGTCGACGGGAGGTTGCCGGTGACGGTGGCTTCGGTCGTCGCCTTCGCGGGAGACACGGCGTCGAGCGGGAGCACGATGTTGCCCGTCGCCTGGCCGGTGTTGACGACGCCGTCCTGTGCCGACCAGCCCTGCACGATCGAGCCGTCGGCGGTGACCATCTTGCCGGTGGGGTCGAACGAGAATCCACCTGCTCGGGTGTACAGGGTCTCTCCGCCGGATCGGACCGCGAAGAAACCGTCGCCCGAGATCATCAGGTCGCCTCCTCGGCCGGTCGCCTGGGCCGAGCCCTGTGCGAAGTTGGTGCGCACCCCGGCGACCTGCACGCCGAGACCGACCTGGGCGGGGTTGCGACCGCCGACCTCGTCGTCGGGGATTCCCGGGTTGCCGACCAGCTGCGACAGGGAGTCCTGGAACAGCACGGACGAGCCCTTGAACCCGGCCGTGTTGACGTTCGCGATGTTGTTGCCCGTGACATCGAGCATGGTCTGGTGCGAGCGGAGGCCGGAGATTCCGGAGTAGAGCGAGCGGAGCATGGGGTTCTCTCTTCCTGGGTGAGACGGAGGTCAGACTGCGGCGGGGGTGGGCGCAGCGGGGGTGGTCGGTGCGGGGGCGGTCGGTGCGGGGGCGGTCGGTGCGGTGGTGACGCCCGTGATGACGTCGAGCGCGACGGTCTTGTCGCCGATCGTCACCTGCGGGATCGGTCCGTCGAACGAGACCTTGGTCACGAGGCCGGAGACGGTCTTGCCGTCGGCATCCTTGTAGGTCGCCTCCTGGCCGATGAGGGCGCTCGCGGCCTGACGCATGTTCAGGGCGAAGGCCTCGGCGCCGCTGTCGGCGAGAGCCGTCAGCTGCTCCATCATGGCGAGCTGGGTGGTCTGCGAGATCATCTCGTTGGTGTCCATCGGACTCGAGGGATCCTGGTGCGTCAGCTGGGTGACCAGGAGCTTGAGGAACACTTCTCCGTCGAGCACCTGCTTCCGGGCTGCGGGGTCGGTGGTGCTTCCCGTATGGATCGAACTCGGGGCGCTCACTGCGTCGACAGTCATTCGGTCGTCCTCTCAGGCGAAGATGTCGAGCCCCGCGCCGGAGGTGGCAGAGGGCGTTGTCTGGATGGTGCGGGGAAGATCCCGCGCCTGCTCGATCCCGCGGGGGTGGTCGGGGCGCCCGCGGTTCGCCTCGCGATCGCCTGCCCCCTGCCCTGTCGGCGCATCGCCCGCGGCCTGCTGGCCGCGGTCGCTGGAGGCATCAGCGGAAGAGCCGTGGGTGACGCTCAGCGAGGCGTGCGGCATCACTGCGGCGAGGTCACGGCGCAGCTCGACGAGCATGGTGCGCAGCGCGTCGCGCCCGGCGTCGGTCGCACCGCTGAGTTCGACCTGCACGTCTCCGGATGCGGAGATGTGCGCGCGCACCGTGACGGGGCCGAGGCTGTCGGGGTTCACCGTCATCGTGAGCTGGTGCGTCCCCATCGGACGCTGGGCGATGCTCACGACCACCGGCGCGACCTGGGCGGCCACCGCACGATTCGCGGTTGTGGCCGCATCGGGCGACGACACGGGTGTCGCCGTCGGCAGGGGGGCAGCGACCGGCACGGTCGAGGCCGTCGCGGGAGCGGGCTGCGACCCCTGCGCCTGATCCCCCGCATCGCTCGTCACCTGCTGATTCGGAGCGGCCACGGTCGCGGCCAGAGGGGCACCGACCATGGACGGGATCGCGGGCGTCGATTGCCTCGGGAGTGACTCCGGCCGGGGCACGACGGCGACCGGCTCGGACAGCGACGGATCGGCGCCGCCACCGGCAGGCTCCAGCGGAGTCGCCGGAGCGTCGACGTCGACTTCTCGGACGTCGCCCAGCGTCCCGCCCTGCATCGATCGGGGGTCGCCGCGTCCACCGGCGACGACTGCCGCGCTCACCGAAGCGGGTGCCGAGATCGACGCCGAAGCCGACGTCGTCGGCGACGCCGCGGCAACCGGAACCACGTGCATTCCATCCGTCGTGGCGGCGCCGCTCACGGGATCGACAGGTGTCGCCTCCGTCCCGGCCGTCCCGGGTACGGTCTCCACCACCGCGTCCGGAGCCGTCTCACCCGGAACGGTGCTCTGGGACGTCGTCACCTGGGACGTCGTCACCTGCGGGGCTGCCACGGAGGGCCCTGCGGTCTCCGGAGCCGACCACGCGACCAGATGGGTCATGGCCGCGATCGCCGCCTGCGGGTCGATCGTGCGATCTGCTGCCGATGATGCTTCCGCCGTCGATCCGCTCGGCCGATCTGCGGCGAGCATCGCCGTGCCCGAGTCCGACGCGCCGTCAAGCGCCTGACCTGCCGCGGTGAGCGCGTTGCCGAACAGCGAACCGGAGTCACCCGACGCTCGTCCCCCGGTGTCCGCCTCACTCGGGCCGGCGCCGGAGATCATCGCGAGCAGTGCCACCCCGGTCATCCGAGCATCTCGATGATCTTCTGCATCGACGGAGTCGATCCGCCTGTCCCCGAGGCGCTCGCCGAGAACAAGGTCTGCAGTGCTGCGATGACGTCTGCGTTCTCTCCGCCGGATGCCGCAGTGCTGGCGGCCGCTGACCCCTCGGCCGGGGCAGGGGCGGTGGTCTCGGTGGCCGAGGCCGCCTTGGCCGCCTCCAGCACTCCGGCGAACGTCGTCGAGCTGGCCGCCGATGTCTCGGTGGTCGCCTCGGTCGCAGCTGCGGCGGCCGCACGCCCCGCTGGATCCAGCGACACGATCTGGGTCTCGATCGCGTCGACGCGGGCGATCACCGCTGCGAGCCCGGTCATGCCGCGCTCCCCTCACGTCGCGAGGTGCGCACCACGGCGATCTCATCGAGCGCGGTCTGCTCGGCGGCGAGCTCGGCCTTGGCGGTCTCGACCCGGTGGGTGCTCTCGAGTCGCTCGAGCCCCTTCAGATCGCGTCGCGCTTCGACATGCGCAGACCTGGCCTCCGACTCCGCGCTGCGTCTCATGTCGACGAGCGCCTGGAGGTCGCTGAGAGTGCTGCGCCCCGCGGCGCGGGCCGCGGCCATGGCCATCAGCGCCCGAGGATCATCGATCTGAGCGCTGATGTCGGCGAGGCTCGTGATCGCAGTCTGCGCCGCGGTCTCGGCCTGCGCCCGTTCTGCGCTCGCACGCGAGAGATGCTCGGCGGCGACACGTTCCTGGGCGCCGCGCACACGCAGCAGACCAGCCAGTGGGAAGGTCATGGGGTGAGTCCTCCGAAGTCGGTGGTGAGGGTGGCGAGCTGCAGCCAGGATTCGTCTGTCGCGGCGAGGTAGTCGATGCTCTGGGTGAGGAATCGGGAGATCGCACCCTCGTGAGCGATCGCGGCGTCGACCATCGGGTTGGCCCCCTGCCGATAGGCGCCGATCTCGATCAGGTCGTTCGCACTGCGCCGAGCGGCCAGGACGCTGCGCAGCGTCACGGCGTTCTGCCGCTGCTCCGGCGTGGTGACCTTCGACACGACGCGCGACACCGACCCGAGCACGTCGACGGCAGGAAAGTGACCGCGGATCGCGAGGGCCCGATCGAGCACCACATGCCCATCGAGGATTCCTCTGGCGGCATCGGCGATCGGCTCGTTGTGGTCGTCGCCGTCGACGAGCACCGTGTAGAGACCGGTGATCGACCCCACGGGCCCTGTTCCCGCCCGCTCGAGCAGCCGGGCCAGCACCGAGAACGTCGAGGGCGGATAGCCCCGGGTCGCGGGCGGTTCGCCGGCGCTCAACCCGATCTCGCGCTGCGCCATGGCGACGCGCGTCAACGAGTCCATCATCAGCACCACGTCGAGTCCGTCATCGCGGAAGCCCTCGGCGATCCGCGTGGCGACGAACGCCGAGCGCAGCCGTGCCATCGCCGGCTGGTCCGAGGTCGCGACGATCACCACCGAACGCGACAGACCCTCAGGCCCGAGGTCGTCTTCGAGGAACTCGCGCACCTCGCGACCGCGCTCGCCGACGAGGGCGATGACGTTCACATCGGCGGTGGATCCACGGGCGATCATCGACATCAGTGACGACTTGCCCACACCCGACCCGGCGAACAGACCGAGACGCTGTCCCGAGCCCACGGGTGTCATGGTGTCGAGCACGCGCACACCGAGTCCGAGCTGCCGGTCGATGCGCTGGCGGTCCATCACGCTCGGGGCATCGTGGTCGAGCGACACGTGGGCGACGCTCCTGTCGAGCGGCCCCTTGCCGTCGATCGGCCGACCGAGTCCGTCGAGCACGCGTCCGAGCAGCGCTCGTCCCGTCGGCACCTGCAGCGGCGCTCCCCCATGCCGCACCCGGGCACGGGCGGTGATCCCGTCGAGCCTGCCCAGGGGCATGCAGCGGACTGAGGCACCGTCGACGGCGACGATCTCGGCATCGACCGGGCGGCCGTCCGCCGTGTCGATGCGGATGCGGTCGCCGACCGCTCCGTCGATGCCGAGCACCTCCACCCCGAGTCCTCGCACCGCCTTCACCGTGCCGGAGCGCTCGGGGCGCGCGGCCGTGAGCGCGCGCTGCCACGACCGCGTCCCGGTGATCACCCGATCACCTCGGCAACCTGGTCGTCGCCGTCGAGTGCTGCGGCCGCGCGCGCGAGTGCTGCGGTGATGCGCGTGTCGACCGCCCCGTTCTCGATCTCCACGATGGCGCCGCCGTTGTCTACGGCGGGAGAGACCGATACCTGGATGCCGCGGAGCGCGTCGATCGTCGACTCCTCCTCCTGCAGGACACGGGCGTCCTGCACGCTGAATGCGACGCGAGTCCACCGGTCCGCCGGCATCTCGGCCAGGGCGCGCCGAAGCGCGTGAGCGGCGGATCGCGCAGGATCCGACAATTCCGCTCCGAGGATCGTCGTGGCCAGCATGACCGCGAGTTCTTCGACTCGGTCGGCAGCGAGCGTGCTCAGCTCGTCGATGCGCTGGTCGAGCGCCGCCTGCGCGGTCTCCAGCGCGCGCAGACCAGAGCCCCGCTCGTGCAGGTACAGCTCCTGGAGTTCCTGCATCCGCTGCTGCTGCGCGGCACGCTGGGCCTCACCCTCGTCCAGTGCGACTCTGCGACCTTCGGCGAAGCCGTCGGCGTAGCCCCGGGTGCGAGCGCGGTCGGCCTCGCCTCGGAGGTCGATGGGAGTCTCGCCGACGCGCGGCACGACCAACGGCGTGAAGGCGGAATCGAGCACAGCGGACACCTCGGAGTCGAAGGGCGAGGCCTGTCCGTGGCCCGTAGGTCGAGCGATCCGTGCTCCCTGCCCACTATCGCGACACATATCTGCGGCCGTAACCGCCGCCGCCGAATCACCTGCCGTCAGAGGGATCACTCGATGAGCTCGTCCTCGTCTTCGCGCGAGATCGTGATCTCCTCTGCGGCCTCCAGATCACGGATGATGCGCACGATCTCGGCGCGGGCCTCGTCGACCTGACGCATGCGCACGGGACCCAGCACCCGGGTCTCCTCAGCGAGGTTCTCCTGGTTGCGCTCGGTCATGTTGCTCTTGACCTTGTCGGTGATCTGCTCGTCTGCGCCCTTCAGCGCGAGCGCGAGCATGCGGAGGTCGATCCCGCGCAGCACACGCTGGGCGTCGCGGTCTTCGAGACGAGCGATGTCGGCGAACGTGACCATGCGGCTGCGGATATCCTCGGCCAGCGCCAGGTCGCGCCCCTCGAGGCTCGCGAGCAGCGACTTCTCGAGGGCGGTGTCGGACCTGTTGATGATCTCGACGAGAGGCTGCACGCCGCCGATCGCCTCATGATTGTCGCGCATCGCGAAGACGCCGGTGCGAGAGCGCAGCGAGTCGGCGACGATCGAGATCGCCTCCTGGGTCGCGGTGCCCATCGTCGCGATCGCCTGAGCGACATCGGTGCGCAGCGGGTCCTGCAGGGCGGCGAGCACCGCCGCCGCCCGATCGGCTCGCAGGTTCGCCAGCACCACGGCGACCGTGGTCGGCAGCTCGCCCTCGATGATCGTGGCGAGCTGGGCCGGGTCTGCCGCGTTGAGGAAGTCGAAGGACACCGAGCCCTGCGACATCACCCTGCCGACCATCCCGACGGCCTTCTCGCGCCCGAACGCCGTCTCGAGCAGTCCGGTGGCGAGTTCCTGGCCGCCGCGCGACGGCACAGAGCCGCCGGTGGCGATGCGCCGGAACTCCGCGAGGGCGCGGGCGGTGGAGGCGACGTCCACTCCCCCGAGCTGCGTGAGCTCGGCGGCGAGCATCTCGGAGCGCTCCTCACCGAGGTGACGCAGCACTTCGGCGCTGGCCGCGCGGTCCATGTTCATCAGCACGATCGCGGCCTTGCGAAGGCCGCTCATCTCCGGCACCGCAATCGCCGCGGGCGCCACGGCGGTCGAGACCTCGACCGTGTCGGCCTGTGCATCCAGCAACTCGGTCAATGCGCTCATACGGTCGCCTCGTCCATCAGGTCGGCCAGTGCGCTGGCGATGGTGTCGGGTTCGCGCTTCGCCAGATCGTCGATCTCACGGCGTCTGCGCTCGACGAGCACCTTGTCGGGCTCCGGTTCGTCATCGAGGTCGATCGATGCCGACGGCAGCAGCGTCGTGGGTGCCGGGGCGACGATCGCCTCGGCCTCCTTGAGGCCCCTGAGTGAACGGAGCTTCTGCTCCTCGCTCTCGGTGACGGTGGCGAAGTACTCGATCGGACCGTCTTCGGTGTAGAGCACACGGCGCTTCATCTTGCGGCGCACGACGAGGAAGACGATCAGGATGATCACCGCCAGCAGGATCGATCCGCCGATGATCGCCGACCGCAGCAGCTCCTGCTGCATCTGCGCCTCACGCTCGGCCTCCGCTGCCGCGAGCGCCGTCGCCGCCGCCGTCGCTCCCGCCTCGTTGAACTCGACGAACTCGACGGCGATCTCGTCGCCGCGCTCGACGTCGATGCCGGCGGCCGATGCCACGAGCGATTCGATCTGGTTCGCCGTCACGCCTGTGACGGTTCCGCGATTCAGCGCGATGCTGACCGTCTGCCTCGTCACCTCTCCTGCCGGGGTGATGGTCTTCTCCGTCGACTTGTTCACGGCGTTGTTGCGAGACGTCTCCTCGAACTCGTAGGCGCCGGTGCCGTCGGCGTTGTTCGGGACCGCGATGTTGTCGGGGCCGAGCACGCCGGTGCCGCCCGCTTGACCGCCGTTGTAGGTCTCCGTCTTGGTCTCCTCCGACGCGCTCAGCTCCCCCTCGGGCGCGGAGTACGTCTCGTCCATGCGCTCGGACGTGGAGTTCGCGACGTCGGCCGACACCGTCACGGTGGCGTTTCCGGGCCCGACGATCGTCTCGAGCATCTTGCTGACGGATGCGGCGACCTTCGCCTCGTGCTCCGTCGCCTGCTTCGACGAGTTGCCGGTGAGGCCGGTTCCGACAGCCGAGAGCACTCGGCCGTCCTGATCCGTCACCGCGACGTCTTCGGGGGTCATCCCGGGCACGGCGGCGCTCGTGAGGTGCACGATGGCCTCGATCTTCTCGTCGCTGAGGGTCGATCCGTTGCGGGTCTTCACGAACACGGATGCGGTCGGGCTCTGCCGCTCCGAGACAAACACCCTCTCTTCGGGGATCGCGAGCTGCACAGATGCGGTGGAGATGCCTTCCATGGCACCGATCGTGCCGGCCAGCTCGCCCTCGATCGCGCGCTTGTAGGTGACCGACTGCTGGAACTCGCTCGCGGTCACACCCATGTCGTCGAGCAGCGTGTACCCCTCGCTGGTGTCTCCGGGAAGACCGGCCGATGCCGCTGCCAGGCGCTGCGCGTAGACCTGGTCGTCGGGCACGAGGATGGTCGCGCCGCCCTCGGTGAGCTCGTAGCCCACGCCCGCCGACTTCAGCTGCTCGACGACAGCCGACGCATCGCCGGCGCTCAGGCCGGTGAACAGCGGACTCATCTGCGGCTTGGTGAGCCATGCGCCGAGCGCGATGGCCCCCATCACGAGCAGCGCGACGCCGATGATGGCGATCGTGCGCTGTGCGAGAGAGAATCCTGAGACGACCAGCTTCGCGCGGTCGTAGTAGCTCGTGAGCATCTTGGGCATCGTCAGGCCTGCATCCTCATGATCTCGTTGAACGCCGAGACGCTGCGGTCACGCACGGCGACCACCAGATCGAGCGTCACTGAGGCGCGTGTCGAGGCGATCATCGCCTGGTGGATGTCCTGCAGGTCACCTGTGACGGCCTTCACCGCCAGCTCGTTCGACGACGACTGCAGCTGCTGGAGGTTCTCCACGGCGCCCGAGAGCGATGTCGCGAAGGCGCTCCCCGATGCCGATGCACCGGATGCCTCCGGACCCGTCTCGAAGCTGAGCGCAGAGAGCGGCGTGACGCCTGCCGCGGAGATGGCCTCGACGCCGGACATCAGTTGCGCCCGATCTGCAGTGCGGCCTCGTACGTCGTCTTCGCACGGTCGACGACGGCGGCGTTCGCCTCATATCCGCGCTGCGCCAGGATCAGCATGCTCATCTGGTCGCCGAGCTCGACGTTCGGGTACTGCACATAGCCGTCCTCGTTCGCGTAGGGGTGCTCGGGGTCGTACACGAGCTTGGCCTCGGCATCGGATTCGACCACGCCTGCGACGTAGACGCCCGGACTCTCCGTGCCGGCCTGCACGGTGACGAACTTCTCTCGGAACGCCTCCTGGCCCGCGGGAGTGGCCGTGTTCACGTTGGCGATGTTGTCGCTGAGCGCGTCGAGCCACTTGCGGTGCGCGGTCAGGCCGGTGCCGGCGATGCCGATCGCGTCGAAGGTCATGCGGAGGCCTGCCCGATCGCCTTGGTGATGGACGCCGCCTGGCCGCCGATCGCCTGGCTGGCGAACTGGAACCGCAGCACGGTGTCGATGTTCGACAGGGTCTCGGTGTCGAGGTTGACGTTGTTGCCGTTCACCCTGGTCGGTTCGAGCGATCGCTCGACCGTGGCGCCGACTGTTCCCGAACCGCCTTCGACGGCGGAGCGCAGCTCGTCCTCGAACTGGACGCGCTTGGCCTGGTAGCCGGGCGTGTTGACGTTGGCGATGTTCTCGGCGATCGAGCGTTGGCGCAGGGCCAGCCCATCGAGGGCGCTGATCAGCGCAGAGGAGGTGACGGATTCGAGCACGGGGGCACTCCGGACGTTGGTGGAGAGGCCGATCCCTGGCCAATCGTCGAGCGATCCGTGCTCGGTGCCGACTATCGCGACACTCGACTGCTCACGTAACCTCGATGCTCAACCCTCGACGTCGAGATATGCGGGTACGTCGGTCTTGGAGGTCGGCACCCGTCGCAGTGCGGCGATCTCGCGTGCGACATGGGCGCGGGAGGTGACCAGGCCGCCGATCATGAGCTGCTGTCGCGCGAGAACAGCCTCTGCGCGTTCGCGAAGCTCCTCCGGCACGGGGCCGGGTGGCGCATCGAAGGGCTGGTCATCGAGCTGCTCGTCGGCAGCGTCGAGAGCCCGCTCGAACTGGTCGAGCACCGTCAGCCAGGCCGAGAGGTTGTCAGGCACGAGAGCTCAGGCCAGAGCCGTGATGGGCGTCTGCGTGCCGGACGTGATCGCCGCGGCCGCCGCATGCCAGGCCTCGCGCAGCGGAACGACGAGATCGCGGCACTCTGCGGTGGCGACCCGATCACGAGCGATGTTCGCGGTGATCAGACGGCCCGTGAGGTACGTGTACACGCCATGCAGTTCAGCGGAGCCGTCCCACTCATCGGTGAGTGAGCCGTTCAGTTCGGCGACGATCTGCTGCGCGTGCACGAGGTGGTTGCCCGCGGCCGCCCAGTCTCCGGACTCCTGCGAGGCGTCTGCGCGCTCGATGTCGACCAGCAGGCGGTCGTAGAGCAGCACGAGAAGGCGTTCCGGCGTGGCCGAGGCGACCTGCTGCTCGAGGTACTGCTGCTTCGCGCGGTCGAGAGAGGTGATGGGCATGGTTCTGGTCTCCGATGAGATGGTGGTTGCGGTGCTCAGGTCACGACGTCGTCGTGCCGTTGAGGCCTGCGAGCTGCGAGGTGAGCCACGACGACTGCGACTGGAGCTTCGAGAGCTGGACCTCGAGCTGCGCATAGGTGCGCTCGAGCGTCGCCTGCCTCTGCTCCAGCCGGACGTCCCATCGCTCCACCTGGGTCTTGAGCGTCTTGACCTCGGTCTCCTGACCGGTGATGCGCTGGGTGAGCAGCCCGTCGTACTTGTCGGAGTACTGGTCGGTGACGCCTTCGACCCGTCCGGCGATCGACGAGAAGATCTCCTGGGTCTTCTCCGGATCCTCGGCGAGGGCCTTTCCGAACTTCTCCGCGTCGAAGGAGAGCACGCCCTTGTCGCTGATCGAGATTCCGATCGTCGACGGCGATACTCCGTCGACCGGAAGCTGCATCGCGTTCGCGAGAGCGCCGCGGAGATTGCGAACGGTGCTGTCTCCGGTGAACACGCCGAGAGTGGTGGTCTCGCCGACATCTCCGATCGTCGCCTTCGATCCCTTGTCGATGCGCGTCAGCAGCGCAGCGATCTCCTTGACGAACGTCTCGGCGGTCGTGGTCTGCTTCTTGTCGTCCCTGGCGACGGTCACCGTCACCGGATCAGCGCTGGGCTTCGTGACCGTGACCTCGATGCCCTCGCCCACGCTGATCGTGTTGCTGGCGCTGTTCAGCGTCTGCTCGGCGGCGGTTCCGGCGAACAGACGGATTCGGGCGTCGGCCCCCTGCGTGATGACGGCGGCGCCCGGCTCGGCGCCGAGATCCGTCGAGGTGCCGGCCGCGACGTCCGCGGCAGTGCCTCGATGCACGGCGAACTCGCCGGCTGCGCCGGTCTCGATCGACGTCAGCTGAATGCGAGAAAGCGGCTTGCCGTCGGCATCCACACCGGCGGGGACGACCGTCGCGCTCACCCCGGCCTTGGACGCGTTGATGGCCTTGGCCAGGTCCTGCGGACCCGTGCCGAGCGGGGTCACCTCGATAGATTCACCGTCCGAGCCGACGAGAGTGAATGCGCCGCCCCATGCCGCGGATCCTCCGGATGCCGTGACGATGGAGTGCGCCGTGGCGACGGCGTCGACGACGACGTCGGTCGAGAACGCCGATGCCTTCGCGCCGGCCGTGACCGTGACGGTCTCGGATGACGATGTCGCCGTGAACGAGGCGAGCGAGGAGGGTGCGGCCGCGGTCTTGGCCTTGGCGACGAGCTCCTGCAGCGTGGTGTTCAGCGACTGGAGGTTCGTGATGATCGAGTTGCGGTCTGCGATCTTGTTGGTGATGAGCGTCTTCGGAATCGCCGAGACGTCCATGAGCGCTTTGATGAGCTCTTGCGTCTTGAGCCCTGATACGAGTCCGTCGAGTTTCATCCCGGTCGTCTTCCGTGCGAGGTGGTCTGGGGTGTCCTACAGGAAGGCGCCCGAGCGGAGGTGACTCCGCCCGGGCGCCTGTTGCGCCTCAGGCGCAGCGACTCAACGGAGAAGCTGCAGGACGCCCTGGCCCGACTGGTTCGCCTGAGCGAGCATGGCGGTGCCGGCCTGCTGCAGGATGTTCGAGGCGGTGTACTTGACCATCTCGGCCGCCATGTCGGTGTCCGCGATGCGGCTCTTCGCTGCGGCCAGGTTCTCGGCCGAGACCTGCAGCGAGTTGATCGTCGACTCGAAGCGGTTCTGCACGGCACCGAGGCCGGCACGAGCCGTCGAGACACCCTTGATCTCGGTGTCGAGCGCCGCGATCGTGGTGAGCGCAGCGGCAGCGTCCGTCACCGTCAGCGCCTCGATACGAGCGCCGAGACCGGAGAAGTCGGTCAGGGTGACTGCGATCTGGTCCTCATCGGCGTCAGAGCCTGCACCGACCTGGAACGTCAGCGTGCTCGCGCTGTCGAGCAGCTTGATGCCGTTGAAGTTGGTGCTGGCGGCGACGCGGGTGAGCTCCTTGCCGAGCGAGTCGATCTCGGTCTTGATGGCGGTGCGCGAATCGGCGTTGTTCGAGTCGGAACCCGCCTGCACGGCAAGGTCGCGGACACGCTGCAGGATCGAGTGCACCTCGGTGAGAGCACCTTCAGCGGTCTGGATGACCGAGATGCCGTCCTGCGCGTTGCGGGCTGCAACGTTCAGGCCGTTGACCTGCGAGCGCAGGCCCTCGGAGATGGCGAGGCCGGCGGCGTCATCGGCTGCGCGGTTGATGCGCAGACCGCTCGAGAGCTTCTCGAGCGACTTCGAGACGTCGTTCTGGTTGACAGAGAGGTTGCGGTACGCGTTGAGTGCACCGACGTTGGTTGCGATCTGAAGACCCATGAGAATTCCTCCGTGGTTATGGGGCTGGACGCGGGCCCATCCGTGGGCCTGCACAACCGATATTCGCGACATGCGCCGCCGTCGTAACCACGGAGCCGGAAGATTCCGGGCGTCGGTTCAGACGGCGGCGAGGAGCTCGCTCGACCGGTCGCGAGCCTCGGGGCGGATCGGGCCGAACAGGGTCTCGAAGAACTCCGCCCGCGCCTTGGTCGATCGATCGCCGGTCGTGCCGTTCTCCCATGCCTCCATGGCCTCGCGCATCAGAGCGAGACCCCGCGAGCGGACCTTCGACACATACGCGTGGCTGACCTCGAGCTCTTCGGCGATGTCCTTCACCATCCGGTCTTCGAGGTAGATCCCGCGGACGACCTGTCGCATCGCCGCCGGCAGCGCCTCGATGACGCGGTTCACCATCGCCCGCGTCTCCGACTGCTCGACCGCGTGCTCGGGCAGGATGACGCTGTCGGTGAGATCGGCGGCCTGACGCCCGGTCTCGACGTCGAAGTGCTCCTCGAAGCTGGTCGCGGTCCGTACCATCTCGTCGAGCTTGATCATCTCGGCCACGACGTCGACAGTGAAGCCGGACTCCCGCGCGAGCTCAGCCGTGGTCGCCACCCGGCCGGTGCGAGCGAGCAGAGTCTCGGCGGCGACCCGCAGGCGTTCGATCTTGTCGCGACTGCGTTCGCCGGCAGGATCCGCTCTGCGCATCTCCGACAGCATCGCCCAGTTGATCTGGCTGCTCGCGAAGGCGCCGAAGGGAATGCCGCGCGCCGGGTCATACGACATCGCGGCACGGGCGAGGCCCAGGCGTGCGGCCGAGAGCAGATCGTCGAGGTCGACATGCGTCGCCGATCTCGCCTTCTCCACAGCCAGGAAGGTCGCGAGCGGCATGTTGTCGCGCGCCAGCTTCTCGGGCGAGGCAGAGACGACTTCAGGCTGAGTGGAATCAGCAGAAACAGCGAAACTACTCAGCAATGTGACTCCGTGGCTTGAACGACTGTTTTACGAGTGAAGCTAGCATGAAGCACACGTTTATGAGTAAAAAATGATCAGGGCGCGCCGATACCCAGTCGCCCTAGAATCAGTCCCACACGGCAGGCATCCCCCGCGAGCGACTCGCGGCTCCGCTCCGACCGAACGAAAGAAGACGATCATGGGTGTGATCTCCCGCGGCTTCGGCGCACGGCGACGCGAGTCGGACGACCGCCTCCCCCCGGGCCAGTACCTCACCGAGGACTTCCCCGTGCTCTCCGCAGGGCCGACGCCGCGAGTCTCCCTCGACACGTGGGAGTTCGCGGTCGTCGGTCTCGACGGCATCCGTCGCACCTGGTCGTGGGACGACCTGCAGGCACTCCCGATCGACACCATCACCACAGACATCCACTGCGTGACCCGGTGGTCGAAGCTCGGCACCCGCTGGCGTGGCGTCTCGCTCGATCATCTGCTGCAGGATGCCGGCGAGGGCGAATTCACGCGGGTCTTCTCCTACGGCGGGTACACCACCAACGTTCCGCGCGCCGACCTCACAGGCGGCAAAGCGTGGGTGGCGTTCGAATTCGACGGCCAGCCGCTCGCTGCGGAGCACGGCGGCCCTGCTCGCCTTCTGGTGCCGCACCTCTACTTCTGGAAGTCTGCCAAGTGGGTCCACGGTCTGGATCTGCTCGAGAACGACGAACCCGGATTCTGGGAGCAGAACGGCTACAACATGTACGGAGATCCCTGGAAGAGGAGCGTTACTGGTGACCACGGCACCGCTGTGGCTGGTCGCCAGAGTCGTCGAGACACGAAACCCCACCCCCCACGGTCGCGTGCTCGAGCTGCGGGTCGACGGGTGGCCGGGGAATCTGGCCGGTCAGCACGTCGACGTGCGTCTGACCGCAGAAGACGGGTATCAAGCGGTCAGGTCGTATTCCCTCGCATCGTCCGGTGACTCGGACATCATCGAACTCGCGGTCGACGAAGTGCCCGAGGGCGAGGTCTCTCCCTATCTCGTCGAGGACGTGCGCCCCGGAGACGAACTGGAGGTTCGCGGTCCGATCGGCGCCTACTTCGTGTGGACCCCCACCCAGACCGAGCCCGTGCAGCTCATCGCAGGCGGGTCGGGGATCGTCCCGCTCATCGCGATGGCGAGGCAGCATGCGCGCACGGGCAGCTCGGCGCCGATGCGCCTGCTGTACGCGGTGCGTTCAGCCGCCGATGCGTTCTACACGGACGACCTCGCCCAGCTCGCCGACGACGCCTTCCTCGTCGACTGGGCGTACAGCCGTTCGGCGCCTCCGGGCTCCGAACGCCCGGCCGGCCGGGTGGACGCGGCGACGATCGCGGCCTCCACCATTCCCGCCACCGAACACCCGTCGGTCTACGTCTGCGGGCCGACGGGCTTCGTCGAGGCGGTCGCAGACCTGCTCGTGGCGGCGGGGCATCCGCCGGAACGGATCCGCACTGAGCGCTTCGGAGGTGCCTGATGGACGCTGCCCACCCCGGTCATCGCACGCGAGTCGACGGCAACGCCGCAGGCGGGATCCTGCTCGAGGTCTTCGGCAGAGACATGACGAGCGCGCGAGCAGCATGCGCGCACTGCGACCGCGAGGCCGAGCTCGCCGACGCGATCGCCGAGCTCGATCCGGCCGGCGTCATCCTCCTCTGCCGCGGGTGCGGTCGCACACTGCTGACCTGTCTCCGCGACGGCGGCAGCGCGACCCTCGTGATCGGTGCTCTGAGTCTCCTGCGCTGGCCGGCCGACGGATAGCGCCCCGACCTGTGGGATGCAGGTCCTGGGGCGACGCCGCGTCCCCCGGCGTCGGTCAGAGCTCGACCGGCGGAGCGGGCTCCGAATCCGCGACCTCGGGGTGACGCGCGAGGTTCACGATGGCGGCGACGAGTCCGCCCCAGATCGTGACCATCGCGATGATCATCATGACGACGGCTGTGATGGTCATGCGCTGGCTCCCTTCTCCGTCGAGCGGGGTTCCGTCGTCGGCACCATCGGGATCGACGAGGTCTCGGCATCCGGCTCGTAGTGTTCTTCGGCGAGGAACTCGTCGTACTCCGGGTCGTCCTTGGCGTGCGAGCGACCGCTCCACGGCAACGCGGACAGCAGCAGCGCGAGCGCGACGAGTGCGATGACCATGCCCCATCCGAAGACGGCCAGGAACCATCCGGGGTAGCCGCCGTACGGCTCGGAGATCTTCGAGATCAGCTCGGTGACCAGCAGGTAGCCGAGCACCAGGGGCGCGAGCGCACCGACGAGCAGCATCCAGACCCGACCGACCCGGAAACTCGAACGGCGATCGAGGTGCTCGACGAGCGCCGGCAGCTTGTGCAGCAGCCAGGCCACGACGATCACGGCGACGAGCGCGACCGCCATGATGCCGAAGGCATTGACGAACGCGTCAGCCGTATCGAGGACCGACAGAGCGGTGGTCGTCGAGAAGAGCGCCATCGAGACGATCGCGAGCGGAATCGACACCGTCAGGGTCGTGCGGATGCGCGCCCAGCCGAGCTTGTCCTGCAGGGCTGCGACGATCACCTCGAGGATGGAGATCAGTGAGGTCACGCCCGCGAAGACCAGCGCCCCGAAGAACAGGACGCCGATGATCGAGCCGCCCGTCGCCTGCGACACGATCGTCGGGAAGGCGATGAACGCGAGTCCGATCCCCGACGACGCGACTCCGGCGACCTCGGTGCCCTGCGCCTGCGCCATGAAGCCGAGCGCGGCGAACACGCCGATTCCCGCGAGGATCTCGAAGCCCGAGTTCGCGAAGGCGACCACCAGGCCGGAGCCGGTGAGGTCGGTCTTGCGCTTCAGGTATGACGAGTACGTCACCATGATGCCGAAGGCGACCGAGAGCGAGAAGAAGATGTGCCCGTAGGCAGAGGCCCACACGGCGGGGTCTCCGAGTGCTTCCCAGTTCGGGGTGAAGAAGGCGTTCAGGCCGTCCATCGCGCCGGGAAGGAACAGCGACTGCACCACGAGGATCGCGAACATCACCGTCAGCAGCGGCATCAGGATCATGTTGGCCCGGCCGATTCCCCGCTTGACCCCCAGCGCCATGATCACGATGACGATCAGCCAGACCGCGACGAGCGGCAGCCCGACCTGAGGCACGAACTCGGTCGAGATGCCGACCTCGGCGACGTCGGCCGAGCGGAGGAAGTCGACGAAGAAGAAGTCGTTCTCGTTGCCCGGCCCCCAGGTCAGCTGAGCGGAGAACCAGGTGTACATGGCGGCCCACGCGATGATGACCGCGTAGTAGACCGCGATGACCACGCAGATGAGCACCTGCCACCAGCCGAGCGGCTCTGCCCGGCGGTGCATCCGGCGGAAGGCCAACGGCGCAGAACCGCGGAACCGGTGACCGATGGCGTAGTCGAAGAACAGCAGAGGGATGCCGGCGGTCAGCAGCGCGCACAGATACGGGATGAGGAACGCGCCACCTCCGCCCTCGTACGCCACGTAGGGGAACCGCCAGATGTTCCCCAGCCCGACGGCGGAGCCGATCGCAGAGAGGATGAAGACGTTCCGCGAGCCGAACGCCTCACGTTTAGGGGTCTGCGTCGTTGCGGTGGCCATGCGCCGAGAGTACCGGAGTCGCGATCAGTTGACTGCGCGACTCTCGGGGCGCGGCAGCGCGCAGGCGGCGGTCCCCCCGGGCAGCCTGTGTCTGAAGCGGGCGATCAGCGTGTAGCCGAGTGCCGCAGCCCAGGAGAACGGCGACGTCACGAGCAGCTGGCCCACGACGCGCAGAGACCTCGACCGCTGCATCCTCAGCAGCGCGGCGAAGGCGGCATGACCGCGGAACCGGCGCTCGCCGACCAGAAGCCACACGTAGCGGGTGACATCGGCGGAGCTCAGGCCGATCTCGTCGAGGTCGAGCCACTGCCACGGCTGAGCCTCGGGGAACCTGACGAGCCACCGCTCGAGTCGGCGGACCCACGTGGTGCAGAAGGCACAGTCACCGTCGTAGACGAGCAGCGGTTGCGGACGCATGGCATCGACCCTACGCCTCGTCCACTCCCCTGTTGTTCGTGCGCTCTCGCGCCGGCGGTTCGCAAGGGCCTTGCGACACGCCACGCACCACTGTAGGTCTGGGCACATGGGCAGGTTCGTGTACGAGGGAAGCCAGAAGGCCGAGATCGACGATCGCACGCTCCACCATCTGCAGGTGGTCGTGACGACGAAGCTGCGACGAGGTGAGCCCTTCCTCTTCACCTGGAAGGATGACACCAGCATCGGCGGCGGTCGCAGCACGGTGTGGTTGCACCCCGGTTGCAACCTCGTCTTCAGCTACTCCGGCGGCCGGGTGCCCGATCTCAACCGTCAGTGGGTCGAGGCGCTCGCGTCGACCGCCAACGCCCCGTCGGGGTTGTACGTCGTGCGCGAGCCCGCTGTCGAGTCGAGCGCTGACCCCGGGCGATCCACGCGCACCGGGTGAAAAACGCTCGCCCCGTGGCTACGCAGGGAGCTGCTCGTCCGCGAGTCTGCCGAGGAAGTCTGCGGATGGAGCGAAGAAGACGCAGCCGGTCGTCGCGTTCGAGAAGTCGAGCAGCCTGTCGTATGCGCCGGGCGGATCGCCGATGAACATGTTCTCGAGCATCTTCTCGATGACCCACAGATATCGCGAGTACCCGATGAAATAGGTGCCGAACGACGAGGAACCAGGGCTCCCGAAGGGCATGTTGTCACGGAGGATGTCGTGCTCGACCCCGTCGACGACGATGGTGGCGAGCGTCTTGTGGGACTTCTGCCCCGCGACGGCGTCGTCCAACTCGACGTTGTCGGCCTTCTTCCGACCGATGATCGCCTCCTGCTGCTCGGTCGTCAGCGACTGCCACCGATCGAGCTCATGCAGGTACTTCTGGACGACGACGTAGCTGCCGCCGACGTTGTCTCCGTCTTCCGCACCAACGAGAGTCGAATCGGGCACGCTGTTCCCGACAGGATTCGCCGTGCCGTCGACGAAGCCCAGCAGGTCGCGGACGTCGAAGTAGCGGAAGCCGGCGGTCTCGTCGACCACGGTCACGGAGTCGCCGAGAGCATCGAGCAGCTGCCTCTCGAACTCGAAGACGAGATCCTGACGGTTCGCACGGATGTGGAAGAGCAGATCGCCGGGGGTGCTGGGGGCGGTGTGCACGGGACCCACGACCGGCGCGAAGGGGTGCAGCTCCGCGGGAGCGCGGCGCGCGGTGAGTCGCGGCCATGCTGCAGAGCCGATGCCGACCGTGCACGACAACATCGCATCGAGGTCACGGAATCCCACGTTCTTCACGATGTCGTCTATGCCGCTGATCGCGTCACGCACGGACGCCGCGGCATCCGCACCCTCTGCGATCCGCAGCACGAGGAACGTCGCGCTGGAAGTCAGGGGCGCATCGACCTTCTGCGATTCGATCGGGACGCGGCGGGAGGGAGAGCTGCTCACGCTGTCGAACCTAGAGGATGTCGACGAACAAGGCTTCGACGGGTGTCGAACGAGCAGGGGCATTCCGGCGGGCACCCTTGAGTACGGCCCAGAATCCCGACATCATGACCCGGACAGCACACCGACCACAGGAGACCCGCCCATGAGCGATGTCAGCGACTTCATCCGTTCCGACGTCCCGCCATCCGGCCCCGGGTGCGTGGACTGCGAGAGCCTCGGCTCGTGGTGGCTGCACCTGCGTCGATGCGCGTTCTGCGGGCACATCGGATGCTGCGACGACTCCTTGCACAAGCACGCGACGAAGCATGCGCACTCGAGCGGTCATCGGGTGATCCAGAGTTTCGAGCCCGGCGAGGACTGGTTCTGGGATTACGACACCGAGACCGCATTCGACGGACCCGTCCTCGCGCCCCCGCACAGCCACCCGCTGTCGCAGACCACCCCGGGTCCTGCTGAGCGGGTCCCGGCGGATTGGCAAGAGCAGCTCGCCGGGAACGCATGACCGACGCCTCGGGCGACCAGCCGCCTCTCCGCCTCATCGCGGATGCCGACGGTCCGGACGAGTACGCGATTCGCGACTATCTGACCCGCAGCGGAGTCCCCTTCCTCTCGATCGCGGTACCGGCAGGCTCCTCGTCCGCGGGGGGCGTCGATCTCGCCGGCAGGCGTCTCCCCCTTGTGGTCCTGCCGCGTGGCGGCGTCCTCGAAGATCCGACCCCGGAGCAGGTCGCGTCGGCTCTCGGCTGGGTCCATCCCCCTGCCCGATCGACGTACGACCTGATCATCCACGGCGCGGGTCCTGCGGGACTCTCGGCTGCGGTCTACGCGGCATCGGAGGGTCTCAGTGTCGCCGTCGTCGAACGCGACGCCGTCGGCGGTCAGGCCGGCTTCAGCAGCCTCATCGAGAACTACCTCGGTTTTCCCGGTGGAGTCTCCGGGGCAGAGCTCGCGGAGCGTGCGCGCCGGCAGGCGGTCTCGTTCGGAGCGGATCTCGTCCTCATGCGTCACGGGGTCGATCGCACGTTCACGGATCACGACGTGCGGGCGCTGCTCGCCGACGGCTCCGAGATACACGCCCGCGCTGCCCTGTGCGCGACAGGAGTGCAGTGGCGTCGACTCGACCTTCCGCGAGCCCGCGACCTCCAGGGTGCGGGCATCTACTACGGCGCCGGCACCAGCGAGGCCTCCGCCTGCATCGGACAGCATGTGTACGTCGTCGGCGGCGCGAACTCCGCAGGACAGGCCGCGATGAACCTGGCCGCGCACGCCGCACATGTCACGGTGCTCGTGCGCGGACCGTCGCTCTCATCGACCATGTCGGCGTATCTGCTCAACCGACTCGCCGTGCAGCCCAACGTCACCATCCTCGTGAACACCCGAGTCGTCGACGAGCACCTGCAGGAGATCACCCTCGACCAGGCGGGAACGGCGACGCGGTTGCCGGCCACGCACCTCTTCGTCTGCATCGGCGGCGCGCCCAACACCGAATGGGCGGAGACCACCGATGTCCGCCTCGACACCCGCGGATTCCTGCTCACCGGCGTAGACCTCTCGCCCGACGACCTGGATCGATGGCCCCTGAAACGCGCCCCCTACTATCTGGAGACCTCCGTCCCCGGGGTCTTCGCCGCCGGTGACGTCCGCGCGAACTCCGTCAAGCGCGTCGCATCGGCCGTGGGCGAAGGCGCCATGGCGGTCACCCTCATCCATCGATACCTGGCCGAGGTCACTCCGCTCTGATCAGCGACGGGGTGATGTCATCCTGCGTGGTGGGCTCCCGCGCCCAGCCGCCGCGCTGCAACCGGCGGGGTGACGGGACGTCGCGACCCACCTCGGGGCTCTCGGACGTGTCCATGTGAAGGCTCTTCTCTACTCGTGGGAGGGGGTGGTCGGTATGCGGTGGCGGTGAGGTCGCGCGATCTGAAGCAGGTGCGCGACCTCCGGTGCGGTGTCGCTCATGGCGCGGGCACGAGCGATGAGCTCTGCGTCGAATTCGGTGGTCCGCCCCTCGTGTTGGCTCACATGCTCCCGCCACGAGCCGACCGCGTACGCCTCCACGACGGAGTCCGGGTCGTCCGCGTCCACGTACACCTGCCATTCCCTGGCGCCGGTCCGCAGACGCGTCTGCTCGACCCGCTGCATCAGGGCGAGGAACTCCTGTCTCCGCTCCTCCGTGATCCGGTATCGGATCAGCACCAGAACGGCAGAGTCGTCGTCGCCGCGCGCGCGCGGCCGGTCGTCGACCCCCGGCACCTCGACGATCCTCCGGCCGATGCCGCTCGTCGCGGGCATCGGCCACACGAGGAGGGAGAGCCCACCCAGGCCACACAGGATTCCCGCTCCGACGACCACGAGACCCGGATCCCAGATGGCCGCGAGCACCCCTGCGCCCGCAGAGCCGGCGGCGGTGCATCCGAACAGCACGAGTTGGTAGAAGGACAGGCCGCGCGTGCGCACCCAGACAGGCAGGAAAGCCTGGATGGTTCCGTTGATGGTGGCGATCACACCGATCCACGCGAGCCCCGTCGCCACGAGCGCCGGGAATGTCACCCACAACGTGGGCGAGGCGACGAGCGCCACGAGGCCCGCGCCGAAGACCACCGACGAGGCGAGCACCACGCCGTTGACGGCTGCGACCCGACGCGCCCAGGGAAGCACGAAGGCGCCGACGATGGAACCGGCGCCGAGAGCCGCCAGGAGAAGACCGTATCCGCTCGCGGAGAGCCCGAGGGAGTTCTTCGCGATCGTCGGGAGCAGCGCCCACAGGGCGTTCGCGGGGATGAGGAAGACGGCGAGCCGGAGCAGAATGAGCCGGACCACCCTCGAATGGCGGACGTAGCGGATGCCGGCCCTGGTCGCGTCGACGAAGGGCTCCGGGCGAATCGCGGGTGGGCTGTATGTCTTCCAGAAGAAGAGCACCCCGAGGAACACGAGGAACGAGAGCGCGTTGAGCAGGAAGACCGCCGCGACTCCGAACTGCGCGACGACGAGACCGGCGATCGCCGGTCCCACCGCCCGCGCGATGTTCACGCCGATGGAGGAGAGACTCGCCGCGTCGAGGAGGAGCTTCGGCGGCACGATATCGGGCACCAGTGCCTGGAACGCAGGGAGCTGGATGGCCGAGACCGTCCCCAGCACGAACGTCGACGCGAGCAGGACCGTCGTGGTCGTCTGACCGGTCGCCGTCAGGTAGGTCAGCCCGAGCACGACCGCGAGTTGCACGATCTGCGACCAGAGAAGGACGAGCCGACGGTTGAGGAACTCGCCGATGACACCGGCCGGAATCGCGAAAAGGAGCACGGGAGCTGCCGATGCCGTCTGGACGAGCGCCACGAGCAGCGGGGATCCGTCGTCCTGGACCAGCAGCCACTGGGCGCCGACCGTCTGCATCCAGCTTCCGATGTTGCTGACGATGGACGCCAGCCACACCAGACGGAAGATGGGGACGGCGAGCGGAGCGAATCCTTCCTTCCATCCGATGCGCGCCGGCGCAGCACTCACCTGCGCCTCAGCCATGGGCCGCGATCTCCTCGAGGATGCCTCCGATGAGCTGCACGATCTCCGCAGCGTGGCTCTGAGTGACCAGATGCGGCGCGTCGAGTTCCATCACAGCCCGACAGCCCGCCCGCCGATACCCGAAGCGCTGAAGCTGCGGGCTGACCAACCGGTCTTCGGTCGCGACCACGCCCCAACTCGGCTTCGCCCTCCACCCGGCGCCGGGCGCCCGCTCGGTGAACACCGAGGCGGCGATCGGGCGCTGCGAGACCGCCAGAACACCCGACTCGTCCGAGGGCAATCCCTGCGCGAGCAGACGAGCGAACTGATCCGGCGCGACAGTGAGCTCTGTCCGACGTGCTCCGGCGTCGCCTGGGAACAGGGCGGGCACGAGGTGGCCGGATGCCTCATCCGGGGCGAAGCGATCCCTCATCTCGGCGATGCTCTCCCCCTGATCCAGCGCATATCCCGAGATGAAGAGCAGTCCGGTGACGTTGGTCGCCTCACCGGCCACGGTGACGACCGCTGCTCCGTATCCATGCCCGACGAGGAGCACCTCTCCGTCGACGCGCTCGACGAACGTACGGATGTAGTCGCAGTCGCCGAGGAAGCTGCGGCCGATCACGGGCGGGACGAGCACTCGATGTCCGCCATCGAGCAGACGGAGCACGATCGGCCACCATCCCGATGCGTCCAGAAAAGCGCCGTGCACGAGCACCACCGTGCTGGTTCTCATCATCTCGCCACCTCGTGGTCGTACGTGCGTGTGAGACGAATCTAAGAACCGAGAGGCCGGCGACCATGCGACAGGAGTCGAAGACGAGCATCTCCACTTCTGCCTGCTTTCCTCCTGGTGTGTGCGCGAGAGAGAGGGTTCCATGAGACGTACTCGAGTTCGGTGAGGTGGAGTCCCCCTCTCATCGACGCAGAGCGACACGGTGAGCCCATCCCCCGCTAGGAGCGAACCCATGACGATCAGCGATACGACGACCGACGCCACCTCGATGGCGCTGCACGAGATCGCGATCCAGCTCGAAGCGTCCCTGAATCGCCCGGTGGTCATCCGCCGGTTCGGTCCGGCGGGGATCGTCGGCCCGCAGTCCCCGACGCTGCTGTCCGTGCCGGTGCAGGACGACGGTGATGCCGTCGCGCTCATCGTGATCGACCTCGGCGCGGGGTCGCCCCTCACAGCGAGCGAATTCGAGGCCGTCGATGCGGCGGCCGCGCTCGTCCGGATCACCCTTCGTCGTGACCCCGGTTCATCGCGAGCCGATCGCGAGTCGGTCCTGCGCGATCTGCTGGACGTGGATGACTCGGTGCGTCGAGACGCCTATTCACGCGCACTCAGACAGAGGTGGGTGCAACGCGAGGCGGGCACGGTCGTGCGCGCCGTCCTGATCGATTCCGCCGCCACCGACGTCGACCGCATCGCCTTCGGCCGCCACCTCGCCCATCTGCGTCCGGTCCCCGCGCACTTCATCACGCTCGAGGGCGGAGTGGTCATGCTGGTCGGTCAGCCGTCGGACATCGACCTCGCCGACGTCCTCCTGCAAGAGGCCGCACGACGCGGGATGAGGATCCTCGGCATCGGCTCCGCCTCGCCGCAGCGAGGCGCGACAGACCTCCGGAGCGCAGCCGACGAGGCGGCGATCGCCGCCTCTCTCGCTGCGGCCCTCCCCCAGTTCCATCCGTCCGTCGACGCGAGCGATCTCGGCGTCTGGCGGCTGCTCGCCTCGGCATCCGCGAACCCCGACGCCCTTCGGATCATCTCTCCGGCGGCCGACGTGCTCTACTCCCAGACGGACGACACCCAGCGACTGACAGTCGAGACGTACCTCGACGTCGGCGCCAACGTGGTCGCCGCGTGCCGGATTCTCTTCGTGCACCGCACGACGCTCTACTACCGGCTCGAACGCATGCCCCCGATCGTGAAGGATGCGCTCGACGACGGTGTCAAGCGCAGCACTCTGCACCTGGCGCTGAAGCTCATCCGGCTCTGGGAATCAACGGGCCGGCTGTGATCGCGTGTCGCGAACCGACCGTCATGCGGACTCCACGGCTGTTTCCGGCGATCGCGGCGTCCCGATGGCCGACACGTCACGACGCACCCTCTCGAAGATGAACGCCTCGCTGCTGCCCGGCCCCAGAAGAGTCAGGGCTTCATCAGCCTCGGCGATCGCGGCCTCGCCTTCGCCGGCGTGGATCAGCGCACGGATGTGTCTGCGCATCATGAGCAGCACTCGGGTGTCGTCGTTCAGCGAGCGAGCGATGGCGATGCCCGACTCGCCGATCCGCATCGCATCCTCGAATCGTCCGACGGCGACGTAGGCGTCGATCAGGTCGAGGCACGCCGCGTACTGGGTGACGATGCTGGTGAGGCTGTCCGAGGTCTCGGTGGATCGCACCCTCGCGAGGGTGGCCTCCGTCGCCGCGATGGACTCGAGGAACTGACCGCGCTTGCCCTTGATCATGGATGACAGCACCTGGGCGTTCTCCAGCCCCGTGGTCTCGTGCGCAGCGGTGAATGCGTCGATGGCAGCGAGGGCAGCCCCATCAGCGTCGACGAGACGATCCAGGGTCCAGCTCGCCCATCCGATGTAGTACTGCGCCCAGCCCTCCTGGGCCGAATCCCCGGCGCGCCGTGCAGCAGCCAGCGCCGACCGTCCGGTGATCACCGCCTTCTCGCGATCGCCGACCTCGACGATCTCAGCCCACGCGACATATCCGAGCTGCGCCGCTTCCTTCGCCGGATCCCCCAAGCGCTGCGCCGCGCTCGCCGCGAGCGAGTAGAACCGGTGCCAGTTGCCCCACGTCATCCAGATGTCGGAATACCAGTGCAGCGCATCGGCGACATCGCAGACCACCGCATCGTCGCCGCGCTCTGCGGCCTCCGTATACGCCGGCCACCAGTGCTCGACCTCTGCGCGGATCCAGGCCGCGGCGGCCTCCGCACTGACGAACCCTCTCCCGGTGCGGCCGAGGGCAGTGGGCTCCCGCATCGGCTCGTACCAGGCGCCCGCGCGCTCCAGGCTTCCGAGCAGCCAGGATCGAACGTGGTCGCGGCGCCGCGCTATCTCGTCCGGTCCGACCGTCATGCGCAGCTTGCTCCGGCCGAAGAGTCGCATCAGATCGTGCAGGCGGTAGCGATCTCCGCCGCGCGCTTCGAGCATCCCCAGATCGGTGAGATCGTCCAGGCGAGACTCGACCTCGGCGAGATCGGCTGAACGCACCGCCGCGGCGGCGAGGTGAGCGCCGAACGTCCTCCCGTCGATGAGGGAGATCCAGCGGAACAGGGCGGCGGTGCGGGGGTCGAGCTCGTCGTAGGAGAGCGAGATGGCGGTTTCCACGGCCAGATCGCCGGCGACGAGAAGACGCAGCCGATCCTCCGACGTGCGCATCCGGCCGAGCAGGTCATCGACCGTCCATGCGGGCCGGCTGGCGATGCGATTGCCGACCACGCGCAGCGCCAGAGGGATGTCGTCGCAGAGGCCCGCCACCTCACCCAGAGCATCGTCGTCGGTCACGGCCTGCGGGATCAGCCGACGGAGGAAGGAGATGCTCTCCTGTCGTCGAAGTGGTCCGAGACGCAGTCGCCGCACGCCTTCGAGGCCTGCGAGGCTGCGGCGAGAGGTCACGACGACGACATCGCCGGCGCAGATCGACAGGATGGGACGGATCTGCGCCTCGTTCGCGACGTTGTCGAGCAGCACCGTGACCGGGGCGATGTCGACGGCTGCCCGCCATCGCGCTCTCGCCTCGCCGAGATCCGCGGGCGGTTTCTGCTCCGCTCCGGGCAGCTGGCGCAGCATGGCGGTCATCACCTGCAGCGGAGTCAGGGGCGACGAGCTGAAGCCGTCCAGCCCGAGGAAGACGTTGTGGTGGCCGCTCGTTTGCCCTCCTCGTTCGAGGATCTCGATCGCCACGGTCGTCTTGCCGATTCCCGGGGCCCCGCTGATGACGAGTGCGGGGCGCTGCGGATCCGGAGCCGGCGGACCGTAGAGGATCGCGAGCGCCTCATCGATCTCGGCGTCGCGGCCCGAGAAGTCGAACACCCGGTGCGGGGAGATCGCCCCAGGACCGTCGCTCGCGAGGGCGGCACGCGGTCGGGCGCGCGCAGCGCGGAGGAACGCATGCTGATCGGCCGCATCGAGGCCCAGTCCGTCGGCCAGCGCGTCGACGGTGCGGCGTTGGGGAGAGACGCTTGCGCCTCTCTCGAGGTCGCCGATCGTGCGAACGCTGACACCCGATCGTGAGGCGAGCGCTTCGAGGGTCAGGTTCTGGCCCACTCGCAGCGACCGCAGCAGCAGCCCGAAGGGTGAGGGTTCGGTCACGACGTCCGCCTTTCGCTGAGATCAGCTTGGCAGGTCTTCTCCGCGGAACGATGGCGGGACGGTTACGAGGCCGTTTCGTCATCGATCGGGACGACAGCTCCATGCTGCGCGCGCGACGCGGGCCCGACGAACGCGCGACGCATGACCACCGCTGCCGAGACCGTCGCGATCAGGACGATCGAGATGAACACGAGCAGCACAGCGGTCTGCGATGCGAAGGTGAGGATCACACCGATCGCGAGGACCGGCAGGGCGAGGCCGCAGTACGCGATCAGGAAGATCAGCGCCAGCGTCTCACCGCGTCGACCGGACTCCGCGAGAGCGGATGCCGTGGCGACCGCCGATCTGAACAGCAGCCCCACTCCGACGCCCGCCACGATGCCTCCTCCGAGGAACACCGGGAGCGACGGCAGCAGAGTTCCTGCTGCGACCGCGACGAGGCCCACTGCGCAGCAGACGGCCGCGACCGCGAGCTGGATGCGCATCGGCACGCGGGCGAGCGCCACCTGCCCGGATGCCGCAGCGGCGAACACCGAGCACGCCGTCACGCCGGCGAGAAGATGGTCGTGCTCGCCGAACGTGCTGATGAGGATGGTCGGTGCAAGAGAGGTGAACAGCCCGAAGAGAGCGAACCCCGCGAACGCGCCGAAACCCGCGGCGACGAACGCCGTCCTCGATCGCGGGGGCGCGGCGATCCGCTGCGGTCGATACCGCCGCGGCTCGTGCGGCGGCGTCACGGTCTCGGGAACGCAGGCGACGGCGATCGCGGCGACGATGAGCACGACGAGGAACACCGCGTGCGGCAGCACGAGCGGTGCGGGCAGGAACTCGGCGAACAGACCGCCGATCAGCGGTCCCAGCGCCAACCCGCCGAGGTTCGCGGCACCGGCCACCGATGCGGCGACGATGACGTTCTCGCTCGGTCGGGCGTGCGCGCGCAGCTCGCCGAGATGCGCGGTGGCCGTGGCAGTGAGGATGCCCACGCTCGCACCGTTCACCAGTCGCGCGGCGAGGAAACCGGGCACCTCGTGCCACAGCAGGAACAGCACGGCGCTGAGCACCGCGATGAGGATCGCTATGATCAGCATCCGGCGCCGACCCATCCAGTCGCTGACGTGCCCGAGCAGGAACAGGCTGAGCACGACGCCGACGGCGAAGGCCGCGAAGATCAGCGTGATGACGGAGACGGGGAACCCGTCGGCCTCCTGGTAGAGCGGGTACAGCGGTGTGGGCACCGTCGCGTACGCCATCACGAGCAGGAAGGCTGACGCGACCACCCAGAATCCCGCACCGTGTGAGAGGCGGGAGTTCGTCATGGTGGAGACACTATCGACGCCCTGCCCGGTCGGCACCGGACGGATGTCGAAAGCGAACGGGGCGGATCCTGGACAGATGTCGAGCGGTCGATGACGGCGCGCGGGTTAGCGTGGTCGCGCTCCCACGAAGCAGACGTGGGGCGACCGACAGTCGTCCGGCATCGTTCGGGACGACGGAAACCTGGAGGCTGATCATGGCGTTCGTGACCACGGATGATGGCGCAGAGATCTACTACAAGGACTGGGGCAGCCCCGAGGCTCAGCCCATCATGTTCCACCACGGCTGGCCGCTCTCGTCGGATGACTGGGACGCCCAGATGCTGTACTTCCTCGGCAAGGGCTACCGTGTCATCGCCAGCGACCGCCGCGGGCACGGACGGTCGTCGCAGATCGGCACCGGGCACGACATGGATCACTACGCGAGCGATGCCTCGGCAGTCGTCGAGCACCTCGACCTCCGCAATGCGATTCACATCGGCCACTCGACGGGTGGCGGCCAGGTCGCACGCTACGTCGCACAGTATGGTCAGCCCCAGGGCCGAGTCGCCAAGGCTGTGCTCGTGTCATCCGTGCCCCCGCTGATGGTGCAGACCGACGCCAACCCCGAGGGCACGCCGATCTCGGTCTTCGACGGCTTCCGCGAGGCGCTGGCGGCGAACCGTGCGGAGTTCTTCCAGGCGGTCGCCTCCGGCCCCTTCTACGGATTCAACCGCGAGGGCGTGGAACTCTCCGAGCCCGTGGTGGCGGACTGGTGGCGTCAGGGGATGACGGGCAGCGCCCTGGCCCACTACGAGGGGATCAAGGCCTTCTCCGAGACCGACCAGACCGACGACCTCAAGGCCATCACGGTGCCGGTGCTGGTCATCCAGGGCGATGACGACCAGGTCGTGCCGTACAAGGATGCATCGGTGAAGCAGGCCGAGCTTCTGAGCGACTCGACACTGAAGATCTACGAGGGCTTCCCGCACGGCATGCTGACCACGCACGCCGATGTGATCAACCCCGACATCCTCGCTTTCATCCAGCAGTAGCAGTCTCAGCGCGATACGGCGGGCGCATCCGGGCTCAGTTCCCGGGTGCGCCCGTCGCTAGGAGCCGGAGATCCCGGCCCCGACGACGTCGAAGGCCGCAGCGAGCAGTCCGATGGCCATCGTTTCGGGCAGCGGCTCGAGCGGCCGGTGCGCCCTCGGGTCCCCGTCGGGACCGTGGTCGGGACGAGGATCGCGGTCTCGGCGCCGGGGGACGAGGTGCGCATGCACATGCAGCCCTGCGGCCGCGGAGAGTGCGACGTCGACGCGATCGGCTCCGGTCGCTCGGCGGATGATGCGGGAGGCGAACTGGATGTCGACCAGGAAGAGCTCGGCGATCTCCGCCGGCGCGTCGGCGATGTCGTCGTAGTGATCGCGAAGGCTCAGGATGCTCCGGCCGGGGAACCGGGCGTCGGAGAACAGTCCGACACGCGACACGGTGAGCCTGCCCACCGGATCGGCCAGGACGAACGAACACTCTCGACAGCTCTTCACGTGGCCTCCTTCCCGGCATCGCCTCGACGTCCGCAAGCCGCTCAGAGTCCACGAAGAACTCTACGAGCGGCGCGACGATGCACGAAGAATTCCCCCGGGCCTGGCCATTCTCGACACTGCAGAGTAGAGTTCCGCGCCCGTCGGAGACCTGAGGTGGAGGATCGTCCACCGTCAGCAGGCGATCGATGAGGTGGGCCCTGCCGGGATCGAACCGACGACATCCACGGTGTAAACGTGGCGCTCTACCAGCTGAGCTAAAGGCCCTGGTGCGTCCAGTCTACAGATGACCCGATGCGCACCGATGTCGTGGAAGGGGGATAGGCTGAGGGCGGCACGCGTTGTGTACAACCGACAAGGTTGCCCGCGTCGCTTCCCGTTTCAATGGCATGACCTGCCAGCTTGACGAAAGGCTCCCCCGTGACTGTGCACGACCAGGATCCGTATTCCCAGGGCCCCCTCGACAGCGATCCGGAGGAGACGGGCGAGTGGCAGCAGTCGCTCGACGAGCTCGTCGACGCGAAGGGCCATGGCCGTGGCCGCGAGATCATGCTCAGCCTGCTCAAGCGCTCGAAGGAGCTGCACCTGGGCGTACCGATGGTCCCGACCACGGACTACATCAACACGATCGCTCCTGAGAACGAGCCCGAGTTCCCGGGCGACGAAGAGGTCGAGCGTCGCTACCGCGCGTGGATCCGCTGGAACGCGGCCATCACGGTGCACCGCGCACAGCGCCCCGGCATCGGCGTCGGCGGTCACATCTCGACCTACGCGTCGTCGGCGGCCCTCTACGAGGTGGGTTTCAACCACTTCTTCAAGGGTCTCGACAACCCCGGCGGCGGAGACCAGATCTTCGTCCAGGGTCACGCCTCCCCCGGCACGTACGCCCGCTCGTTCCTCGAAGGCCGCCTGAGCGAAGACCAGCTCGACGGTTTCCGCCAGGAGAAGTCGCACGCGCCGTACGGCATCCCCTCGTACCCGCACCCGCGGCTGATGCCGGAGTACTGGCAGTTCCCGACCGTCTCGATGGGTCTCGGTCCGATCAACGCCATCTACCAGGCGATGTCGAACAAGTACCTCGAGAACCGCGGCATCAAGGACACCTCCGAGTCTCACGTCTGGGCCTTCCTCGGCGACGGTGAGATGGACGAGGTCGAGAGCCGCGGTCAGCTGCAGGTCGCAGCCAACGAGGGCCTCGACAACCTCACCTTCGTCGTCAACTGCAACCTGCAGCGTCTCGACGGCCCTGTGCGCGGCAACGGAAAGATCGTGCAGGAGCTCGAGTCGTTCTTCCGCGGCGCCGGCTGGAACGTCATCAAGGTCGTCTGGGGCCGCGAGTGGGACGACCTGCTCGCCCGCGACACCGAGGGCGCGCTGCTCAACCTGATGAACGTCACCCCCGACGGTGACTACCAGACCTACAAGGCCGAGTCCGGCGCGTACGTCCGCGAGCACTTCTTCGGCCGTGACGAGCGTGCCGCTGCTCTGGTCAAGGACTACTCCGACGACCAGATCTGGAACCTCAAGCGCGGTGGCCACGACTACCGCAAGGTCTACGCCGCCTTCAAGGCCGCGACCGAGCACAAGGGCAAGCCCACCGTCATCCTCGCCAAGACCGTCAAGGGCTACGGCCTGGGTCCGCACTTCGAGGGCCGCAACGCGACCCACCAGATGAAGAAGATGACGCTGGACAACCTCAAGACGTTCCGCGACGCGATGCACATCCCGATCACGGACGCGCAGCTCGAGGAGAACCCGTACCTGCCCCCGTACTACAACCCGGGCCCCCAGGACGAGACGATCCAGTACATGCTCGAGCGTCGTAACGCGCTCGGCGGCTTCCTGCCCGAGCGTCGCTCGACGCACGTCGGCCTGGCGCTCCCCGACGACACGGCGTACGCCCTGCCCAAGAAGGGCTCCGGCACGCAGGAGATCGCCACCACCATGGCGTTCGTCCGACTGCTGAAAGACCTGCTGCGCTCGAAGGACTTCGGCCACCGCATCGTGCCGATCATCCCCGATGAGGCCCGCACCTTCGGAATGGACGCCTACTTCCCGTCGGCGAAGATCTACAACCCGAACGGCCAGCACTACACCTCGGTCGACCGTGAGCTCCTCCTCGCCTACAAGGAGAGCCCGCAGGGTCAGATCGTGCACGTCGGCATCAACGAGGCCGGCGCACTCGCGGCGTTCACCGCGGCCGGCACCTCGTACGCCACGCACGGCGAGCCGCTGATCCCGATCTACCTCTTCTACTCGATGTTCGGATTCCAGCGCACGGGTGACGCGCAGTGGGCCGCCGGCGACCAGATGGCCCGCGGGTTCATCATGGGCGCCACGGCCGGCCGCACCACCCTCACGGGTGAGGGCCTGCAGCACGCCGACGGCCACTCGCATCTGCTCGCCGCCACCAACCCGGCGACGGTCTCGTACGACCCCGCCTACGGCTACGAGATCGCGCACATCATGCGCTCCGGTCTCGAGCGCATGTACGGCGGAGAGCACGAAGACCCGAACGTCATGTACTACATCACGCTCTACAACGAGCCGATGGTCATGCCCGCCGAGCCGGAGAACGTGGACGTCGATGGCATCGTGCGCGGCATCCACCGCGTGTCGGTCGGCGAGGGCGAAGGGCCCCGCGCTCAGCTCTTCGCATCGGGCGTCGGACTCCCCTGGGCCCTCGAGGCGCAGGCACTGCTCAAGAACGACTGGGGCGTGATCGCGGATGTCTGGTCGGTCACCTCGTGGACCGAACTGCGCCGCGACGGCCTGGCCGCCGACGAGCACAACTTCCTGCACCCCGAAGAAGAGCCCCGCACGGCGTACCTCACGCAGAAGCTGCAGGGTGCCGAGGGTCCCGTCGTCGCCGTGAGCGACTTCATGCACGCCGTGCAGGACCAGATCCGTCCGTGGGTCCCGCAGCGTTTCGCGACGCTGGGCGCCGACGGCTTCGGCTTCTCCGACACGCGTGCAGCCGCTCGTCGCTTCTTCAAGATCGACGGTCCGTCGATCGTCGTCCGCACGCTGCAGTCTCTCGCCGAAGACGGGGTCGTCGACCGTTCTCTCGCCGCGCAGGCGATCCAGAAGTACAGCCTGCACGACGTGAACGCCGGCACCAGCGGCAACGCGGGCGGCGAAAGCTGAGTCGTCGGTGACGGGTTCCTCTTCGCGCGGCATGGACAAGTCGGCCACGCTCACCTGGCTGCGCCGGATCTCCGGCGACATCGCCTCGGTGACGATCAAGCGCCTCGAGGACACCCTCCCGTGGTACGCCGACATGCCACCAGCCCGCCGCTCTGCGGTCGGGCTGGTGGCTCAGGCGGGCATCACGTCGTTCATCCAGTGGTATGAGGATCCGACGTCGACGCCATGGATCGCCGCTGACATCTTCGCGGCCGCACCCAGAGAGCTGCTGCGCAGCGTCAGCCTGCAGCAGACTCTGCAGCTCATCCGAGTCACCGTCGAGGTGACCGAAGAGCGCGTCGCCGGAAGAGGCGCAGATCTCCGAGAGGCGATCCTGCTCTACTCCCGCGACGTGGCCTTCGCCGCGGCCGACGTCTACGCCAGAGCCGCCGAGGCCCGCGGTCTGTGGGATGCCAGACTCGAGGCCCTCGTCGTCGACTCCATCCTCACCGGTGAAGCGGACGAAGAGCTGCCGAGTCGGATCGCTGCCTTGGGCTGGCACGGTCACGGAGAGGTCGCGGTGCTGGTCGGCACGACTCCGCCGCAGTTCGACGTCGACCTCGTGCGTCGCACAGCGCGAAAGCTCGCTGTCGACGTGCTCATCGGAGTGCAGGGATCCCGACTCGTGCTCGTGATCGGCCGCGCTCGCATCGCCGGCCAGGAGCCTGCCGAAGGCGAAGAGGAAGAACTCGGCTTCGAAGAGATCGCGACGCGACTCGAGCCCTCGTTCGGCCCCGGTTACGTCGTGCTCGGGCCTGCGGTCGCCGCGCTCGTCGACGCGAGCCAGAGTGCACGGGCGGCCCTCGCCGGGTTCGCCGTGGCGCGCGCATGGCGCAGCGCTCCCCGTCCGGTCGACGCAGACGACCTCCTTCCCGAACGGGCGCTCGCGGGCGATCCACTCGCCAAGCAGACGCTGATCGAACGCATCTATCGCCCTCTGCAGGCGCACTCCACCGATCTCGTGACGACGCTCTGGAGTTACCTCGACAACGGCCGCTCGCTCGAGGCGACCGCCCGAGAGCTGTTCGTGCACCCGAACACCGTGCGCTACCGCCTGAAGCGCGTCAGCGAGGTCATCGGCTGGGACGCCACGGGTCCGCGCGAGGCTCTGATCCTGCAGACCGCGCTCATCCTCGGTTCGATCGGCGCCGCAGAGCAGGTCCGACGCAGGGCTCCCCTGCGTCGTCCGTCGCGCTGATCGGCGATCTGAGCCCCATCAGCTGTACGCCACACACAAGGGTTTTCTCGAATCTTGTGATGGATCATCCACCACTGATGGCGGATCGTTGGCAGACTGGGGTTGTGATTGTCGTCGTATGCCCTGGACAGGGCTCGCAGACCCCCGGTTTCCTCTCCCCCTGGCTCGAGCTCGACGGTGTGGCAGACAGCCTCGCCGCGTACTCCGAGGCGGCGGAGGTCGATCTCCAGCAGCACGGCACGGTGTCGGATGCCGACACGATCCGCGACACGCGCATCGCCCAGCCTCTGATCGTCGCCGCATCCCTGATCGCGGCGAACGCGCTCACGGCGCGTGGCGGTCGCCCCGCCGACGGTGTCGCCGGGCACTCGGTCGGCGAGATCGCCGCGCTCGTGGGCAGCGGTGTCATCGACGCCCAGACCGGCATGCGCCTGGTGGGCATCCGCGGCCGCGCCATGGCTGACGCGGCGGCACAGACCCCCACCGGCATGAGCGCCGTGCTGGGCGGCGATGAAGAGGCGATCCTCACGCGTCTCACCGAGCTCGGGCTCTCACCCGCCAATTACAACGGCGGCGGACAGCTCGTGGTCGCCGGCGAGCTCGCAGGACTCGACGCCCTTGCCTCCGAGCCCGTCAAGGGGACCCGCGTCATCCCGCTGCAGGTGGCCGGCGCATTCCACACGTCATACATGGCCTCAGCCGTCGCCGCTCTGCGCGATGCGGTCGCGACGGTCACCCCGTCCGACCCGCAGATCACCCTCTGGTCGAACCGCGATGGATCCGTCGTCGCCGATGGCGCACAGGCCCTGAGCCACCTCGTCGACCAGGTGTCGTCACCGGTGCGTTGGGACCTCTGCATGGCGTCGTTCGCCGATCACGGCATCACCGGCCTGATCGAGCTCGCGCCCGCCGGCGCGCTGACCGGTCTCGCCAAGCGCGGTCTGCGCGGAGTCCCCTCCGTGGCCGTGAAGACCCCCGATGATCTCGATGCGGCCGTCGCGCTGCTGAACGGAGAAGCCGCATGAGCCCCATCCTGAACCAGGTCACCGGTCCCGCCTTCACGCGGATCTACTCCTTCGGTGCTGCCCGTGGCGAGAACGCCGTGCCGAACGACGACCTGATCGGCCCCATCGACTCGAGCGACGAGTGGATCCGCCAGCGCACCGGCATCGTGACCCGCGTGCGCGCCGACAAGGGCACGGATGCGATCGACCTCGCCGCGATCGCCGGCGCGGAGGCCATCGAGAAGTCCGGCGTTCCCGCCGACCAGATCGACCTCGTGATCGTCGCCACCATCAGCAACCCGAAGCAGTCGCCGTCGGTCTCGGCGATCGTGGCCGACCGTGTGGGTGCGAACCCGGCTGCCGCCTACGACGTCAACGCGGCCTGCGCCGGCTACGCCTACGCGATCACTCAGGCCGACGCGCTCATCAAGTCGGGCGCCGCACGCTACGCGCTCGTGATCGGCACGGAGAAGCTCTCCGACGTCGTCGACCCTGCCGACCGGAGCATCTCGTTCCTGCTCGGCGACGGCGCGGGCGCTGCACTCATCGGTCCGAGCGACACGCCGGGCATCGCCCCCGCAGTGTGGGGTTCGGACGGCTCCAAGGCCGATGCGGTCGGCATGAACGCGACCCTGACCGAGTTCCGTGACGGCGAGGTGCCGTGGCCGACCCTGCGCCAGGAGGGCCAGACGGTCTTCCGCTGGGCCGTGTGGGAGATGGCGAAGGTCGCCCGCGAGGCGCTCGACAAGGCCGGCGTCGAACCGACCGACATCGCCGCGTTCATCCCGCATCAGGCGAACATGCGCATCATCGACGAGTTCGCCAAGCAGCTGAAGCTGCCGGAGTCGACCGTGATCGCGCGCGACATCGAGACCACCGGCAACACGTCGGCAGCCTCGATCCCCCTCGCCAGCCACCGGCTGATGGCCGAGCATCCCGAGCTCTCGGGTGGGCTCGCGCTGCAGATCGGCTTCGGCGCCGGACTCGTGTTCGCCGCCCAGGTCGTCGTCCTCCCCTGAGAACGCGCCGACTTTCCCTAGACTGTTCCACGGTTCCGAATACAAACCCGTAAGAAAGAGGAAGACCACATGGCTTTCACCAACGATGAGGTCCTCGCAGGCCTCGCAGAGCTCATCACCGACGAGACCGGCATCAACGCATCCGAGGTCGCCCTCGAGAAGTCGTTCACCGACGACCTCGACATCGACTCGATCTCGATGATGACGATCGTCGTCAACGCCGAGGAGAAGTTCGGCGTCACCATCCCCGACGACGAGGTCAAGAACCTCAAGACCGTCGGCGACGCTGTCAACTTCATCGTCGCAGGCCAGGAGTAATCCTCGAAGGATGCCACCCCCGCGCTGCCGGGGCGTGGCATCCTCCGCCTTGCCCGCTCTCTGCTCGACCCGCCTGACAAGGAACCACACATGACCAAGCGCATCGTCGTCACCGGCATCGGCGCCACGTCCGCCATCGGCGGGACAGCACCCGAGAACTGGACGAACCTGCTCGCAGGCCAGTCCGGCACCCGCACCCTTGAGCACGACTGGGTGCAGCAGTACGAACTTCCGGTCACCTTCGCCGCCGAGGCGATCGTCCGCCCCGAAGAGGTCCTGCCCCGCCACGAGGCGAAGCGGCTCGACCCCTCCTCGCAGTTCGCGCTCATCGCGGCACGCGAGGCCTGGGCGGATGCCGGTTCTCCCGAGGTCGCTCCCGAGCGTCTCGGAGTCGACTTCGCCACCGGCATCGGCGGCCTGTGGACCCTGCTCGACGCGTGGGACACCCTGCGCGAGAAGGGCCCCCGCCGCGTGATGCCGCTGACCGTTCCGATGCTCATGCCGAACGCGGCGGCCGGCAACCTGTCGCTGCAGTTCCAGGCTCGTGCCTACGCGCAGACAGTCGTCAGCGCCTGCGCCTCGAGCACCGAGTCGATCATCCACGCCTTCCACCACCTGCAGGACGGTCTCGCCGACGTCGTGATCGCCGGTGGCACCGAATCGGCCATCCACCCGATCACGATGGCGTCGTTCGCGTCCGCGCAGGCTCTGTCCCGCCGCAATGACGACCCGGCCACGGCCTCGCGTCCCGGCGCGATCGACCGCGACGGCTTCGTGATGGGCGAGGGCGCAGCCGCGCTCATCCTCGAGACCGAGGAGCACGCCAAGGCACGCGGCGCCAAGATCTACGGCTACGTTCTAGGGGGTGGCGTCACCGCTGATGCGTACCACATCACGGGCAACGACCCCGAGGGCACCGGCGCCGCACGGGCCGTCACGCAGGCGCTCGACGAGGCCGGCATCACCGCCGACCAGGTCGCGCACATCAACGCGCACGCGACGTCCACCCCCGTGGGCGACCCCAACGAGTACGTCGCGCTCAAGAAGGTCTTCGGCGAGCGGATCGATGAGATCCCCGTCTCGGCCACCAAGGCGTCGACCGGGCACCTGCTCGGCGGCACGGGAGCCCTCGAGGCGATCTTCGCGCTGCTCGCGCTCCGCGACCGCGTCGCCCCGCCGACCATCAACATGACCGAACCCGATCCGGCTGTGCCGTTCAAGCTCTCGGGCGAGGCGCAGCCTCTCGGCGACGGCCAGCTCTTCGCGATCAGCAACTCGTTCGGCTTCGGTGGCCACAACGCCGTCGCCGTCTTCGCGAGCGCCGACTGACCTGCAGCGCTGACGAAGAGCGGCCCCCGGGTATCCCGGGGGCCGCTCTCGTGTCTGCAGGTCTAGTGGGCGGTCGCCCGCGCGAGCTGACGGGATCTCGCCGCACGGATGCGAGTGGTCCACGGAAGGAACCAGCCGATGAGCGGTCCCACGCCGAAGGCGAAGAGCACCGTGCCCACGCCGACCGGACCACCGAGCAGGAAGCCGATCAGCAGCACGCCGCCCTCGATCAGGGTGCGCACGAGCCACACCGGCCACCCGGTGCGACCCACGAGCCCCGTCATCAGGCCGTCCCGCGGGCCGGGACCGAAGTCCGCCGCGATGTAGAGCCCGGTGGCGAAGGCGAGCAGCAGCAGTCCCGCCACGAACATCGGTGCCCCGACCCAGATCGATGTCGGTGCGGGAATGACGGCGAGAGCCAGATCCGCGCTCGGCCCGACGAGCAGGGCATTGAGCAGGGTGCCCAGCCCGACGCGCTGCCGCAGGGGGATCCACAGGAGCAGCACGAGCACCGAGACCAGCACGGTGACGACGCCGTATCCGATCCCCGTCTGCCCCGAGACGCCGAGAGCGAGGACGTCCCACGGAGCGACGCCGATGCCTCCGCGCACCATCAGACCGAGGGCGACGCCGTAGAGGAACAACCCCACGAGCAGCTGCACGATGCGCTCGACGACGTCGCGTCGACTGGTGGCGCTGATCGGGAGGAGAACGGAACGAAGCTGCATCTCTCCATGCTGGCCCACCCATCCGTCTGGTTCACGAGACCACTCGGCGAGAAGTGGCCTGCTTTCTTCAGTCCACTTTGCGGCATCATGGACTCATGACCTCACGGCTCGTCCAGCAGCTCGGTGCCCACAACGTCGCCGGCGCCACAGCCAAGGCCCTCGCGGAGCACATCCGCGCATTGATCCTCGACGGTCGACTCACCGTGGGCGAGCGGCTGCCGAGCGAGCGATCGCTCGCGATCGAGCTGCGGCGGTCGCGTTCCACCACGACCCGTGTCTACGACCTCCTCGAGCGCGACGGCTACGTCTCTCGTCTGCACGGGGGCGGCACTCGCGTCACTCTGCCGCACACCGCGGCCCCGGCCGGCGGCGCAGCAGACGAGTCGGCCATCGACCTGTCGATCGCGTCGATGGATTCGACGCCTGGGCTGTACGACGCGACAGTGCGGTCACTCCCTCGGCTCGCTGCCATGCGCGGCACCAGCGGCTATTCACTGCAAGGGCTCCCCGAGCTGCGGGAGGCTGTCGCGCAGCGCTTCATCGAGCGCGGAGTGCCGACCGATGCGGACGAGATCATGATCACGTCCGGCGCGCTCAACGCGTTCAATCTGGTGCTCGCCTCGATCGGCCGGCGGGGCGAGCGCGCGCTCGTCGAGCAGCCCACCTTCCCGCATGCGCTCGAGGCGCTCCACCGCCACGGGTACCGGCTGCTGCCGACGCCGGTCGATGTCACAGGATGGGACGAGGGCCATCTCACCGACACCCTGCTGCGCGGACGCCCCCACCTCGCGTACCTGATCCCCGACTTCCACAATCCCACGGGGGCCACGCTCTCCGACGCCGAGCGGACACGCATCGCGGCCACGGCACGGAGCGTCGGCACACACCTGATCGTCGATGAGACGACCGCCGAGCTCGACATCGATCGCGACTGGACCCCGCTTCCCTTCTCCGCCTTCAGCCCGCTTGTGATCACCGTCGGCTCGATGTCGAAGATCGCCTGGGGAGGCATGCGCATAGGCTGGATCCGGGCGGACCGCTCGGTCATGACCCGTCTGCTCGCCACCCGTCCCTCGTTCGAGCTCGGCACCGCGCTGCTCGAACAGTGCATCGCCGTCGAGCTGCTGCAGGAGATGCCGGCGCTCACCGCGCATGTCGCGACACGCCTGTATGCCGGCCGCGAAGCCGTGGCGGCAGGACTCGGCTCCTTCGAGACCATCTCCATGCCACCCACGAGAGGCGGACTCTCCGCCTGGCTCGACCTCGGCGCCCCCGTGTCGACCGCCCTGTCGCTGGCCGCGCGTGCTCACGGACTGATCCTTCCGCCGGGGCCGCGGTTCTCGACGGGCGGCGTGCTCGAGAGGCGCCTGCGCATTCCGATCACCCTGCCGCCTGAGCGCACCGCCGAGGCGATGGGGCGACTGAGACTCGCGTGGGAGGACGTCATGACGGGGGGCCGCGCGGCCGGGGCCGAGATGCCACGCTCGGCCGTGATCTGACAGACGAAGACCCCGTCCCGGATGTTCGGGACGGGGTCTTCGTCATCTGTGGAACGGGGATTCGCCTTCTCAGCGTCCGGGATCGCTCACCGGCATCCGATACTCGCGCCTTCCCGTTCCAGGTCTGTGGGTCCGCCTAGCCGACCTTGTGCAGCCACACCACGCGGGCGTCGTCGCTCGCGTGACGGAACGGCTCCAGCTCCTCGTCCCAGGCGGAGCCGAGCGCGATGTCGAGCTCACGCTGCAGCTCGGTCGCGCTGCCTGCGGCGATCTCCATCGCATAGCGGATGCGGTCCTCGCCCACGACGATGTTTCCCGCGGCATCCGTCTGCGCATAGTGGATGCCGAGGTCGGGCGTGTGCAGCCAGCGTCCGCCGTCGCTGCGGGGTGTGGGATCCTCGGTGACCTCGAAACGGAGATGCTCCCACCCGCGGATCGCGGTTGCAAGAGCGGCACCCGTGCCGACCGGGCCGTCCCAGTAGAACTCGGCGCGTCGAGCGCCGTCGAGCACCGGCTGGTCGCTCCAGTCGAAGTTCACTGCGCGACCGATAGCGCGACCGACCGCCCATTCCAGGTGCGGGCAGAGCGCGCGAGGTGCAGAGTGGATGAACACCACTCCGCGTGCGTAAGCCGTCGCCATGATCTCTCCGTTTCATCAGGTGCGTCTTCCCCAACGACCTGAAACAACGAGAACTGGCGTGAATATGCGGTTGTGGGCCTATTCTCGCCCAGACCAGGCGAAATCACAAGCATGTGATTCACACGACGAAGGCCCCGGTCGCGCGGGACCGGGGCCTTCAGACCGCGAACGGCCGTTGATCAGACGAGGATCACGCCTCGCTCATGGCCTGCTTGACCTGCTGTCCCTTTGCGGCGTAGTACGCGGCGCGTGCGGCGTCGCGGCGGGCCTGCTCGGCGTATCCGGCCTCGAGAACCTCCTGCGGGACCTCGACGTTAGGCACGTCCTGCGTGCCGTGGTACTTCTCGATGTAGGCGTCGAGCTCGGGGCCGGACGTCCACGACGTGATGAGGCAGTAGCGCGGCTCCGTGCCCACGTGGGTCGCGGCGTGCCACAGACGCTGCGTGTCGACGATGAGCTGAGCGCCCGCCGGCAGAGCGATGCGGTACTCGATGCTCGGGTCGGTGCGGTTCTCGCGCAGGACGAAGAAGCTGTCCTTGTCGTCGCTGAGGTTGAAGAACCCGCGGACGACCCAGCCGGTGCCGTCGGGGTTCAGACGGTTGTTGTCGTCCTGGTGGAGGTTGTAGAGGCACTCGCCGTACGGAGTCGGCTGCAGCTCGATGACGCGGCAGCGACCGACGTTGGCACCGGGCTCCTGCGCGCGACGCGTGAGGTTGGGGGCCTTGGCGGTCTGCGAGTCGATCCAGACGCCGTCCTTGTCGGTGCGCGGCGGCTTGTGGTTCCAGAAGCCGTTGCACTCGATCTCGCCCTTGGCGCTGGCGAGAGGGGCGAAGCGGGTGTCACCCGACGACTTCCAGTCGTTGTACTCGATGTCGAGCCACTCCTTGGGGTCGAGCTCCTGGTTGTAGCTGTCGAGAACGACGAAGCCCTTGTCTTCGAGCGCAGCGGACTTGATGTATCCCATGATCTGAACCAGATCCTTTCATCGGGGGCCAGCACGTTTTAACAGGCCCTGATAAGGCAAGCCTAACAGGGCACTTCTGGAGCGCCGCCGAGGGCCGCCGTGAATAAGCGAATAGACTGAATCGGGCGCCTGGCGACTCCTCGGCGCACGGCGTTACGGGAGGACGAGACACCAGCATGAGCACTGCGACCAACGTCGAGGCGACAGCTGTCAACACGATCGAGTGGCTCGCAGAGGACTCCACGACCATCGTCGTGCCGGTGTACCAGCGTCAGTACAGGTGGGACATCGGCGGCTGCGAGCAGCTGCTCTCCGACGTCCGGGCCGTCGCCCGTGAAGACTCGTCGCACCGTCACTTCATCGGGTCGATCCTCTCGGCCGCCGACGACAGCGACGCCGACACCGACCTCGTGCTGATCGACGGCCAGCAGCGCATCACGACGCTGATGCTGCTGGTCGCAGCGCTCCGACATGCGGTTCAGGACTCCGATCCCCTGCTCGCCGCCGACCTCGACCGGGTGCTCGTGCGCCCGGACGACCCCGATCGCACCAAGCTGCGCCCTCACGACGCGTGGGCCGAGCTGTACGAGTCCGTGGTGCTGGAGCGCGATGTCCAGGCAGAGCGCGAATCTCGGTTCGATGACAATTACGCGTTCTTCCGCAGCCAGGTGCACGCCGACGAGGCGCCGCACATCTGGGCGGGTCTGAAGAAGCTCGAGCACGTCTCGATCACCCTCGGCGCCGACGCGAACGCGCAGCAGATCTTCGAGAGCCTGAACTCCACCGGCGAGCCGCTGCGCGATCACGAGCTCATCCACAACTACATGCTGATGGGGTTGACCCACGCCGAGCAGCTCGACGTCGAGGCGCGGTTCTGGCTCCCGATCGAGCAGCACACCGGTGAGACCATCGGCGCGTTCTGGCGGCACTACCTCGTGATGACGACGGGGCGCGAGGTGGCGGCCAACGGCGAGCACGGTGTCTACAGCGCGTTCCGACAGTCCTTCCCCCGCGTCGACCTCGATCACCTGCAGGCGGACGCCGAGGTCTGGCGCCACTACGCCGAGATCTACGGCATACTGCTCGACCCGTCTCTCGAGCGCGACCCCGAGATCGCTCGGCAGCTGCGATACGTGAACACCTTCGGCCGCGCAGCCTATCCGCTCGTTCTCCGCGTCTACAGCGATCACAGCCGCGGGCTCATCGGCCGCGACGAGCTCGTCGAGACGCTCGAGTGGATCCAGGCGATGTATCTGCGGCGCACACTCGTGAACCTGCCCAACGAGCGACTCGTGGCCCGCCTCTGCCGAGCGCGCGCGAACGGAAGAGAGGCACTGGCTCGAGCGTTCGCCCGGATCACGCCGTCGGACGAGCGCGTCAGCGCCGTGCTGAAGTACAGCGAGCTGCCGCATCCGGCCTATGTCCTCGGGCGGCTCGAGGGAGTCGACGACCCTGACGAGTTCGATGTGGAGCACATCGTGCCCTCAGTCCCCAGCGACAGCTGGTCGGGCGACGGCCAGCGTCCGTGGATCGACTACTCGGACGACGAGCGCAACGCGCATCGCGCGCTCGCCCCGACACTCGGCAATCTCACTCTGCTCGAGCAGTCGCTCGCAGAGCGGGTCTTCGGAGAGTCGTACTCCGTGAAACGGGACGCGGCGTATGCTCGCAGCTCCGTCCCCGAGACCAGTGCACTCGCTGCCACGGAGACGTGGGGAACGGCGGCCATCTCTCAGCGCACGATCCGGCTCACCGCCGATCTGCTGACGATCTGGGCCCGCCCCGCACTGCCCGAGATCGACGACGACGGGCTCACTCCCATCCTCGATGCGGTGCGCCGGCGCGGGTGGCCGGCCGGATGGGAGCGCGAGTTCGAGTATGTCGAGTACCGCGGAGAGCGCTGGGAGGTCTTCGACGTCAAACACCTCTTCAACCGTGTCTTCCGTCGCGCATGGACGGACACCCGCGATGCCGCCGTGTCGTACTGCGCCACCCACGGCGGCCCGATCTACGACTCGATGGCCTGGAAGGGGCAGTGGGATCAGCTGGACGATACCCACCACCTCTACATGGGCTGGGATTCGAACTACATGATGAACGCAGTGCAGGGCGTGCTCGACGAGGCGGACATCGCCTCGGAGGTCTTCGTCAAGTACTCCTACATCGGGAATGTGATGTGACATGACGACAACCATCCGCCGCCTCCTCGACCTGACAGTCGAAGAGCACACACTGACCGTCCCGCTCGTATGGGGAGATCCGACAGACACCCGCACGATCGACATCTTCGCGCGGGTCGTCACACGCGAAGGAGGCGAACGCCTCCCCTATCTGGTCTTCCTGCAGGGCGGGCCGGGCCACGAGGCCCCTCGACCGTTCCACTCGTCGACGTCCCCCGCCTGGCTCGACGAGGCCCTCGCGCACTATCGGGTCGTGATGCTCGACCAGCGAGGCACCGGGCTCTCGACGCCGGTCGGCGATGCCGATCTCGAGCGCGGCTCCGCTGCGGTCGCCGAGTACCTCACGCATCTGCGCGCCGATGCGATCGTCCGCGACTGCGAGGCGATGCGCGAGCACCTCAGCGCGGAGACGTGGAGCGTGCTCGGCCAGTCCTTCGGGGGATTCACGACCCTGGCCTACCTGTCCACCGATTCGGACTCGCTCGCCGATGTCTTCATCACCGGCGGACTCAGCACCGTCGACCGGCACCCCGACGAGGTCTACGCGCTCTGCTACGACAAGATGCGCGCCGCCTCCGAGCGGTATTACCGCCGGTTCCCCGAGCACCGAGACGTCATGCGCCGCTTGGTCGATCAGGCCGCGGCAGGCGAGATCGTGCTTCCCGACGGCGAAGTGGTCTCGCCGTCACGGCTGCGCTCCGTGGGCTCGGCGCTCGGCACGAATGACGGGTGGCAGACCGTATGGTCGCTGCTCGAGCGCGATCCCGCGTCGAACGCGTTCCGCCATGATCTGATGCACGCCATGCCGTACGGCGGCCGCAACCCGCTCTACTTCGCGTTCCACGAATCGAGCTACGCGAGCGGGCACGCCACACGCTGGTCGGCGGAACGCACAGAGCCGCAGGACTTCCGCGACGACGTCACACTGTTCACGGGCGAGCACATCCGCCGCGAATGGACCGAGACCGTGCCCGCCTTCCAGCCGTGGCGAGACGTCACGCTCGCGCTGGCGGACTTCGAGTGGCCCCGGATCTACAACGAGGTCGCCATCGCCGCCTCCGGTGCGACGGGCGCTGCCGCCGTCTATGTGAACGACGTCTATGTCCCGATGGAGTTCTCACTCGAGACCGCACGCCTGCTGCCCGGCGTCGAGCTCTGGGTGACCAGTGAGCACGAACACAACGGCGTGCGCTCCGGCCCTGTGCTGACGCACCTCATCGACCTCGCGCACGGACGACGCATCCGCTGAGCATCTCCGCCGGAATCCTCCTGCAGACGGATGCCGAGGCGGCGACGGCCGCATAGCCTGGTCTCATGGCCGACGCACTCGGGATGCTGCTCACGATCGCGATCCTCCTCGTCGTGGTGATCGCGATCGTCGTGGTGATCGTCGCGGTCTACGCGAAGGCGCCGCTCGAGAAGAAGTACGAGAGCGCAGGCGGCGGACTGGGCGGTTCGTTCGACGCGATCTGGATGCCGTCGGCACACGAGGCCGGGATGGAGCGCGATCGCCAGACGAAGCGCACCGCACCGGCGCCCGCTCCCGGCGACCCGCCCGGCAGGATCGACGGGGAACGCATCATCATCGACATCTGACCCCGCGATCCACCGGGATGAGACGACGAAGGCCCCGTGTTCCGAGGAACACGGGGCCTTCGAACGCGGTGATCGTTACTTGCTCGATCCGCCGAAGCCCTTGAAGCGCTGGTTGAACTTCTCGACGCGGCCGGCCGAGTCCATGATGCGCTGCTTGCCCGTGTAGAACGGGTGCGATGCCGACGAGATCTCGACGTCGATGACGGGGTACTCGACGCCGTCGAGCTCGATCGTCTTGTCGCTGGAGACAGTCGAACGGGTGAGGAACGTCTCGCCCGAGCCGAGGTCGCGGAACACGACTGCCTTGTACACGGGGTGAATGTCAGTCTTCATGGGATTCCTTAGTTGCTGCCCTGGATTGTGCCAGGGACGAGGGAAGTCTGCGGTGCAGAGAGCACCAAGGATCGATTCTATCAGATCCGCGTCAGGATGCCGCGCGGGCCGCGTAGCGGCCCTCGTCGCTGCTCAGAACGATCGGCATTCCGAACGTCTCGGTCAGCGTATCTGCGGTCAGGGTCTCGGCGATGGGTCCGGCTGCCACGATGCGCCCCTCGCGCATGAGCAGCACGTGCGTGAAACCGACCGGGATCTCCTCGACGTGATGCGTGACCATCAGCATCGCGGGTGTCGTCGGCGACGAGGCATAGCCGCTCAGGAGCGCGAGCAGCTCCTCGCGCGAACCGAGGTCGAGCGAGGCCGTCGGCTCGTCGAGCAGCAGCAGCTCGGGGTCGGTCATCACGGCCCGAGCGATCTGGACGCGCTTCTGCTCGCCGTCGCTCAGGGTTCCGAACGTGCGATCAGCCAGGTGGTCGAGACGCCAGTCGCCGAGCACCCGCAGCGCGCGGCGCTCGTCGATGTCCTCGTAGTTCTCGTTCCAGCGCCCCAGAACGGAGTACGCCGCCGTGAGCACCGTGTTCAGAACGGTCTCGTCGCGCGGCACGCGCTTCGCCATCGCCGACGAGGCGAAGCCGATGCGGGGCCGCAGTTCGAACACGTCGGTTCGACCGAGGGTCTCCCCCAGCACGGTGACCGCTCCGGAGGTCGGGTGCATCAGCGTGTCCGCCAGCTGGAGCAGTGTGGTCTTGCCGGCGCCGTTGGGTCCGAGGATCACCCACCGCTGATCATCGTCGACCTGCCAGGTCACGTGATCGATGATGTCGCGCCCCTCGCGGCGCACGACGACGTCGGTGAATTCCAAGGCGATCGACATGCCTCCAGCCTATCGGCTCAGGCGGTCAGCTCCGCGTAGAGCGCGCGCGTGGTGTCGGCGATCGCATCCCAGCTGAACTCGTCGCGCGCGCGCTCCCGACCGGCCGCGCCGTAGGCGCGAGCCTGCTCCGGATCGGACGTCACCTCGGTGAGCACGCTCGCGAGGTCGGCGACATAGCGCTCGGGGTCGACCGGCGTCCCTGTGCCGTCCTGCAGCTGCTCGATCGGCACGAGACGCCCTGTCACGCCGTCGTCGACGACCTCGGGGATGCCCCCGGTGGCCGTGCCGACGACCGCGGCACCGCACGCCATGGCCTCGAGGTTCACGATGCCCAGCGGTTCATACACCGACGGGCATACGAAGGTCGTGGCCGCCGTGAGGATCGCCGAGAGCTCGTCGCGCGGCAGCATCCGATCGATCCAGATGACCCCCTCACGGGTCTGCTGGAGAAGCCGCACGCCCTCCTGCACCTCCGCCATGATCTCGGGGGTGTCCGGTGCGCCGGCGCAGAGGATCAGCTGAACCTCCGGCGGCAGCAGACGAGCGGCCTGCAGGAGGTACGGCAGACCCTTCTGACGGGTGATCCGACCGACGAAGACGACAGACGGTCGAGTCGGGTCCATGCCGACCGACTCGAGGAACGCGGGGTTCTGCACCGGACGCCACCGCTCGACGTCGATGCCGTTGTGGATCACACGCACCCGGGCGGGGTCGACGGAGGGATAGCTGCGCAGGATGTCCTCGCGCATGCCGGCGCTGACCGCGATCACCGCCGCCGCGTTCTCGTAGGCGAGCTTCTCGATGCCGCTCGACACCGCGTATCCCCCGCCGAGCTGCTCTGCCTTCCAGGGGCGCAGCGGCTCGAGACTGTGGGCGGTGAGCACGTGAGGGATGCCGTGCAGCTGCGAGGCGAGGTGTCCGGCGAAGTTCGCGTACCAGGTGTGGCTGTGCACGAGGTCGGCGTCGGAGATGGCCGCCACGATCTCGAGATCGGTTCCGAGCGTCTGCAGAGCGGCATTGGCCGAGGCCAACTCCGACGGGGCCTGATAGGAGAAAGTACCCGCCTCATCTCGGGGAGAACCGAAGGCACGAACCTGTACATCGATATTCTGCCGCAGGGCCGTGACGAGCTCTGCGACGTGCACACCGGCACCTCCGTAAATCTCCGGCGGGTATTCCTTCGTGATCATCTCGACGCGCATGTCTAGACGGTAGTGACTCACTTGTCCAGATGCTAGTTAGCCGAGCCGAATCACATCTATTGTGGGTGCATGTCCGCACCAAAGAAGATCTTCGGCATCATCCTCGCCGGCGGCGAGGGAAAGCGTCTCATGCCCCTCACGGCCGACCGAGCAAAACCTGCAGTGCCTTTCGGCGGACAGTACCGATTGATCGATTTCGCGATATCGAACCTCATCAACTCGGGTCTGCGACAGATCGTCGTCCTCACGCAGTACAAGTCGCACAGCCTCGACCGCCACATCTCGCAGACGTGGCGCATGTCGGCGCTGCTCGACTCCTATGTCGCCTCCGTGCCCGCGCAACAGCGTCTCGGAAAGCGCTGGTTCTCCGGCTCGGCCGACGCGATCCTGCAGAGCCTCAACCTCATCAACGACGAGAAGCCCGACATCGTCGTCGTGATCGGTGCCGATCACGTCTATCGCATGGACTTCCGGCAGATGCTCGACGCGCACATCGAGTCGGGCGCGAAGGCCACCGTCGCCGGCATCCGCCAGCCGCTCGCGATGGCGTCTCAGTTCGGTGTGATCGACGCCGACACCGAGTCGGGCCGCATCAAGCAGTTCCTCGAGAAGCCGACCGACATCGCAGGGCTCGAGGACTCCCCGCACGAGGTGCTCGCCTCGATGGGCAACTACATCTTCGATGCCGACGCGCTGATCGCCGCGGTCGAGGCAGACGGCGAGTCCCCCACCTCCGGTCATGACATGGGAGGCGACATCGTGCCGTACTTCGTCGATCGAGGCGAGGCCGGCTACTACGACATGAAACGCAACGACGTCCCGGGGTCCTCCCCACGCGACCGCTCCTACTGGCGTGACGTGGGCACCATCGACTCCTTCTTCGACGCGCACATGGATCTGATCTCCACGCTGCCCATCTTCAACCTCTACAACATGGAGTGGCCCATCCACTCGCAGGCCGTGAACTCGCCGCCCGCGAAGTTCGTGCGAGACTCCGTCGGGCGTATCGGCAACGCGATCGACTCGATCGTGTCCCTCGGATCCGTGCTCTCGGGCACCCATCTCGAGCGCAGCGTCGTCGGCCCGTGGACTCTCGCCGGCGGCGGTTCGACCATCACCGATTCGGTCGTCTTCGACGGAGTGAGAGTCGGCGCCGGTTCCCGGGTGCATCGAGCCATCCTCGACAAGAACGTCGTGCTCGCCGACGGCGCGACCGTCGGCGTCGACCGCGAACGCGATCTCGCGCGAGGCTTCACCGTGACCGAATCCGGCATCACTGTGGTGGGCAAGGGGCTCTTCATCGATCGCTGAGGATGTCGGCCGAAGACCGCCGTGCACCGACCCGCGCCTTGCGGTCGATAGGCTCAGAGGCGTGACTGCCGCTCGATTCCTCGTCGTCCTCGATGCCGATTCCACCCTCATCCGCAATGAGGTGATCGAACTGATCGCCGACGAGGTGGGGCGCGGCGCCGAGGTGCAGGCAGCCACCGAAGCCGCGATGCGCGGCGAGATCGACTTCGCCACGAGCCTGCGCTCACGCGTCGCAGCTCTCGAAGGCGTTCCTGTCTCGGGTTTCGCTCGAGTGCTCGCCCGGATCGAGCCGACTCCGGGCGTGCGTGAGCTCACTGCCGCCGTGCATCAGCGCGGGGGTGTCGTCGGGGTCGTGTCAGGCGGATTCCACGAGATCCTCGACGATGTCGCACCGGAGCTCGGTGTCGACCGTTGGCGCGCCAATCGACTCGAGGTGGTCGACGGTGCTCTGGCGGGTCGGGTCGACGGCGAGATCGTCGATGCCGCCGTGAAGGCCGCCTCGCTGCTGGAGTGGGCGGACGAGCTCGGAGTGCCCCGCCACGCCACGATCGCCATCGGCGACGGAGCCAATGACCTGCAGATGATGGCGGTCGCGGGACTCGGACTGGCGTTCAACGCGAAGCCCGCCGTGCGCGAGGCTGCGAGCCTCGTCATCGGACCGCAGGATCTCTCCGAGGTCATCGCGCTGCTGCCCTAGCGGATGTCCGATGCCCCGTCTACCCTCGGGCGCATGGACATCATCCTCATCCCCGGTCTCTGGCTCGACGCGTCCAGCTGGAGCGAAGTGACCACCGATCTCGAACGCGCAGGGCACACCGTGCATCCGCTGACCATGCCGGGCGTGGGCCTCCCGGCCGCCGAGTCCGCTGACATCGGCATCGCCGACTGGGTCGACGCCGCTGTCGCCGCCGTGGACGCCGTCGCCGCGCCCGTGGTCGTCGTCGGTCACAGCGGCGGTGGCAACGTCGCCTGGGGCGTGGCCGATGCGCGGCCCGACCGCGTCTCGCGGGTGATATTCGTCGACACCGTACCGCCGCCGTCCGGATTCGGCATCAGCGAGTTCGAGATCGTGGACGGCGTCGTCCCGTTCCCCGGATGGGAGTTCTTCCCTGCGGAAGAAGTCGACGACCTCGACGAGGCGACCCGTGCGCGCACCGCGCCGCTCACGCACAGCGTGCCAGCGCGCGTGCCCACCGATGAGATCGAGCTCGGCCCCGGTGCGCGGCACCGGGTGCCGGTGACGCTGCTCATGGGAGGTCTCGACCAGGAGACTCTCGAGTCCGAGCTCGAGCAGTGGGGGCCGTATGCCGAAGAGTTCCGTGCGATCGACGATGCCGAGGTCGTGCGCATCGGCTCAGGTCACTGGCCTCAGTTCTCGGTACCGAACAGACTCGCCGCGCTGCTCGATGCGGCGATCACCCGCCGATGACGGTACGTCGTCGGTGGAGTGTCAGTGCCCCATGCCGAGGCCGCCGTCGACGGGGATGACAGCACCCGAGATGTACCCGGCGTCATCGCCTGCAAGCCACGTGACGACGCCGGCCACCTCATCGGGCGTCGCGAATCGCCCGGCCGGGATGTTCGCCTTGTACTGCTTCTGAGTCTCTTCGGGAAGCTCAGCGGTCATGTCGGTCTCGATGAATCCGGGGGCGACGACGTTCGCGGTGATACCGCGTCCGCCGAGCTCCCGCGTGAGAGAACGTGCGAAGCCGACGAGCGCACTCTTCGAGGCCGAATAGTTCACCTGCCCGGCCGAGCCATAGAGGCCCACGACGCTGGAGATGAGGATGACTCGGCCGAATCGAGCCCGCAGCATGCCTTTCGATGCCCGCTTCACGACGCGGAAGGTGCCTCCGAGGTTCGTCGCGACCACGCTGTCGAAGTCGTCCTCACTCATCCGCAGCAGCAGGGTGTCCTTCGTGATGCCGGCATTCGCCACGACGACTTCGACGGGTCCGAGCTGCTGCTCGACCTCGGTGAAGGCCGCGTCGAGCGCAGCGGCATCCGTGACGTCTGCACGCACCGTGAGAGTGCCCTCGGGGCCTTCGCCGCTGCGAGCCGTGACGGCGACGCGGTAGCCGTCCCTGACGAATCGTTCGGCGATCGCGCGGCCGATGCCGCGGTTTCCACCGGTGACGAGGACGACGCGAGAACTCATTTCCACTCCTGATCTGGCCGGTGCGGGTACGGCGGCCGGGTCGTCATCGATCCTACCGATGATGCTGTGACTCGTTCGGGTCGACGTTTGACAGAACAGCCGCGTGGCTGGAACGCTGAACCCGACGAAAGGCATCACCGTGAGCGACAACAGCATCCCGACCTCGGCGGACGGACAGCAGCCGACTCCCCCGGCGGCGCCTCTCGCACCGGCTCCGCCGGCTCCCGCGGCGCCCTCGGCGCAGCCGTACCAGGCGTATCCCGGTGCGGCGCCGTCGGTCGCTCCTTCGCAGGGGCACGCGACCCCGTCGCCGCAGCCGCCGCAGTATGCCCCGCAGCAGCCCTACGGCTCTGCTGTGGCTCAGCCGTACGCCGCCGCCCAGCCGCCGTACTACGGGGCGGCGTCCGCACCGGGTCAGCCCAGTGCCGGATATCCGAACTACGGCGCGGTGCCCTACCCCGCTCCTCGCCCCGCCAGCGGACTCGCGATCACCTCGCTGATCTGCGGAATCGCGGGCGTCGTCCTCTTCTGGGCGGTGGTGCCGCTGCTCGCGTCGATCGTGGCCGTCATCACCGGCCACATGGCGCTGCGACAGACGAAGGAGAACCCGGCGATCGGCGGCCGCGGCATGGCCTTCGCGGGCCTCATCATGGGGTACATCATGGTCGCGGTCCTGGTCGTCGGCATCGTCATGACGGTGATCGGCTTCCTCTTCTTCGGCGCCTTCACGCTGCCGTTCCTCTTCTCCGCCTAGCGGCAGACGGGCGAGCCGCGGAGCCCGCGGCGGCGTAGGCTGGACTCATCGTGAAGAGCAAGCCCCTGGTCCCTGCCGTCACCTCGCTTCCGCAGTCGCCGAAAGACGAGGCTGACCACCGCGTGCGCCGATACGCGCTCACGATGACCATCCGCATCGTCTGCTTCGCCCTGATGATGTTCGTGCAGCCCTACGGCTGGTACACCTGGGTGTTCGCGCTGGCCGCCGCGGTGCTCCCGTACATCGCCGTCGTCTTCGCGAACGCGGGCAGCGACAGCACTGAGACGACGGCAGAGTCGCCTGTGCAGCAGTTGGAGGCTCCGGCCGCGACTCCGACGCTCCCGGTCGACGAGACCCCAGCTCCTGGCATCATCACCATCCACGAGAGCCGCCAGGATCGCGAGTGAGTGGATTGGAGTGCTCGCGCGCCGGATGCCGGAACGCGGCGACCATGCAGGTGGTGTGGCGCAATCCGCGTATCCATGCGGCCGACCGTGAGAAGATCTGGCTCGCGTGCGATGAGCACGTCGGCTTCCTCCGTGACTACCTGGCGGCCAGGGACTTCCCCGTGACAGTGAGAGATGGTGTGCCCTCGTGAGTGCCCGGATGGGTAGATGGACCGTATACGTGCTGATCGCGATCGGATTCGCGATCGCCTGCGCGTTCCTGTCGAACTGGCAGTTCGAGCGCAATGAGACGCGATCTGAGCAGATCGAGCTCGTGGAGAAGAACTACGACGCCGATCCCGTCCCTCTCGCCGATCTCATCGGCGACGACGGAGTGCTCGATCCCGGTGACGTGTGGCATCCCGTGGTGCTGAACGGCGAGTACATCGCCGATGATCAGCTGCTGGTGCGCAACCGCCCGCACGGCGGCACGAGCGCGTTCGAGGTCCTGGTGCCCTTCCGCGACGTCGACGGCCGTGTGTTCATCGTCGATCGCGGATGGGTGCCTCCGGGCGACGGCGACTCCCCGGATTCCGTTCCGGCTCCTCCGACCGGAGAGGTCGAGGTCATCGTGCGCCTGCGCCCGGGTGAGCAGCTCCCGGCCTCGGGGCGAGGTGCTCCCGATGGGCAGGTGCCGACGATCAACCTCCCCTCGATCGCCGAGCTGGTCGACGGAGACGTCATCACGAGCGCGTACGGGCAGATCGTCAGCGAGACTCCACCCGGCGACGGGACCCTCGGCGGCTTCGACTCACCCACCGACGACCCGGGACCGCACCTGTCCTACGCGATCCAGTGGATCCTGTTCGCGCTGATGGGCTTCGTCTTCATCGGGTACATCATCCGGACCGAGATCGTGAAGCACCGTGAAGAGGTCGAGGGAATGCCCGCACCGGTGAAGACGACTCGGCGGCGCGACAAGGACGCCGACGTCGAGGACGAGCTGCTCGACGCCCGCTGACTCGCGTCAGTCCCAGGCCGTCACCTCGCCGATGACGGCGGTCTTGGGGTACGCGCCTGCGGGCCCGCCGATCTCGAAGAGGTCGATCATCAGGAGCATGGGATAGTCCGGTGCCTGAGTGAAGCGGCGCACCACCCGCCCCTCACATCCGATGATCGTCTCGCCATCGCCCCAGATCACGGTCCAGGTATGCGGCCTCCGGGCATCGAACGGGAGGGTCACCTCGACCATGTCGGTCGTCAACCTCGTGTCGTGGTGCGACTTGATGCCCGTTCGTACCCGCGTCGTGCTCCCGACAGCTGAGGCGTCGATCTCGAAGATGCAGATCTCGCCGGCGTCCGTCTCGGAGAGGTGTTCGGTACCGACGAGCCACGCCGCGAGCATGCATCCTTCGTCGGTGCCCGCGGCAACCGTGAGGTCGATCCGCCCACGACAGGGTGTGAAGAGCAGTCGCGGCGGCGTATGCGTCTCGACCACGAGCCCGTCGTCGCGGTGGCGATGCGTGCCGGCGGTCGATCCGACCGGACCGGAGTACGTCGCCGTCTGCAGATTCGAGACCCGCAGCGGCGCGTCGTCCGGTCGCCAGTCGAGCTGATCGTGCTCGATCCGGAGTTGCAGTCCGCCCTCGACGAAAGCGAATCGCGCTGCGGAGCGCTCGGGCACCGTCCAGTGCGGCAGGTAGTGCGGAACCCACTTCTCCGCGTCGAGCCCCCGAGTGAAGTCATCCGTGAAAGCCGGCGGTGATGACGGACGCGGCGGCAGGAGCTCGGCCACGGATCAATCCCGCCAGGGCATCGGCTTCTCGGGGAGGCGAGAGCTGTCGTCGGGGAGATGCGGAAGTTGTTCTCCTCCGGCTCGAATGCAGAGCCAGCGCAGCTCTCCCGGGCTGTCGGACCGAGCGCGCCAGGTACGCGCGACGCCCTGTCCCACGCGGATCACCGTTCCCGGGCCCACCTCCACGACCTCGTCGTCGAGTCCCAGCTGCCCGCGTCCGTCGAGAAACACATAGAGCTCCTCGACCCGCGAATGGACGTGCCAGTAGCCGGCTTCCTCCCCCGGTTCGAGGGCGTTCGCGGTGAGGCCGATGTACTGCATCGTCAGCTCATGATCGACGACTCGACGGCCGTCGCGCGAGCGCGCCTGGTCGAACCCGCCATGATGTGCGCGCCACTCGTCGAGAGCACCGATCTCGATCACCTGGTATCCGCTCACGCCCTTCGCCCTTCCGACCTCTGATCTGCCGGGCCGCCCATGATCGAGCGGCTCCATCCGTCGTCGACAGCGTCGAAGACCACCCGCGTGTGACGGCGGTCTCTCGATCCCTGCCAGAACTCGACCCGAGTGGGGATGATCCGCCACAGCACCCAGTCGCCGTCGGCGACCTCTGCCCGCGCGGCCGGGGAGCGCGCTGCGAGATCAGCGGCGCTCTCCTCGGCAGTCGCCTCTTCCACACGGCCTCGCACCCGCACCGCGCGCACCTGCGGCTGCCACCAGAAGTTCAGGGCCGCGCCCGGCGAGGCAGCCAGCTGCGCGCCCTTGCGGGACGACCTCGTGCTGGCGAACGCCCAGCCTCGCTCATCGATCCGCTTCAGGATGAGCGTGCGAGCGTCGGGCAGTCCGTCGGCATCCACGGTCGCGAGGGTCACCGTGTGCGGCTCAGCCACCCCGGCCTCAGCCGCTGCGCGCAGCCACGTGGCGAACAGCGCGCTCGGGTCGTCAGGAAGTGCGCTGAGATCCCAGTCAGGGGCTCGCCCGGTGAGAGCGTGCCGACCCTTCAGCCACTCGTTGAGCTGGGCGGTGTCGAAGTCATGTTCGTCGTGCGTCACGCTCTCGACTATGCCACGAGGGGCGAAGGATCAGGCGAGCTCGATGAGGTCCTGGTACTCCTGGCTCCAGAGGTCTTCGACTCCGTCGGGGAGGATCAGAACGCGCTCGGGGTTGAGCGACTGCACCGCACCCGGGTCGTGCGAGACGAGCACGACTGCTCCCTCGTAGTGCGCGAGCGCGCCGAGGATCTCCTCGCGCGATGCGGGGTCGAGGTTGTTGGTGGGCTCGTCGAGCAGCAGCAGGTTCGCGGACGAGACCACGAGCGTCGCCAGCGAGAGACGCGTCTTCTCACCGCCGGAGAGCACCCCGGCGGGCTTGAGCACATCATCTCCGGTGAACAGGAACGAGCCGAGCACTCTGCGCGCTTCCATCTCGGTGATGTGCGGAGCAGCCGACACCATGTTCTCGAGCACCGAACGATTCACATCGAGGTTCTCGTGCTCCTGCGCGTAGTACCCGACCTTGAGACCGTGTCCGGGCTCGAGCTGACCGGTGTCGGGCTGGTCGACGCCCGCGAGCATGCGCAGCAGCGTCGTCTTTCCTGCACCGTTGAGTCCGAGCACGACGACCTTGGATCCGCGGTCGATCGCGAGGTCGACGTCGGTGAAGATCTCGAGTGAGCCATAGGACTTCGAGAGTCCGGTCGCCATCATCGGGGTCTTGCCGCACGGTGCGGGCTTCGGGAAGCGCAGCTTGGCGACGCGTTCTTCCTGGCGGACGTCATCGAGTCCGGCGAGCAGCTTGTCGGCACGCGCGATCATCTGATGAGCGGCGGCGGCCTTCGACGCCTTCGCCCCGAAGCGGGCCGCCTGCAGCTGCAGGGTCGTGGCCTTCTTCTCGGCGTTGGCGCGCTCCTTCTTGCGGCGCTCCTCGTCGGCCACCCGCTGACGCAGGTAGTTCTTCCAGTTCATGTTGTAGGTGTCGATGATCTGGCGGTTCGCGTCGAGGTAGAACACCCGGTTGACGGTCTCGCCGACGAGCTCGACGTCGTGACTGATCACGATCAGCCCGCCCTTGTAGTTCTTGAGGAACTCGCGCAGCCACACGACGCTGTCGGCGTCGAGGTGGTTGGTCGGCTCATCGAGGATCATCGTCTCCGCATCGGAGAAGAGGATGCGGGCCAGCTCGATACGACGGCGCTGACCACCGGACAGCGTCGAGAGCGGCTGGTCGAGGATGCGGTCGGGCAGCGACAGGTTGTTCGCGATGGAGGCTGCCTCAGCCTCGGCCGCGTACCCGCCCTGACCTTCGAACTCCTCGGTGAGACGCGCGTAGCGCTTCATCGCCTTGTCGGCGACCGCGGGGTCGTCCGACCCCATCGCGAGTGCGGCTTCGCTCATCCCGAGGTTGAGCTGGCCGAGTCCGCGGGCGTCGAGGATGCGGGTGCGGGCGAGGTCTTCGGGGTTGCCCGATCGGGGATCCTGCGGCAGGTAGCCGAGCTGGCCCGAGCGGGTCACGCTTCCGCCCGACGGCAGAACGTCACCGGCGAGCACCTTGGTGAGCGTGGTCTTGCCTGCACCGTTGCGGCCGACGAGACCGATCTTGTCTCCGTCGCTCACGCGGAACGACACGTTCTCCATCAGGAGGCGTGCGCCCACGCGGATCTCGAGTTCGTGCACGGCAAGCACAGCGGGATGTCCGTTCGTTCAAGGGGATTCAGGCCGAGGGGCCAAACTCCCAGTATAGATCGCCCGGCTGTGTGTTCAGTCGAAGTACAGATCGTGATGCAGCCGGCAGCCCGGATTGAAGACCGCCGAGCACGTCGGACACTCCGATGTCTCGAGGTAGGCGTCGATGCTCAGCAGCGAACCGCAGACGCCGCAGAGCACCGCCTGCGTCGAACGCTCGTCCGTCGACCACCGGCGCGCATCGTGCCGGGCGAGCTCCGCGTGACACAGGTGGCACGGGTACCAGTCGCGGCAGCACGCGAACTTGAGGGCGATGACGTCGAGCGGCCCCTGATAGTGCTCGCACCGGGTCTGGTCGTCGACCAGCAGGCCGTGCACGGTGGTCGCCCCGACCTCGGTCGGGCGATCGTCGGATCTACCTCTCCAGAGGGACGCGGTCGATACCTCAGGGTGATGCCCCACCAGCCACCTGCTTCCTAGCCTTCTGAGGTGGATGTTATCAACGAGCTGATCCTGCAGACCGTCGCCTCTCCCTGGCTGTACGCCGTGCTGCTCGCGGTGACGATCATCGACGGCTTCTTCCCGCCGGTGCCGAGCGAGACAGTCCTCGTGGCAGCCGCCGCTGTACTCGCGTCGACCGGTGAGTTCTGGACGCTGCTGCCCCTCGGCCTCATCGCCGCTGTGGGGGCGACGATCGGCGACAACATCGCGTTCGCCCTCGGCCGCAGGCTGGGCACGACCCGGTGGGCATGGATGCGCCGTCCGCGAGTCGCCTCCGCATTCGCTCATGCAGAGAGAGCACTCGCGCACCGCAGTGCGGCGCTCATTCTGGGCGCCCGGTACATCCCGGTCGGCCGCGTCGCCGTCAACATGTCAGCCGGTGCCCTGCGCTTCCCCTGGCGGAGGTTCCTCCCGTTGAGCATCGTGGGAGGCATCAGCTGGAGCGCCCTGAGCCTCGCCATCGGACTTCTCGCGGGCTCGTGGATCAAGGACCAGCCGCTCGTGAGCGCCGGCATCGGCATCGCCGTGGCTCTCGTCATCGGGCTGGTGATCGACCGCGTCACGGCATCCCGTCGGCGACGCACCCGTGTTCTGCAACTGGCAGGATGACAGACATGGCACGTCGTCGGCCGCGCACCGAGCGCGCTCCCCGCATCAGCCGTCGCACCGCCGCGCTCACGGCGCTCGGCGCTGCGAGCCTCGTGCTGTTCTCGGTGCTCGTGCCGGTGCAGACCGTGCTGTACGGCACCTCGCTGCCGCTCTCGTTCATCCTCGGTGCCGCTCTGTGCGCCGCACCACTCATGTCGCTGCGTCACCCGCGATGGGCGATCGCGCTGTTCTGCGCTGCGGCGTTCACGCTTCCGCTTCTCGTCGTCCCGGCTCTCGCGACGGAGGCCCCCTGGCCGTGGTCTGTGCCCGCGCTGCTGACGTTCGTGATCCTGGTCGGCGTCGTGACCTTCGTGCACGGGGCCAGAGCGGGCGTCTTCCCCCTGGCCATCGGAGCTCTGCTCTCCCTCACGGCGCCGCTGCTGCGCCCCGAAGTCGTCGCCACTCCAGAGACGGCCGGCAGCGTCACCGCCGACCTCATCGTCACGACCTCCCTGGCCGCGGCGATGTTCCTCGTGGCGGTCCTCGTCGCCGGACGGGTTCGGGTGTCTGCCGAGCTCACACGCGAGCGCGAGCACTCCGCCCTCGAGGAATCACGACGAGCTCTCGTCGAGGAGCGCACCCGCATCGCTCGCGAGCTGCACGACGTGATCGCGCACAGCATGTCCGTGATCCAGGTGCAGGCGTCGACCGCACGCTACCGGTTGCCCGAGATCGGAGATGCCGCGTCCGTGGAGTTCGACAGCATCGCGGCCACGGCGCGCACCTCGCTGACCGAGATGCGACGGATGCTCGGGGTTCTCCGCACCGAAGACCAGACGGCCGAGCTCGCACCGCAGCAGGGCATCGACGACATCCCCGCCCTCGTCGACACCATCCGTCGAGCCGGAGTGACCGTCGGCCTGGAGATCACGGGTTCCGTGACGGATGCGCCGCAGGCCGTCCAGATCGCGGCCTTCCGGATCGCCCAGGAGGCGTTGAGCAACGCGGTGCGACATGCATCGGGTGCCGCCGTCACGGTGCGCGTGCAGGCCGACCCCGACGCGGTCGGAATCCGCGTCCGCAACGGCCGTGCCCCGGGCTCACCCGCGTCTCCCGGCGGCGGATACGGGCTGCGTGGCATGCGCGAGCGCGTCGAGCTGTTGGGCGGCTCGTTCGACGCGGGCCCCACGACGGGCGGCGGCTGGGAAGTCATGGCCTCGCTGCCGCTCAGAGACGCACGACCGCGGGACAACACCCCAGAGCAACCCGAGGAGACCCCGTGACGATCAGCGTCCTCATCGCCGATGACCAGGCCATGGTGCGGGCCGGATTCGCCGCGCTCCTCGACGCTCACGACGGCATCCGTGTCGCCGGGCAGGCGGCCGACGGCGCCGAGGCCGTCGCTCTCGCCGCGCGGCTCGATCCGGACGTCATCCTGATGGACGTGCGGATGCCGGAGGTCGACGGCATCGAGGCGACCCGTCGCATCCTCGGTCCCGGCTACCCCGCAGCCCATGTGCCGCGGATCCTCATGCTCACGACCTTCGACATCGACGACTACGTGTACGACGCGCTCGAGGCCGGGGCGAGCGGGTTCCTGCTGAAAGACGCTCTTCCGGAAGAACTCGTCCACGCCGTGCGCGTGGTCGCCGGCGGCGACGCGTTGCTCGCCCCCAGCGTGACGAGGCGCATGATCGAGCAGTTCGCAGGGCGGCGGCCGCGCACACCGCGAGCCGCGACCTCGCTGGCCGAGCTCACCGACCGAGAGCGAGAGGTGCTCGTGCTCATCGGGCGTGGCAGATCGAACAGCGAGATCGCCGCCGATCTGTTCATCGCCGAGCAGACCGTGAAGACCCACGTCGGCAAGGTGCTGGCGAAGCTCCGACTCCGCGACCGTGTGCACGCCGTGATCCTCGCGTACGACGCCGGCCTGGTCGAACCCGCATCCTGAGCCTCGCCAGGATCACACCCCGGTAGGGGTGCGAACCAGCCCTGGGGGTGATCCCCCGCACGGCACCGCGTTCATACGCTCCTCGGACACCCCATCCGAGGAGGACTTCATGGCCATCGTCGAGGCACCATCCCTCACCGCACTTCGAGACCCGCTGCCGGCAGGTCGCGACACCGCGATCGACTTCCTGCGTGCGGTCTGCGTCGCGGGAGTCGTGCTCCTCCACGCCATCATGGTCGGAGTCACCGTCGTCGATGGCAGCCCGGTGTTCGCGAACGCCAGCGAGGGATCGTGGTGGATCGTGCCCGTCAGCTGGGTGCTCCAGGTGATGCCGCTCTTCTTCATCATCGGCGGGTTCGCCGGCTACATCTCCTTCCGGCGCACGCAGGCGCGCGGCGGCGCCGCGGCCTCCTTCATGGCCGCCCGGGTGCACCGGCTGCTGCGGCCGGCCCTGTTCGCGATCGGGATCGTGGGCGCGGCGCTCGCGGCGCTGAGCATCGCCGGCGTCCCGGCCGACATCATCGCCGTCGCCGGCTTCCGTTACAGCCAGCCGCTGTGGTTCCTCGCCGTCTTCCTGGGGTGCCAGGCGCTTCTTCCTGCACTCGCGATGGCTCACGCCCGGAAGCCGCTGATCACGGTGGCCTCGCTGGTCGCGGCTGCGCTCGCCGTCGACGCGCTCCGGGCGATCACCGGATTCGAGTGGGTGGGCTTCCTGAATCTCGCATTCGTCTGGCTCGCGCTGCAGCAGATCGGCTTCTTCCTCGCCGATGGCACGATCGACGGACGGAGCCGACGAGCACGCGCGATCGCGGGAGCTTCCGCGTCGATCACACTCGTCGGTGCCTTCACCACCGGCGTCTACTCCCCTGACCTCATCGCCAACATCAACCCGCCCACAGGTGCCCTGCTTCTCGTCGGAGTCGTGCACCTGAGCGCCGTCTCGCTTCTCCGCGATCGCATCGATGCGTTCAGCCGCCGCCCAGCCCCGGCCGCACTCGCCGCGTTCGTCAACAGACGCACCATGACGATCTACCTGTGGCACATGCCGACACTGCTCGCCATGGCCGGGATCTGCGCCATGGCCTCGCTCGGCAACGGCATCGCACTGCCGGAGCCGAGCACCCTCGCGTGGTGGGTGTCTCGCCCGCTCTGGCTCGCTGCCGCGCTGACTCTCACCGCGGCGATCGCGGTGGCGTTCACGCGCGTCGAGACGCAGCCGTCACCACCAGCCGCTGACTCGACTCGCCGGATCGCGATCGCAGCCGCACTCGGCGTCGCCTCGGTCGTGCTGCTTCTCGTCGCAGGAACGACGGTTCTGACGGCCGCACTCGCCGCCGGCGGAATGCTGCTCTCCCAACGCCTCGCACGCCGATCACACCAGACCGCGGGCGGCGAGGGCGTCGCCGACCTCGTCCGCGTGGCGTAGCGTCCTGACCATCAGCGGCACGGTGGTTCGAAGGCCCGGACGAACGCCGCGAGCACGCTGCGCCTCCCGCACAGCACGGGCGAATCCGGCGACCACCGGAATCATCGTGAGCGTCAGCGAGATCGTCATCGCGACCGCATCGGCATCGACACCCAGCCGATGCAGCGGCCGCAGCATCCGATGCAGAAAGGCGAGCAGATCACCCATCCGGGTGGTGATCGTGAGAAGCGCAGCCAGCAGGAGCAGCGACGCCACCCTGCTCGTGCTGATCCACGCGGTCAGCGGTGACACGAATATCCACAATGCCGTCCCGAGAACCAGCACGAGCCAGCGCAGCCGCCAGATCTCGGCGATCAGGACCCTCACCGGCAGCCCGGCGACGAGATAGAGCGTGCACACGACGACGAGCGAGACCGTGACGCTCCATCCGTCATGCGGGTACGCGGACGACACGAGCGCGAGCGCCGCGAAGAGCACGAGTTTGGGCCCCGCCGACATCCGGTGGACGATGCTGGCCCCTGGCCGGTACGACTGGATCATCCGCACCGCCCGCGGTACTCGGCGATCACCTCGTCCGGGGTGCCCACTGCGAGGAGCGAACCCGCGTCGAAGAGCACCGCATGGTCGCATCTCGCCGCGAGGGCGAGGTCGTGGGTGACGATGACGACCTGCGACGGCAGTGCCAGCAGCAGGTCGGAGACCCTTCGGGAGTTGCGCAGATCCAGCAGCGTGGTCGGCTCATCGGCCACGATCAGGCGCGGCTCGGCGATCAGAACCGACGCGAGAGCCAGCAGCTGCTTCTGACCGCCGGACAGGTCGGACGCGGGCACGTCCGCCCTGTCGGTCAGCCCGTGCTCGGCGAGTGCCCCGGCCACCCGGCTGGCGATCTCCGTGCGGGGCGAACCGCGCAGTGAGAGCGCGAGGTCCTCAGCGGGCGTCGGCATCAGGATCTGCGACTGGGGGTCGGTGAAGACGAAACCGACCCTGCGTCGAAGAGCCTTCGTGTCCCGCCGCGAGTCGAGATCGTGAACCGTGACTCGCCCTGCGTCCGGCAGCACGAGGCCGTTCAGCAGACGCGCGAAGGTGGACTTGCCCGACCCGTTCGCGCCGATCACCGCGATCCTCTGCGCCGTGAGCTCGACACTCACGTCGCGCAGGATCGCCCGCCCTTCCCTCTCGACGGCGACACCGTCGAGCGAGATCGATCCGACCGCGGTCTCAGATCGCACGGACGGATGCGGGCGCTGCGATCGAACGCGCGGCGAACGCCCGGGGGTACGCGCGTCGCAGCGCGAGAACGAGCGCCGTCGCTGCGGCCGCTTTGAGCAGATCGCCGGGGAGGAACACCAGACTCGCGAGCGCGGTCGGGCCGAGTTCGAGCCCGAGAACGAGCGCTGTCACGGGGATCCCACAGAGATACACCACCAGGATGCCTCCGACGACGACGCCGAGGGCGATTCGCCACCAGCTGAGCCGACCGCGGCCCACGATGAGACCGATCACGATGACGCCCGCCACCCACCCGAGCAGATATCCGGCGGTCGGGCCGACGAAGACACTGAGGCCGCCGCGCCCACCGGCGAGGACGGGCAGTCCGATCGCCGCGAGAGCGAGCACCAGAAGAATCGAGAGCGGAGCCAGTCGGGGTCCGAGCACCGCACCGGCGAGCATGACCCCCAATGTCTGCGCGGTGATCGGCACACCGCCGGGAATCGGCACCGTCACCATGCCGAGAACGATGATGAGCGCGGCGAAGATCGCCACTCTTGCTAGTTCGCGACCGAGGTCATCGCGTTGCTGGGTCATGATCCGACACCTTCCTGAACACTGTTCACCTGAACGGTGTTCACTATAGTGATCACATGAGCCCAGAGCACAACTCCGCCCGTCACGACCGCGATGGCGTCGCACGCGTGGCGCTGGCCCTCCTCGACGAGGTCGGCCTCGCCGACCTGTCGATGCGCCGGATCGCAGGCAGGCTCGATGTTCAGCCGAGCGCTCTCTACTGGCACTTCTCGAGCAAGCAGGAACTGCTGGCAGAGCTCGCCGACCGGATCACCGCGGGGATCCCCCGCGACGATGCCGACGTGCTGACCACCGCGCGCGGCATCCGCGACGCCCTGTTCACCTACCGCGACGGTGCGGAGCTCGTGCTCAGCACCTACGCCCTGCAGCTCGGCTCGTCATATGCCCAGGCCGCGCTCGAGGCCGCGCTCGCGCGCCACGGGCACGCAGAAGCCGCCGATCGGGCAGCGGCGATGCTGCACTTCGTGCTCGGCCACGCGACACTCGTGCAGCAGCGCATGCACGCCGACAGCCACGGGGCCGCTCTCACCGACGGCACGGACGATGTCACCGCCGGCCTCGATCGGGTCTTCGACCTGGGCGTCACCGCGCTCGCAGGGGACTCGCTCGGTGCAGTGGTCAGCCCTCGGACGACTCCGCGGCATGGCCCAGTCTGAGCCCCGGCACCGACGCCAGCAGCACCAGACCGAGGCAGAACGCGAACACCACCCCGAACGATGCGGCCTCGCCGCCCAGCGTCGCGACGAGCAATCCGGCCAGCGCGATCGCCACAGCTGAGCCCGCGGCGTCGGAGATCGACAGCGCCGACGAGTTGAAGCCCTGATTGCCCTCGTTCGAATAGGCGAGGGTGAGCACTGTGAGGCGCGGATACAGCAGCCCCATGCCGCCGCCGGCGAAGCCCCACCCCACGACGACGAATACCGGCGACACTCCCCACTGCGCCGCAGCGAGCACGAGCACGAGCGCCACGAGGAGGAGCGACAGGCTGATCACGGTGATGCGGGTGTTGCCCAGTCGTTCTCCGAAGGCCCCCTGCAGCTGCGAAGCTCCGGCCCATGCGAAGGCGGCGAGCATGAGCGCGATCCCCGCCCAGGTCGCCGTGAAGTCGAAGCGCTCCATCAACAGATAGGGGACGTACGCCTCGGCCGCGAAGAACGCGCCTGCGGCGATGCCGCGCATGAGGACGACGCTCGGCAGACCGCGCCCGGCACGGAGGGTGCGCCGGGGAACGAGCGGCAGCAGCGCGACACCGATCACGATGACGGATCCGATCGCCACCGGCCATGCGAGGCGCACGGTCATCTCCGCAGTGAAGCCGATCAGCACGGCGAAGACAGCGACGACCACCGCGAGAACAAGGCGGATGACGAGCGCCCGGCGATTCTGCGGCTCGCCGCGTCCGAGGTCGACGCCTCGCAGCCGCGCCACGACGATCACGAAGGCGACGCCCGTCAGCACGGCGACGCCGAGGAAGGCCCAGCGCCAATCGAGGTACTCGGCGACCGCCCCGGCGAGGAAGGGACCGATCATCGACGGCACCACCCATGCGGCGGCGAACGCCGCGAACACTCTGCCGTGAAGTTGCGGTGGATACAGCCGAGCGACCACGACGTACAGCGCCACGGTCTGTCCTCCCGCGCCGAGCCCCTGCACCAAGCGCCCGATGAGGAACTGGTCCATCGTCACGGCGAAGCCCGACAGCAGCAGACCGGCGATGAACAGCGACACCGCGGCGTACAGGGCACCACGGGGCCCTCGAGCATCCGACCAGGCACCCGCGGCGACCATGCCGATCACACTCGTCGCGAGTGTGCCGGCGAAGGCTACGGCGTACAGATCGTGTCCGTCCAGCGCCTCACTGACGATCGGCATGACGGTCGTGACAGCCAGCGCCTCGATCGCGGCGAGGAAGATCAGCGCGACCGCGCCGGCAGTGACCCAGAGTCGTTCTCGGTCCCAGATCGAGGCGGTCGGCCGCTGCTCGGTCGTCATCGGCCCACGAGCGTCGAGATGCGCTCGATGGCCTCGGTGATGATCTCCGGGCTCGTGCCGAAGTTCAGTCGGACGAAACCCCTGCCCGGCTCGCCGAAGGCGGGGCCGAAGTGCAGGGCGACTCCGGCCTCCTTGAGGATCCGTCGCGCGGGGTTGTCTCCCCATTCCAGTCCCGAGAGATCGATCCAGGCCAGGTATCCGGCATCGGGGATCCGATAGCGCGCGGCAGTGATCTTCGACGCAAGCAGATCCTCGAGCAGCACGCGATTCCCGTCGAGCGTTCTGAGCAGCCCATCGAGCCACTCGTCGCTCTCCTCGGAGAATGCGGCCACAGCCGCGAGGAGGCCGAACTGCCCGGTGCGCCACTCGACCTCGATAGGAAGCCCGCGCACGATGGCGCTGGTGCGATCGGATGCGGTCACCATGAGCGCGCACTTGAGACCCGCGAGATTGAAGGCCTTGCTCGCACTCACGACGGCGTAGCCCACGCGCTCCGCAGCTTCGCCCGTGTCGAGGAAGGGCGTGAACCCGGTGCCCGGCTGCGCGAGCGGTGCATGGATCTCATCCGAGATCACCGCAGCACCGAACTCATCGGCGATCTCGGCGAGAGCGGTCAGCGAGTCGCGGCTGTGCACCGTGCCGGTCGGGTTGTGCGGATTGCAGAGCAGCATGGCCGTGGCGCCGTCTTCGAAAGCCGCGCGGATGCCGTCGAGATCGAGTTCCCACGCCGTGCCGGTGTCGAGCAGCGGCACCCGCACGACCTCTGCCCCGGCCTCGGAGACCAGGTCGAAGAACGGTGGGTACACCGGTGTGGTGACGACCACGCGCTCCCCCGGCTGCGTGACCCGGCGCAGGATCTCGACGATCCCCATGCTCACATCGGCGGTCGTGCGCATCCGCGACGGATCCGCATGCCAGCCGTAGCGACGCATCGCGAAGGAGGCGTAGGTCTCGGGAAGAGGCGTTCGCGATGCGATGTATCCGGTGTCGCCGTTGTCGACAGCGCGTCGAAGAGCCGAGGAGATCGCCGGCGCCAGCGGGAAGTCGGTCTCCGCGACGAAGAGCGGCAGGACATCGGCGGGATACTCCCGCCACTTCTCGCTGCTGCGCTCGCGAAGCTCTGCCAGAGGCAGGGCCTTGACCTCGAGCATCCTCAGATGGCGAAGCCGAGAGCGCGCATCATGTCGCGCCCGTCGTCCGTGATCTTCTCTGGGCCCCACGGCGGCATCCACACCCAGTTGATGCGGAAGCGATCGACGACGCTGTCCAGAGCCTGAGCGGTCTGGTCCTCGAGCACGTCGGTCAACGGGCAGCCTGCGCTGGTGAGCGTCATGTGGATGACGAGAGCATCGTTCTCGTCATCCCACGCAAGATCGTAGATGAGGCCGAGGTCGACGACGTTGATCCCGAGTTCCGGGTCCATGACGTCTTTGAGAGCCTCGGTGACCTCGTCGTACTTCTCGTCGGTGAGGGTGGCTGTCATGCCAATCAGCCTACGCCTCGATCGGGGCTGCGGGGTCGAGGAAACGGTCGTATCCCTCGTCCTCGAGCCGGTCGGCGAGCTCCGGGCCGCCCTCTTCGACGATCTTGCCCGCAACGATCACGTGCACGAAGTCAGGGCGGATGTAGCGGAGGATGCGGGTGTAGTGCGTGATCAGCAGCACGCCGAGACCCGTGGCCTCCTTGGCGCGGTTGACGCCCTCGGAGACGATCTTCAGCGCGTCGACGTCGAGGCCGGAGTCGGTCTCGTCGAGGACGGCGAACTTGGGCTTGAGCACCTCGAGCTGAAGGATCTCGTGACGCTTCTTCTCGCCGCCGGAGAAGCCCTCGTTGACGTTGCGCTGGGCGAACTTCGGGTCCATACGGAGGTTGGACATGGCCGTCTTGACGTCCTTCGTCCACCCGCGGATCGCCGGCGCCTCGCCGTCGATCGCGGTCTTGGCAGTGCGGAGGAAGTTCGTCACCGTCACGCCGGGGATCTCGACCGGGTACTGCATCGCGAGGAAGAGGCCCGCACGAGCTCGCTCGTCGACGCTCATCGCGAGGACGTCCTGGCCGTCGAACGTGATCGAGCCGGACGCCACCGTGTACTTCGGGTGACCGGCGATCGTGTAAGCGAGCGTCGACTTGCCTGAGCCGTTGGGGCCCATGATCGCGTGCGTCTCACCCGTGTTCATCGTGAGGGTGATTCCGTTGAGGATCGGGGTGATTCCCGCCTCGGTCTCGACCGTCACGTAGAGGTCGCGGATTTCGAGAACAGACATTCAGACTTCCTTCGTCACAGTCGGGTCGATGAGCACGTCGTCGCCGTCGATCTCGACGACGTAGACCGGAACGGGCTCATAAGCAGGGAGATTCTGGGGCTTGCCGGTGAGCAGCGAGAATGCGGAGCCGTGGGCCCAGCATTCCACTGTCTCTCCTTCGACGAAGCCCTCGGAGAGTGAGATGTCACCGTGGGTGCAGGTGTCTCCGATGGCGTGGATGACGCCTTCGGAGTCCTTGATGACGGTGATCGGCACGCCGCTCGGCTCGACACGCAGCGGCATGTCCTGCTCGAGCTCGGCGACGCCGCAGACGCGCTCTGCGGTCATGCGTTCACCTCGGCGAGCTCCGTCTCGATCGCGGCGAGAAGCTCGGCCTCCAGCGCGGGGATCCCCAGACGCTGGACGATGTCGGTGAGGAAGCCGAGCACGACGAGGCGGCGCGCTTCCTCTTCGCTGATCCCTCGGGCCTGCAGGTAGAACAGCTGCTCGTCGTCGAAACGACCGGTGGCGCTGGCGTGGCCCGCGCCGAGGATGTCTCCGGTCTCGATCTCCAGGTTCGGGATCGAGTCGGCGCGAGCGCCCTCGGTGAGCACCAAGTTGCGGTTCGCCTCGTACGAGTCGGTGCCGTTCGCGTCGGCGCCGATCAGCACGTCGCCGATCCAGACGCTGTGCGCGCCCTGGCCCTGGAGCGCACCCTTGTAGAGGACGTCGCCCTTGGTGTGCGGCCCCTTGTGGTGCAGGAAGACCTGGCTCTCGAGGTGCTGGCCTGCGTCGGCATACGAGAGGCCGTAGAGGTATCCCTCCGAGCCCGCCCCCGCGAGCTCGACGCTCGGGTTCACACGGACGACGCCGCCGCCGAAGCTGATGACGAAGTGCTTGAGCGTGGCATCCGCGTCGACGCGAGCCTGGTGAGCGGATGTGTGCACGGCCTCGTCCTGCCACTGCTGCAGGCTGATGACGGTGAGCTTCGCTCCGTCACGCACGATGATCTCGACGTTCTGCGAGTACTGCGCCGCGCCCGTGTGCTGGAGCACGACGGTTGCGGAGCTGTGCTCGAGCGCCTCGATCACGATGTGGGCGTCGGCCCGTCGATCTGCACCGAGTCCGTCGATCGCGAGGAAGACCGGCTCAGCGACCTCTTCTTCACGCGGGATGCGGATGTGGAGCGCTTCGGTTGCGCCCTGCCACGCGATCGCGGCGGTGATGTCCTCCGCGAGGAAGACCTCCCCGCGCGGTGCGTCGCCGGCGGCCAGCGGCGCCGACACGTACTGCTCTCCCGAGCCGAAGGAGTAGCTCACGCCGTCGCCCGCTCCCGCGACCTCGAAGAGAGGCGAGAGCTTGGCGACCGGGGTGTGCTTCCAGTTGACCTCGCGACCGGTGGGAGCACCGAAGTCATCGGGGTCGAAGGAGTGGGGGCGCTCCGAGCGGGTCTGCACCGGGACGAATCCGGCGGAGGAGACCTGTGCTGCGGGGTCGATGTGCGCGTTCGTGTGCTGCGCCTCGCTGGGCGCTGTCGTCGAGGCCGCCATTTAGCCGACCGATCCTTCCATGCCCATTTCGATGAGCTTGTTCAGTTCCATCGCGTACTCCATGGGCAGTTCCCGTGCGATCGGCTCGATGAAGCCGCGCACGATCATCGCCATCGCCTCGTCCTCGGGCATGCCGCGAGACTGCAGGTAGAAGAGCTGCTCTTCACTGACCTTCGAGACTGTCGCCTCGTGGCCGAGCTGCACGTCGTCCACACGGATGTCGATCGCGGGATATGTGTCGGAGCGCGATTTGGTGTCGACCAGCAGGGCGTCGCAGCGCACGGTGTTCGCGGAGTGGTGCGCGTTGGCGTCCACTCGGACCTCGCCGCGGTATCCCGCACGACCACCACCACGGGCGATCGACTTCGACACGATCGACGACTGGGTGTACGGCGCCATGTGGATCATCTTCGCGCCGGCGTCCTGGTGCTGCCCTGGGCCTGCGAAGGCGACCGAGAGCGTCTCGCCCTTGGCGTGCTCGCCCATCAGGTAGATCGACGGGTACTTCATCGTCACCTTGGAGCCGATGTTGCCGTCGACCCATTCCATCGTCGCGCCTTCGTGCGCGACCGCACGCTTGGTGACGAGGTTGTAGACGTTGTTCGACCAGTTCTGGATCGTCGTGTACCGAACGCGGGCGTTCTTCTTCACGATGATCTCGACCACGGCCGAGTGCAGCGAGTCCGACTTGTAGATCGGAGCCGTGCAGCCCTCGATGTAGTGGACGTAGCTGTCTTCGTCGGCGATGATCAGCGTCCGCTCGAACTGGCCCATGTTCTCGGTGTTGATGCGGAAGTAGGCCTGGAGCGGGATCTCGACGTGCACGCCCTTGGGGACGTAGACGAACGAGCCTCCGGACCACACGGCGGTGTTCAGGGCGGCGAACTTGTTGTCACCGGCCGGGATCACCGAGCCGAAGTACTCCTCGAAGAACTCGGGGTGCTCGCGCAGAGCGGTGTCGGTGTCCATGAAGATGACACCCTGCTCCTCCAGGTCCTCGCGGATCTGGTGGTAGACGACCTCGGACTCGTACTGAGCGGCGACGCCCGCGACGAGGCGCTGGCGCTCGGCCTCGGGGATGCCGAGGCGCTCGTAGGTCTCGCGGATCTCCGCGGGGAGGTCCTCCCAGGACTGCGCCTGCTTCTCCGTGGAGCGCACGAAGTACTTGATGTTGTCGAAGTCGATCTCGCTGAGGTCTGCACCCCACGTCGGCATCGGCTTGCGTCCGAAGAGCTGATAACCCTTGAGACGGGTCTTCAGCATCCATTCGGGCTCGTGCTTGAGCGCCGAGATCCCGCGAACCACCTCTTCGGAGATTCCACGCTTGGCGATGGCTCCGGCGGCATCTTCGTCATGCCATCCGAATTCGTACACCCCCAGGCCGTCAAGCTCCGGGCGGTCGATCAGCACATCCGACATCACACACTCTCCTCACAGGTCCCAAACGGTGTCATCCGCCCCGACACACCTGATCCCCGTCGAGTCTGCGGGAGCGGGTGCCGTTGGTGGGCCCTCATCACCGGCGCATCCATCGCGCCTAAACTGTTAGTGATGCTTCAGCGCGGTAAGCGCTCATCACAACAATCCGATTCTACAGGTTCCGCCTGAAGACAGGGCCGCCCGCCGTGTCCGGGCGGTTCGGAGAAGACTTATGCCCCAGCCCTCGATCTCCTCCCCCGTGAACGCACCGGCCTCGGCTCATGCGATCCTCTGGGGACGAGCTCTCCGCGTGTTCGCCTGGCTGTCCTTCCTGGCTCAGACGATCATCATCGGCACCGGCGGCGCAGTGCGCCTCACGGGCTCCGGCCTCGGGTGCTCGGAATGGCCGCTCTGCACCCCCGAGTCGCTCGTGCCGATATATGCCGATCAGGGCATCCACGGCATCATCGAGTTCGGCAACCGCGTCATGACGGGCGTCGTCGGCATCATCGCCCTCGCCGTCCTGCTGCTCGTGCTCGCACGTGTCGGCGGCCGACTGCTGGTCTTCTCCGCCCTGCGTTTCGCGGGCGCCGGCATTCTCGCGGCCGTCATCACCTTCGTGATCGTGTCGCTGTTCTCGCTTCCCGCGACTCCGTTCGCCATGGGCGCTCTGCTGATCGCCGTGATCGCGGCGATGGTGCGATCCTTCCGTCTGACGACCGACCGTCGTGATCTCGTCGTCCTCGCCTGGATCGTCCTGCTAGGAGTCGTCGCACAGGCGCTCGTCGGCGGCATCACCGTGCTCACCGGCCTGAACCCCTTCATCGTCGGGTTCCACTACGTCTCCTCCCTGCTGCTGGTGTGCGTCACCGCGGCGTTCCTGGTGCGCCTGTACGGGCAGCCGGGTCCGAGGGAGCGCGCGGTCCCGAAGTGGTTCGCGATCCTGAGCCACGTCACGGGCCTGGCTCTCGCCGTCACGATCGTCTTCGGTGTGCTCACCACCGGTTCGGGCCCGCATTCTGGTGATGCCGACGTGCTCCGTCACGGGTTCGACGCCACCGTGCTGGCGCACGTCCACGCATGGCCCGGATACATCCTCGCCGCGCTCGTCGCCACGCTCACGATCTCCGCATGGGTGCTGCGGCTCGAACCCCGCAGGTGGTTGCTCGTGCTCGTGCTCGCGATCCTCGTGCAGGTCGGTGTCGGCATCTGGCAGGCGCGTGAGGGCCTCCCTCCACTGCTCGTCGGCATCCACATGGTGCTCGCGTCGCTCTCGGCGGCGACGTACACGGTCGTGGTGCTGCATCTGAAGAAGCCCGTCGCGCCCAGGGAGTGACGAACCCGGCCGTGAGGTCGGCGCGCTCCGAGCCCTCGGCACAGTGGATGCACAGCTGAGGCATCAGAGGCTCATCAGTTGGTCGTGCATCGTGGCCGACATGAAAAAGTCACTGACACGCAGCATCGGCTTCTGGCTCCTCCTCGTGTTCTCGCTCGCCTCGGCTGGCGTGGGCGGATGGCTCATCGCCGGTCAGATCGGCACCATGACGAGCACTCTGCTCGACGGCACGGCCACCGGCATCGAGGTCTACGTCGGGCAGTCGCTCGTCGTCGTCGGCTCCGCACTTCTGGGCGCGGGCGTCATCGGAATCCTCGTCGCGGTGGCGCTGAGCGCCGTGCAGGCGCTTCTGCCCTCCCCCGCTCCCGTCGTCGTCGAGCCGATCGACGGCGACACCGAATCAGACGCCGCCGACGACGAGACCACGATGGTCGAGAACAGCTCGACCCACGCGGATGCCGAGCAGATCGCCGAGGACGACGAGGCTCAGAACGGCAGCAGCGGGTCGACGGCGACGGCGACGAAGATCAGCGTCAAGTAGGTGATCGAGGCGTGGAAGACGCGCATCGGCCGCGCCTCGTTCCCCCGCACCGCCTGGTTGTACAGACGGTGTGATTCATAGATGAACCACCCTCCGAACACGAGGGCGGAGACGGTGTAGACGAGGCCCATGTTCGCGATCGGGATCAGCAGCAGCGAGCAGGCGATGGTCGCCCAGGCGTACAGGATGACCTGGAGACCGACCTGCGAGGCGTTGCGGGTCACACCGAGCATGGGCACGTCGACGTCTTCGTAGTCGTCCTTGTACTTCATGGAGAGCGGCCAGTAGTGCGGCGGGGTCCAGAGGAAGATGAGCGCGAAGAGGATGAGCGCCGGCCAGTCGAGCGAACCGGTGACAGCCGCCCAGCCGATGAGAACCGGGAAGCATCCGGCGATACCGCCCCAGATGATGTTCTGTTCGGTGCGGCGCTTGAGGATCATCGTGTAGATCACGACGTAGAAGAAGATCGCGGATGCCGACAGCGTGGCCGCCAGCCAGTTCGTGGTGTACCACAGCCACACGGTCGAGACCACGGCCAGGGTCCACGAGAAGATCAGCGCGCCGCGAGGCGTGATCTCTCCCGTCACGAGCGGACGATTCTCGGTGCGGTGCATGTGGGCGTCGATGTCGCGATCGAGGTACATGTTGAACGCCGCGGCGGAGCCCGCGCTCAACGATCCGCCGATGACGGTGGCGAGGACCAGCCACATGTCGGGCAGTCCACCCTGGGCGAGGAACATCACCGGGACGGTCGACACCAGCAGCAGTTCGAGGACGCGCGGCTTGGTGAGGGCGACGTACGCCTTCACGGTGCGACCGATGGACTTCTTCACAACGGTCTGATCAGACATCGTCGAGATCTCGATCGCCTCCTCCACACGCGTCACGACAGCGTTTCCCAGTCTAGAGCACGCGGGACGATGGGCTCGCCCGCCGTCGGGGCGTCAGCCCCGGTTCACGCTCTGCGTCCGCCCCACGCGGCCGTCACGGAATCGCGTTCCAGGAACGATGATCCCCAGTCCCACCGTGCTGCAGAAGCCACGACAGATCCATGGAATTACTGGAAGGGCGGAGCGTTGTAAAGGGGGGTAATGGGTCAGACCTCGGCGCTATGCTGAAATGACTCGCGCGCCCAGCGCACATCACACACCCTTCCGTAGCGTTGCGGACTGCGATCGTGCAATCCGGGCGCTCTCGAACAGTTGCAGAAGGGCTTCACAGTGTCGGAATTGCAGTGGGATGAGATCGACCGACGCGCGGTGGACACCGCGCGTCTTCTGGCTGCGGATGCGGTGGAGAAGGTCGGCAACGGCCACCCCGGCACCGCGATGAGCCTGGCTCCGGCCGCGTATCTCCTCTACCAGCGGGTGCTGCGTCACGACCCGACCGACACCGACTGGCTCGGCCGCGACCGCTTCATCCTCTCGGTCGGACACTCCTCCCTCACCCAGTACGTGCAGCTCTACCTGGGCGGCTTCGGCCTCGAGCTCGACGACCTCAAGGCGCTGCGCACCTGGGGCTCGCTCACCCCCGGGCACCCCGAGTACGGCCACACCAAGGGCGTCGAGATCACCACCGGCCCGCTCGGCCAGGGACTCGCCTCCGCGGTGGGCTTCGCCTACGCCGCTCGCTACGAGCGCGGTCTCTTCGACCCCGAGGCGGCCGCGGGCACCAGCCCGTTCGACCACTTCGTCTACGTGATCGCCGGCGACGGCGACCTCCAGGAGGGCGTCACCAGCGAAGCGTCCTCGCTCGCGGGCCACCAGGAGCTCGGCAACCTCATCGCGATCTACGACTCCAACCAGATCTCGATCGAGGACGACACGAACGTCGCCTTCACTGAAGACGTCGCGAAGCGCTACGAGGCCTACGGCTGGCAGGTACAGACCGTCGATTGGAAGAAGTCGGGCGAGTACGTCGAAGACGTCGCCGAGCTCCATGCCGCCATCGAGGCCGCCAAGGGCGAGACCTCCAAGCCGTCGCTCATCATCCTGAAGACGATCATCGGCTGGCCGTCGCCGGGCAAGCAGAACTCCGGCAAGATCCACGGATCGGCACTGGGTGGCGACGAGCTCGCCGCGACCAAGAAGGTCCTCGGATTCGACGCCGACGAGCACTTCGCGATCGCCGACGACGTCCTCGCCCGCACACGCGGCCTGGCAGAGCGTGCCGCCGAGAGCCGTGCCGCATGGCAGCAGTCGTTCGATGCGTGGGCCGCCGCGAACCCCGAGCGCAAGGCCCTCCTCGACCGCCTCGAGGCCAAGGAGCTGCCGGCCGACATCGCCTCGGCGCTCCCCGTGTTCGAGAGCGGCAAGGACGTCTCGACCCGCGCGGCGTCAGGGCAGGTCATCAACGCCCTCGCCGCCGAGCTTCCCGAGCTCTGGGGCGGCTCGGCCGACCTCGCCGAATCGAACCTCACCACGATCAAGGACTCCAAGTCCTTCATCCCCGCCGAGTGGTCGACGCACGAGTGGTCGGGCGACCCCTACGGCCGTGTGCTGCACTTCGGCATCCGCGAGCATGCCATGGGCGCGATCGTCAACGGCATCGTGCTGCATGGTCCGACTCGCGCCTTCGGTGGCACGTTCCTCATCTTCAGCGACTACATGCGCCCGCCGGTGCGTCTGGCCGCTCTCATGAACGTCCCCAGCATCTTCGTCTGGACGCACGACTCCGTCGCACTCGGCGAAGACGGGCCCACGCACCAGCCGATCGAGCAGATCGCGACGCTGCGCGCCATCCCCAACTTCACCCTGGTGCGCCCTGCCGACGCCAACGAGACCTCAGCCGCATGGCTCGAGATCCTCCGTCGGCATGAGGGCCCGGCCGGCATCGCCCTGACCCGACAGAACATCCCGGTGTTCGAGCGCGGACAGGGCACAGCGGAGGGCGATGTCTTCGCATCGACCGACGGCGTCGCTAAGGGCGCCTATGTGCTCGCCGAGGCTCCGAACGGCACCCCCGACGTGATCATCATCGCGACGGGCTCCGAGGTGCAGCTCGCCGTCGACGCCCGCGCGGCACTCGCCGAGGAGGGCGTCAACGTGCGCGTCGTCTCCGCTCCGTCCCTGGAGTGGTTCGAGGAGCAGGACGAGGCATACCGCGAGTCGGTCCTGCCGAAGGCCGTCACGGCGCGTGTCTCGGTCGAGGCGGGTTCCGTGCTCAGCTGGCGCGGCATCGTGGGCGACCGTGGCCGCTCGGTCGGCATCGACCACTTCGGCGCCTCCGCCGACTACAAGACCCTGTTCCAGAAGTTCGGCATCACCACCGAGGCCGTCATCGCGGCCGCACGCGAGACCATCAAGGAGAACGCATGAGCACCCCCACCGCAGACCTCGCAGCAGCCGGTGTCAGCATCTGGCTCGACGACCTGTCACGCACCCGCATCTCCTCCGGCAACCTCGCCGAGCTGATCGAGACCCGCAACGTCGTCGGCGTCACGACCAACCCGACGATCTTCGCCAACGCGATCACCGACAAGAACAACACCTCGTACGACGCACAGGTCACCGAGCTCGCTGCGTCCGGCGCGACGGCCGAAGAAGCCGTCTTCGCCGCGACGACGCAGGACGTCGCCGCCGCGCTCGACATCTTCCGCCCCGTGTGGGAGAAGTCGGGTCACGTCGACGGCCGCGTCTCGATCGAGGTCTCCCCCGACCTCGCACATGACACCGAGGGCACCGTCGAGCAGGCCAAGAAGCTCTGGGCTAAGGTCGACCGCCCGAACCTGCTCGTGAAGATCCCCGCGACGAAGGCGGGCCTGCCGGCCATCACCGAGGCGATCGCGGCGGGCATCAGCGTCAACGTCACCCTGATCTTCAGCCTCGAGCGCTACGCCGAGGTCATCGACGCCTACCTGACCGGACTCGAGCGCGCGCACAGCGCCGACTTCGATCTGTCGAGCATCCACTCCGTCGCCTCGTTCTTCGTCTCGCGCGTCGACACCGAGACCGACAAGCGCCTCTCGGCGATCGGCACCGACGAGGCCGAGGCGCTCAAGAGCAAGGCCGGACTCGCGAACGCACGTCTCGCCTACGAGCTCTACGAGCAGAAGTTCGCCGAGAAGCGCGCGCAGGACCTCATCAAGCTCGGCGCGAACACTCAGCGTCCGCTCTGGGCCTCGACCGGTGTCAAGGATCCGGCGCTGCCCGACACTCTGTATGTCACCGAGCTCGTCGCGAAGGACGTCGTCAACACGATGCCCGAGAAGACGCTCGAAGCGACCTTCGACCACGGCGTCGTCACCGGTGACACCATCACCGGTGGCTACGAGGACGCGCGAGCGGTGTTCGCCGGCCTCGAGGCTCTGGGAATCGACTTCACCGACGTGACCCAGGTGCTCGAGGACGAGGGCGTCGCCAAGTTCATCGACTCGTGGCACGACCTGCTGACGCAGGTGGCCGAGGGCCTCGAGGCGCAGCGATGACCTTTGCGATCCACGCCTCCGGCGCGGCTCGGGTCGCGATCGACGAGACGGTCCCCGCTCTCGTCCACGACCTCGTCGCCTCGCGTGTGACCGGCGGCGACGCGGCCCTGTGGGGCCCGGCAGCCGAATCGGAGGCGTCGATCCGCCTGGGGTGGGTCGAGGCGGTGTCCGTCTCGCGGCCCCTGGTCGCCGAGATCGCCGCCCTGCGCGCCGACCTGCAGGCGAAAGGCGTGACGCGCGTCGTGCTCGCGGGCATGGGCGGATCGTCGCTCGCCCCCGAGGTGATCGCCCAGACCGCCGGTGTCCCGCTGACGATCCTCGACTCGACCGCCCCCGGCCAGGTGCTCGCCGCGCTCGACGAGGGCCTGCAGAACACCGCACTCGTGGTGTCGTCGAAGTCGGGCTCGACCGTCGAGACCGACTCGCAGCGTCGCACGTTTGAAGCCGCGTTCCGCGACGTGGGCATCGATCCGCTCGAGCGCATCATCGTGGTCACCGACCCGGGCTCGCCGCTCGATGTCTCGGCTCGCGAGGCGGGGTACCGCGTCTTCAACGCCGACCCGAACGTCGGAGGACGCTACTCGGCGCTCACCGCCTTCGGTCTCGTCCCGTCCGGGCTCGCCGGAGCCGACATCGACGAGCTCCTGAACGAGGCCGACGCCTCGCTCCTCGAGGTCGCGATCGACTCCGCCGACAACCCGGCTCTGCGGCTCGCTGCCGCGATCTCCGCCACGTCGCCTCGCCGCGACAAGCTGGGTCTGATCACCGACGGCACGCACATCAACGGCCTGCCCGACTGGATCGAGCAGCTCATCGCCGAATCCACCGGCAAGGACAGCACCGGCATCCTGCCCGTCGTCCTCCTGCCTGTGTCGCCCGAGCTCGACGCGAAGCCGTCGGACCTGCAGATCGTGCGTCTGGTCGACGACGCGAACGAGTTCCACCTCCGCGAACGGCACGAGGGCGAGATCCTGGTCAGCGGATCGCTGGGCGCTCAGCTCGTCGTGTGGGAGTACGCGACGGCGATCGCGGGCTACCTGCTCGGCATCAACCCCTTCGACCAGCCCGACGTCGAGTCCGCCAAGGTGGCGGCTCGCGGCCTGCTCGACGCCCGTCCCGCGCCGACCGCTCCCGCATTCGTCGAGAACGGCGTCGAGGTTCGCGTATCCGACCCCGCTCTCGCGGCGTCCGGAACCGTCGAGGGCGTGCTCGACGCGCTGTGGGCGGCACTGCCGGAAGATGGATACGTGTCGATCCAGGCATACGTCAACCGGCTCGACGTCCCGCAGCTGCAGGGGCTCCGCGAGCTCGTCGCCGCGGACTCCGGTCGGCCGACGACTTTCGGTTGGGGACCCCGGTTCCTGCACTCCACCGGCCAGTATCACAAGGGCGGACCGGCGCAGGGCGTGTTCCTGCAGATCCTGGAGCGCACCGACGTCGATCTCGAGATCCCCGAGCGACCGTTCACGTTCGGCCAGCTCATCGAGGCACAGGCGGCCGGCGATGCCGGCGTCCTGGCCGAGCACGGCCGCCCGGTCGTCTCCCTGACGATCACCGATTCGTCGGCCGACGTCCTCACCCTCTTCGAAGCCGCACAGAAGTAACAGCCAGGAGAATCCCCCACTGATGTCTGTTCCCATCTCGCGCGGGCACAACCCGCTGCGTGACCCCGATGATCGCCGTCTCAACCGGATCGCAGGGCCCAGCGCTCTCGTGATCTTCGGTGTGACCGGAGATCTGTCACGCAAGAAGCTCATGCCCGCCGTCTACGACCTCGCCAACCGCGGGCTCCTGCCACCCGGGTTCGCTCTCGTCGGCTTCGCCCGACGCGACTGGGAGGACCAGGACTTCGCCCAGGTCGTCTACGACGCCGTGAAGCAGCACGCTCGCACGCCGTTCCGCGAGGAGACGTGGGCGCAGCTGCTCCAGGGCATCCGGTTCGTCTCGGGCGAGTTCGACAACCCCGAGTCCTTCCGCAAGCTCCGTGAGACCGTCGACCAGCTCGACGTCGAACGCGGCACGATGGGCAACCACGCGTTCTACCTGTCGATCCCGCCGAAGGACTTCCCTCTCGTCGCGAAGCAGCTCAAGGACTCGGGCCTCGTCGGGGCGAACGACGATGACGACGAGCGCTGGCGCCGTGTGGTGATCGAGAAGCCGTTCGGCCACGACCTCGAGTCGGCGCGCGAGCTCAACGCCGCCCTCGAAGTGGCGTTCTCGGCCGACTCGATCTTCCGCATCGACCACTACCTCGGCAAGGAGACGGTCCAGAACATCCTGGCGCTGCGCTTCGCGAACGAGCTCTACGAGCCGATCTGGAACCGCAACTACGTCGACCACGTGCAGATCACGATGGCCGAGGACATCGGTGTCGGAGGCCGTGCGGGCTACTACGACGGAGTCGGCGCCGCGCGCGACGTCATCCAGAACCACCTGCTGCAGCTGCTGGCGCTCACCGCGATGGAAGAGCCGATCAGTCTGTCCGCCGAGCACCTGCGTGCCGAGAAGGAGAAGGTGCTCGCCGCGGTGCACGTTCCCGAGGATCTCGCACTCGCCACGGCCCGCGGTCAGTACGCGGGCGGCTGGCAGGGTGGCGAGCAGGTCACCGGCTTCCTCGACGAGGACGGGATGAACCCGGAATCCGCCACCGAGACATATGCCGCGATCAAGCTCGAGATCGACACCCGTCGCTGGTCCGGTGTCCCGTTCTACCTCCGCACGGGCAAGCGTCTCGGCCGACGTGTCACCGAGGTCGCCGTCGTGTTCAAGAAGGCTCCGGAGCATCTGTTCGGCCGCTCGAACACGTCGGAGCTCGGCCAGAACGCGCTCGTGATCCGCGTGCAGCCCGATGAGGGCGTCACGATCCGCTTCGGCTCGAAGGTGCCGGGCAACGGAACCAACGTGCGCGACGTCACGATGGACTTCGGCTACGGCCACGCGTTCACCGAGGCGAGCCCCGAGGCATACGAACGGCTGATCCTCGACGTCCTCCTGGGCGATCCGCCGCTGTTCCCGCGTCACGAGGAGGTCGAGCTCTCCTGGAAGATCCTCGACCCTGTGGAGGAGTACTGGGCAGCCGAGGGCGGCCCGGTCGACCAGTACGCACCCGGTTCATGGGGTCCGGCATCCGCCGACGACCTCCTTGCCCGTGACGGACGAGTCTGGAGACGCCCATGATCATCGACCTTCCCGACACGACCGTCAGCCAGGTCGCCAAGCAGCTCGTCAAGGTGCGCGAAGAAGGCGGCGCCGTCGCGCTCGGCCGTGTGCTCACGCTGATCATCTCGGCCCGCAACGGCGTGGCTGAAGCCGCGATCGACGCGGCCAACGACGCCTCGCGCGAGCACCCCATGCGCGTCATCGTGCTCACCACGGGCGACGGCGAATCGCGACTCGATGCGCAGATCCGCGTCGGCGGCGACGCCGGAGCATCCGAGGTGGTCGTCCTCCACGCCTATGGCGACGCCGCGAGCAACGAAGAGAGCCTCGTCACGGGACTGCTCCTGCCCGACGCCCCTGTCGTCGCCTGGTGGCCCGAAGAGGCACCGACGTCGCCCGCCGCGTCGCCGCTCGGCAAGATCGCGCAGCGACGCATCACGGATGCCGCGACGGCACCCGACGTGCGCGAACGCCTCGCGCAGCTCGGCGAGACGCATGCTCCGGGAGACACCGACCTCGCCTGGACGCGTCTGACGCACTGGCGCGAGCAGCTCGCAGCGGTGCTCGATCAGCCACCGTTCCAAGAGGTGACCGCAGTCGAGGTGCGTGGCGGGTCCGCCTCGCCGTCGACCGCGCTGCTGGCAGCATGGCTGCAGATGGCCCTCGACGTGCCGGTCAAGTGGTCGTACGAAGACCCGGAGCACTGGCAGGAGGGCATCAAGTCGGTGCGGCTGCACCGCTCGTCCGGAGACATCCTGCTCGAGCGCCCGACGCCCGGCGTGGCGGTGCTGACGCAGCCTGATCAGCCCGACCACGATCTGCACCTCCCCCGCCGCACGCTGCGCGAGTGCCTCGCCGAGGAGCTGCGTCGCCTCGACCCCGACGTCCTGTACGGTCGAGTGATCACCGAGGGCTGGGAGAAGCTGGGTCCGCCCGAGACAGGAGAATGATGTCGACGCAGACAGCATCCGCTGAGAAGCGGGTCGTGGTCGAACCGACGCCGGCGGCACTCGCCGCGAGCGTGGCCGACCGATTCCTGACGCGCCTTCGTGCCCGCACGCGCAACGGCCGCATCGCTCATATCGCCCTCACGGGCGGTTCGATGGGCGGCGCGGTCCTGCGCGCGACGCGCGACGACGCTCGGTCGGCTCAGATCGACTGGTCGCTGGTGCACTTTTGGTGGGGCGATGAGCGCTTCGTCGCTCGCGACGACGCCGACCGCAACGCCGTGCAGTCGCGGGAGGCTCTCCTCGACCACATCCCGGTTCCTGCGGAGAACGTGCACGAGGTCGCAGCCGCGGGCGAGGGTCTGACCCTCGACGAGGCTGCCGCCGCCTATGCTGCGGAGCTCGCACGTTACGGCACCGAGGACCACCCGTGGCCGTCGTTCGCCGTCTGCTTCCTCGGCGTGGGGCCTGACGGCCACATCGCCTCGCTCTTCCCCGATCGCACAGAGGTCACGGTGACCGATGCCGCCGCTCTGCCGGTGCGTGACTCCCCCAAGCCGCCGCCTGAGCGAGTCACACTGACGCGACCGGTACTGAACGCCTCGAAGCGTGTCTGGCTCGTTCTCACAGGCGCAGACAAGGCGTCGGCGCTCGGCCTCGCCCTCGCCGGTGCGAGCTACACGAACGTCCCGGCAGCCGGCGCTAAGGGTCGCAAGCGCACGGTGTTCTTCGTCGACGAGGCAGCAGCCTCAGAGGTCTCACCCGACCTCATCGATCCCGCCTACTGAGCCTGACCGGCCAGCGATCGATCTCAGGCGTCTTTCGACCCACTGCCCGCGCTGTCGTCGCTTCCGCGAGTGATACCGAGGTCCTGGCTGTCGCTGAGCACCTGAGGGTGATAGCGAGCCAGTCCGACGACGCCCCACACGGCGATAGCTCCCGCGATCGCGAAGATCACGAGAACCCACGGCGGCGCGGCGGCCGCCTCACCGAGGACGACCATGCCGATGAGCACGGCGATCAGAGGGTCGACGACAGTGAGGCCGGCGATGACGAGATCCGGCGGGCCCGAGCTGTAGGCGGTCTGCACGAAGTAGGCTCCGACAGCCGCAGCGGCGATCAGAGCGATCACGCACACGATGGTGATCCAGTCGAAGTTGCCCGCCTGGACGCGCTTGATGACGACCTTCGCGAGCGTAGCCACGAATCCGTAGAGGATGCCCGCACCGACGATGTAGAAGAGCGCGCGCATGCGGTGACGAAGGACGAGCCAGCATGCGCCGAGGATGATGATCACGACCAACAGGATCGCCAGGATCGTGAACAGCTCGGTGTCGGTGACTTCCTTCTCTGTGGCGAAGATCGCCGCGAAGAAGACGAAGAGGAAGATTCCACCTACACAGCAGACGATCGCGGTGATCGACTGCTTGGTCGGTGAGTGCCCCGAGATGCGGGCGTTGAGCAGCGTCGTCATGACGAGAGCGATCGCACCGAGCGGCTGAACGACGATCAGGGGCGCCACAGTGAGAGCTGCGAGTTGGCACACGATGGCCAAGCCGAGCATCAGCGTCCCTACGAGCCACGACGGCCGCGTCAGCAACCCGCGGACCTGGGCCATCGAAAGGCCGGATGCGCCGTCCGCGCCGCTCAGTCGCTCCATCTTCTCCACGCCGCGATGCTGATACTGCGCACCGAGCGACATGAAGACCGCACCCGCGAGTGCGAGGGGGATGCCGAGGAGCAGTCCCGGGTTCTGGAACGCGCCTACCAACTGGTCGGTGACGTCTTCCGCCCCAGTCGTCCATACGGAGATGCTCACGCTTCGACCCTACCCGGCGATGCGCGCCGAGTAGGGTTATGGCGTGGCTGTTCTTCCTATTCGCATCATGGGCGATCCCGTCCTGCACTCCCCCGCATCCGTCGTCGAGGACATCACCGACGACATCCGAACGCTCGTCGCCGACATGTTCGAGACGATGGACACCGCTCCCGGCGTCGGTCTGGCCGCGCCCCAGGTCGGCGTGCCCCTGCGCATCTACACCTACGCATACGTCGACGACGACGACCAGCCGTGGCGCGGAGTCATCATCAACCCCGAACTCTGGATGGTGCCGCTGGAGCCCGGCGAGCCTGACGACGACCTCGAATCGGAAGGGTGTCTCTCGTTCCCCGGCGAGCGATTCCCGCTGCGTCGCTCCGAACGGGTGCGCGTCATAGGAACCGATCTCGACGGCTCGCCTGTCGAGATCTCCGTCGATGGCTGGCGTGCGCGCATCATGCAGCACGAGTTCGACCACCTGGACGGGATCCTTTACATCGACCGCCTCTCGGACGGCGACTGGAAGACCGTGCAGAAGATCGCCAAGAAGCGCGGGTGGGGCAAGCCCGGCGCCAGCTGGGTCCCCGGCATCGACGATTTGGAAGGCTGACCTAACCTTTCAGCCCAGTCAAAGCGTTCTCGGAGTTGCATCACAGACTCGGAGCCGGATAGCGTGCTTGAGGCGGGATATCGATATGCCCGCTCACGAAGGCTCTGGAGGGGACGAAATGATGAAGATGCGCACGCGACGCGCACTGGCGCTGGCAGGTTCTGCCGTAGCGCTGTCGGTCGCACTGACCGGCTGTAGCGCGCTCAACGGAATTCTGGGCGGAGGCTCCGGCGACGCAGACCGCGACGAGGAATCCGGCCAGGTCACCGAGAGCGCGAACATCGACATCTTCTCGCTGAAGCTCGGTGACTGCAAGATGGCCAGCGACACGGGCCTGATCGAGGACGCCGACGTCGTGCCGTGCGACCAGCCGCACGACGAAGAGGTCTACCACGAGATCACGATGGACGACGGCGAGTTCTCGGAGGAGAACATCGACGCCGCTTCGCAGGAATGCATCGGCGACGCCTACACGAGCTTCGTCGGCATCGCGTTCAACGACTCCGTGCTCGAGGTCTACCCGATCACGCCGACCCAGCAGACCTGGGACGAGCTGAACGACCGCGTCGTCCAGTGTGTCATCTCCGACCCCGCTGGCCAGACCACCGGCTCGCTCAAGGGCGCTGCACGTTGATCTGACTCGGATTCGCACAACGAGGCCCCGTCACTCGACGGGGCCTCGTTCGCGTTCATCGAGGCGGCGTTCCACCCCGCTCGATGAAGGCGACCGAGGACGTGCGACACAAAGGGAAAAGCCCCTCCGAAGAGGGGCTTTTCATTGGCTCCCCGGCTTGGACTCGAACCAAGAACCTGCCGGTTAACAGCCGGCTGCTCTGCCAATTGAGCTACCGAGGAATGTGCTCCGCTGCGCGGGCAACTCGTCAATCCTAGCAAACTCCGGACCTTGCTCGTGACACCGGCCGCAGGTCGGGCGTGTCGCCGGCGACCCCGTCAGTGCCCGGAATCCGCCTCGGCATTGGGAGCCCACAGCAGGTCCTTGCCGACGCCGCGTGCAACCACATGACCACCGCGCAGCATCAGGGTCTCGGCGTTGAGCTCGCGGATGAAATCAGCGTCGTTCGTGACCAGCAGCGCACCCATCCCCTGCTCTTTGCGCCGGCGGGTGATCGCGTCGAAGACCACGGGTCGCACCTCGAGGTCGAGGTTGGCGAGGATCTCGTCGGCGATGAGCACCCGGGGCTCGAGAACGAACGACCGGGCGATCGCGACGCGCTGGCGCATTCCGGCGCTGAGCTCATACGGGAACTTCGAGGCTGTTCCGAGAGGCAGGTGCAGCTCGTCGAGAAGCGTCGCGACTCGGATGGACAGGGCTTTGGTGTTGACCCGCTTCTCACGGATCAGGATCGGCTCGGCGATGACCTCGTTGACCGTGAGCTGCGGAGGGAGGTCGGCACCGGCTCCCTGCGGCACGAATCCCGTGCGATAGGTGAGCAGGCGATGCTTGCGCCCCGGGCGGCGGATGTCGACTCCACAGACCTGCGCACTGCCGCCCACGACGCGCACGGACGGGTCGGTCGAACCCGCCAGGGCGGCGACCAGGGTGGACTTGCCCGAACCGGTCGGACCCGCGACGCAGATGAGCTCGCCCGGCGCGAGTGAGAAGCTGACCCCGTCGATGGCGCGGGTCGGGCCGCTGTGCCCGATGCGGTCGATCACCAGATCTGAGCTGTCGATCGCATTGGTCGATTCGGGCCGAGAGAACATTCCTCCATCCTGCCCTGCCGCGCCTGACTGCCGCCGTTACGACTCGGCGAACCGCTGACGCTCGACGTCGATGTCACGAAGGCGCATGCGCAGAGCACGCCCGCCGTCGGAGTCCGCCGGAACCCTCTGCACCGCTCCGAGGAGCTCCTGCTTCTCGTGTTCCAGAATGCGCATGATGAGTCGCTTGGCCAGGTCGGTCGTCGAGGCGACGGCGCCCTCTTCGTTGCGCGCCGGGAAGGGGGTCATCAGCAGTTCGCCCGCGAGCGATCGGTAGGGCTCCCGCACCGAGTTCACGGTGTCCGTCACCCATCCGGCTCGAGTCCGATCAGGCGCGGACGCGACGGCCTCGCGGACGGCGTCCAGCCCCGGTGTGCGGAACGGCGCGCTGAGGGCCCGCGTGAGCAGCGCCTGATCGATCTGATGTCCGTACTGAAGCGCGCCCATCAGAGCGTCGCGCTCCACGGCGGCATCGGCAGTGCGCGGCAGGCTCGCGAGGGTGACCGGAGTCACCCCTGGAACACCGGATGCGGAGTCACTCGCACTCTCGCGCCTGGTCGGCTCGTGTCTCGACGACTGCGATCCCCCTCGGGCGGCACGCTCGACCTCGTTGCGCACCTCGGTGGGGTCCATACCCAGGCGCCGAGCCAGCACGCGCTCATAACCGGGGCGCAGCAGCCGATCGCGGATCTCGGCGACGATCGGCGCTGCCGCGCGAAGAGCGCCGACACGACCCTCGACCGTCGAGAGGTCGAAGCCGCTGAGCTTCCTGTCGATCGCGAACTCGAACATCGGCTGCTTCGTCTCCATCAGCGAGCGCACGGCGGCATCGCCGCGCTGCAGCCTGAGGTCGCACGGGTCGAGCCCGTCGGGCGCCACCGCGACGAACGTCTGGGCGTTGAAGCGGTCGTCCTCGGTGAAGGCCCGAAGAGCCGCCTTCTGGCCTGCCTCATCGCCGTCGAACGTGAAGACGACCTCTCCCGAGGCGTTGTCGTCGCCCATGACGCGACGCAGCACCTTGATGTGATCGGTTCCGAACGCGGTGCCGCAGGTCGCGATCGCGGTCGTGAGGCCCGCGAGGTGGCAGGCCATGACGTCGGTGTATCCCTCGACCACCACCACCCGACGAGGGTCACCCCGCGAGATGTCGCGCTTGGCGAGGTCGAGCCCGTACAGCACCTGCGCCTTCTTGTAGATCGGGGTCTCGGGGGTGTTCAGGTACTTCGGGCCCTGATCGTCGTCGAACAGCTTGCGCGCGCCGAACCCGATGGTCTGACCGGACACGTCGCGGATCGGCCAGACGAGGCGACCGCGGAAACGGTCGTAGACGCCGCGCTGCCCCGTCGACACCAGACCGGCGGCACTCAGCTCGTCGCGGGTGAACCCCTGCGCGGTGAGAGCCTTCAGCATCTTGTCCCACCCGCGCGGTGCGAAGCCGACACCGAAATGCGCGGCGGCACCCGCGTCGAATCCTCGCTCGCCGAGAAAACGTCGTCCTGCCTCGGCGTCGGCGGTGAGCAGCTGCGCCCGGAAGTACTCCGCAGCAGCGGTGTTGGCGGCGTACAGACGGCTGCGCCCACTCGTCTCCGGAGCCGACCCGCCGTCTTCGTAGTGCAGTGAGTATCCGATGCGGCCTGCGAGACGCTCGACGGCCTCGGTGAAGCTGACGTGGTCCATCTCGCGGAGGAACGAGTAGACGTCGCCGGACTCTCCGCATCCGAAGCAGTGGTAGTAGCCGACCTGCGGCCGCACGTGGAAGCTCGGACTCTTCTCGTCGTGGAAAGGGCACAGGCCCTTGAGCGAGCCGACGCCTGCGGACTTGAGCGCGACGCGCTCCCCGACGATGTCAGCGATGTTGATGCGCGCCTTGACCTCGTCGACGTCGGCCTGGCGGATGCGGGGCATCAGCCGGCCCCTTCGACGACCGCCTGCCGCGGCGTGTGCTCCCGCGCACCCGGTCGCGCGTGTCGTGGCGTCCAGATGCCGACCTCTGCGGGGTCGATCTCGCCGACCAGCCTGTTGTGCCAGTCAATGGCGCTCTGATCCGTCAGACTCGCGATCTGATCGACGATCACGCGTGCGCGTTCGGCATCCGTCGTCGCGGCGACGAAGTCGGCGGAGAAGGCGGGCTCGAGCACATCCGCGCCTGCCGACCAGAGCGTGTCTGTGGACCACAGCGCGTCGGCGAGTCTCTTGAGCACACGGCGCTGTTCCTTGTAGACGCCCTTGCGGGCCTCGATCGTGACGATCGCCTGCCCCATGATGCCCTTGAGAACGGCGATCTCGGCCTCGATGACGCGCGGCACGACGACGTGCGCGTTGTAGCGCACGAGTGCAGGGCCGGCATACGCCTCGCGCGTGGCCGAGACGGCTGCCCTCGCGAAGCGACCGATGAAGTCGCTCGTGAGGTTCTTGAGTCGAGCGAGATCTCGCCGCGACCGGTCGAAGGACTGCAGCCACATGGGCTGCGATGCCAGCCGGTAGAGCGCGTCGGCGAGCTCGTCGCGCGTGAAGTCGTAGCCCACCCACTGCTGGATGCGATCGATCAGCGCATCGTGCGCCTGCGGATCGGCGAGCTGGGAGACGTCGACGTAGCCATTGAGGATCGCATCCTCGAAGTCGTGCACGGAGTAGCCGATGTCGTCCGACAGATCCATGATCTCGGCCTCGATGCAGCGTCGACGCCCGGGAACGCCGTCGCGCATCCAGCGGAACACGGCTTCGTCCTCGGGATACACACCGAACTTGAGGCGCCCGCCCGGGTCAGGAACCGGACTGTCGACGGTCCACGGGTACTTGCAGGTCGCGTCGAGGCTCGCCCTGGTGAGGTTGAGGCCGACCGACTGCCCGTTGTCGTCGATCGCCTTGGCCTCGAGCCGGGTCAGAATGCGCAGGGACTGCGCGTTGCCTTCGAAACCGCCGATCGGCTCCGCCCATTCGTTGAGCGCACGCTCGCCGTTGTGACCGAACGGAGGGTGTCCGAGGTCGTGGCTGAGACAGGCGGTGTCGACGACATCGGCCGAGACTCCCAGCGCGGTCGCGAGTTCCCGTCCGACCTGAGCGACCTCGAGCGAGTGCGTCAGACGGTTGCGGGCGAAATCCGCTGTGCTCGCGGGGCTGAGCACCTGTGTCTTGGCCGCCAGGCGTCGAAGCGCCGCGGAGTGCAGCACGCGCGCGCGATCGCGGGCGAAGTCGTCGCGTTCGGATCGATGGGTCTCGGCGAAGAATCGCTCGGCATCGCGCGGGTCGTATCCGTCCGAGCGACCGCGCGCCGGGTGTGCCTGAGGATCAGCCGCCACTGTTCTCGATCTCCGCCCCTCGCATCATCTCGGATGCCGATGCCGCGAGCTCGCGCGACTCCAGCCACTTGTCCGGCAGCGCCGGTCGCTTCGGGCGTCCGGACCGACCGCGCTGGCCCTCGGCATCCGCACCGGGATACGGCGCCGTGTGATCGAGCTGACCGAGCAGCTCGTCGATCTCAGCCAGGCTGGATGCCGTCGCGAGCCCGGTGCGGATGTCGCCGCCCACCGGGTAGCCCTTGAAGTACCAGGCGACGTGCTTGCGGACGTCGCGGCATCCTCGATCCTCGTCCTCGAAGAACTCGACGAGGAGTTCTGCATGACGACGGAACGCATCGGCCACGAAGCCGAGGGTCGCATCGACGGGGTGCGACTCCGCACCGAAGGCCGCGGCGAGTTCGCCGAAGAGCCACGGCCGGCCGAGGCATCCGCGACCGACGACGACTCCGTCGCAATCGGTCTGCTGCATCATGCGCACGGCGTCGTCGGCCGACCAGATGTCGCCGTTGCCGAGCACCGGAACGCTCGTGACGGCCTGCTTGAGCTCGCCGATCGCGTTCCAGTCGGCGAAGCCGGAGTAGAACTCGCTCGCCGTGCGTGCGTGCAGCGCGATCGCCGAGACACCCGCATCTTCGGCGGCGCGACCCGCATCGAGGAAGGTGAGGTGGTCGGGGTCGATGCCCTTGCGCATCTTGATGGTCAGCGGCACGTCGCCCGCTGCCTTGACCGCCTGCGTCACGATCTGCGAGAACAGGGAGCTCTTCCACGGCAGGGCTGCTCCCCCGCCCTTGCGCGTGACCTTGGGCACCGGGCATCCGAAGTTCAGGTCGATGTGGTCGGCGTGATCTTCGGCGACGATGATCCGGACGGCCTCGGAGATGGTGTGCGGATCGACGCCGTAGAGCTGGATAGACCGTGGGGTCTCGGACTCGTGATGGCGGATCAGCCGCATCGTCGTCTCGTTGCGCTCGACGAGCGCCCGCGACGTGATCATCTCGCTCACATAGAGCCCCGCACCGTACTCGCGGCAGAGGCGACGGAACGCGGTGTTGGTGATGCCCGCCATGGGTGCGAGCACGACCGGCACGTCGAGAGCGATCGGGCCGATGTTGAGGGTGCGAGCGGATGCGGTGGCGACAGTCATATCCCCTCCATTCTCCCAGACCCGGAGCCGGTATCGGCGCACCGATCTAAGCTGTGAATATGACCGATCCCGCAGTGCGTTCCATCCCCTTCATCGACGCCGACGGCAACGAGAAGACGATCGACGATCTCGGCGCCGACGTGGTGCTCGTCGTGAATGTCGCCTCGAAGTGCGGCCTCACTCCGCAGTACGAGCAGCTCGAAGAACTGCAGCGTCTGTACGGCGACCGCGGGTTCAGCGTCGTCGGGTTCCCGTGCAATCAGTTCTTCGGTCAGGAGCCCGGTTCGGTCGATCAGATCCTCGAGTTCTGCTCCACCACCTACGGGGTGACGTTCCCCATCAACGACAAGGTGAAGGTCAACGGCAAGAACGCCACCGACCTCTACAAGACGTTGAAGGAGACTCCGGATGCCGGAGGCAAGGCCGGCCGCGTCGAGTGGAACTTCGAGAAGTTCCTCGTTCTGCCCGACGGCGAGGTCGTCCGGTTCCGCCCGAAGCAGAAGCCGAACGACCCCGAGATCGTCGGCGCGATCGAAGCCGCGCTGACCCGCTAGACGGCTGCGGCCTCGGGCTCGGCCTCGGCGTCGCCGCGCTTGGCCCAGAGGTCGCGCAGTACGTTCTCGAATGCGGCGGGCGGCTGCGCGCCGCTGATGCCGTACTGCCCGTCGATCACGAAGAACGGCACACCCTGGATGCCGTAGGCCTGAGCCTGCGCCTGGTCCTGTCGGACATCCGCAAGGTGACGGGCGGAGACGAGGGCCTCGCGGGTGTCATCGGGGTGGAGCCCCACCTCGACGGCGAGCTCGACCAGGTCGTCGATGCGGCCGACGTGCTTGCCCTCGGTGAAGTACGCGGACATGAGCCGCTCTTCCATCTCGTGCTGCAGTCCCTGCGCCTTCGCGAAGTGCAGCAGCTCGTGCGCCTTGACCGTGTTGGTGTGCTGCAGCAGGTCGAAGCGGTACGCGAGACCGGCGTTCTCGGCGACGCCGGTGACGTGCGAGAGCATCTGCTCGACCTGCTCGCGCGGCATCCCCTTGTGACCTGCGAGGAAGTCGATCTCATCGCCGTCGAAGTCGACGGGAGTGTCGGGCGAGAGCTCGAACGAGTGGAAGGTGATGTTCACCTGTGGGGCGTCTTCGTCGCCGGCGACGGCTTCGAGCCCCTTCTCGAGGTTGCGCTTGCCGATGTAGCACCAGGGGCAGGCGATGTCGGACCAGATGTCAATCGAGATGGCTTCACTCACACTGACATCCAACCGTATGCACCTATGGGCTATTCCGTCGTTAGGATTCTCAGATGCTCTCCGCCGTCGATCCGCTGCCGTTCCGGCCTGCGCGCGTTCTGATCGCGGGCGTCACCGGGTCGGGCAAGACGACGCTCGCGCGGCGCGTTGCCGAGCTGTGGCAGCTTCGACACATCGAGATCGACGGACTGTTCCACGGCGAGAACTGGACCCCGCGTCCCTCCTTCCTCGACGATGTCCGGGAGTTCGCCGCCACGGACCGCTGGGTCACCGAGTGGCAGTACACGAGCAAGGGCACCGACGAGATCATGACGCCTCGCGCGCAGCTGGCTGTCTGGCTCGACTATCCCTGGCCGGTCGTCCGCGGCCGGCTTGTCCGACGCACTCTCAGCCGCAGCATCCTGCGAACGGAGATGTACAACGGGAACGTCGAGAAACCCATCTGGCATCTGCTGGCCACGCGGGATGCGGAGCGCAACATCCTCTCCTGGCAGTCGAAGACGCGGATGTTCTGGACGACTCAGATGCCTGAGAAGCAGGAACGATTCCCGCACCTCACGATCGTGCGGCTGCGGCATCCCCGCGAGACGGAGAGATGGCTGCGCGCTCAGGCAGAGGCGTCAGGCGCGTCGATCGCTCCACCGAAGCGACGGTCACGCGACAGATAGACCCCGATCGCGCGCCACAGCTCTTCGCGCGAGAAATCTGGCCAGAGAGTGTCGAGGAACACCATCTCGGCATACGCCGCCTGCCACAGCAGGAAGTTCGAGGTGCGCTGCTCACCCGAGCTGCGCAGGAACAGGTCGACGTCCGGCATGTCAGGCACGTAGAGGTTGCGACGGATCATCTTCTCGGAGATCGCGTTCGGCTTCACCCGACCGGCCGCGACCTCGGCGGCGATCGAGCGCATCGCGTCGACGAGCTCGATGCGGCCGCCGTAGTTCACGCACATGGTGAGTGTGAGGACGTCGTTGTTCTTGGTCAGCTGCTCGGCGTACTGCAGCTCCTTGATGACGCTGCCCCACAACCGTGGCTTGCGCCCGGCCCATCGGACTCTCACGCCCCACTCGTTGAGCTGATCGCGTCTGCGATGCAGGACATCTCGGTTGTATCCCATGAGGAAGCGCACCTCGTCAGGAGAGCGCGCCCAGTTCTCGGTGGAGAACGCGTAGACGGAGAGGTGCTTCACGCCGGCCTGGATCGCGCCGGCGACGACGTCGAGAAGCACCTCCTCCCCTGCCTTGTGCCCTTCGACGCGGCTGAGTCCCCGACGGTTGGCCCAGCGACCGTTGCCGTCCATGACGATCGCGACGTGCTCAGGAACCGATCGGAAGCTCGGCGGATAGACGCCCGTCCAGTCGAGCGGGCGATACGCGACGGCATCCTTGTGCGTGTAGGGCTTGGGACTCACCGTGCTCCTTCTCGGGGGATGTCGGCCACCAGGTGCTCGAGTGAGCGGATGCCGCGCTCCAGATGCCATTGGGCGTAGGCGGCGACGAGGCCGGATGCTGCGGCGTTGTCGGCGTGCGGAGCAGCGTCGATCGCTTCCCATTCACCCGCCATGAGCGACCGCAGCAGCGACAGGGTCTTCTCCGCGACCTTCGGGCTGCCCGCCGGCGCGCAGTTCGGGCAGACGGCCCCGCCGAGCTGCCCGACGAAATGCGCGTGAGGCCCCGGGGTGGCGCATCGCGCGCAGTCGCCGAGCGACGGAGCCCACCCCGACAGCGCCATGACGCGAAGCAGATAGGAGTCGAGGATGCTGCGGGGCGAATGCTCGCCCCGAGACAGCGCACGCAGGCCACCGACCAGCAGGAGGTACTGATCGGGCGTCGCCTCAGAGTCGCTGAGCCGGTCGGCAGTCTCGACCATCGCGTTCGCAGAGGTGAATCGGTCGTAGTGGGCCGCGATGTCGGATCCGTACGAGCCGAGCGACTCGGCCTGCTGGACGATGTCGAGAGTGCGCCCCTGGTAGAGCTGCACATCGGCGACCATGAAAGGCTCGAGACGCGACCCGAACTTCGACGACGTGCGTCGCACTCCCTTCGCGACTGCGCGGATCTTGCCGTGTCGCCGAGAGAGCATGGTGACGATGCGATCGGCCTCACCCAGCTTGTGGGTGCGCAGGATCACCGCTTCGTCTCGGTAGGTGGGCACCGTTCGATTATCCTCCGTGCAGGAGAATAGAGGCGTGACCGAACCGCTCTTCATCATTCCGCTCTGGGCGGACCTGCTCGGCGTAGGCCTCGGCGGAGTCCAGGGCGCGATGTTCGCCTCGGGATTCCAGGGCCAGCGACGCCTCGACTGGCTCGGAGTCGCGATCATCGGGATCATGATCGGCATGGGGGGCGGCCTCATCCGCGACATCCTTCTCGGCCAGACCCCCGCGACGCTGCAGAGCAACTGGTATCTGCTGACGGCCACGGGCGCGTCGCTGTTGGGGATGCTGCTCGCGGGACTCTTCAATCGACTGAACACCGTGATCGTGGTGCTCGACGCCGTCGTGATCGGCATGTTCGGTGCGTTCGGCACGAGCAAGGCGATCGCGTTCGGCATCCCTCCCGTGCCCGCCGTCTTCATCGGCGTCTGCGCGGCCGTCGGAGGCGGTGTGCTGCGAGACATGCTCATGGGACTCCCGACGTCGATCATGCACGTCGGCTCGCTCTACGCCGTCGCCGCCGGTGCCGGATGCGTCTTCATCGCGACCGCGAACAGCCTGGGGATGTCGATCACCCTCGCCGCCGTGCTGGGCATCATCGTCACCGCTGTCATCCGCGTGCTCGCCGTGAGCTTCGACGTGTCCCTGCCCGAGCAGAGGCGGCTCTACCGTCGCAAGGTCGCCGCTGAGACCGGAGTCATCCAGGTCGTCAAGCCGAGCGCGGACTGACGCCCGTCTGCTGCGCCGCCGTCGAGTGGGCGCCTCCGGTCGGAATCGAACGCGTATTCCGACCGCCGGTGTCAGGTCGAGGTGATCCCCTCACACAGAGATGGCACCTGCTGCCGGTATCACGCACGCATACCGGCAGCAGGTGCCTACTCGAGCCGAGGATCAGACGGCTGCGAGCTCCTGCTGACGCGTGCGGATCGAGCGGTTCACGCCGGAGACGATCGCCTTGAGCGACGCCGTCGAGATGTCACCGTCGATGCCGACACCCCACAGGCGCTGGTCGCCGACCTGCAGTTCGACGTAGGCAGCGGCCTGCGCATCGCCACCGGCGCTGAGAGCGTGCTCGACGTAGTCGTAGACCGTGATGTCGAAGCCCTGTCCGCGGAGCACCTCGACGAACGCGGCGACCGGACCGTTGCCGTTGCCGGCGACGGCCACCTGCTGGTCGTCGTCCCGGAGCACGACGTCGAGCACCACATCTCCTGACATGTCGCTGCGGGTCTGCGTGGCCAGCAGCTCGAAGCGACCCCACTTGGCTGCCTCATCGGCCGCCGGCAGGTACTCGTCGTTGAAGATCGACCAGATCTGCTCGCTCGTGACCTCGCCGCCCTCGGCATCGGTCTTGGTCTGGACGACACCCGAGAACTCGATCTGCAGCTTGCGGGGCAGGTCGATCGCGTGGTCGGCCTTGAGCAGGTAGGCGACGCCGCCTTTGCCGGACTGCGAGTTGACGCGGATCACGGCCTCGTACGAACGGCCGAGATCCTTCGGGTCGACGGGCAGGTACGGCACGGCCCACTCGATGTCGTCGACCGTGACGCCCTCGGCCTCGGCCCGGGCGGCCATCGCCTCGAAGCCCTTCTTGATCGCATCCTGGTGCGATCCGCTGAACGCCGTGAAGACCAGGTCGCCGGCCCACGGGCTGCGCTCAGGCACCGGCAGCTGGTTGCAGTACTCGACCGTGCGCTTGACCTGGTCGATGTCGCTGAAGTCGATCTGCGGGTCGATGCCCTGCGTGAACAGGTTGATGCCCAGCGCCACGATGTCGACGTTGCCGGTGCGCTCGCCGTTGCCGAACAGGCAGCCCTCGATGCGGTCGGCGCCGGCCATGTATCCGAGCTCAGCGGCGGCGATCGCGGTTCCGCGGTCGTTGTGGGGGTGCAGCGAGAGGATGACGTTCTCGCGGTGTGCGAGGTTGCGGCTCATCCACTCGATCGAGTCTGCGTAGACATTCGGCGAGGCCATCTCGACAGTGGCGGGGAGGTTGATGATCACCTTGCGGTCGGGAGTCGGCTCGAAGACCTCGATCACCTGGTTGCAGACATCGACCGCGAACTCGAGCTCGGTGCCGGTGTAGCTCTCGGGCGAGTACTCGTAGTAGACCTTGGTGTCAGGGATCGTCTTCTCGTACTGACGGCACAGACGTGCACCCTCGAGCGCGATATCGATGATGCCCTGCTTGTCGGTGCGGAACACGACCTCACGCTGCAGCACGCTGGTCGAGTTGTAGAGGTGCACGATGGCCTGCTTCGCGCCGGCGATCGACTCGTAGGTGCGCGCGATCAGGTGCTCGCGAGCCTGCGTCAGCACCTGGATCGTCACGTCGTCGGGGATCAGGTTCTCTTCGATGAGCTGACGGACGAAGTCGAAATCAGTCTGGCTGGCCGAGGGGAACCCGACCTCGATCTCCTTGTAGCCCATGCTGACGAGCAGTTCGAACATGACGCGCTTGCGCTCGGGCGACATCGGGTCGATGAGCGCCTGGTTTCCGTCGCGGAGATCGACCGCGCACCAGCGAGGAGCTTCGGTGATCCAGGCGTCAGGCCAGGTGCGGTCGGGCAGGTTGACCGTGATCTGCTCGTGGTACGGCCGGTACTTGTGGATCGGCATCGCGGACGGGCGCTGAGTGTTCTGCATGATGGGGCTTCTTCTCTTCGTCAGAAATGTGAACGGGCCAACACAAGCGCCGCGACGAGGAAGGCCCTAGCTTTAGGACTCGTCGCGGCAGCTAAGAAGAAGCAGACCGCCGAAAGGCATGCGGCCATGGTAGCAGGGATCCGGAAGTCGTCCGACTCGCTGCTGAGACGATCCACCGACACGAGACACTGTCAGACATGAGCACATCGCGCAGTCGCATGCTTCTCGCCGTCGTCGCACTCGTGGGGGCACTCGGCCTCGCCGCGTGCACCGCCGGCATCGGCTCCTCCCCCGTGCCCACGAGCTCGGGATCGCCCACGTGGGATGCCGCGAACGCGGCACCGCCGGAGGGCCGCGTCATCGGCACGGGCACTGTTCTCGACGTCGCCGGCGAGGCGCAGCTGTGTCTCGGAGTCGTCGCCGAGTCCTACCCGCCTCAGTGCACGGGGATCCCGCTCGATGGCTGGACGTGGGAGGGTGTCGACGGCAGCGAGACCAGCGGAGACACGACGTGGGGCACCTACGCCGTCTACGGCACCTTCGACGGCGAGCGGTACACCGTCACCGACCCGCCCATCATGCTCGCGCTCTACGATCCCGTCCGCCCGGAAGACCCGGCGAACGGTGTCGACGGCACGAGCTCCGAGGCCGACCTGATGCGAGTACAGGATGACCTGTCGACGTCACTGGGACGCGATGCCCTGACCCTCTGGACCGAGCGCGGCTATGTCTGGGTCAGCGTCGTCTGGGACGACGGCACGCTGCAGGATGCCGTCGATGAGGCATACGGCGACGGAGTCGTCCTCGTGACGTCGGCTCTGCGCCAGATCGACTAGGACGACGGGATCAGCGCGAGCTTGCCGCCGGGGTGACCGCCGGAGAGCAGCCGCAGTGCAGCAGGCGCCTCGTCGAGCGGGAAGGTGCGCGCCATGGGGACGACGAGGTCGCCGTTCTGCGCGAGCGCGACCAGCTCGGCACGGATGTCGTCGCGGAACCGGGCGCTCTCAGGCATGGATCCTGCGATCACCTGGATGCCGTCGGCGCCGGCCCTCTGGGGCGCGGCGATCGTCACGATTCGACGGCGTTCGTCGACCAGTTCGAGGGACACGTCGATGGCTTCATCGGTACCGACGGCGTCGAGCGCCGCGACCACCGCGGCGCCGGCCGCTGCCGCTCTCACGCGGTCAGCCAGCCCCGGGCCGTAGGTGACGGGGATGCCGCCGAAGCGCTCGACGACGTCGAATCGCTTCGCACTCGCGGTGCCGATCACGCGGATGCCGCGGAGTGCCGCCTGCTGAAGCACGCTCACCCCGACCGCACCTGATGCGCCGTGGAGCAGAATCGTCTCGCCCGGGGCAGAGCCCGTGACCCAGAGCATCTCGGCCGCCGTGGTTCCGGCCAGCAGCAGGTTCGCCGCCTCCGGGTGAGTGAGCGTGGTCGGCTTCGCGAAGACCTTCTCGGCGGGGACGGTCAGCTCGGTCGCATAGCCCCCGCGCACCCGGAAAGCGACGACCTCGTCGCCCACGGCCGCGTCACCGGATCCGATACGGGTGTCCGGCCCGAGCGCGCTGATGCGTCCGGAGACCTCGTAGCCGATCGGAACCGGGAGCTGCGCCCCGGAGCGGGCGGACGCGACATGCTTGGCGTCCGCCGGATTCACGCCGGCCGCGTGCACCCGGATCGTGACCTCCCCGCGGCCCGGGGGTGAGACCTCGTGCTCGACGAACTCCCATGTGTCAGGGGCGCCCCACGACGACGCGATCCAATGCTCGGCGATTGTCATGTCGCGACCCTACCCTCAGAAGACGCACCGGACATTGGTCGCCGTTCCGGCGATGTTGGCCCACCCTCCTGCGGGTGCGGTGGCGAGCACCGTGGAGTTGTTGCGTGCCTGGGCATAGCCCGCCGACCGCGCATCCGCGATCGACTTCGCCGAGAACGACGACGGGATCGAGAGTATCCCGCAGATGCTCCAGCTCAACTTCGCGCCGCTCAACGACGATCCGGTGTAGACGCACACGGTGCCTGTGGCGCAGCTGCCCACCGAAGCCGCCGAGACAGCGCTGCGCTGTTCCAGCACGACGAGATCCATCCCCAGCCTGGGCCACACGGCATGCTGCGCATCGACGATCACCCCGCCGGGAACCTCCGCCATCACGGCGAGGATCAGCGGGTCGATGCTCTCGCCCGTGTCGGCTGCGGCGTCCGCCAATGCCGGTGCGCCGAGCATCAGTATGCTGAGCAATCCGCCGACGACTGCGGCGAGCACCCCCCGACGTCTCATCTCACGAGATCCTCATCGACGTCCCACATCGTGTACGAGATGATCGCACCACCGGCTATCAGATCGTTCGCGATGAGGTTGGTCCGCTCGACGCCGATGATCCTCCCGGTGTCGAGAGACAGGAGCAAGACGTCGCTCGCAGCCCCGTCCGCCGTGATCACGCGCAGTCCTGCGGCCTGCCGTCCCAGGCGGTCGGCAGTCGTGCCGAGCGCCTCCACTCCGTCCGCATCCGCGAGGATGTCGAGCACCTGCGACTCCTGAGCGTTCGTGAGGGTCCATTGCTCGAGCACCGATGTCGCAGCGGCGACGACTTCGGACCCGGTCGGATCCGACGGCATACCGAACGCCATGAGGGCCGCGGACACGTCCTCGCGGGAATCGCCGAAGACGTCGGGAACGGGGGTCGAGAACTGACCGGGCTCGATGGGCAGGTCTACGACGACCTCGCCCGAGCTGCTGATCTCCGCGCCGACGTTCGCAGACGCGTCGGTCGGGTCATACGGCACACCCCTCACCGAGACCATCCGCCCCGAGAGGTCGGATTCCCAGCGAAGGGTGTTGAGCTGCGGGACCACCTTCGTCGCCCCGGTGCTGCCGTTGATGTCCAGCCCCCACGTCGCCGACCTCACGACGCGCTCCGGATCGGCAGGTCCAGGCGTCGCGATGAGTGTCGCTTGCGCCGTGTCGAGCGTCTCTGCCGTGCCCTCCCCCGCAGCGAAGTCCAGGGGTGCGGGCGAGCCTGCGACCGCCGCCCCCTGGGGAACCAGGACGGCGACGGCCACGACCACGGCCGCGGCCGCCATCGCGATGCCGGAAGCCCATCCGAGAGCACGCCTCCGCTGAGGCCGAGGCTTCGAAGCGGTGCGGATGATCCGATCCCTTGTCCGCTCCGCCGCGGGGTCCGGCTTCGCATCGCGCGGCGTCCGGGCGGGATCGGCCTCCGTCAGGACGCGTTCGAGCAGAGCGTGCTCATCCGTCATGATCCCTCCGCCCCTCCAGTCCGAGCTCCGCACACAACTTCGCCTGCGCACGCGAGAGCGTCTTCCGTACCCGGACACGCGGGCTGCGCAGCAACTCGGCGATCTCCCCCACTGCGAGCCCATCCCAGTACGTCAGCATGATGATACGCCGCTCACGCCCGGTGAGGACACCCAGAGCTGCGAGCACCCTCGCGCGAGTGGCCAGGGCAGGCGGGTCCTTCTCTCCGGACACACCACCGTGCACGGCGTCGATGGCCGTGCGCCGCAGCGTCGACCGACCCGATCGCCCTCCGAGCACCCGATCGGCCGCGCGGATCAACCAGATCCGATCCATCGGCTTCGTCGGAACGAGCCGGGACCATGCCAGGAGGAAGATCTCGGAGACGATCTCCGTCACCTCAGCGGGGTCCTCGACCACTCCTTCGACATGATGCCTGACCGCCGCCCAGTTGGCGTCGAAGAGCCGGGTGAAGGCTTCGTCCCTCTGGGTCTCACGGTTCTCACCGCGGGCGCTCATCTCTCTCGTCCGCCGGAGCACCCGATCCGCGTCGCGTCTCGGAGTCGCATGTCAGAAGCCGAGGCGGCCGAGCTGCTTCGGGTCGCGCTGCCATTCCTTCGCGACCTTGACGTGCAGGCCCAGGAAGACCCTCGTGCCGAGGAGCTCTTCGATGCCGGCACGGGCACGGCGTCCGACGTCGGCCAGACGCTTGCCCTTGTGACCGATGATGATCGCCTTCTGGCTGTCGCGCTCCACCACGATCGACGCATGCACATCGGTCAGGTCGGTTCCTTCGCGGGGGGCGATGTCGTCGATCACGACCGCGATCGAGTGGGGAAGCTCGTCTCGGACCCCGTCGAGCGCCGCCTCGCGGATCATCTCTGCGATGCGATCCTCTTCCGACTCATCGGTCGTGATTCCCTCGCCGTAGAGGGCGGGGCCCACCGGCATGAGGGAGAGGACTTCATCCGCGAGGACCTCGAGCTGGTCGTTCGTGAGCGCCGAGATCGGGATCACCGCATCCCAGTCCTCGCGCAGTGCATCGACCTCTAGGAGACGCTCGGTGATATCGTCGCGGTCCGCGGCATCGGTCTTGGTGACGATGGCGATCTTCTTGGCGCGACGGTATCCGTCGAGCGAGGCAGCGATGCGGCGATCGCCCGGTCCGACCTTCTCGGTCGCCGGCACGCAGAAGCCGATCACATCGACATCGCCGAGCACCTGCTCGACGAGGTCGTTCAGGCGCTCGCCCAGAAGCGTGCGGGGCTTGTGGATGCCGGGGGTGTCGACGATGACGAGCTGCCCCGCGGGGCGGTTCACGATCCCGCGGATCGCGCGGCGGGTCGTCTGCGGCTTCTCACTCGTGATGGCGATCTTCTCGCCGACCAGCGCATTCGTGAGAGTCGACTTTCCGACGTTCGGGCGCCCCACGAAGGTCACGAACCCGCTCCGCGTCTGCTCAGTCATCGTTTCCGTCTCTCTCATCTGCGGCGTTATCCGCGTCGTCTGCCGCGCGTTCGACGAACACGGTCGCGATTCCGCGGCCGCGCCCTCGAGACGCGCCGCCGGTGAGGGTCAGCCCCTCCACCGTCGCCGTCGATCCCGGTTGCGGAACCTGGCCCAGTGCCTTGCCCAGCAGACCGCCGATGGAGTCCACGTCCTCGTCCTCGAGTTCGAGACCGAACAGATCGCCGACGTCCTCCAGCGAGAGTCGGGAGCTCACGCGGTAGCGTCCGTCGCCCAGTTCGACGACTTCAGCTGATACCTGATCGTACTCGTCGGAGATCTCGCCGACGAGTTCCTCGATGAGGTCCTCCAGGGTCACGAGGCCCGATATGCCTCCGTGTTCATCGATCACGAGGCACACGTGCACGGCGTCGCGCTTCATCTGCTGAAGCAGCGTCTCGGCGCGCATGGACTCGGGCACGAAGGTCGCCGGACGCGAGATGGGGCGGATGGACGCCGTGCGCCAGGCGTTCTCATCGCGGAAGGCGAACAGCACCAGGTCCTTCAGGTACAGCACGCCGACGACGTCGTCGGCGTCGTCGTCGACCACCGGCATGCGTGACACACCACGCTGCAGGAACAGCGTCATGGCCTCGCTCGTCGTCGCGGTCGCATCGACCGTCACCATCTCGGTGCGGGGCACCATCACGGCACGGACGAACTGGTCGGTGAAGTCGAACACCGAGTGGATGAGGTCGCGATCGTCGGCCTCGATCAGGTCGTTCGAGGCGGCCTCGTCGACCATGCTGAGCAGCTGCTCCTCGGACGTGAACGAGCTGCGGCCGCGGCCGGGGGTGACCCGGTTGCCGAGCAGCACCAGTCCCTGGGCGAGCGGCCCGAGGATGATGCGAAGCCCGCGGACGATCCGCGCATTCGCGCGGAGCATGCCTTCGGCGTGATGCCGGCCGAAGGAACGCGGGCTCGCCCCCACCAGCACGAAGCTGATGCCCGTCATCAGCACTGCGGCGGCGAGCATCGCCCACCAGATGTTGTCGATCAGGATGCTGAACGCGACCGTCACGAGCACGGCGGCCGCGGTCTCGGCGAGCACGCGGATGAATGCGACCGCGTTGACGTGTGCGTCCGGGTCGGCGGCGATGCGCGCCAGCTGAGGGCCGTTGCGCCCCTCGGTTCCCATCTCCTCGATGTCCGAGCGGGACGTGACACCGAAGGCGGCGTCGATCGCCGCCATGAGACCGCCGAACGCGACGAGCAGAACAGCGCCTGCGAGAAGGAGAGCGGCGGTCATCGTCGACGTTCAGCCGCGGCGAAGCCCTGGATGAGCTCCTTCTGCAGTCCGAACATCTCGCGCTCCTCGTCGGGCTCGGCGTGATCGAAGCCGAGGAGGTGCAGCAGCCCGTGGGTGGTGAGCAGGATCAGCTCATCCATCAGAGTGTGGCCGGCTGCCTGCGCCTGGGCCTCGGCGACCTGAGGGCACAGCACGATGTCTCCGAGCAGCCCTGGTGCCGTGGGGCGATCCTCGGTGCCGGGGCGCAGCTCATCCATCGGAAAGCTGAGAACGTCGGTCGGACCCGGCTCGTCCATCCACTGCACGTGAAGGGCCTCCATGGCGCCCTCGTCGACGAGGACGATCGCGACCTCGGCATCCGGGCTCACGTGCATCTGCGCCAGGTTGAAGTCGGTCAGCCGCTGCAGCACGGTCTCGTCGACATCGATCGCCGACTCGTTGTTGATCTCGATCATGACTGTGCTCGTTTCATCAGGAGAGGCCTCGCTTCGGCATCCGGTCCCGGGGTCCTGGTCGTTGTGCGCCTCGGCGGTCGGCGCGATTGGCGAACTCCGCGGCCTGCTCGCGCTCGAACCGTTGCGCAGTGCGGCGCTCGTCGTACTCGCTGTACGCGTCGACGATGCGTCCGACGAGCGAATGCCGCACGACGTCGTCGCTCGTGAGTCGTGCGAAGTGGATGTCGTCGATGCCGTCGAGCACTCGGGTCACGAGGCGGAGCCCCGAGGATCCCTGCGGGAGGTCGACCTGAGTGATGTCACCGGTGACGACCATCTTCGAGCCGAAGCCGAGACGCGTGAGGAACATCTTCATCTGCTCGGGCGTCGTGTTCTGCGCCTCGTCGAGAACCACGAACGAGTCGTTCAGCGTGCGGCCGCGCATGTACGCGAGCGGCGCGACCTCGATGGTCCCCGTCGCCATCAGGCGAGGGACGATCTCGGGGTCCATCATCTCGTTGAGCGCGTCGTAGAGCGGACGCAGGTACGGGTCGATCTTGTCGGTGAGAGTGCCGGGGAGGAAGCCGAGACGTTCTCCTGCTTCGACAGCGGGGCGCGTCAGGATGATCCGGGTGACCTCCTTGCGCTGCAGCGCCTGGACGGCTTTCGCCATCGCCAGATAGGTCTTTCCCGTTCCGGCCGGACCGATGCCGAACACGATCGTGTTCTCCTCGATCGCGTCCACGTACTCCTTCTGGCCCAGGGTCTTGGGCCGGATGACCTTGCCGCGAGTCGACAGGATGGCCTCGCCGAGCACCTCGCTCGGGCGGGGTCCTCCGTCGTTGCGGAGCATGCGCGCCGAGCTCGTGACGTCACTGGGGGCGAGGTCGTGGCCGGCCTTGGTCATGGTCATCAGCTCGTCGACGAGACTCTTCGCCTTCGCGACGGCGTCCGCCGTGCCCGTGAGAGTGATCTCGTTGCCGCGGACGAGCACCTGCACGTCGCGGTGCTCCTTCTCGAGCATCCGCAGCAGGCGGTCCTGCGGTCCGAGCAGCTGCACCATGGCGACGCCGTCGGCATAGATCTTCTCGACAGCGGTGTCGGATGCGGTGACAGGGTCGTTTTCGTCAGAAGCCAACGAGCTTGTTCTCCTCGATATCGGCGAGCACATGGGCGTGCACGTGGAAGACGGATTGGGCGGCGCTCGCGCCGTTGTTGAAGATGAGGCGGTACTCGCCGTTCGCATGCTCTGCGGCGAGCTGCTTGGCCGCGGCGACCATCTCGGCGAGAAGCCCCGGGTCGCCCTGAGCCAGCTCGGTGACGTCTCGGTAGTCCTCGGTCTTGGGAACCACGAGCGCGTGCAGAGGTGCCTGCGGGTTGATGTCGCGAATCGCGAACACCCGGCCGGTGTCCAGCAGGATCTCACCCGGGATGTCGCCGTTGAGGATGCGCGTGAAGATCGAGGGCTCGGACATGCTCTCAGTCTACTGACCGCAGCCCGGCGCGGTCCTTCCCCTCGTTCACCAGCGACCGAGCGCCACCGACAGCACGGCGATCGCCGCAGGACCTGCAGTGGAGGTGCGCAGCACCGTCTCCCCGAGGAGGACCAGTTCCGCACCGGCGTCGGAGAGCTTCGTGAGCTCCTCATCGGAGATCCCACCCTCCGGGCCGACGACCAGCACGATGTCGCGGCCGTCCGGCTCGAGCTCGGACAATCGCGTCGATGCGCCCGGATCCAGCAGCAGCAGGCGCTGAGACGCTGCACGCACCGCGAGGTCTGCCGTCGTCGCCGGAGGCGAGACCTCGGGAACCCAGGCGCGGTGCGCCTGCTTGGCGGCCTCTCGGACGATCGTCGACCAGCGTTCGCGCCCCTTGACGGCCTTCGGCCCCTCCCAACGGGACACGCTGCGGCTGGCCTGCCACGGGACGATCTCGTCGACCCCGAGTTCACACGCCGCCTGCACCGCCAGCTCGTCGCGATCGCCCTTCGCCAGAGCCTGTGCGAGGACGATCCGCGGATGCGGCGCGGATTCTTCGGATCGGACCGACACGCGCACCTCGACCCGAGACGGTGATACCTCCTCGGCGACGCCGGTGAGCCACACCCCTGCACCATCGCCGACCGTGACCGCCTCGCCGACGCGGAGCCGCCGGACGACCGCGGCGTGCTTGGCCTCAGCCCCGGTGAGCGACACGAGGTCGCCGACCGCGGCATCCGAGGAGTTCTCGACGAGGAAGTGGAGTGCCATGATCGCCGTCCGGATCAGTGCGAACGGAAGCGGTCGCGGAGCTTCGAGAACAGTCCCTGCTGGAACTGCGCCAGCTGCGGACCCGGCGCCTTCGTCTTCTTCGCGAAGTCCTCGATGAGCGCGCGCTGCGCAGAGTCCAGCTTGGTCGGGGTGACCACCTGCACGCCGACACGCAGGTCGCCCCGCTGGTTTCCTCGCAGCGGAGTGATGCCGCGGCCCTTGATGGTCAGCACGTCGCCAGACTGCACGCCCGAGCGGATCTCGAGATCGACCTCGCCGTCGAGCCCCTGGATGGTCGTCTCGGTGCCGAGGACGGCATCGGGCATCGACACCTCGAGTGTGGCGAGCAGGTCGTCGCCGTCACGGCTGAAGGAGGGGTGCGGGTTGACGGAGACCTCGACGTACAGGTCGCCGTTCGGGCCGCCGGCCTTGCCGACCTCGCCGGAGCCGGGAAGCTGAAGACGGAGTCCGGTCTCGACGCCGGCGGGGATGTCGAGGGAGACGGTGCGGCGTGAGCGCACCCGACCCTGACCTCCGCACGTGCCGCACGGGTACGGGATGGTGGTGCCGTAGCCCTCGCAGGTGCCGCAGGGCTGAGACGTCACGACGTTGCCGAGCAGGCTCCGCACCTGACGCTGAACATGACCGGAACCGCCGCAGATGTCGCAGGTGACGGGCGACGTTCCCTCCTGGCAGCACGAGCCGTTGCACGTCTCGCACAGCACGGCCGTGTCGACCTCGATGTCGCGGTGCGCGCCGAAGACGACGTCGCCGAGATCGAGGGTCACGCGCACCAGGGCGTCCTGGCCGCGCTCACGCCGTGACCGCGGACGCGCTCCGCGCCCGCCGCCCTGGCCTGCGCCGAAGAACGTCTCGAAGATGTCTCCGAAGCCGCCGAACCCGCCGAAGTCGTTCGCCGCTCCGTCTCCCCCGCCCATGTCGTAGCGGCGGCGGGAGTCGTCGTCGCTCAGCACGTCATAGGCGTGCGTCACGAGCTTGAACCGCTCGGCGGCGTCTTCACCCGGGTTCACGTCGGGGTGGAGTTGACGGGCGAGGCGCCGGTACGCCTTCTTGATCTCATCGGTGGAGGCGTCGCGAGAGACGCCGAGTACCTCGTAGTGGTCTGCCACAATGGCCCTTCTGCGTGTGCTGTCATCTGGGCGGCCGCGTCAGCGGGCCGCCTCGTCTTCGTCGAGCATCCGCGACAGGTAGCGGGCAACCGCCCGTGCCGCCGCGAGATTGCTCGGATAGTCCATGCGAGTCGGCCCCATCACGCCGACGCGCGCCGTGCCGCTGGGGGCGGCGTAGTTGCTGGCGACGATCGATGCCTCGCCGAGTCCGAATGACGCGTTCTCGGTGCCGATGCTGGCTGCGAGGCCATGAGAGTCCGCCTCCATCTCGCTCATCAGGCGCAGCAGGGTCACCTGTTCTTCGATCGCCTCGAGGATGGGATGGATGCTGCCGCGGAAGTCCTGCTCGCGCTTCGCGAGGGTCGCCGCACCCGCCATCACCAGGCGCTCCTGACGGAACGCGCCGAGCTCGTCGATGACGATGGTCGCGAGTGCGCGAAGCACGATGTCGTGCGAATGCTCATCGTCGGTGAGCAGCGTCTGCAGCCGCTCAGCCGCATCGCTCACCGCCCGCCCGGTGATCAGCGCAGACAGGCGCGCACGGAGCAGCGCCATGTCGGCATCATCCACATCGACGGGCAAGGGGGCGATCCGCTGCGAGACGCCGCCCGCGTCGGTGACGAGCACGATGAGCAGCCGATTGGGAGCGAGCGCCACGAGCTCGAGATGCGTCAGGTGCGCGCGGGCGAACGACGGGTACTGCGCGAGGGCGACCTGACCCGTGAGCTGCGTGAGCACCCGGACGGTGCGCACCATCAGGTCGTCCAGATCAGAGGGAGCGGTGAGGAAGGACTCGATCGCCGTGCGCTGGGCGACCGAGAGCGGCCGCAGCTGCGCGAGGTGGTCGACGAAGACGCGATACCCCTTGTCGGTGGGGACGCGACCGGACGACGTATGCGGGGCGGCGATCAGCTCTTCGTCTTCGAGGAGTGCCATGTCGTTGCGGATCGTCGCAGCCGACACACCGAAGGAGTAGTGGTCGACGATCGACCTGCTGCCGACGGGCTCGTGGGTCTCGACGTAGTCCTGCACGATCGCGCGGAGAACCCGGAGGCCTCTTTCACTGACCATCGCAACTCCCTCCCTTTGGCACTCACTGGCTACGAGTGCCAATTCTACCCGCCCGTTCCGACCACATGCTGATCGCCATACGATGACGGGTATGAGTGTCGCCCCACAGGTCGCGGTCTCCGCCGGAATCGTGCGCGGCGAGGTGGTCGATGGTGTTCGGCGTTTCCTCGGCATCCCGTACGCGGCGGCGCCCTTCGGACCGAATCGCTTCCGCGAGCCCCAGCCGGCTCCTTCATGGGACGGCATCCGGGATGCCACGGCGTTCGGGCCGACCGCGCCTCAGCTTCCTTACCCCGGTGCCACCGGCGAGCTGCTGGGCTCGGTCGAGATTCCCGGCGACGACATCCTCTCCGCCAACATCTGGACGCCTCAGGACGCCGACCGCGCCCCGGTCGTCGTCTGGATCCACGGTGGCGCGCTCGAACGAGGCACCGCAGCCATCCCGCTGTATGACGGCGCCGGCTTCGCACGCGCCGGGATCGTCTTCGTGTCGATCAACTACCGCCTGGGATCCGAGGGATTCTCCGTGCTCGAGGACGCTCCCCGGAACCTCGGATTGCAGGATGCAGCAGCGGGACTCGCCTGGGTGCACCGCGAGATCGCCTCCTTCGGCGGAGAGCCGGAGCAGATCACGGTCATGGGCGAGTCCGCGGGCGGTGCGATCGTCGCGGGGCTCCTCGCGAACGATTCGTCTCGGGCGCGGATCGCGCGGGCCATCATCGAGTCGGGGCCGCTCGAAGCGCAGACGGCGAAGAAGGCCGGCCGCGTCACGGCGCAGCTCGCCAAGCGGCTCGGAGTCGCCGCCGACAGAGCGGGTTTCGCTACGGTCTCCCCCGAGCAGCTGCTGGAGGCACGGCGCCAGCAGGCCGCAGGGTCATCTCCGCTCGGCGGAGCCCCAGGATTCCAGTTCGCTGTGGATGCCGGGGCTCTGCCGCGTTCTCCGCACGAGGTCCTCGCCGGCGCCGACGTGCCGCTCCTCATCGGGAGCAACACCGACGAGTACCGGCTCTGGTTCCCACCCGCAGCCCTCGCCCGAATCAGCGAGATGAAGCTGCTGCTCGGACGACTCGCTCTGCGGATCCCCCGCCGAGCGGTCGCCGCCTATCGCTCGGCCTTTCCCGGCGCGACCACGGGCGAGATCTTCGGCCAGCTCGCGACCGACATCATGCTGCGAGGGCCACTGACGACGCTGGCGAGGGCGCGCACGGCACCGACCTACGTCTACGAGTTCGCGTGGCGGAGTCCCGTCCGCGACCTGCGTGCCGCGCACGCGCTCGAGCTGGGGTTCGTCTTCGATCGCCTCGGCGACCCCGAGGCGAAGCGCCTCGCAGGCGCTGAAGCGCCGCAGGGGCTCGCCGATGAGATGCACTCCGCGTGGGTCTCCTTCATCAAGACCGGAGAACCCGGCTGGCCGGTCTTCGGTGCGGAGCGCACCACCCGCCTGTTCGACACCGACAGCGCCACGGTGCCGCAGCGACGGACCGACGCGCTCGACCTGCTTCCGTAGCGCGCGTCTCTGCTCAGTCGGTGAGTTCGCGCACCACGGCGTCGGCGAGCAGCCGACCGCGCAGAGTGAGCTGAACGCGTCCGCGCACTGCGGCGGCCGGGTCGAGGAGTCCGTCCGCGATCAGGCCGGCGACCCTGGTGTGTTTGTCTGCCTGGAGGTCGGCGACCGCGATCCCCTCGCGGATCCGGCTCAGAAGCAGGACCCGCTCCAGCATCGTGGACTCCTCGTCGGGGCGCTCGGTGCCCGCCGCGGGCGACTCCGAGGCCGCGAGACGCTGAGCGTAGGCGGCCGGGTGCTTGACGTTCCACCACCGCAGACCAGCGACATGGCTGTGCGCACCGGGACCGAACCCCCACCAGTCACTGCCCCGCCAGTAGGCGAGGTTGTGTCGCGAGCGCTGGTCCACGCTGCGAGACCAGTTGCTGATCTCGTACCAGTCGAAGCCCGCCGCCGCGAGACGCGCATCGGCGAGCTCGTACATGTCGGCCTGCAGATCGTCGTCCGGCGACGGCACCTCGCCCCGGCGGATCTGCCGGGCGAGCTTGGTGCCGTCCTCGATGATCAGCGCATAGGCCGAGATGTGGTCGGACTCGAGCGCCAGCGCCGCCTCGATCGAAGATTCCCAGTCGGCCAGCGACTCCCCCGGCGCGCCGTAGATCAGGTCGACGCTGACCGCGAGACCCGCATCCTTCGCTGCCGCGACGGCTGTCGTCACATTCTCGGGCCGGTGGGTGCGGTCGAGAGCCGCGAGCACATGGGGAACGGCCGACTGCATGCCGATCGACAGCCGCGTGACCCCGGCATCCGCGAGGGTTCGAGCGACGTCCGGCGTCACCGTATCGGGGTTCGCCTCCACCGTGACCTCTGCGCCGTCGACCAGCCCGAACGCATCTGTCGCAGCATCGAGCATGCGGGCGAGGTCACCGGCCGGCAGCAGGGTGGGCGTGCCTCCGCCGAAGAACACCGTGTCCATGGGGCGCAGCGCGCCCGCGTCCGCGAGGACGCGTCTCGCGAGGTCGATCTCCGTGATCAGCGTCGAGGCGTAGTCCTCCTGCTTCGCGCCTCGGAGCTCGCCGGACGTGTAGGTGTTGAAGTCGCAGTAGCCGCAGCGCACCCGGCAGAACGGGACGTGCAGATAGGCCGAGAAAGGCACGGCGCGATCGATCGGCAGATCGGACGGAAGACGGCCGTCGGCCGGTGCCGGATCGCCGAGAGGAAGCGGGCCGGCCATCAGAGAGGTGCGGCCATCAGACGGGGGTCGCGTACAGCGGCGAGATCGCCCGCAGATAGCGCGCGAAGAGCTCACGTCGGCGACGCTTCACGAGAGGCGGGATGACGCGGTAGAGCAGGGAGTTGGGGGCGTCGAACGCCCGCACCGTGAACCAGACCTCGTCGTTGTCTTCGCGCCAGTCGATGTCGAACGACTCCTCGCCCCGCACGACCGACCCGCCGACGGTGCCGAGCACGAAGCCGATCCGTCGCTTCTCCTCGGTCACCGAGATCACGCGGAGCTCGGCATCCGCTCGCATCCCACTCACACGCCCATGCAGACGAAGAGTCATCCCCGGCCCTGCGAACGGAGTTCCCTCGGCATCGAAACGCTGCTCGACGTCGTTCTTGCTCGGGGCGATCGGATTTCCCTCGGCATCGAAGCTCACACCTGCGTACGCGGGGCCGGGAGCCGGACGGACATCATCGACGCTCAGACCTGATGCGCGCTGCGCCGTCCAGGTGAGGAGTGCTTCGCCCGCAGACCGGAACCGCTCGACACCGCTGCCGATCCGCCAGGAGTTCTCCGCAGGGATGCTGCGCTCCGGCGGGTACTGCATCAGGTCGGGCGCGTGGGTCGCACCCACGGCCGCATAGTCCACCGTGTCGTCTCGGAAAGTCCCGCGCCGCATGTTTTCGAGCCTACTTCCCGTTCCCTGGAGGATCACCCTGTACGCGCCGGAACCGCCCGACCCGCAGAGCTCCTACTTCTTTTCCTTGCCTTCGACATCTCCCGAGAGTGCAGCGATGAACGCCTCCTGGGGGACCTCGACCCGTCCGACCATCTTCATGCGCTTCTTGCCCTCTTTCTGCTTCTCGAGGAGCTTGCGCTTACGGCTGATGTCACCGCCGTAGCACTTGGCGAGCACGTCCTTGCGCAGCGCTCTGATCGTCTCGCGGGCGATGATCCTGGCGCCGATGGCGGCCTGGATCGGCACCTCGAAATTCTGGCGAGGGATCAGCTTGCGCAGTCGCTCCGTCATGAGCGTGCCGTACGCGTAGGCCTTGTCGCGATGCACGATCGAGCTGAACGCATCGACCTTGTCGCCCTGCAACAGGATGTCGACCTTCACGAGGTCCGCTTCCTGCTGTCCGGCGGGCTCGTAGTCGAGCGACGCATAACCCTGAGTCTTCGACTTGAGCTGATCGAAGAAATCGAAGACGATCTCGCCGAGCGGCATCATGTAGCGCAGCTCCACGCGCTCCTCTGAGAAGTACTCCATGCCCAGAAGCGAGCCGCGGCGGGACTGGCAGAGCTCCATGACGGTGCCGACGTAGTCCTTGGGCAGCAGGATGGCCGTCTTGACCATGGGCTCGGACACGGAGCCGATGCGCCCGTCGGGGTACTCGCTCGGGTTCGTGACCGTCACGGTCTCGCCGGTGTCGCTGGTGAGCACCTCGTAGATCACGCTGGGCGCGGTCGTGATGAGGTCGAGACCGAACTCGCGCTCGAGACGCTCGGTGATGATCTCGAGGTGCAGCAGGCCGAGGAAACCGCATCGGAATCCGAACCCGAGGGCGACCGACGTCTCGGGCTCGTACTGGAGCGAGGCGTCGGAGAGCTTCAGCTTGTCGAGCGCTTCGCGCAGCTCCGCATAGTCGCTGCCGTCGATCGGGTAGATGCCCGAGAAGACCATGGGCTTCGGGTCGGTGTAGCCGGCGAGGGCCTCGGTCGCGGGCCTGCGCGCCGTCGTGACGGTGTCTCCGACCTTGGAGAGCCGCACGTCCTTCACGCCGGTGATGAGGTAGCCGACCTCGCCGACACCCAGACCCTTGGTGGGCACCGGCTCTGGGCTCGACACGCCGACCTCGAGCGCCTCGTGGGTAGCACCCGTGGACATCATCTGGATGCGCTCGCGCGGTGACAGACTTCCGTCGATCATGCGGACGTAGGTGACCACGCCTCGGTAGGCGTCGTAGACGGAGTCGAAGATCATGGCTCGGGCCGGGGCGTCGGCATCGCCGACGGGCGCCGGGATCTCCTTGACCAGGCGATCGAGCAGTTCCTCGACCCCCACACCGGTCTTGCCCGAAACCCGCAGCACGTCCTCCGGCTTGCCGCCGATGAGCGATGCCAGCTCCTTGGCGTACTTGTCGGGATCGGCCGCCGGCAGATCGATCTTGTTCAGCACCGGGATGATGTGCAGATCGTTCTCGAGCGCCAGATAGAGGTTCGCGAGCGTCTGGGCCTCGATGCCCTGGGCAGCGTCGACGAGCAGGATCGCTCCCTCGCACGCGGCGAGAGAACGTGACACCTCGTACGTGAAGTCGACGTGCCCCGGGGTGTCGATCATGTTGAGCGCGAAGGTCTCGCCGTCGATCTCCCACGGCATCCGCACGGCCTGGCTCTTGATGGTGATGCCGCGCTCGCGCTCGATGTCCATGCGGTCGAGGTACTGCGCGCGCATGTCACGGTCCGAGACCACGCCGGTGATCTGGAGCATGCGGTCGGCGAGGGTCGACTTGCCGTGATCGATGTGCGCGATGATGCAGAAATTGCGGATCTGCGCCGAAGGCGTCGCGGCAGGCTGAAGCGGAGTGAGGGCGCGTGGTGACATGTCCTGACGATTCTACGGTGAGGCGCGACTAATGCCCGCTTCGTCCGATCCGGTGATATTCTGCCGAGGTTGCCCGGGAGCCATCCGTGACACCGGATCCCGTGAGCGACAAGACTCCGTCACAGACCAAGTGGAGGCGTCGTGTCGCGCAGATCGGCTGATGGTGATTGACTGTCTTCCCGGCTCAGCGTTGCGTCGGCGGATCCCGCGTGCGTCTGTAAAAGAGAAAGAATCATCACCTTGATCAAGTATCTGTTGCGCCGCCTGCTGGGTTGGGTGCTGATGATCGTCATCGCGACGAACATCACCTACTTCCTCGCGTGGCTGTACCTCGACCCTGAGAACAACTACGTCGGACGGCGTCCTCCTCTCTCCGCCGACCAGATCGACAATCTGCTGGGTCCTCGCAACCTCAGCGAGTCGGTGCCTCTCATCGAGCGATGGTGGACCTGGTTCTCGAACATCCTCTTCCACTGGAACTGGGGCCTCAGCCCGACGGGCGAGTCGATCAACGAGCAGGTCGCCTACCGCGTCTGGATCAGTGCCGAGCTCGTGCTCGGTGCGACGATCATCACGACGATCCTCGGCATCGCCCTCGGCGTGTACACCGCCTCGCGGCAGTACAAGCTCGCTGACCGCATCGGTCAGGGTACGAGCATCATCACGATGAACATCCCCACCGTCGTCGCCGGCTTCGCTCTGGTCCTTCTGGCGATCAACTTCAACAACGCGGTCGGCACGACCGTCTTCTACGTGGTGGGTTCGTCCAGTCAGGGGGTGGAGGGCTTCTTCCCCGTACTCGTCGATGTGCTGCAGCATCTGACCCTCCCCACGCTGGCCCTCGTACTCACGGGGTATGCCGGCATCCACTTCCTCCAGCGCTCGCTGCTGCTCGACAACATCAAGGCCGATTACGTGCGCACCGCACGGGCGAAGGGGCTGACCAAGCAGCAGGCGATCCGCAAGCACGCTCTGCGAACGTCGCTGATCCCCGTCACGACGCAGGTCGCATTCACCATCCCGGCCGTCTTCACGGGTGCGGTGCTGACCGAGACGATCTTCAACTGGAACGGGATGGGGCGCTACTTCATCCAGACCCTCAACAACAACGACATCCACGGCGTCGTCGCGGTCGCTGCATTCGGCGCCCTGATGACCGCGATCGGCGCGATCCTCGCCGACATCGCCGTCGTCGTCCTCGATCCGAGAGTGCGGGTGAGCTGATGGCTCTGGAAAGCATCGGGGTCTCCCCCGAAATCGCAGACAAGCCGAAGAACCGCAAGCGCACTTCGATGCTGACGCTGTACACGCGTCGCTTCATGCGCAACCGCGGCGCGCTGATCGGCGTCGTCATCCTCGCTCTGCTGGTGGTCTTCGCGATCGTCGGTCCGCTGATCTCGCCCTATTCGCACACCGACCTCGACTTCCTCGCGCTGCGCACGGGGCCGTCGGCCGAGCACTGGTTCGGGACGAACGGATCGGGCAACGACAACTTCGCGCAGGTCGCTGTCGGCCTCCAGCGCTCGATGATGATCGCTGCGCTGGTGGCGATCGGCACGACCGTGGTCTCGGCCATCGTCGGTGCGACGGCCGCGTACTTCGGCGGACGCTACGAGCGCATCATGCTCGCCATCATCCACTTCATGATGGTCGTGCCGAACTTCCTCATCCTCGCGATGATCTCGAACGACGCCGGCGGAAACTGGCTCGTGATCTCGCTCGTGATGATCTTCATCGTCGGATGGTTCTTCCCCGCGCGCGTCATCTGGACGCTGTCGCTGTCGATCCGCGAGCGCGAGTACGTCCACGCCGCCCGCTACGCCGGCCTTTCGGGCATGCGGATCGTGATCCGCCACATGCTGCCGAACATCGGCTCTCTGCTGGTGATCAACTTCACCCTCGGCGTCGTCTCGGCGGTGCTCACCGAGACCGCCCTGTCGTTCCTCGGGTTCGGTGTGAAGCTGCCCGACGTCTCGCTCGGTGCGCTCATCGGCTACGGCTCGAGCACGCTCGTGAGTGCGCCGTGGCTGTTCTACTTCCCCGCGGCGGCGCTGACGCTGCTCACCGTCTCGATGGCACTCATCGCCGACGGTCTGCGTGACGCCCTCGATCCGACCTCGGCGGCTGGAGGTCGCGCATGAGTACTGTTCTTTCCGTCCGCGACCTCAAGGTCAGCTTCCCGTCCGAAGCTGGTCGCGTGGACGCCGTGCGTGGCGTCTCCTTCGATCTCGAAGCGGGCAAGACGCTCGGTATCGTCGGCGAATCCGGCTCAGGCAAGTCCGTCACCTCGCTCGCGATCATGGGCCTGCTCGACGACAATGCCAAGGTCAGCGGCTCCATCATCTACGACGGCCAGGAGCTTCTCGGCAAGTCCGACAAGCAGCTCTCGGTGATCCGCGGCAACGGCATGGCCATGGTCTTCCAGGACCCGCTGACGTCGCTCACTCCGGTCTTCACGATCGGCGACCAGCTGATCGAGGCGCTCACCGTGCACCGTCGACTGTCGAAGAAGGATGCCTGGGACCGCTCGGTCGAGCTGCTGAAGCTCGTGGGGATCCCCGAGGCGGAGCGCCGGATGAAGGCGTTCCCGCACGAGTTCTCCGGCGGCATGCGTCAGCGCGTCGTGATCGCCATCGCGATGGCCAACAATCCGAAGCTGATCATCGCCGACGAGCCGACCACCGCGCTCGACGTCACCATCCAGGCGCAGATCCTCGAGCTCATGGAGAAGGCGCAGGAGGAGACCGGCGCCGCGATGATCATCATCACCCACGACATGGGCGTCGTCGCGAAGACCGCCGACGACGTGCTCGTGATGTACGCGGGAAAGCCCGTCGAGCACGCACCGGTGCGCGAACTGTTCTACCGCACCCGGATGCCGTACTCGATCGGCCTGCTCGGAGCCATCCCCCGCGTCGACAAGACCGAGAAGGTGCCGCTGATCCCGATCAAGGGCAACCCTCCGCTGCTGATCAACCTGCCGGATGCGTGCCCGTTCGCGGCGCGCTGCCCGATCGCTATCGATGCGTGCCGTGAGCGTGAGCCCGACCTGCTGCCGATTACCACGAGCGGGCACACCGATCACTCGGTCGCCTGCATCCGCGCGAACGACATCGACGACGATGGGAAGATCGGCGGGCTGCCGGTGTTCCCGATCCCCGAGATCCCCGAGAGCACGCTCGCCAAGGTGCCGCGCGAGGATCGCCCGATCACGCTGGAGGCGGTCAACCTCAACAAGATCTTCCCGCTGATGAAGGGCGCATTCTTCAAGCGCAAGGTCGGCGAGGTGCACGCTGTCAAGGGCATCAGCTTCGACATCCGCCAGGGTGAGACCCTCGCGATCGTCGGCGAGTCCGGCAGCGGCAAGACCACGACGCTGCTGCAGATCATGGACCTGGTCGAGCAGGAGGACGGCGACATCCGGATCGGCGGCACCAGCGTCGCCGACATCAAGAACCGTGCAGAGGAGCGCAAGCTCCGCCGCGACCTGCAGATCGTGTTCCAGGATCCGATGGGGGCACTCGACCCTCGAATGACCGTCTGGGACATCATCGCCGAGCCGATGCTCGCGATCGGCATGAGCAAGGACGATGTGTTCGACCGCGTCGAAGAGCTCATGGGGCTCGTCGGTCTCGACCCCGCGCACAGCGATCGATTCCCCCAGGCGTTCTCGGGCGGCCAGCGTCAGCGCATCGGCATCGCACGAGCACTGTCGACGAACCCCAAGATCGTCGTGCTCGACGAGCCCGTCTCGGCGCTCGACGTCTCGATCCAGGCCGGCGTGATCAACCTGCTCGACGAGCTGAAGGCCAAGCTCGGCCTGTCGTATCTGTTCGTCGCCCATGACCTCGCGGTCGTGCGGCACATCGCCGACCGGGTCGCCGTGATGTACAAGGGATCGTTCGTCGAGCACGGTGATGTCGATCAGGTGTTCGACGATCCACAGCATCCGTACACGAAGGCGCTGCTGTCGGCGATCCCGATTCCCGACCCTGACATCGAGCGCACCCGCGAGCGGATCATCCTCCCGGTCGAAGGCTTCGACGCCGAGGCGATCGCCGCCAGCTGACCTGTTTACCGATGTGCACAGTCCGGTAACGGTTCCGTGTCCCTGGGGTTTCGCCCGCGAGTTGCGGGGTTAGTCTGCCCCTATCCCAAGTAAGGCCGACAGGCACTAAGGAGTACCATGAAACGGCATCAGAAGCTGATGGGCATCGCTGCTCTCGGCGCCGCCTTCGCACTCGTCATGAGCGGGTGTGCACCGGCAGGCAACGGCGGCGGCAACAGCGGCGAAGGCGAAGCTCAGACGGTCGAGGGCGCGGACTACAACCCGCAGCCCCGCGAGAACCTCGCAGAGGGTGGCGAGCTCCGCATCCCGATCTCGAACATCGCCGAGCAGCTGAACTACTTCCACAGCGACGGCGACGCGCGCGTCACGCAGGTCGGCACGTGGTTCCGCCCGCAGATCCTGCTCATGGATCCTGACGGCACCGTCAAGAAGAACGACGCGTACCTCGACGACTACTCCTTCGGTGTCGAGGACGGCAAGACCGTCCTGCACTTCAAGGTCAACGAGAAGGCGGTCTGGAACGACGGCACGCCGATCGACGTCACCGCGTTCAAGGCCACCTGGGAAGCCCAGAACGGCGAGAACGAGGAATACCAGCCGAACGCGACCGACGGCTGGAAGGAGATCGAGTCCGTCGAGGCCGGCGAGAACGACCGCGACGTCATCGTCACCTTCAAGGGCGAGTTCGCCTGGCCCGAGATGGTCTACTCGCAGCTGCTGCACCCGGCGGTCAACACGCCTGAACTCTTCAACACCGCCTTCCTCGGCGACTGGCACCCGGAGTGGGGCGCTGGCCCCTACACGGTCGAGAACTTCGACAAGACCGGCGGCGTCGTCACCCTCGTCCCGAACGAGAAGTGGTGGGGCAACGCTCCGCTGCTCGACAAGGTCTCCTTCATCCAGATGGAGCCGACCGCGGCGGTCAACGCACTGCGCAACGGCGAGGTCGACATGGCCGAGACCGGCAGCGCCGAGCTGCTCGCACAGGTCGAGGGCCTCGAAGGCGTCAAGACCTACAAGGGTCAGGCCACCGCGAACGCGATCTTCACGCTGAACTCGACCAACCCCGTGCTGGCCGACCTCGAGGTCCGCAAGGCCGTGTTCGAGGCCATCAGCATCGAGCAGGTCAAGGACATCGTCTTCAACGGTCTGAACTACACGGAGGAGCCCGCCGGTTCCCTCACGCTGTTCTCCTTCCAGCCGAACTACATCAACGCGCTCGAAGAGGCCGGCCGCAAGGACGGCGACACCGAGGGCGCCAACAAGCTCCTCGATGAGGCCGGCTGGGTCGCCGGTGCCGACGGCATCCGCGAGAAGGACGGCCAGCGCCTGTCGCTCGTCTTCCCGAACCACTCCGACACCGAGACCGCTCGTGCCCGCACGCTCGCGGTTCAGGCTCAGCTGAAGGAGGTCGGTGTCGAGGTCGTCATCGACCAGCGTCCGTCGGCGGACTTCGCAGAGGACTACACCACGCAGAACGGTGACATCTTCTTCCTCAACTTCACGTCGTCCGACCCGTTCGGTGCTGCCTGGTTCTGCCAGCTGTACTGCTCGGACAGCGGCCTGAACCTCTCGGGCACCGGCACCGAGGAGATCGACAAGATGATCCACGATGAGCTCGAGACGATCTCCGACCCGGTCGAGCAGACCAAGAAGGCCATGGAGATGGAGTCCGAGATCTTCGCGAAGACCTGGGGCGTCATCCCGGTTCTCAACGGCCCGGAGATCTGGACCGTCAAGGAGGGTCTCGCCAACCTCACGCCCGAGCCCTACGTGGGCCTCGACCTCTTCGGCATCACGCCGGTGGAGAACGTGGGATACGAGAAGTAATCCATTCGGAGCCTGACTCGTCAGGGCTTCGCGGGGGGGTCGGTGGTTCATCCACCGGCCCCGCCTTTCTCTATGCTGAAGGCGTGAGCGTCCAGATCGTCTTCGTGCACGGCATCCGCACGTCCGCGACGATGTGGCGCTCGCAACTCGAGTTCCTCGCCGACCAGGGCATCCCTGCCATCGCTGTCGATCTTCCCGGCCACGGCACGCGGATGAACGAGGACTTCACCCTGCACGAGGCTCTCCACACGATCGACGTCGCGGTGCGCGACGCCGCGACGCGCGGGCCCGTGCTGCTCGTCGGACACTCGATGGGCGGCCTGCTGTCGCTCGCCTATGTCGGAGGCGCCGAGACACCGCGAGTCGCCGGACTGGTGGCCGCGTCCTGCACGTCGCTCCCCCGCGGCGCGGGGCTCGCGGCGTATCGTGCGATCGCCCGGGCCGTCGACCGTCTGCCGGATCGAGGGATGTGGCTCACGAGGCGTTTCCTCGCCGCGACGATCCCGATCGAGACGCGCGGAGACTTCGCCGCGGGAGGCTACGCCCTGGATACGCAGGACACCGCTCTTCGGAACCTCGCCACCCTCGACCTCGCGACCGCCGTCTCTCGCATCGAGGTGCCGCTGTGGTTCGTGAACGGGCAGTGGGATCAGCTGCGGGTCAACGAAGCCCTCTTCCGACGGCTCGCGCCGCACGCCGAGCTGATCGTCGTGCCTCGCACCACCCACCTCGTCACCGCGATGCGTCCGCAGATCTTCAACATCGTCCTGCGACTGGCCGTCGCGACCATCGAGTCCGAAGCTACTGCTTCGGCAGCGGATCCCGCGCAGGCTGCCTCGCGAGAGCGGTGAGCCCGCCGCCGACGAGCGACAGCACGGCGGCGACGACGAACACGAGCCAGAACCCGCCGACGAGCGCCACGAGGCCTGCGCCGAGCACAGGGCCGATCAGCTGGCCGAGGGCGGCGGTGACGTACACGATGCCGAGGTCGCGGGCGTGGTCCTTCTCGTCGGGAAGCAGATCGGCAGCGAAGGCGAGTCCGACGGTGGAGAACGCGCCGTAGCCGAGCCCCATGAGCGCCGCCGCGACCATCGTCGCCTCGAACGTCGGGGCCAGGGCGATCACGATGCCCGAGGCCGCCTGCACGAACGTGGCCAGGATGGTGAGGGTGCGTCTGTTGCCGGTGCGGTCGGACAGCACGCCGGTGAAGACCGACGCGAGCACCACGAACAGCGTGTAGACCACGATCAGGAGCAGCAGGTTGTCCTGCGCCACCGTCGTCTCCTGGTGCAGGCCGTGAAGCAGGAAGAAGAGGAACAGCGCGGTGCCCAGCGCGTTGCCGATGTTGGTCACGAGGCGGCCTGACAGCATCCAGGCGAAGTCCCGATCGCGCAGCGATGCCAGCAGACGACGATCGCTCTTGCCGGGCTGGGTGCGGACGAGCGCCGGCGGGTCGGGCAGAAGCAGCGCCGCGGCCGTTCCCACGGTCGCAATCACCGCGGCGAGCAGAAGGTAGCCGTCGCGGATGCCGAGGCCGAGGAGCACCACGAGACCCACCCCCAGGACGATCCCCACCGCCTGACTCGATCCCACGGCCGCGGCTGCCGCGCCCCGTTGCGTCGTCGGGAGCTGATCGGCGATGAGTGCGGTGAAGGCGGCCGACGACACCGAGACGCCGATAGACACCCCGACCCACGCGGCGCCCACGGCCCAGGGACCTTCGCTGAAGCCGGTGACGATGAGGAAGACGGCGGTGACGAGCACGCCCCCGATCGCCCAGGGGCGCCGGCGTCGGCGTCCGACTCGTGCTCGGTCTGACAGAGCGCCGGCCACCGGGCCTGCGACGATGCCGGCGAGACCGCCGATGCCGAGCACGAACCCCGAGGAGATGACACCGCTGATCCAATCGTCCTCCGCAGTGTCGAGTTGGAGTGGCAGCAGAAGCTGAACGGGCGTGAGCTGCACGGTCCAGATGGCCAGCCAGGCGAGGGTGAACACGGTCATCCATCGCGGCCCGACCCTGCGGAAGCTGGGCATCGGCGAGACAGCGGGGAGGGCGGGGCTCATGTCGCTCCTTGACGTCGATCTCGCGACGCGAGTGTCGGGATACTGATGATTGTGCACCCGCACGCCCCGATGCCGCATCCTGCACGAGAAGACGCTGCCCCCGTTTAGGGCGAACCGCCCCGATGCTGGTAGAGTTGGTTCTTGGCTTGCGTGTGGGTTCTTCCCTCACGACCGCCGAGTGGAAGCCCTCTTCTTCTGCCGGCATTTCCTAACAACTCCGTACAGAAAGCGTCCACACGTGGCAAACATCAAGTCGCAGATCAAGCGCAACAAGACCAACGACAAGGCTCACGAGCGCAACAAGGCCGTGAAGAGCGAGCTGAAGACGCACATCCGCGCGACGCGCGCTGCTGTCATCTCCGGTGACAAGGCTGCAGCCGAGAAGGCTCTGAAGGCCGCCTCCCGCAAGCTCGACAAGGCCGTCAGCAAGGGTGTCATCCACCAGAACCAGGCTGCGAACCGCAAGTCCTCCATCGCCAAGCAGGTCTCCGCTCTCTGAGCTGATTCCACGCCTGACGGTGTGACAAGAGCCCGTCCCGTTCGCGGGGCGGGCTCTTTCGCGTGCGCTGGTACCCACCCGACACGTCGGGCAGGCGCGACAGCGCTCGTTCGACGTCGCGCGGAGTGCAGATGTCAGCGACGGCGCCGCGCCGCCGCGATGACGCTCACTCGCCGAACGGCTGACGTGTCGCGATGACGGTGAGCATGCGCTCCAGCGCGAAGATCGGGTCGCGCGCCGCGCCTTTGACCTCGGCATCGGCGCGCGCCGTCGCCTGGATGGCCATGCCGAGTGATCGCTCGTTCCACCCGGCGAGGTCGCGCCGCGCGCGGTCGACCTGCCAGTCCTTCATGCCGAGCCGCTGGGCGAGCTGACGGCTGGGTTCGCGGTTGCCGGCGACGCGTGCCATCGTACGCAGCTTCATCGCGAAGGCGGCGACCATCGGCACCGGGTCGGCGCCGGATGCGAGCGCATGGCGCAGCGCGACCAGGGCTTCGCCGTAGCGTCCGGCGATCGCCGTGTCGGCGACGACGAAGGCCGACACCTCGACGCGCCCGCCGTAGTACTTCGTGACGACGTCCTCAGTGATGTCGCCCTCGACGTCGACGATCAATTGCTGGCATGCCGCCGCAAGCTCAGTGAGGTCATCGGCGAACGCCGAGACCAGGGCCCGCAGCGCGGGCGGTGCGATCCGCTTCTTGGCCGCCTTGAACTCCCCTGCGGCGAAGTCGACGCGATCGCTGTCGCGCTTGACCGCGGGGCACGGGATCTCGATGCCGTCGCCCGTGCCGGCGCGCACAGCGTCGAGCAGCTTCTTGCCTCGAACGCTCGCGCCCGTGTGCCGGAGGATGACCGTCGCTCCCTCCTGGGGGTGATCCAGGTAGGAGACAGCCTCCTGCAGGAAGGCATCCGAACACTTCTCGACACCCGACACGCGCACGAGACGGGGCTCGCCGAACAGCGACGGCGACGTCAACGAGAGGAGGGTGCCGGGCGCGTAGTCGTCAGCGCGGACATCGGTCACCTCGAGCGCAGGGTCTTCGGTGCGGAGGTAGTCGCGGACCCCGGCGATCGCACGCTCTGCGCAGACCTCTTCGGGGCCGAACACGAGCACCACGGGAGCGGGGCGCGGCTCGCGCCAGGAGACCTGCGCGATCTTGGCTGCCTTCGCTCCGCCGCGGGAGGGGGTACGAGAAGCAGCCATGCCTCAAGACTACCGGGGGCCGCAGACGTCGCCCTCGTGGTCAGGGCGGCTGCCTCTCCGTCCAGAGCTGCAGCTCGTCCCCGTCGAGACCGACGAGGAGTCGGCCCTCCTGGTCGGTGCGCAGCACGCGCGCTCCCGCCGCCTCGAGGGACGCGAGCGACTCTGCGCGCGGATGCCCGTAGTCGTTGTCGATGCCGGCGCTGAACAGGGCGACGACCGGACGCAGGTCTTGATAGAGCGCGAAGTCCTGGTCGGCGCTGCCGTGGTGCGCCACCTTGACCACGGCGTAGCTGCCCCTGAGATGCGCCGTGCGCACCAGCATCCGCTGAGCCTCTGCCGACAGGTCACCGAGGAAGAGAGCCCGCGGCACACCGCCGCCTTCGACCTCGAGGACCACGCTCTGATCGTTTCCTGGCGGGAACACCTTGGATCCGCGCTGCGGCCACAGCACCTGCCACGATGCGGTGCCCAGCTCGCCCTGCGTCCCCGCCGTCGCGAGGGTGACCGCCGCGCCGCCGTCAGCCAACCGCTGCAGCATCCGCTCATCGCCGCTCTCCCCCGGTGGTCCGTGCAGCACCGCCCCGACTCTCCCCTGCACGGCGTCGACGCCGCCCACGTGATCGAGGTCGAAGTGTGTGAGGACGAGCAGGTCGATGTGCTCGATGCCGAGACTGCGCAGGCACGCTGCCAGGGGTTCGGGCTCCGGGCCCGTGTCGATCAGCGCGATCCGGCTGTCCGACCTGACGAGCAGCGCATCACCCTGGCCGACGTCGCAGGCGGCGATCGACCAGCCATCCGGGCTGGTGGCGCTGGCGAGCGGCCCATTCAGGGCGACGTGGGCGCCGCCCAGAGCGAGCATCACTGCGATGACGGATGCTGAAGCGCCTCTGACGACCGGGACCGTGCGGCATGCGCCGGTCAGAATCACCCCGACCGCCGCGCTCACGATGCCGACGAGCGCTGCACTCGCTATGCCGGGAACCACCGCGACCTGCGCGTACGGAAGTCGCGCGGTGATGCCTGCCGTGTGCGCGATCCAGGCGGCCGGCAACCACGCGGAGGCGGCCAGAAGATCTGCGAGCAACGGTAGCGGAGCCGCGAGGCATGCGAGCAGACCGATGATCGTGGCGATGGGTGCTGCGGGCGCGGCCAGCAGGTTGGCCGCCAGACCGACGAGCGACTGCTGCTCGGCGAACAGGGCGATGACGGGACCGCACACCAGTTGCGCTGCCGTCGGCACGGCGATCGCGAGAGCGAGAGGCTGCGGCATCCACCGTGCGAGCCCTCGGGTGAGCGACGGCGAGAGCATGATCAGCGCCCCCGATGCGGCGACCGACAGTGCGAACCCCGCAGTGGAGGCCAGCCACGGGTCGGCGATGAGGATGCCGCTCGCGCTGAGCGCCAGCATCCCGGCCCCCGCGCTCGGCCGACCGAGCATCAATGACAGCATCGCGACGCCGGCCATGACCGCCGCCCTGACCACGCTTGGTTCCGGTGTCACGAGCACGACGAATCCCGCGAGCGCGATGGCGGCTGCGATGACCCGGGTCACACGTCCGGCCCCGCACAGCGCGGCCAGCCAGAAGACGGCCCCGACGACGATCGCGCAGTTCGCTCCGCTGACCGCGGTCAAGTGACTCAGGCCGCTGGTGCGCATGTCGTCGTTGAGCTCGGTCGACACCGCTCGGGTGTCGCCGACCGCGAGACCCGGGAGCAGCCCTGCTCCCGGGTCGGGGAGACGTGTGGACCGCTCGATGAAGTCGCTGCGCAGGTCGGCGGCGACCGCGAACACCCCGGATGCCGGAAGTTCGACCGATGCGGTACTCGCGAACACCACGAGCGCAGACTTCTCCCCCGGATCCGTCGCCGCTGCCTCGCCCTTCACCCGGAGCGTCGCACCGAGATCGAACCTGTCTGCCGGATCGATGCCGACCCGCACCGGCGCCGATGCCGCGCGCACCGACCCCGGCGACCCGATGCCCGTCAGCTGCACCTCCATCCACAGCCGACCGTCCCGACCGACCGACGCCGACGATGTGACCTCCCCCGTCGCCTCGACCACACGCCCATCCCACGACGCCGCGCTGTCGCGAGCCGGCCCCGCCGTCAGGACGGTGATCGACACCGCAGCCATCGCCGCGAACACGACGAGCGCGAGAGCGGCACGGGACCCTGCGCAATCCGCGCGTCGCAGCACGAGCCCGCATACGACGGCCGCTCCACCTGCTGCCGCGAGCGCACACCATCCGGCCGCGGCAGGCGCGAATACGCACACGAGAGCAACCGCCCACACTCCCCCGGCGACGGGAAGAAGCCGCAGATCCCGCCTCACACGAGCACCCCGTCACGGCTCTGGAAGATCACAGTCCCGCCCAGATCGTTCGCCCCGGTTGCTCCTCGCATTCGCACACCGTAGTAGCCCAACTATTTGCGGCATCCGACACCAACCGCCGACGGTGAATAACAAGTCATCACGGGTGTGACGTGCAGGAGCGCCGGACGGAGGCCGCGTCCAACGCCAACTCGAGGAGCCTCCACGCTGGTCGCTGGATGAGCCGTCAGCGAGATCTCGACCCGCTGCCGCGAGTTAGGCGAATCGGCCCTCGTTTGCGGGCCCGATCGCTGCTCTCAGAACGGCCAGATTAGTGGCACGTAAAGTACCGCGACGGCGATGTAGACGAGGGCGAGCGGGAGTCCGAGACGCCAGTAGTCGCCGAAGCGGTATCCCGCCGGCTGCATCACCATGAGGTTCACGGGAGTCGCGATGGGCGTCAGGAACGCCGCGGCTCCGACGACGGTGAGCGCCATCATGAACGGCTGCGCGCTGACGTCCATGCTCGATGCGACCGAGACGGCGATCGGGGCGATCACGAGCACGGTCGCGACGTTCGAGATGAACTGACCGAGGATCACCGATGCGACGCAGATGGTGAGCAGTGCGAGGTACGGCGAGGTGTTCCCGACGAGCTGGAGCACGGCGTCACCGACGAGATCGGCGGCGCCGGTCGACACGAACGCCGACGACAGCGGGATCATGCCGGCGATGAGAGTGACGGTGGGCCACGAGATCGCCGAGAACGTCTGCGACACGGTGAGCACACGCGTCAGGATCAGGGCTCCGGCGGCGAGCAGCCCCGCGATCACCGGAGGGACGACGCCCGTCGCGAGGAGCACGACCATCACGCCGAGGATCACCAGCGCCCGGCGGGCCCCGCGCCCGAGCGGCACGGTCCGCTGCATCTGCTGCGGCGCGCTCACTGGGATGACGTCGGGTGACGCGGTGTAGCGATGTAGCGCTTCCCACGGACCCTGAACGAGGACGGCATCGCCTGCTTGGAGAGTGACGGCACGGGTTGCCTTCCCGCCGACGATACCCTGCCAGCTGCCGTGTCGGAGAGCCAGAATCACGAGGTCTTCCTGGCGCGTAGTCATGCCGGGCGAAACAGTGCGGCCGACCAAGCTCGAGCGCGGCGCGATCAGGACCTCGGCGACTCCTTCGCCGACTGTGAAGAGGCGCCCGGTGTCGAGTGTGACGTCGTAGGTTTCGCGCCACGCCTTCGCATCGTGACTCGGGTCTGCGGGTTCCGCGAGGCGGTCCGGAACGCGCTCTGGAAGGAGCTTGTCGCCGAATGCGAGCACGAGGACCACCGTCAGGATAACTATCGGGATGCCGACGAGGGAGAACTCGAAGTACCCGAACGCGCGCCCGCCAGCTTCTTCGGCGGCTTGGGACACAACGATGTTGACCGGCGTTCCGGTGAGCGTCAGAAGGGAGCCCGCGCCGGCCGCGAATGCAAGGGGCAACAGCATCTTGGAGGGCACGATCCCTGCCCGTACCGCCACGAGCACGACGATCGGCAGGAGCGCTGCCACGGCGCCGTTGATACTGATGACCGCGGAGAGTGCTGCGGCAAGCAGGCACACAATCATCAGGAGGCGTGAACGCCCCTTCCCCGCACGCTGCATGAGCTGCTGGCCCACCCACGAGGTCACCCCTGTCGCATCGAGTGCCTCACTGACGATGAACAGCGCGACGATGAACAGAACGATGGGGTCACCGAATCCGGCGAAGGCCTCACCTAGGGCGAGGACGCCGGTAGCCCACAACGCGATGGGCACCGCCATCGCGACGATCACCATCGGGATGCGGTTCGTCAAGAACGCGATCACGGCGGCGCCGAGGATGATGAAGGTGATGATCTCTGGGTTCATACCCGAGCCTCCCTGTGAAGTATGCGGCGGTCTGAGAGCAAGGACGACGGCGACGTCCCCCGGTGAGGCTACGATCAGCGTCTTCTCGCCGCGCTCTTGATTATGCAGCCTGGTGAGACCTGCGGTTCTCGGCGCCTTGACATCTGGTAGCACGGCATGGGTGTGTCGTCACAGAATCTGGCAAGCGCTCTGCCGAGGCCTGCGGGCTAGTGGTCGCCGTCACAAATCCAGCTCGTGGCTGGTCACCTCTAATGACAGGGCCGCAACATACTTCGGGCCCGCGCATCGAAAGGAACAGCATGAGAATCGTAGTCATCGGAGGATCCGGCTTGATCGGAGCCAAGCTCGTGGAACTCCTCAAGAATGCCGGGCATGACGTCATTGCAGCGTCCCCATCCACTGGCGTCAACACGCTCACTGGCGCGGGCGTCCGTGAAGCATTCACCGGCGCAGACGTCGTCGTGGATATCCCGAACTCGCCGTCTTTCGAAGACGAGCCCGTCATGAACTTCTTCCAGACCTCGACACGCACTATCGCTGAGGAGGCTGAGCGCGCCGGCATCGGCCACCACGTGGTGCTCTCCATCGTCGGAGCCGACCGAATTCCCGACATCGGCTACATGCGCGCGAAGGTCGCTCAGGAGGAGATCGTCAAAAAGGGAGCAACTCCGTACACGATCGTCCGCGCCACTCAGTTCTTCGAGTTCATCGCCGGAATCGCTGAGGGCACGGCAGACGAGACGACCGTTCGGTTGTCGCCGGTGCTGATGCAGCCCATCGCGGCTTCAGACGTTTCCGCCGCCCTCGCAGAGGTCGCCACGAAGGCGCCCACCAACAGCACCTGGGAACTCGCCGGACCGGAAGCATTTCCGATCGTAGAACTGGGCCGTCGCGTACTCGCCGACGCCGGAGACAACCGTGAGATCGTCGTCGACCCCACGATCGGCTACTTCGGCGGAAACGTGAACGACCAGTCCCTGACCCCGGGCAACGACCCCGCTCTCTCATACCGACTGGCCGAAACAACCCTCGACGCGTGGCTCGCGCGCTGACCACGAATCGATCGGCGTAGAAAAGGAAAATGACATGACAGACAACAACGACCTCGTTGACAGCTCGAAGGAACCCATCATCACGATGCTGGCCACCGTTCCGGGGCCGCACATCCCTGAGCCTACCGAGGTGATGACGATCCTCGTCACCTCTCCCCCTGGCAGCCTTGGAACGCCCCCTCACCGACACAGCGGCCCGGCCTTCGGGTACGTCATCGAGGGCGCGGTGACGTTCGAACTCGAGGGCGAGCCGGTTCGGGTCGTGCGCGCCGGCGAAACCTTCTGGGAACCGGGTGGCGACCTCATCCACTACCAGGACGGCAACCACCTTGCTGACGAGACCACACGGTTCGTCGTCACCATGTTCGGAGTCCCCGGTGAACAGTTGCTGACCTTCGTCACGGCAGAGGAACTCGAAGAACGCCGACACCTCAGGATCACCTGAGTCTCATGCGGCGGGAACGACTCACGAGTCCGATGAGCTTGACTCTCACGGGGCGCCGACTGATCCTGTGGCTGCTTTCGCTCTTCGCTGCTGCTATCGGCGCCTGGTCGCTGCTGTTCCCGGCGGAATGGTATGACACGTTCCCTGACGGCTCGGCCTCGTGGGGGTTCGGTCAGTGGATTCTGATGGATGGCCCCTTCAACGAACACCTGATCCGTGACGTCGGCGCGATGTACCTTGCTCTAGCCGGTGGAGGCATCGTCGCGGCACTCTCGAAGAGCGTCACCGCGACTCGCGCGATGGCGGTGGCTTGGATCGTGTTCTCCGCTCCTCACCTCGTCTACCACTTGCAGCATCTGCACGGACTGCCCACGATCGACTTGATCGGTGAACCGATCTCCCTCGCACTGACGCTGGTTCTTCCGCTGTTCCTCCTCGGTCCCGAGCGCACCAGACGCCAACCCGTCACCCAGGCAAAGGAAGTACCTCGATGAGGATCGTGATCGCCGGAGGCACCGGAACCGTAGGGAGGCATATCGCGGAGCCAACGGGCCCGTCCTCGAGGTGCCACTACCTGGCGGTTTCGGTCGAGCGATCCGCGACGGAACTCTCACTGCCGGTACGGCAGCCACACTCAGCACGCTGACGTACGCGGACTGGATCGAAGAGATCAGATTCGGGCGGACTCCTGCCCCTGATGCTGATGTTTGACCTGCAGCTCGGCCGTCTACCGACACGCGCCGGGACCTCGCGAAGTCGTCATCGAACCCATTGCCAGCCGAGATAGCGGAAACGTTCAATCCCCGAGTGCGGGCACAGCCTGCTCTGGCGCACCGACAGGCTCGTCAACATCCTGGTGAGGATCTGGCATGGGTCATGCGCGGTATTGGCCGCAGGCTGAGGGGAATTGTTTCATTGGAGGTGCTGTGAAGGCGATAAGAGATGTAACCGTTCCCGACCTGACCGGGAAGGTGGCTGTCGTGACGGGAGCGAGCGATGGCATCGGACTCGGCATCGCGGTGCGGCTCGCGAGCGCCGGCGCGGAGTTGGTACTCCCGGTGCGGAACCCGGTGAAGGGGGCCCGGGCCCTGGAGGTGGTCGCGGCCAGGGCTCCCGGCTCTGTGGCGAGCACTCGCGAGCTTGATTTGGCTTCACTTTCGTCAGTCAAGCATCTCAGTGAGACCCTTCTTTCGGAAGGGCGTCCGCTGCACCTGTTCGTGGCGAACGCGGGGGTGATGACGCCACCGGAGCGCACGCTTACGACCGATGGATTCGAGTTGCAGTTCGGCACGAACCATTTAGGGCATATGGCATTGATCGGCCGTGTGCTGCCGCTGCTGCAGATGGGGGAGGCACGCGTCACCACCATGTCGAGTTCGGCAGCAGCGCAAGGCACCAAGGACTGGGATGACCTCGCTCGCGCCAATCTCTATAAAGCGATCCGTTCCTATTCCGCCTCGAAGCTTGCCCAACTAATGTTCGCGATGGAACTGGATCGGAGGAGTCAGGAGCTCGGGTGGCGGATCTCCAGCAATGCTGCACACCCCGGCACGACCTACAGCAACCTCTACGCGTCCGGTCCGAATCTGGGGCGTGCCAAGCCGTCGCCGATCGACGGGATCTTCCGCAGGCTCTCCACGATCGGCGTCTTCGTGCAGCCGGTCGACTCCGGGCTGTTGCCGGCTCTGCATGCTGCGGTGTCACCCGACGCAGAAGGCGGGCGCTACTACGGGCCTGACGGGCTTGGCCAGTTCACCGGGAGCGCGAAAGAGTTGAAGCTACCTCGGCGGGCGAATGCACCCAGCGACGCGGCGCGGCTCTGGGCTTTGTCTGAAGAGCTGACAGGTGTGACCTTCCCGCCCGCAGCGAGCTCCGCCGGCTCCGACGACGCGGAAGTCGACCCTCAGACCCGAGAAGAGTTAGACGATGAATGATCGGCCGCAGCTCTCGAAGTTCCTTCGGGCGCGCCGAGAATCGATCCAGCCAGAAGACGTGGGCATGCCCCGCGGCCCCCGTCGGCGGACCAGCGGACTACGCCGTGAGGAAGTCGCCGCCCTCAGTGGCATCTCAAGCGACTATTACAGCAAGATCGAGCAGCACGACGGCCCAGTGCCGTCGCAGCAGATCCTCGCATCGATCGCACGAGGCATCCAACTGAACCTCGACGAACGCGACCACCTGTTCCGACTTGCCGGATACACGGCCGCGTCCCGTGCGGTCCGAAACGAGCACGTGAATGCGGGCCTCATGCGAGTGCTGAACCGCCTCGGAGACACCCCCGCACAGGTGGTCACGATGCTCGGCGAAACGCTCGTGCAAACCCGGCTGGCGGTTGCCCTGCTTAGCGACGAAACCTCCTATACGGGTCTACGCCGCAACCGGATCTACCGTTGGTTCACCGACCCTGACGAGCGTGCTCTGACTCCGGTAGAAGATCACGAGCGGCACTCCGCGACCCTGGTCGGTCACCTGGTCGCCGCAAGCACTTCTGCCTCCCTGGCGGACCCCGCGCGCATTCTCATCTCCCGCCTTCGCAGGGCCAGTCCGGAGTTCGCGGCCCTATGGGAGTACCAACCCGTTCCCGGACCGTACTGCGAAGCCACACGCATCCTGCACCCCGAGGTCGGCGAGGTCGAGCTCTACGGCCAGACCATCCTCGACCCCGATCAGTTCCAGGCCCTGATGATCTTCACCGCTGAGCCTGGCAGCCCCAGCGCCGAGAAACTGGAGCTCCTCTCAGTCATCGGCGTCCACCCGTGACTTCGACGTTTGACCTGGAGTGCACTCCAGGGTGCACGATGTGATCATGGCTGCCGTCACACTCCCGACTGTCGATATCGACATACCCGAGGGCGGGCTGCCTATCAGCGCGGTTGCGCGGGCCACCGGGTTGAGTATCGACACACTCCGCTACTACGAGGGTGCCGGGCTGCTGCTGAATCCCGCACCGCGTGACCACGGCGGCCGGCGCCGGTACGGCCAGAACGACGTGGATTGGATCGCCGGCTTGATCATGCTCCGTGAGACCGGCATGAGCATCGCCGATGTACGACGGATGGCCGAGCTCAGCCGCATCGACGGCACAGAGGCGGAGCGGCTCATAGTGCTCGAGCAGCACCGGCTTCACGTTCTCGCGAAGCTCGAGAGGACCCGCGCGCACCTCGCAGCACTCGAATCGAAGATCGCCGCATATTCCGAAGCATCAACCAAAGAAGGATCATCATGACACTTTCAACACCTCTACCGACCGCTGCCCTCGGAGACGGCCTGCGGGTCTCGGCCATCGGCTTCGGCGCCATGGGCATGAGCGCTTACTACGGAACCAGCGACGAGAAAGAATCGATCGCCACACTCCGCCATGCCGTCGACACCGGCGTGACTTTCATTGACACCGCCGAGGCATACGGCCCGTTTGAGAACGAGAAGCTCATCTCGCGCGCGCTGGGCGACCGCCGTGATGAAGTCACGCTCGCAACCAAGGCCTCCGCAGAGACCGACGACGATGGCACCATCCACGGCCGGAACGGTACTCCCGCCTATATCCGCAAGGCGGCAGAACGGTCCCTGCGCCATCTTGGCACCGAGGTCATTGACCTGTACTACCTCCACCGAGTTGACCCGGACGTACCCATCGAGGAGAGCGTCGGCGCGATGTCCGAGCTCGTGACCGAAGGCAAAGTGCGGCACATCGGCTTGTCCGAAGCATCGGAGGCCACCATTCGACGCGCCCACGCCGTGCATCCGCTCGCTGCGGTGCAGTCAGAATTCTCACTCTTCGCCCGCGATGTGCTGCACAACGGCGAACTGGCCGCTCTGCGCGAACTCAACATCGGTTTCGTGGCGTTCTCGCCACTGGGTCGTGGATTCCTGACGGGAGAAATTCGCTCAGTGCACGATCTTGATCCCGCGGACGCTCGCCTGGGCCTTCCCCGGTTCCAGCCCGAAGCCATCGCCGCGAACTTGGCGCTCGTCGATCGGGTGAATGCGATCGCTTCCGAGAAGGGAGTCACCAACGCGCAGATCGCCTTGGCATGGCTGATCGCGCAAGGGGTGGTGCCGATCCCCGGCACTCGTCGGCGCAGCCGACTCGACGAGAACACCGCCTCAGTGCGTGTCCGGCTCGACGACGCCGACCTCGCTCGGCTCAGCGCGGCGCTGCCCGACGAACAGATCGTGGGCACGCGCGATTATGTCGCGCACGCAGACGGTGTGGATCGATGACAGCCGGGACGGCGAAGTTCATCACGGTCGTCACAACGACGACACGCGTCCGGTCATAGCTTGTGACGGCCGCATGAAACCTCTGCGTCCGCGCGAACCGGAAGGTCACTCATGTCCAGAATCGTTGTCATCGGAGGCACCGGCCTCATCGGCTCCAAGGTTGTCTCAAAGCTCACTGAGCACGGCCACGACGCTATCTCGGCCACACCCAACTCGGGCGTGAACACCCTGACCGGAGAGGGACTGGCCGAGGTGCTGGTCGGCGCCAACACCGTGCTCGATGTGTCGAACTCGCCTTCGTTCGCCGATGACGACGTGATGAACTTCTTCACGACCGCCACCAGCAACACCATTGCCGCCGCGAAGGCCGCAGGGGTTAGCCACTACGTCGCCCTTTCCGTCGTCGGTGCCGAGCGGATGGTCGACAGCGGTTACATGCGCGCGAAGGTCGCGCAGGAGAAGCTCATCAAGGACTCCGGTATCGCCTACTCGCTGGTGCACGCGACCCAGTTCTTCGAGTTCGTGAAGAGCATCGCCGACAGCGCCACCGTCGACGGCGTCGTGCACCTGTCCCACGCCCTGATTCAGCCGATGGCGGCGGAGGACGTCGCGACCGCGGTGGCACGCACCACCGCAGGCGAGCCGCTGAACCGGACCATCGAGGTCGCCGGCCCCGATCGGTACAGCCTGGACGACCTCATCCGCACAGGTCTCGCCTTCCGCGGGGACACGCGGACCGTCGTCGCCGACCCCGATGCCACCTACTTCGGCGAGAAGCTCACCGCCGAGATGCTTCTCCCCGGCCCCGACGCCACACACTTCGACACCCACTTCGAGGAGTGGCTGCCCGCGAACCCCGCCCCGGCAGCGCCGGCCGCTTCGAAGTAGCATGCCGACCGTGTCCGCTTCGGACCACCTCGACTCCGCGGTTCCGGCCGCCTACCAGGCGCTCATCGCCGCCGGTAAGGCGGCCGGCCTCGCCGCCCGCGACGCGGGACTCGACCCGCTGGTTGTTGAGCTCGTTCGCATCCGATCGTCGCAACTTAATGGCTGCGCATTCTGCCTCCGCATGCACACAAGGGATGCATTTGCTCACGGCGAGACCAGCGACCGCCTCGCCGTGCTCCCGGCATGGCGAGACTCCCGCTACTTCACGGCCGTCGAACGTGCAGCACTGGCCGTCGCCGAAGAGGTCACACTCATCCCTGATCAGCAGACAGGACGCCGGTTCCTCCGACGCGACGGTGACGTCGAGCAGCAGGTGCTCACCCCCGACCAGCTAGCGGCGGTCCGCTGGTTGACCATCGTCATCAATGCCTTCAACCGCATCGCGATCCTCAGCCACTACGACGTCGCACCGTAGCCAGCGGCCGACATCCCACCCCACGGATCGATCGAAACCCAGCACCACTGAAGAAAAGGAAGCGAATGATGAGCGAACACGAGAACTCCGATTCCGCTGCCCACCCTGATGAGGTCAGTTTCCTCCAGGATGGCATCGCCGACCTTCGCAATGACAGTCTCCGCGACGCTGACCTTCCGTCGGCGGACGCAGATTTCGAGATGGTCGTGCATCGCGATGATGTCCGGCATCACTACTCTGCCAGCCTCGAGGAGCTCGAGGTGGCGGCCATCGAGTTCAAGCAGATGGGCAACCGGGTCGTGATTCTTGCGACCACTGTCGTCCCAGAGTTTCGTGGGCGAGGCATCGCTGTGGAACTCATCGCTTACGCCCTCGACGACGTGCGCGATCGCGGCATGCACGTCACCGTGTACTGCCCTCTTGTTTCCGCCTTCATCAACCAGAACCCGGAATATGCGGACCTGGTCGATCCGGAGCATCCGGGACGAACATCCAGCGAACGACTCTTCACCAAAAGGACCACATCATGAAGAACATCGCCGTCTACGGTTTCGGACGTATCGGCCGCCAGCTCGTGCGCAGCGCGGTGAAGAACGACCTCTTCTTCCCCAGCGTCATCTGTGACATCGCTCCAGCCGGCGACCTCGCCGCACTCCTCGAAGTGGACACGAACTACGGGTGGTGGCCAGCGGTCTCCTCGGACGACAACACTTCTATCTCCATCGACGGCAGACGAATCACGTTTATCAACTCCCGCGAGGGCGTCCCGGACTGGAAGGCCCTCGGCATCGATCTGGTCGTCGATTGCACCGGCCGCGGTGTCACCCGGGAAGCAGCTGAGCGGCATCTCGCGAACGGGGCCGAGCGCGTGCTGATCAGCGGACCGAGCAAGACCGCCGAGGACTGCGACGCGGTTCTGCTGCCGGGCATCAACCTCGACGACTACAACAGTGATACCCACAAGATCATCAGCATGGCCAGCTGCACCACCAACGCCCTCGCGGCCGTCGTCAAGGTGCTCCTCGAGTCCACGGGCATCCAATACGGCGTCTTCTCAACGGTCCACGCCTACACGAACACGCAGTCGTTGACCGACCAGCCGATGAAGTCCAGAAGAGACTCATGGGCCGGTGCGGAGAACATCATCCCGTCCTCTTCGGGGGCCGCAAAAGCGCTGGTGTTCATCTGGCCCGACCTCAAGATCACCGGCAAGGCCTATCGGGTACCCGTGCGCACGGGCAGCATCGTCGAGCTCAACGTGATACCGGAGCGAGAGATCGCGACCGAGGACCTTCGCGACGCCTTCCGGCAAGCCGCGGCCACAGGGCCCCTCAAAGGCATCCTCGAAGTGTTCGAGGACGAGTGGACCTCAGCCCGCATCGTCGGAGATCCGCACTCATCGATCGTCGACCTCCCGCTGACTCAGTCGTTCAACGGGATGGTCTCAGTGGCGGCTTGGTACGACAACGAGGCCGGATTCTCGATGCGACTCGCTGAGACCGCTGTCCGCTTGGCATCCACAGACCGCTGAGTGCCGTGCACCGATGCCATGGAACGTGGCATCGGTGCACGTTTTGGTTTCAGCGCCCTCAGCGGTACTCGGGATTCGCGCTCAGGCCAAAGCGTTCTCCGCTGTCCCACGCCCCTCGAAGATTTCCCCACGCGGGGATACCGCCAGCTGCTCGAAGCATGCTGGCCATGTGCATCAGGTTCCAGGTCATAAACGTCACATTTCGACGAGTGAAGTCATTCTCCGGACCTCCGGAACCTGGGTCTAAGTAGCTCGGTCCGGGACCGATCTCGCCTATCCAGCCCGCGTCGGCACCTGGAGGTATGACGTATCCCACGTGTTGGAGGCTGTACAGGATTGAAGCGGATGCGTGCTTGACCCCGTCTTCATTGCCGGTGATGATCGCGCCGCCAGTCTTCCCGTAGTAGACATACTGACCTTGGGCATTGTATTCGCCGCTCATCGCGTAGAGGCGTTCGATGAGTTTGCGAGTGACCGATGCGTTGTCCCCGAGCCACAAAGGCCCGCCAACGACGAGGATGTCGGCGGCCTTGATCGCCGGCCATACGTCGGTGAGCCACTCATCGCTCGCCCAGCCGTGTTCGCGCATATCGGGGTAGACACCCGGAGGCACGTCAAAGTCGACGAAGCGAAGCGTTTGCACCTCGACACCATGGGATCTCATCAGGTCGACACTGAGGTCCATGAGTCCTTGGGTGTTACTCACCTGCGGACTTGGTTTGAGAGTGCAATTAACGAAGACGGCACGCAACCCGGTGAAATCAGGCCCGCCGCTCATCGTTGTTTCGCCGCCTGCGCGCGCCAGTCGGCCGGAAGCCGACTCGCGGGGCCGGGCGCTGCCTGATCGAGGGGATGGCTCAACGGTGGCGCCAGAACGACCGGCTCGGCGTAGCTGTCGCTCCGGTAGTCCCAGAACCAGTCCTCGCCCGGCTCGAAGCTTGCGATGACGGGATGGCCGGTCTGAAGGAAGTGCGCCGTCGCGTGCTGACCGGGCGAACTGTTGCAGCAGCCAACATGACCGCAGGCAGCGCACCGGCGCAGATGCACCCACCAGCTGCCTTCCGCATCGCACTGCACACACACATTTCCCGACGGCGGGACCGTCGGGTCGACAATTGAGAGATCCATGGTCATGAGCCAGCCTTCGCTGCGGTGCCCGCCGGGGCAGGTCGCGTTTGCATGAGATCCAGACTGGACAGCCCGCCGGTGCGGGTTTCGCTGATAGTCACTGCGACTTTCCTCTCTCACCGAGCTGAGGCGCGGTGGGTCATGAGATAAGACCGAACAACTGCAACTTGTGTGACACCCCAGAAGCACCGCCAACTGCGGCGATCTACAGCGCCAGGGGCACGGAGGGCGCAATCGGTGCGAGCTTCTCGGGATTCATCACCCAGAAAATTTCTTGCACCGAGCCCACGCGGGCGGAGACCGTGAGGAGCGCGAACGGCTTTCCTGCTCGGTACAACAGGGCACTGTCGTGGCCGTTCGCCTCGATGATTTCGATGGTCACATCACCCCAGAACCACGTCGAGACGCCGACGAGGAATCGAATGAGCGTCTCCCGCCCGCAGATAGGTCGCCTGGCGGTGCGATGAACCACACCGCCGCCGTCGGTGTAGCTCACAGCGTCGGCAGCGAGAAGCTTCTCTAGCTCCGTCGCGTCTCCCCCCTGGGCTGCGTCGAGAAACGTGCGGAAGAGTCGTTTCTGTTCTTCTCGGCTGCTCACGTGCACAGCATCCGTCGACAGATGCTTTCGTGCCCTGCTGACCAGCTGGCGGGCAGAAGCTTCCGTTGTGCTGAGGATGTCCGCGATCTTCGCGTAAGGGTAGGTGAACGCTTCCCGGAGCACATATGCCGCGCGTTCGGTAGCAGTGAGTCGCTCCATGAGGAACAAGGTGGCGAGCTCGAGTGCCTCAGATCGTTCAGCTCCGAGCATCGGATCGTCTGAGGTATCGACGGGCGTCGGCAACCACGAACCGACATAGGTTTCGCGTCGAGAACGGGCACTGTTGAGGACGTTGATGGCGAGGCGCGTGGTGGTTGTCGCGAGAAAAGCGGCGGGGTTTCGCACCGTTGCCTGATCGCACAGTTGCCATCGAATCCACGTGTCCTGCACGACATCCTCCGCTTCAAAAGCGCTGCCGAGAATCCGATAGGCGATGCCGAACAATCGCCGACGCTGAGTGACGAAGGCCATCAGCGACTCGGCATCTGAGTCGTACACGTATTGCTGTTGCGGGTTCATGTGCCGTTCCTGAAGGAAGGTCGCGCACTCGACTTTGTCGCACACGCTGGCTGAGTCGCGCACCTCAGCTGAGCGCAAGGCTACAACGTGCGCCAGCAGTTAGATAGCGATATGACTGCACCTCAAGCCGTGATGTCTTCAACGACTTCCGGGGTCTGAATGCGCCAGTCGTGGTACCTCCGCTGAGCAATCGAGGCTGTGGCCTCCGGAAGAAGGTCACGGCTCGCGAGTCGAGCACCGAAATAGGTCCCGAGCGGGTCGGGCACGACTTCCCGCTCGTCCTGGCGGAAGCTCAGATCCATCACCGCCAGGTCCTTGAGACTGAAGACCTCCGGGCCACCGAACTCCACCATCCCGTAGAGCGGCTGTCCGAGCGACGTGTCAACGACAGCCCGTGCGACATCGTCGGCTGCCATGGGCTGCACCAGCACATCGGCGACCCGGACGGCCCCGCCGCGCACCGCATGGTCGGTGATGCTGCGAATGAACTCGAAGAACTGAGTCGCGTGTACGAGCGAGTATGGGCGGTGAGACTCGATGATGAGCCGTTCCTGCTGCTGTTTCGCGACGAAGTACCCGCCTTCGGCACGGGCCAGACGATCGGTGCCGACGACGGAAAGGGCGACATGGTGCCCTACGCCGGCTGCTTCCCCGTAGCTGAGCAGGTTCATGGTGGAGGTGTAGAAGAATTCTTGCGCCCCCGCTTCGTCCGTGTAAGAGGAGTTCGACACGTCGACCAGAACGTCTGCACCTGTCAGCGCGTCTTCCAGCCCCTCCCCCGTGAAGGAGTTGACGCCCGTGGAGCGGGCGGCGACGAGAACGTCGTGCCCGGATGCCCTCAGCTGACGGACGACCCTCGCTCCGATCAAGCCTGTTCCACCGATCACCGTGATTTTCATGTCGCCCCTCTGAATGCTGTTCGGCTGCGACGGATGTCCGCCCGTACTCAATAGACCAGGCGCCCGCCCTGTTTGTGACAGTCCGCGAGGAACTGCCTTTCAATCGCTAAGCCCGTCACACCCGCTCGAGCTACACGGTCTTGTCTGGCATGGGCAACAGATGTTGAACGAAGGCCCATCCCGTTATCCCTGAGCACGGAAGGACCATCATGGTCGATCACACCCTGGAGCCGGATGCACGAGCATTCGCGGACGCCACCTCGAAGCCGCCGTATCTCACCGACCTCGGCGTCGATGGCGCCCGCGAGCTGTTAGACCAAGTTCAAGCGTCCCCGACCGCAAAACCCGACATCGATGAGGAATGGATCTCTGTCCCCGCCGACGTCGGTCAGGTGCGAGTGCGCATCGTCAAGCCGGTTGGCTCCGCTGCGGCGCTGCCGGTTGTCCTCTACGTGCATGGCGGCGGGTGGGTGCTCGGCAACGCTGGCACCCATGATCGGCTGGTGAGAGAGATCGCTGTCGGCGTCGACGCAGCGATAGTGTTCGTCGAGTATGACCGGTCCCCGGAAGTGCGCCACCCCGTCGCCGTCGAACAGGTATACGCGACCGCGCGCTGGATCATGAACGAAGGCGCAACGAAGGGCCTGGACGCGTCTCGTCTCGCGATCGCCGGCGATTCCGTCGGTGGAAACATGGCCGCTGTTGTCGCGATCCTTGCGAAGCGGCGTGGCGACGTCACCTTCATTCACCAGTCGCTGTACTACCCCGTCACCGATGCGGGCCAGGACACTGACAGCTACCGTGAGTTTGCTGAAGGATTCCACCTGCGCGCTGATGCGATGGCGTGGTTCTGGGACAGCTATCTGCCGGATCTTGACGCTCGCAAGGACGTCACCGCGTCGCCGTTGCAGGCTTCCGTTGACGATCTCAGGGGACTGCCGGAGACGCTCCTCGTGGTCGATGAGAACGATGTCCTTCGCGACGAAGGCGAGTCATACGGACGAAAGCTCATCGAGGCGGGAGTCCGCGCGACCCTCGTCCGCTACGACGCCACAATCCACGACTTCATGATGCTCAATCCGCTACGGACCTCAGCCGCAAGCACGGCGGCGATTGAGCAGGCCGTGCGGACCCTCCGCCAAGCCTTCGCCACCGCAAACTAGCCCATCTCGAAGAAAGTGAAGATCATGACCGACTTGAAGCCCACCATCGTCCTCGTTCACGGCGCCTTCGCCGAATCTGCCTCGTGGAACGGGGTTATCACCCGTCTGCAGGAACAGGGGCTCGACGCAGTCGCTGTCGCGAACCCGCTGCGTACGCTCGCCGGCGACGCTGCCTACGTCCGCGATGTCATCACCTCCATCCCCGGCGCCGTCATCCTCGTAGGTCACTCGTACGGCGGCCTGGTGATCACTGAAGCTGCAGCCAACAACGACGCCGTCGTCGGTCTCGTATATGTGTCCGCCTTCGTCCCTGATACCGGGGAGAGTGCGCTCTCGCTGTCGTCCAGCGCGCCGGGAAGCACTCTCGGAGACGCGCTTTCTGTGTACCCGGTCACAACCGGAGGCAACGAGTTCGCTATCCGTCCGGACGTATTCCGGCACCAGTTCGCCGCAGATGTGGCAGAGGATGTTGCGGCACTCATGGCCGCAACTCAGCGACCTGTGACCGAAGCCGCGCTCTCCGAGACGCTTTCCACGTCGCGTCCGGCCTGGAAGGACGTGCCCTCCTGGCACGTGTTCGGCGAGCAGGATCTGAATGTTCCAGTTGCAGTGCTGCGGGCTGGTGCCGAGCGCGCTGCCTCGCGGGCAACACACGAGATCAGCGGAGCATCACACGCTGTTCCCGTTTCCAACCCCGGTGTCGTCGCCGAGATGATCACTAAAGCAGAGCAGGCCTATGCCGCGACCTTGGAGGGCGCCGCATAGCCAAAAAGTTTCGGGCAGGCTGTCACAGATCGATGCACTGTCCGGTCTGAACTTGAGTAGGGCTTTCTGCGTGCACGGCGCAAGCCCGGAACGGAGCGGGCGAGATGCGAATCGTTGTATTGGGCGGAACCGGCCAAGTTGGCCGGAAGATCGTTGAAAAGCTCGAACGAAGAGCTCAGGCCGTTGTCGTTGCTTCACCGACCAGCGGGGTGGACGCGAGAACTGGACGCGGGCTCGACGCCGCGCTCGAATACGCCGACGCGGTGATCGATGTGACCAATGCTCCCGATCTCTCCGGAGATGCGGCGCGGGAGTTCTTCGAGGCCAGCACTCACCGGTTGCTGGAAGCCGAAGAACGCGCCGGCGTGAAGCACCATGTGGTCCTCTCGATCGTCGGGGCCGATCACGCAGGTGAAGACGGTTACTTTGCGGCAAAGGGTCTCCAGGAACGGCTTGTGCAATCGGGGCCGATCGCTCACTCCATCCTGCGATCGACTCAGTTTTTCGATTTTGCTCGCAGTATCGCCGAATGGAACACCGCCCAGGACACGGTGCATCTACCCGCGAAGCGCGTTCAACCGGTCGCGTCGTCGGATGTCGCGGAAGTTCTCGTGGAACTGGCGATGGGAGATCCGCTGGGCGGCGCCATTGACTTCGCCGGCCCGGAGCAGATGCCCCTGCCCGAGTTCGTGCACCGCGTGCTGCGGGTCGACCACGATCCGCGCTACGTCATCGAAGATGCCGAGACCACCCTCGTCGGCTTCAACGTCTCCGGAGATCTCCTCCTCCCCCGCTCACCCATGCGCCTTGCACCCACCACGCTGGAATCTTGGGTGCACCAAGAAGGACAGCGGAAGCTTTCAGGAGTCCGTTGAGGTGGGAATGGAAGACGTGACAGCTACAAATCCTGATCATCCCAGCAGAAGCGGTGACCTCGCCGCTGCCGTCCAGGTCTTCGACGCGCATCGTCGGCGCCTGTTCGGCATCGCATACCGGATGTTGAGCAGCGTGGCTGATGCAGAAGACATCGTTCAGGAGACGTGGATCCGGTGGCAGAACACCGATCGGACACAGATTCATGAGCCCGTCGCGTTCCTGACCACGATAGCGACCAGGCTCTCGATCAATGTCCTGCAGTCAGCGCACGCACGACGTGAGACCTACATCGGGCCGTGGCTCCCGGAGCCGGTCAACACGGATAATGACCCAGCTCTCGGCGCCGAGCGCGCCGAAGCGTTGCATTTCGCGATCCTGCTAACCCTCGAGAAGCTGACCCCGACCGAGCGGGCAGCGTACATTCTGCGCGAAGCATTCGACTATCCCTACCCGCGCATCGCTGAGGTGATCTCCAGCAGTGTCGTCAGCGCTCGACAACTCGTCAGCAGAGCACGCACGCACCTGTCCTCGGCCCGCGTTGTGACAGTAGACCCGATCGCGCAGCGCCGATTGCTGGAAGCCTTCCTCGTCGCTGCGCAAAAAGGCGACGCCAAAGAACTCGAAGCACTCTTCGCATCCGACGTCGTGAGCTACACAGACGGAAACGGCGCGAAGCTCGCTGCCCGCATCCCCGTGATCGGAAGTGCACGGGTTGCGAAGTTCGTCGCGGCGTTCTCGCACCACTTTTGGACCGACAAGACAATCGGCTGGGTTCATGTCAACGGTCAACCCGCCGCGACACTTACAGAGAACGGCACGGTGACCGCCATGGTGACAGCGACAACAACGAACGACGGCATCCTCCAACTTCTCTGGGTGATGAGCCCGCAGAAGCTCGGGCATGTCACCGCGGCCAGCGCATGACTCGCAAGCACTACCCGGCGTGGTTGCGCCGGAGGCGTCGTGGTGCCGCTGACGAAGCCACAATGAAGGAACTTGCGATCGCGCTGACGTCGAGCGATCAAAATGCGCTCCAGGAACTGCTTCACCCTGATGTCGTCTTGATCATCGACAGCGGCGGCCACATCCCCAACGTCGCCGAACCCATCGAGGGGCAGGCAGCGGCATCTGCGCAGCTGCTCAGCCTGGTGACGTCGGGCACGTCCGCCGCGATGGCCTCGATCAACAGCGTGCCCGGGTTCACCCTCATCCGTGACAAAAAGGTCGTCGGAGCGGTCACGGCAGAGATGCGATCGAGGCTCTTGGTCACCGTCTGGGTTGTGTGCAACCCAGAAAAGCTTCGCCACTGGAACCGGTGATCCGGCGTCAACACCGAACCCTCGACGACAGTGGTCGCCGGAATCCGAATCGGAGTACTCGATGACCGCAGCACCTGGACCCGCCCAGCTGAGACCTGGACCCGCCAAGCTGAGGCCGGCAGCGCCGAGCATGAGAGTGCCGAAAAGGCCGATGAGCATCGCTGCGGTGGCGAGCGATCACAGCCTGAACGTCGCCGGGCTCGACGGTATAGATCAAGGGGTTCCCGTCCTCATCGAATGTCACCTCGCCCCGGGCGAACTCGCGTGTGCCCAGATCCCGGAGAGTCCCCTGCCGCTCCACATACAGACTGCCGGTGGTGCCGTAGACCTCAGACATGCCGGAGCAGGTATCCGGCTAGGTCGGCTCCGACGACGGCATAGCCTCGGTGACCGGCTTGGCGGCGGGCGTTGGAGCGGATGCAGTGGACGTCTGAACGGCCGAAGGTCTTGTGTCTGTGCATCCGACCAGCGCGGCAGCCGTCACGGCGAGTGCGGCGAGTACAGGGGCGAGCTTGTGCGTGCCGGACATGACGCCATACTGGCAGACGGGTTCCCACCTCTCGACATCAGGCAAGCTTCCAGCCGCCCTGATGGATATCCCGGGAACTGATAGAGGATCGGGGGCGAGATCGCCATAGTGGCAGTCCCCGTGTTGCTGAACAGCTTCAGTCCCCGGCATCCATCAGGGAGCCGAGCTCGGACGGGTGGGTGAGCCGCCACCACTCGGTGGGCTGGACGATGCTCCCCGCGATCTCCACGGGAGCGGTGACGGTATTCGGTCCGGCTGTCCAGGCGACACTGCCCACGACTGTGCCGTCGCGGTACGTGGGTGGGGCGTCGATGTCCATCGTCAGCTCGATCGGCGTGTCCGACCAGGTGAAGATCGACGCACTTTCGGCGATGACCATCTTGGCGGCAGACCCCCAGGGCGTCGAGATCGATCCGACCTCCTGGCCCTCGGTCGCGACGGGCACCTGGTGGAAGCCGGAGCGGATGCTCTCGAGCACGGCGATCACCGTGGCGTTTACCGCCGCGTGCGATGATCCCCCGAGGACGACGCCGGTGACCGCGAGCGGATCAGCCGCGCCCACGTCGAGTGTCGCCGTGTACAGCAGGTTGTGCGTGCCCTCGCCCAGGTTCCCGGTCTTCAGACCCGTGATCCCCGCGGTGCCGAGGAGATCGTTGGTGTTGTGCAGCGGACCGGCGCCGGGGATCGAGACCGACGACGTCGCGACGATCTTCGCGATCGCCGGATGCGCGGCAGCGAGCTTCGCGATGGCCAGCAGGTCGGCGGGCGTGCTCGTGTTGCGTGGACTGATGCCCGTGGGCTCCGCGACCGTCGTTCCAGAGAGTCCGTGCGCTGCGAGCCAATCGCGCGTCGCGGCGAGGAACGCGTTCTGCGAGCCGAAGATCTGCGATGACAGCGCCTCGGCGTAGTTGCTCGCCGAGGGGATGAGCATGACGGCCAGGGCATCATGCAGCGACATCGAGGTGCCGGTGGGCATCGGAGCGATGGTCGCTCCCTGCACGTAGTACACGTCGTAGAGATCGTGGTCTGCCTTGCCGAACGTGATGGTGGGCCCTGCGTCATCCGCCGAGGTGAGCGGCGCCGCGTCGAGGATGACCAGGGCGGTGATGAGCTTGGTGATGCTCGCGATCGGAAGCGGTTCGCCCGTCCCTGTCGCCGACCAGGTCCCGCTTGCCCCCTCGCCCAGATAGGCATCGGCGCCGGCGATGCTGATCGCCGATGCCGCGACCGTATGCGTGGCGATGGCGGCAGCCGCGCCGACCGGGACCTGCGGTGCGCGAGTGGTCACCGCCGGCGGATTCACCGGCGCAGTGAGTGCCCACCCCACGTAGCCTCCGGTCACGGCCAGCAGCGCGACGAGGCAGACGGCGGTGATGATGAGCCCTCGACGTCTGCGTCTTCTGCGCACCGCCGGGTCGATCCGATCGCCGCTGAACTCCTGCTCGTGCGCCATGAGCTCCGCGAAATCGGACAGCCCATCCACCGGCTGCTCGGGTGCCGTCATCGAGTGACCCTCATCGCGCCCCACCTGTCGCTCGCAATCTTCAGAAGATCTCATCCTCTCGCACGTCCGCAGCCTCCGGTATCGGCCGTTCGGGGGACAGATGTGCGGAAGACGCCGAACCACGCTGCCCGCCTGGGCGTCCCCGTACGCTGGTGCCATGGAACGGACGCTGGATCGAATCGACGACGACGGGCGCGCGGCGATACGCCGGGGCGCGGCGATCGGCCGGCGCGCGGCGACGATCCGCCGAGGGAAGGAAGTCGCGAATGCATGATGTGATCGTGATCGGCGCAGGACTCGCGGGGCTCCGATGCGCCGGGCTGCTCTCCACACGGGGACTCGATGTCGTCGTCCTCGACGCCGCGGATGCTGTGGGGGGACGCCAGCGCACCGACATCATCGACGGCTTCCGGCTGGATCGCGGCTTCCAGGTGCTCAATCCGGCCTACCCGGCGCTCCGCCGCAGCGTCGATCTCGACGCGCTCGCGCTGGGGACCTTCCCGGTCGGTGTGGGGGTGCGAACCGCGGATGGGATGGCCGAGCTGCGGCATCCGTTGCGGCACCCGCTGTCGATCGGCACGTCGTTGCGCAGCGGCCTGGTGAACGGTCGAGATGCCGTCGCGCTGGCACGCTGGGCCGCGCCGGCTCTGGTGCGTCCGATCTCTCGGCTCGCCCGGAACGATGTCAGGGTGCGCGAGGGCTGGGATGCGGTGGGGCTCCGCGGCCCGCTCCGCACCGCCGTGCTCGAGCCGTTCCTCGCCGGGGTCCTGGCGGAGAGCCAGTTCGAGACGTCGAACGCGTTCGCCCGGCTGCTCGTGCGGTACTTCGCGCTCGGCCGCCCTGGCCTGCCCGCACAAGGGATAGCTGCGGTCCCGGAGCAGCTCGCCGCCCGCGCACGCACGGCGGGCGCCGACATCCGTCTCGATTCCCGTGCGGAGCGGATATCGGCGCGCGGCGATGGCGTCCGGGTGGCACTGGCCGACGGCGACTCCGTCGGGGCTGCTCGGGTGGTCGTCGCGGTCGGTCCCGATGACGTCGCCGGTCTCACCGGACTTCTCGCTCCCGCGACGAACGGCCTGCAGACATGGTGGTTCGCCGCCGCCGAACCACCGACCGGATCCGCGTTGCTCACCGTCGATGGGCGCCGAGACCGCGGCCCCGTCGTCAACACCGTCGTGATGACGCACACAGTGCCCTCGTACGCGCCGGCCGGACGCCACCTCATCGCCGCGACATGCCTGCTGCCACGCGGCGGCGATCCGGCCGAAGAGCACGAAGTCCGCCGCCACCTGAGTGAGATCTGGGGTGCAGACACCAGCACATGGGAGTTGATACGGCGCGACGACATCGAAGACGCGCTCCCGGCCCAACCGGCACCCCTCGGAGCAGCGCGACCGCCGCGCTACGCCGAGCGCCTGTACGTCGCAGGGGACCATCGAGACACCGCGTCGATTCAAGGCGCCCTCGCGTCTGGCGAGCGTGCCGCGCGTGCGGTGCTGTCTGACGCGGGGTATTCGGGGAGCACCGCTGCGCTCCACGGCTGACGTGCGATGACGTCACAGCTCGCGGTCACGGCCGACGAGGCGTCAGCAGCGATCGGTAACCTCCGGTGACGGACACGCCGACGCCCAACGGCATACCCGCTCTGAAGAACTGCGTGCATGTCAGCAGGCCGAGCGTCAAGAGCGCCGCTCCGCCACCCAACGTCACTGCTGTGCCTCCGGCGCTGGTGAGCTGCCACGGCAGGGGTGCCAGACCGAGCAGGAGGACACCCAGCGCGACGAGCCATACATCGAGCCGCCAGTAGAACGAGAAGCTCCACCAGAACGCCGAGGACGAATCGGGAACACCGAATCGCCGCACCACGGCGAGGAACCAGAGCTTCTTGAACAGCGATCCCACAACCGCTCCGGTCATCAGCGCGGCAAGGCCTCCGTAGACGCCGATGAGGAACACGGCATCCGATTCCGCGTCGAGGATCATCGCCTCCTGCCCCGCATCCGCGTGCCGGACCAGCAGAGAGAGCAGCCAGGGCATCGCGATCAGCCACGCGACGAACGGCGGGAGGATCCACGCGGCGTGGACGACGACAGGGAGCGGTCGGAAGACGGCGACATTGGTGGCCTCGTTCTTGATCATCGTCCCGCGACGAAGGAGCTCGCCCAGGAACGTGAGGATTCCTCCGATGAAGAACGCGAAGAACGGCGGGAGCAGGATCTCGACGACAGTGGGGTACTCGTCCACGAAAGGCAGATTCATGCGTCCGGGCTCATCGATCGCGTAGGGGATGCTGTAGACGGCCGCCATGACGAGGCCGAGCGCGATCGAGAGCCCCCCGACGCAGAGAAGCACCCACCACCAGCGGCGCGGGATCAGCTCGACCGACTCCGCATCCATCGGGGAGGCGATCCCCGCGGAGGACTTCCTCGCGGATGCCTTCTTCTTCGTCCCGTTCTTCGCAGCCATGATGACTCCCCCTCCGGCTGCTCAGTCTGTCACTCCCACGTGCGACGACGACGACGACGGGACGATCGAGCTGTGCGGCAGCCCGACCAGCTCCGGGGGCGATCCCTCGCGCGTCACACGCGCACCCCGTCACGGATGCCGGCGAGCAGCTTCTCTCCGATGCCCGGCACGGCGAGCAGATCATCGACCGAGGCGAACCGCCCGTTCTCCTCTCGCCAAGCGATGATGCGCTCGGCCAGCGTAGGACCGATACGCGGCAGAGTCTCGAGCGCTGCCTGATCAGCCGTGTTGAGATCGACTCGGTCATCGCCAGGCGTGGATCCTCCTGTGTCTGCAGCAGCTGCTCCGACCACCGGCACGATGATCTGCTCGCCGTCCGAGAGCACGCGGGCGAGATTGATCGCGGCAAGGTCGGCGTCTTCGGTCGTTCCCCCGGCAGCAGCCACCGCGTCGACCAACCGCGCATCGAGGTCGAGGACGTAGAGCCCAGGATTCGCGACGGCTCCGAGCACATGGACGTACAGCTCGCCCGATGAGCCTGCGGTCCTCTCACCTCCGCTCGACAGCGGCACGGACTCCGTGGGTGCGGCCTGGCCCCGCATCAACCCGAGCCCGACTGCGGCCGAGAGCACGACGAGCGCAAGCACGATCGCTGCGCCGACGCCCAGCCTCAGCCGTCGCGGGGGTGTCGACGCAGACGGGGACTCGGGCATCCGACAACGCTAAGGGGCCCGCAGAGGGAGGAAAGACGTCCGGCCGCCCATCGGGGAGAACCCCCGCGGGCGGCCGGATGTGCAGAGCGGATGAGTCGGCGGTGATGAACCGCGGGATCAGCCCTTGACGACGATGCTGACGATCTTCGGAGCGCGCACGACGACCTTGATGATCTCGCGGTCGCCGATCGAACGGATGACCCGCTCATCGGCGCGAGCCAGTGCTTCGAGCTCGGCCTCGCCGATGCGCGCCGGCACCTCGAGCTGGGCGCGGACCTTGCCGCCCACCTGCACGACAGCGGTCACCGTGTCTTCGACGAGGAGAGCCGGGTCGGCGGACCGCCACGTGACGAGACCGACGGAGGGCTCGTGACCGAGGATCTCCCAGATCTCCTCCGCGGTGTGCGGGGCGATCAGGTCGAGCATCACCGCGACCGTCTCGGCGGCTTCGCGGACAGCCGGATCAGCCGCACCTGCAGCGCCGTCGATGGTCTTGCGGGTGATGTTGACCAGCTCCATCAGACGCGCGACGAGGACGTTGAACTTCGTCTGCTCGACGAGGGCCGGAGCATCGGCGAGCAGCTTGTGCGTCGCACGGCGCAGCGCCGAGTCGCCTCCGGCGAAGACCACGTCGACCGGGGACGACACCTCACGGGCGATCCGCAGCGCACGCGCCAGGAACTTCTGGGCGCCCGTGGTCGAGACGTCTGCCCAGTCCTTGTCGTCTTCGACCGGGCCGGCGAAGGCGAGACCGACACGCAGTGCATCGGCACCGTAGGCGTCGAGCTCCTCTTCGAAGAGCACCAGGTTGCCCTTGCTCTTCGACATCTTCGCGCCGTCGAGCAGGACCATGCCCTGGTTGATCAGGTTCGAGAAGGGCTCGGTGAAGTCGATCAGCCCCATGTCGAACAGCACCTTGGTGATGAAGCGCGCGTAGAGCAGGTGCAGAATGGCGTGCTCGACGCCGCCGATGTACGAGTCGACCGGCGACCAGCGGGCGGCCTGAGCCGGATCGAATGCCACGGTGTCGCTGTTCGGCGAGAGGAAGCGCAGGAAGTACCACGAGCTGTCGACGAACGTGTCCATCGTGTCGGGGTCGCGCAGCACGGGGTCGCCGCTGGCGGCGTCCACCGTGCGCACCCAGCTCTCGGCCGCGCCGAGAGGCGAGGATCCCTTGGGCTTCAGGTCGAGTCCCTCGACGCTGGGCAGCTTCACCGGCAGCTGGTCTTCAGGCACGGGGATGATCCGGCCGTCCTCGGCGTGCAGCATCGGGATCGGCGTTCCCCAGAAGCGCTGGCGAGAGATCAACCAGTCGCGCAGCCGGTAGTTCTTCGCCGCACGCCCCGTTCCCGAGGCCTCGAGCTGCTCGATCGCGCGGGCGATCGCGTTGCGCTTCGACAGACCGTTGAGGGGGCCGGAGTTGATCATCCGTCCCTCGCCGGTCAGAGCGATGCCCGTGGTCGCGGGGTTCTGCTCGTCGAGTGCCGCGCCGGTGTCGATCGGCACGCCCTCCTCGTCGACCTCGATGACCGGCATTGCGCCGGTGATGGGAGCCGTCGTGTCGACGACGACCTTGACCGGCAGGTCGAAGGCACGCGCGAAGTCGAGGTCGCGCTGGTCGTGCGCAGGCACGGCCATCACTGCTCCGTGCCCGTAGTCGGCCAGCACGTAGTCGGCCGCCCAGACCGGCAGCTTCTCGCCGCTGACAGGGTTGATCGCGTACCGCTCGAGGAAGACGCCGGTCTTCGGGCGATCCGTCGCCTGACGGTCGACATCGGTGGTCTTCTGCACATCGGCCAGATACTTCTGGAAGCGCTCGCGCACCTCGACAGGAGCATCCGCCGCCAGCTCGGACGCCAGGTCGGAGTCGGGTGCCACCACGAAGAAGGTCGCGCCGTGCAGCGTGTCAGGCCGCGTCGAGAACACCGTGACCGGCTCCTCGCGGCCCTCGATGCGGAAATCGACGTCGGCCCCGATCGAGCGGCCGATCCAGTTGCGCTGCATCTGCAGCACCTTGTGCGGCCAGAAGCCCTCGAGCTGGTTCAGGTCGTCGAGCAGTCGGTCGGCGTAGTCCGTGATCTTGAAGTACCACTGGGTGAGCTTCTTCTTCACGACCTCGGCGCCGCAGCGGTCGCAGCGCCCGTCGACGACCTGCTCGTTCGCGAGAACCGTCTGGTCGTTCGGGCACCAGTTGACGGCGCTCTTCTTGCGATAGGCCAGGCCACGCTCGTGCAGCTTCAGGAACAACCACTGGTTCCAGCGGTAGTACTCGGGGTCAGAGGTGTGCAGCACGCGCGACCAGTCGAACGAGACGCCGTAGTTCTGGAACGCCTGCTTCTGCTGGGCGATGTTCTGGTACGTCCACTCGCGCGGGTCGGCTCCCTGGCGGATCGCCGCGTTCTCGGCCGGCAGACCGAACGAGTCCCAGCCGATCGGGTTGAGCACGTTGTGCCCGCGGTGGCGCCAGAACCGGGCGACGATGTCGGAGTAGAGGTAGTTCTCGGCGTGACCCATGTGCAGGTCGCCCGAGGGGTACGGGAACATCGCCAGCACGTAGCGGCGGGGCCGCTTGTCGTCATCGCCGCCGGTGAGGAACGTCTCGTTCTCCGCCCAGTACTTCTGCCACTTGGCCTGGATAGCGTGCGCCGAGGAGGTCTCCTCGTCGACGGGAGAGGTGGACAGGTTCTCAGACAACGAACGCACGACCAATCTGAAGGGAAAAGGGGGTCAGTTCAGGATATCGGAAGCCCAGGCCGCGGGCATTTCCGCTCCCAGCGCCGCGAGAGGTGCGCGCGCCTTCGTCGCGACCTCTGCGACCTCGGATGCGGCGACCGATCGCCACGTGATCCCGCCGCCCGCACCGACGACCGCCTCTGCACCGTCGAGGACGATGCTGCGGATGACCATCGCGAGATCGAGTGCCCCGTCATCGCCGATATACCCGAAGCATCCGGCGTACACACCCCGCGGCGCGCCCTCCAGGTCGTGCAGACGCGTCATCGCCGAGAGCTTCGGCGCGCCTGTCATGCTGCCGGCAGGAAAGGATGCCTCGAGGAGGGCACTCGCCGTCGTGCCTGCGGCCGCCGTGCCGCTGACAGTGCTGACGAGCTGATGCACCGCCGGATAGGTCTCGACCGCCCACAGCGCGTCGACACGGATCGACCCCGGTTCGCAGACCCTCGACAGGTCGTTGCGCATCAGGTCGACGATCATGACGTTCTCGGCGCGCTCCTTCGCATCGACGGCGAGCTCGGACGCGAGTGCGGCGTCGTGCGCGTCGTCAACGCCGCGGGGTCGCGTCCCCTTGATCGGACGCGTGCGGATGACTCCGTCTTCCGCATGGAGGAACTGCTCAGGGCTCGCACTGAGCAGCGAGCGACCGCCGATGCGGATGAAACCGCCGTGATGCGCCGGGGTGGCCGCGCGGAGTCGCCGATAGACCGCGACGCCGTCGTGCACCCCGGGGATGGTGAAGCGCGTGGTCAGGCACAGCTGGTAGGCGATTCCTGCCCGGATCAGCTCACGGCAGCGCTCGATGAGTGCGGCGTACTCGGTCGGAGTGTGCCGCGCCTCGACGCGCCTCGACGCGCCATCATGCAGGGCCGACTCGCCGTCGAGTGCCGTCATCGTCGCGGCGTGCGTCACGAAGACGCCCCACTCCTCGAGATCCGTCTCCGCGGCCACCCAGACGTCACCGGTCGCGTGGTCGAAGGCGGCCAGCCGGGAGATACGCAGCCAGGCCCCGCCCGGCACGTCGGCCGCCTCCGAAACGGGGGCTCCCGCTGCTCGGGCGCCGCTCTCGTAATCGCACCACCCGACCCACCCTCCCCGCAGCAGCGGGCCCGCGTCGGAAGCAGCAGTGCCGACGTCCAGTCGGACGTCCCCGGGGAATGACGACGCAAGGCCGGTTCCGATGAAGCTCCATCCTTCGGACGCATCGGCCCCGGCGTCGAGCCAGAACACGTCTGCGCACTCACGCTCGAGCGCGAGGAAGAGCGCTTCGGGCGCCACCCGGTCGCCGAGGACGCGGGCGCTCAGAGGTTCGGGCACGTTCTCAGCCTAGGCCGCGGCGAGTCCCGTATTCTCAAGGAGTGGACGAGTTCGTGCCGTGGCTGATCGACTTCATGCGGTCCATCGACCCGGTCGCCCGCACGCTCGTCGCGGGGCTCGCCGTGATGCTCGAGACCAGCGTTCTGATCGGTCTCGTCTTCCCCGGCGACACGGTCGTGCTCGTCGCATCCATCGGCATCACCAGCCTCCCTCAGGCCGTGGCGATGGTCGTCTCCGTCGTGCTCGGCGCGTTGATCGGCGAGAGCATCGGTTTCTGGCTGGGGCGATGGATCGGCCCCCACATCCGCGCCTCCTGGGTCGGTCGTCGGGTCGGCGAGGAGAACTGGGTGCGAGCCGAGCGATACCTCGCGCGCCGCGGGGGCATCGCGATCTTCCTCTCGCGCTTCCTGCCCGTGCTGCATTCTCTCGTGCCCCTGACAGTGGGCATGAGTCACTACTCGTACCGCCGGTTCCTCGCGTGGACGGCGCCCGCCTGCCTGCTCTGGGCGACGGCCTACGTGAGCATCACATCGCTCGCCGCCGGCAGCTTCGATGAGCTCGCCGACCGGGTGCACTACGCGGGGTACATCTTCGTCGGCATCATCGCGCTCTTCCTCATCGCTGTATTCGTCGGCAAGAAGGTGATCTCGCGCCTCGAGTCGCGTCACCTCGACATCTCCGACACGAAGGACTCGACCGACGTGAAAGACTGAAGCAATGGCTTCGTCACCTCCGGCGCCCCGGATCCACTGGTTCGCACGCCTCGAACACCGCCTCCACGTGTGGCGCGAGGGACGAGCGCGCCGTCGCGGTCGTACCGCGACCATCCTCCCCTTCCCCGGTTACGGCGGGCCCGGGTGGGTACGAGTCGTCGGACGCGTGCTCATCGTCCCGCCCGCGCGGAGCACGAAAGACGGCGAGCCGGCGAGCGTCCGCGGCTGGCGGAGCTTCGTCGGAATCCCGGTGAGCTTCGCGAAGGTCGCCGTGCAGATCGGCGACTCGACGCACTACGTCGTCGCTGACCGAGGCGGGGTGATCGACTCGGTCGTGCACGCCGACCTCGAGCCCGGGTGGCAGACGTTCACGTTCTCCGTCGAGGGACAGGATCCGGTCGAGACGACCGCGTTCATCGTCGCCGAGTCGACGCACTTCGGCGTGGTCTCCGACGTCGACGACACCGTGATGGTGACGGCTCTCCCCCGTCCGTTCATCGCCGCCTGGAACTCCTTCGTCGTCGACGAGCACGCGCGCATCCCCGTCCCGGGTATGGCCGTGCTTCTCGATCAGGTGCTGCGCGAGTACCCAGGCGCCCCGATGGTCTACCTGTCGACCGGTGCCTGGAATGTCGCCCCCACCCTCCGGCGCTTCCTCGGGCGCCACCTCTTTCCTGCAGGCTCCATGCTCCTCACCGACTGGGGTCCCACGCACGACCGTTGGTTCCGCAGCGGCCGAGAGCACAAGCTCACCAACCTGCGTCGCCTGGCCACCGAGTTCCCGCACGTGAAGTGGCTGCTGATCGGCGACGACGGCCAGCACGACGAGTCCATCTATTCGGAGTTCATGGACGAGCACCCCGATTCGATCGCCGGCGTCGCCATCCGTCGGCTGCTGCCGGCCGAGGCGGTTCTCGCGGGTGGACGCGCCGGTCACGAGCAGCATGCCGAAGGCGTCGCCCCCTGGGTCAGCGCCGAAGACGGCGCGGGACTCCGTGACCTGCTCGGCAAAGCCGGCATCCTCCGCTGACATGATCACGTCGCTTCCGCGGACCGACTGGCTGGAGCGCGAGCGAGCGCACCAGGCGAGAGCCGACGCGCTCACGGCAGAGCACAGGGAGCGGGCTGCCCGAGGCGAGAAGCACCCGGTGTGGGACTTCCTCTTCACCTATTACAGCTACAAGCCTGCGCAGCTGCGTCGGTGGCACCCGGGCGCGGGGATCGAGGTGGAGCAGGCCCCGGAGCGGCTGACGTGGCGCTGGTACTCCCCCGGCAGGACCGAAGACGGTGCGATCCCGGATGCCGCCGTGTTCGCGCGCGAGAAGGCGGACCTCGCCGGTCTGGTAGAGCGGATGCTGCGCCGCACCGCCTCGCGCCCCGGTCAGTTCGGATGCTTCGGGCTGCACGAGTGGGCGATGGTCTACCGTGCCGACGAACACAGGCATCCGTTGCCCTTGCGTCTCGGACAGGCAGGCACCGATCTCGTCGTCGAGAGTCACGACCTCAGGTGCACGCATTTCGATGCCTTCCGGTTCTTCACGCCCGAAGCGGTGCCGCGCAACCGCACAGAGCTGACCCGCGACGATCAGCCTCTGTTCGAGCAGCCGGGTTGTCTGCACGCCGGCATGGACCTGTACAAATGGGCGGTCAAGCTCGGCCCTCTGGTGCCGGGCGATCTGCTGCTCGATGCGTTCGAGCTCGCGAGGGACATCCGCCTTCTCGACATGCAGGCCGCTCCCTATGATCTGGCACCGTGGGGCATCGTGCCCGTGCCGATCGAGACCGCCGAGGGCAAAGCAGACTACGTGCGTCAGCAGCGCGTCTTCGCCGAGCGAGGCACGCGGCTTCGCAGCGAACTCCTGCACGCGTGGCTCGGCTCGACTGAGCCCGCCGCAGCCGCGAGCTGACGCATCAGCCCACCGGCTCGCACTCCGGGCACAGCGCCCAGTCCGTCGTCGCCGACATCGACTGCAGACGCAGCGACATCACCCGTGTCGCCGCCTCGGCGAGGCGATCGGCGGGGAGCGAGCCTGCATCGACCGTCGCAGTGAGCCCCTGCACGATCTGGCCGGCGGTGTCGGGCGTGGAGCCCGCGATCATGAGCACGAGATCGGTTCCGGCGACGACCGCCGACACCGCGTTGCGCACCGGATCGGCGTACTCCGGGATCCCCGAGGACTGCAGCATCCCGAGGTCGTCTGTCACGATCACTCCGTCGAAGCCCAGTTCCTCCCGGGCGATCTCGTGCCAGCGCGCCGAGAGGGACGCAGGGGCCGGATCCACCGAGGTGTAGGCAAGGTGACCGAACATGAGCAGTGAGGCACCGGCGTCCACACCGGCGACGAACGGCACCGCATCGGTCGCACGCCATTCGTCGAGGGTCTCACCGGTCGTCGGGATCGCCTGATGGGAGTCGCCCGGCGCCGCACCGTGACCGGGGAAGTGCTTCAGCGTGGATGCGATGACCTGCTCCTGCGCCTCCGTGGCGGCCACGACCCGCTCTGCGGCAGTCTGAGGATCGGTTCCGAGTGCCCGACCGTAGATGAACGAGGTCGAATCGGCCGTGATGTCTGCGACCGTGCCGAAGTTCACGGTGATGCCGGCCTTCGCCACCAGCGCGGCCCGGGCGGAGAAGGCCGCCTCTGCGTCCGCGACCGGCTGCGACTTGAGACCGGTCGAGGCCCGGAACACATCGCTCCCGAGGCGCGACACGATCCCGCCCTCCTGATCGATCGCGACGAGCGGCGGCAGTGCAGGATCGACGGTGAGAGCGGCCGTGAGAGCTCGCAGTTCGTCATCCGTCGCGGGGATGTTCGCTCCCATCAGGATGAATCCGCCGAGGCCCTGCTGCATATACGCGTGAAGGGCTGCGGCATCCGTCGTAGGAATGTGCCCCATCACGATGCTCGCCGCCTGTTCGGCCGTCGTCATCTCCGAGACGAGGGCCGCTGCGTGGTCATTCGTCCCCGAAGCGGAGACAGCCGACCGGACGTCGCCGACACGTACTGTGTCGTGCGTCGATGCGGACGCGGGTGCGGATGCCAGAGCCAGGCCGGCGATCACCGCCGCTCCGACCGCCCCGAAGCGACGCCGCCGCATGGCCTCAGGCGCTGAGGGCGTCGACGATGGGCACCGCCGTGTCGTCCGTGCCGTTTCCGAATCTGATGGTGCGGCCGAAGGTCGACGGGTTGCCGACGACCTCGGCGATCACGGCTGCCACATCGGCGCGGGCGACCTCCCCCTTGCCCTCGGGATCGAGGACGATGCGACCCGTGGGCTCGTCGAACGTGAGCGTGCCAGGCCCGAGGATCGTGCCGTCGAGGTCTGTCGATCGCAGGTGCTCGTCTGCCGCCCACTTCGCATCGGCGTAGGCGAAGAAGCCGTCGCTCTCGGGCACTCCGTGGTCGGCCTTGGAGCCGAGCCAGGAGACCATGACATAGCGCTTCACACCGGCAGCCTCGGCGGCATCCATGGTTCGGATCGCGGCGTCGCGGTCGACGGCGTAGGTGCGCTCAGGAGAGCCGCCACCGGCCCCCGCCGACCAGACCACGGCGTCGTGTCCGCGGATGATCTCCGCGAGCGCATCGGTGTCGAGGGTCTCGACGTCCGCGACGAGCGCGTGCGCCCCCGTCGCTTCGACCTCTGAGACATGGTCGGGATTGCGGATGACCGAGGTCACCTCGTCGCCGCGGGCGACGAGGATGGGGGCGAGGAGGAGTGCGATGCGGCCGTGGCCGCCGAAGACGATGATTCGCGACATGTCTTCACCCTACGCGCCTGCGCCGACGTCGGCTCGGGCATGCGCTCAGCGCGGCCCCTGCGAGCTGTCGATGACGAACGCCTGAGGGTGCCCGGGAAGATAGCGGACGACGACCGGCTCGCCTGAGGGCAGGTACGCGTCGCGATCAGGGTAGACCGCAGGAGTGAAGAAGTTGCTCTCGATCGTGTACTCGATGCCCGAAGAGGTCGTGAAGGTGACCCAGTCGCCATCGATGGTCCCGGTCGTCGGCTGACCGTGCTCATGGATGTACGCACGCGTGATGGGGACGCCGGTGAGGCTCAGGATGCCGATCACGAGGTTCGCGACCATCACGAACGCGAGGATCCGGAACACGATCCGCAGGGCCGTGCCGCCTGCCCTCCCCCGCGCCGCGTTCTCACCGTGCAGCAGCCCCTCACGCTCGCGGAGGCGTCGGAGGGCGACGCCGGGCGCTGCACCGGGTGCGGACATCGCGAACAGTCCGAGGATCGAGAACCCGGCGATGAACACCATCGCGTATCCGTGCGAGGCCGGGAAGTTGATCAGCCAGATCAGAGTGTCGAGAACGTTCATCGTCCGGCCTCCTTCTCGACCGTCACGGCCACGGTGTGCGGATCCTCGCGTCGATAGAAGGCCCAGATCGGCGCGCCGACCTGGAATCGCGAGATCGCCTCGGGGAAGGCGAACACCGTCGTGTCGGCCTCCCAGGTCGCGGCGCCCTCCGGAGCCATGAGCACCTTGAGCGCCAGCTCACTCTGCCCCTCGAGGCGGCGTCCGGTGGGGCGCACCTCGAGCACGGATGCCGGCACCTGCGTGCCACTCGTTCGCGCTCTCACCAGATGAGGGTCGATCAGACCCCGTTCGATCCGCCACTGCAGCATCGCGTCTCGCACCGCGGGGTCGGTGATGTCGGCGAGCTCGACCGTGTCCTGATCGCTGAGGCTGTATCGGACCGGGATCGGCTGCCCGACCTGCAGGGCCCCGATCTCGCTGTGATCGACGAGCATCCGCAGCTGCCCGACGAAGTCCTCGCCCACTCCTGGGGTGACTCGGATGAACAGGTCGTACTGGGGCACATCGTTCACGGTCAGACCGGTTCTGGAGATCTCGACGAGGCGGCCCACGCCGATCTGCGACTCGCCCCTCACCTTCCGGCGGCGACCGAAGCCCGACATCGTGCCTCCGAAGGTGAGGAGCAGTCCCCATGCGACCCCGATGAAGATCGGCCCTCCGAGGGTGTCCTCTCCCGAGAACGGAAGGATCGACTCCCGCTGGTTCACGCCGAAGAGACCCTCTCCGGTCCAGATGACGAGCCAGGCCGACAGCAGCAGCCAGACGACCAGGAGCACGATGCGGATCATGCCCTCAGCGTAGCGATGGGGTGTCGCTCGATCACGCGCCCGGGAGACGGTCCCGTCCCGGCCGTTCTACGAGGTGCGCAGGGATTCCCTCGCCAGCGCGCGTTGCACGCCCTTCGCCGCAGAGCGCCCCGCCCGGTTCGCACCGATCGTGCTCGCCGACGGGCCATAGCCGACGAGTTGGACCCGCGGATCCTGCACCGCCGTCGTGCCGCGGCCTCCACGGTCGAGTTGGATGCCGCCGGCCGCACTGCGCAGATGCAGCGGGGCGAGGTGCGCGATGGCGGGTCGGAATCCTGTCGCCCACAGGATCACGTCGACGCGCTCGAACGAGCCGTCGGCCCAGCGGACGCCGTCCGGTTCGATGCGAGCGAACATCGGACGGCGTGCGGCGTACGCCCCGAGACGCTCGGCCTCGCGCTCCTGCGGTCGCAGCATGAGTCCGGTCACGCTCACGACGCTCTGCGGAGGCAGCCCCTGTGCGACTCGCTGCTCGACGAGAGCGACCGCCGCTGCCCCGGCCTCGGGAGTGAAGTCATCGTCGCGCCACACCGGCTCGCGACGCGTGACCCAGAGCGTGTCGGTGAGGGGTGCGAGGGCTCCGAGGAACTGGACGGCCGACGCACCTCCGCCCACGACCAGGACCCGCTTGCCCACGAAGTGCTCCGGTCCTGGATAGTCGACCGTGTGCAGCTGCTCGCCGAGGAACGTCTCCATGCCCGGGTAGTGCGGCAGGAACGGATGCGTCCAGGTGCCGGTGGCGTTGACGAGGGTGCGGGTGCGCCACTGCCGGTCGCCGGCATGGACCACAAGGAACCCGTCGTCGTCGATCACCCGGTCGACGCGGACAGGGCGGATCACCGGCAGACCGTGAGCATGCTCGTAGGCGGCGAAGTATGCCGGGACGGCGACGTTGGCGCGTTGTCCGTCACGCGGAGGAGGTGACTCCCCCGGCAGCTCGGCCACTCCGTGCACGTCGCGCATCGTCAACGCATCCCACCGGTGTCGCCACGCGCCCCCTGGCTCGGAATCCGAGTCGAGCACGACATGGGAGATGCCCAGACGGGTCAAATGGAAGGAGGCCGACAGACCGGCCTGACCGGCGCCGATCACGACGCTGTCCAGGATGCTCACGCTGGTGACAACACCCGCGATCGCGCCGTTGTTCCGCAGGCCTCAGAGTGCGATCTGGTAGTGGGTGTATCCCGTGTGCGTCGCCACGCTGTCGTAGAGCGCGCGAGCCGTCATGTTGGTCTCCTGAGTCAGCCAGTAGACCTTCTCGCATCCGTGCTCCGCGGCCCAGCCCCGCACGTGCGCGATCAGCAGCCGCCCCGTTCCGGAGCCTCGTGATGCCGTATCGACATAGAGATCCTCGAGGTAACAGTAAGCAGATCTGCTCCACGTCGCCGAGTGGGTGAGCCAGTGCACGATGCTGATCGCGCGTCCGGCGTCGTCGCGGGCGACGGCGCCGTGCAGCTCCCCATCCTCGACGAGCCGCCGGAACGTGTCAGCCGTGATCTCGTCCGAGAGCTGGGTGCCGTAGAACGTCAGATATCCGCGCCACAGACCCGACCATTCGTCGAAGTCCGCCTGTGTGATCGCGTTGATCGTCGTCATGCCGTCGAGCCTAACGCGACGCGCCCGGGAGGCCCTCGTCGATTGGTGTTGCGCGCGATCCGTGTAGTACTCTGTTCAAGTTGCTTCGAGCACTGAGGAAGCAGTTCTGGGCCTGTGGCGCAGCTGGTAGCGCACCTGCATGGCATGCAGGGGGTCGGGGGTTCGAGTCCCCCCAGGTCCACATACAGAAGGCCCCGCGAGAGATCGCGGGGCCTTCTTTTCGTCTGCCCCTGCTCAGCGTCGGTGGAGGCTCGGCGAACGCGTGTCATAGACGGGTCATCACGCGGCGGAGCGCCAGGGACTTGCCATCGCCTGCTGCTCCGGATAGAAAGGCCAGGCCGTCCTCGTCAGTGAGACGGTCTTCGACGAGGTGGAGGACGCACGTGCTGGGACTGTTCCGACGACAGGGGATCATGTCGTCCCCGCCATCAGACGGCCCGCGGCCGATCGCAGAACCCGGCCTCTGGTCACGCGGTGTCGGACTCGCCGCCACCCGAAGCCTGCAGACGCTGTCGGTGCTCGCCCTGGTCGCCGTCGGCGTCCTGGTGATCACGCAGCTCTCGCTGGTGTTCATCCCGGTGACGATCGCGCTGATCCTCGCCTCGGCCATCCACCCGCTCGTCGCTCTCATGCGCCGTCGCGGGGTGCCGTCGATCCTGGCGACGTGGATCGCACTGATCGGGATCCTCGCGATTCTCGGCGGAATCGTCTGGGTGATCGTCCTGACGGTCCGCTCGCAGTGGGACGACCTCATCGACTCGGCCACCGACGGCATCACCCAGGTGACGGCCTGGCTCGACACCCTGCCGTTCAACCTCGCGTCGTTCGACCTCGATGAGGTGTGGGCCGGCGTCGGAGACTTCCTGACGAGCGCATCGTTCGGACGCGGAGCGCTGGCCGGCGTCTCAGCCACCGCGAGCTTCTTCACCGGCCTCGCGCTGATGATCGTCGTGCTGTTCTTCTTCCTCAAGGACGGACCGCGCATCTGGGAGTTCCTGCTGCGTCCCTTCACCGGAGCCAGCTACGACCGCGCCCGCCGCATCGGCGACAAGACGGTCGATGTGTTCGGGGGCTACATCCGCGGGACCTCGATCGTCGCGGCGGCCGACGCCCTCGGCATCGGCATCGGTCTGGCGATCCTCCAGATCCCGCTCGCCCTGCCCCTCGCCGTGATCGTCTTCCTCACGGCGTTCATCCCGCTCGTCGGCGCGACCGCGGCGGGGATCCTCGCGGCACTCGTGGCACTCGTCACACACGGACCGGTGGCTGCCCTCATCGTGGTCGGCATCGTGGTGCTCGTGAACCAGCTCGAGGGCAACTTCCTGCAACCGGTCGTGATGGCTCGCTCACTCAAGCTGCACGCCCTCGTGATCCTGCTCGCTCTGACCACCGGGACGATCCTGGGTGGGATCGTGGGAGCGGTCCTCTCGGTGCCCATCGCCGCCGTCGCCTGGGGCATCATCACCGTGTGGGACGGACCGCACACGCCCGCGAAGCCGTTCCGCAAGAAGCGCCCCGAGACGGTCTGAGTCCGCCTGTGAAGGTCGGCAGCGACGCCCGGTACTCCCCCGGGACTGCATCCGTCAACCCGCTCCCTCCCAGACGATGAGCCGCCCTACCGTGGCCTCACATCCCACGAGAGGAGTCGATGATGACGAACAATCCGATACCCCCGCTCGTCCCGCGGCCGGACGATGACGGAGAGATCGACGGTGTCCCCCACCGCGAAGTCGATGGGGAGCCCGTGCTCGACACGGACGCCGATGCCGACCAGGTCGACGGTGCTGCCGCCGACCGCCTGGCCGCAGAGAAGCCGCTGGGCGAGGACTCCTGAGTCCCCCTTGGCGCAGAAGTGCGCGGCAGGTCCCTCCCCGGGTCCTGCCGCGCAGTCTGTTCAGTTCGAGAGAAGGGGTGGCAGATGCGGGATCCCGATGGGCCTCGTCGCCCGACTCGAATCCTGCACCCGAGTGACCTCTTCGAGGACTTCGGTGGCGGTGGCGTATCGCACTGCCAGAGGCAGATCACGAAGCCATACGACCTCGACCTCGGTGTCGGCGTATTCGTACACACTCGCCACCACGTGCCGCGGATCGTGCGACTCGTACCGTCGGTCGTTGATCACCCATTCCGATGGCGTGACACGATGCAGCACGTATCTAGGATCTGGATCTCCGGACATGTGATTCCCTCCACGACTTTCTCCCCCACTGCACATCATCCACGGTGCCGCCCCAGGCCCACAGGGGCTTGACAGCTGCGAGAGAGACTGCAGGGAAGGGGATCAGCCGCGAGGGCGAATCGTCAGGTCGGTGAGAGCGGCGTCGTCCGGGAGGTCGAGTGCGGTGAGGATCGTCGTCGCGACCGAGTCAGCCGTGATGAAGCGCTCCGGATCGTAGTCGCGCCCCTCCTGCTGGTGCACGCGCTCCTGCATGGGCGTCGCTGTGCGACCGGGATAGATCGAGGTGACCCGCACCCCGTGCTCGGCCTCCTCGGCCCGCAGGGAGTCGGCGAGAGCCTTGAGCCCGTGCTTCGACGCGGCGTACGCCGACCAGCCTGCGTGCGCGTGAAGCCCCGCGCCGGAGTTGACGAACACCACCCGAGCACCGGAGACACGCAGCAGCGGCAGCAGCAGGCGTGTCAGCTCTGCGGGCCCCACGAGGTTCACGGCGAGCTGACGCTCCCACAGGTTCGCCGCCAGGTCGGCCACCGGCCCGAGGTCGACGACGCCCGCTGCATGGATCAGCGAGTCGATTCGTTCGGGAAGCGCCTGCTTCGACAGCGCCCATGACAGTCTTCCGGGCTGTGCCAGGTCACCGACGATCGCCGATGCGCCCGGAAGCGCCGCGGTGATCTCCTTGGCGCGCCCCGCATCACGGGCCAGCACGACGACCTGATCGCCCCGATCGAGCAGTCGGCGCGCGACGACGGAGCCGATGCCGGAACCGGCACCGGTGATCAGGTGGACGCTCATGTCAGTCGCGGTCTGCTGCAGCGGAGTCTGCGAGCTCGAACGGCACCACAGGGCAGTCCTTCCACAGGCGCTCGAGGCCGTAGTAGACCCGCTCCTCCTGGTGGAAGACGTGCACGATCAGGTCGCCGAAGTCGAGGAGCACCCAGCGGGCCTCCGCACGACCCTCACGGCGGACCCGCTTGTGGCCGGCTTCGATGAGCTTGTCCTCGATCTCATCGGCGATGGCGGCGACGTTCCGCTCGCTGTTTCCGGTGACGAGCAGGAAGATGTCGACGAGCGGAAGAGGCTCCGACACGTTGAGGGCGACGAGATCTTCACCGCCCTTCGAGACGGCGGCGTCGGCCGCGAGCTGGAGCATCTCTTCGGCGGTTTCAGGTGACTGCATTAGAACACATTCGAGTTGAAGGCGACGATCAGGGAAACGCCCAGCGCGAGCGCAAGACCACCCGCCACGATCGCGAGGATGAGCATGAGTTTGTTGCCCTTTTCGGGGGCGGGTGGGCGGATGACCTCACCGGCGGGCTTGATGGTGCTGACGGCCGCACTGGCGGCGATCGGCGTGGGCGACGATGCCGGAGGCAGCTCGCCGTCGATCAGCACGGCGTCCACATCCTTGCCGTCTGTGGTGCCGTGCGCGTGACCCTGCGAACCGAGGCCCTTGGGCAGTTCGTACGAGCCGGTCACGAGGATCTCCCCCGTGGAGGCGACCGGGCCAGACAGCGACCCGTCTCCCGGGGAGGGGTTGAAGATGAGCGTGTTCGGAGCCAGATGCTGCGATCCGGTCGAGTCACCGACGGTCAGAAGCTCGTCGAACGACGGTGAGAAGGGCTTGCGGGTCTCCGCGCCGTCGGTGAGCAGCTCCTGCCCGAAGGCGGAGTTCACCGTGGGGCGTTCCCCTTCGGCGATGTCGACGTCATCGGACTCGGCCACATCGGCCAGGACGTCGTCGTTCGCATCGGCCGGATCTGCGTCGATGCCGAGTTCGGCCACGGCCGCAGAGGTGTCGCCCGCTTCGGGAGCAGTCTGAGCGTCGTCATCCGTGGCCTCGACGGACGTCGAAGCACTGACGGGAGCGGGGAGGCCCTCGACAGCAGTGTCGTCATCGTCGTCGTCATCGTCTTCGTCATCATCATCGGGTGCAGAGGACGCAGGAGTCTCGCTCTTCGGCTCGGATGCGGGCTCGACGGGCTGCGTCTCTTCGGCCGCATTCTCGGGGGCCGATCCCTCAGGAGCATCGGACTCGTCGACAGGAACCGATCCCGTCGCGGCGCGCTCGCGCTCGCGAACCTGTCGACGTGTCAGCCCCACAGTCCCGTGGGAGGTCTCCCCCTCGGTGTCGCTCGCGCCTGACCGGGCCGGCGGGGTGGGCTCGACCGTGGTCGACTCGGGCGCCTCTGGCTTCGGCGGCACGGGTGGAGCCGCGACGGCAGCCGCAGCTGCAGCCTCCTCCACCGAGATGACCGGCGTGGAACCCGTCAGCCGGATCTCACGCAGCTGCTTTCGCGTCAGCGGACCGTGACCCTGCTGATCCGATGTACTCATGCCTTGCTCCGATACAGATGATGCTTCGCGATGTATTGAACGACTCCGTCGGGGACGAGGTACCAGACCGGCTCGTCGTCGCGGACCCGCACGCGGCAGGCCGTCGACGAGATGGACAGCGCCGGCACCTCCAGTTGGCTGACGTTGTCGCTGGGGAGGCCGTCAGTGCTCAGAACGTGTCCTGGACGCGAGACCGCGACGAAGTGGGCCAACTCCCACAGTTCATCATGGTCCCTCCAACTGAGAATTTGCGCCACGGCGTCGGCACCGGTGATGAAGAAGAGCTCCGCGTCGGGGCGCTTCTCCTTCAGGTCGCGAAGGGTGTCGATCGTATAGGTCGGCCCCTCACGGTCGATGTCCACCCTGCTCACCGTGAACTGCGGGTTGGATGCAGTGGCGATCACCGTCATCAGGTAGCGATGCTCGCTGGGGGTGACATCCGACTTCTGCCATGGGTGTCCGGTGGGGACGAAGACGACCTCGTCGAGATCGAAGGAGTGGGCGACCTCGCTCGCGGCGACCAGGTGGCCATGGTGGATGGGGTCGAAGGTGCCGCCCATCACACCGATGCGCGCAGGACGCGAGGTCGTGTCGTTCATACGGGCCTAGTGGCCGTGCCCTGCCTCGTGGCCGTCCTTGCCGTGCTTCGCCGCCCAGGCGTCGGCCTTGGCGGAGTGGCGGTTGGCGACGTTCTTGTACGACAGCGTGACCAGGCCGAGGAAGGCGAAGACGATGATGGCGATCACGCCGAAGATCAGCGTCTCGAGCTGCACATTGCCGTGGTGCTCGGTTTCGGCAGCGACCATCGCGATCTGTGCGACGAGATTCATCCTGACTCCGTTTCGTGGCTGGCGGGCATGACTCACGAAGAGCCACAGCGCCCCCTAGTCTAGCCCTCAGCCGCGCGTCTGCCCTGCCCCACGCGCCAGCCATTTCGTGCTGGTCAGCTCGGAAAGCCCCATCGGTCCTCGCGCGTGCAGCTTCTGCGTCGAGATGCCGACCTCGGCGCCGAACCCGAACTCTCCCCCGTCAGTGAACCGAGTGGACGTGTTCACCATCACGACCGCCGAGTCGACCTCGGCCAGGAATCGCTCAGCGTTGCGCGAATCGGTGGTGATGATCGACTCCGTGTGCCCGGTGCTGTAGCGACGGATGTGGTCGAGCGCATCGTCGAGGGTGTCGACGACCTTGATCGCGATGTCGAGACTGAGGTACTCCGTCGCCCAGTCGTCTTCCGTCGCCGGGATCACGTTCGAGACGAGCCCCGCCACCATGTCGTCACCGTGGATCGCGACTCCCTCGCTCTGCAGTGCGCTCGCGACGAGCGGCACGAGCCGCGGTGCGGCTTGACGGAGCACGAGCACCGTCTCGACGGCGTTGCAGACACTGGGACGCTGCACTTTCGCGTTCACCACGATGTCCTGCGCCCAGTCGTCAGGAGCGCTCTCGTCGAGCACGATGTGCACATTGCCTGCGCCTGTCTCGATCACGGGGACGGTGGCCTCGGTCACGACGGTCTCGATCAGGCCCGCGCTGCCCCGGGGCACGAGCACGTCGATGAACCCGCGTCCGTGCATCAATGCCGTGGCGCCGTCTCGACCGAAGTCGTCGACCGTCTGCACCGCTTCCGGCGTGACGCCCGCAGCCTGCAGCGCGCCGCGCATGATCTCGACGAGCACGGTGTTCGACTCTCGTGCGGCGCTGCCACCGCGCAGGACCACGGAGTTGCCCGAGCGCAGCGCGAGCGCGGCGATGTCGACGGTGACGTTCGGACGCGCCTCGTAGATCGCGCCGACCACTCCGAAGGGCACCCGCACCTGCTCCAGCGCCACGCCGTTGGGCATCCGATGCCCTCCGACGACGCGACCGACGGGGTCGGGCAGGGCCGCGACCTGGCGGACTGCCGCGGCGAGAGCGGCGACGCGCTTCTCGTCGAGGCGCAGCCGGTCGATCAGCGATTCTCCGATGCCGTCGGACCGACCTCGCTCGATGTCTCGACCGTTGGCCGCGATGATCGCGGCAGCATTCTGCTCGAGAGCCACCGCGATGGCCTCGAGAGCCCGGGCCTTGTCATCGCTGGTCAGCCTGGCCGTGGCTCGGGACGCCTCTTTGGCGAGCTCCAGGCGCGTCTGGGGGGTCTGGTCGGTCATCCGCCCAGTCTAAGAGAGCGCGGGTTCGAACCAGGTCCCTATGTCGGCCCCGGAGAGGGCCTTGTCGACCAGGTCGGCACTCGTCACGAGCACGCCGATCCCGGACGCGGCAGCCAGGCGAGCGGCCGAGACCTTGGTCGCGGCTCCTCCGGTGCCGACGCTGTTGACGACGGTCGATCCGAACTCGAGTCCCGACAGATCGGCATCGGGGGCGACGACGTCGATGGGCTCGGCTGTCGGGTCGGACGGCGGCTTGGTGTAGAGCGACTCGATGTCGCTCAGCAGGACCAGAGCGTCGGCCTCGATCAGTTGCGCGACGAGCGCTCCGAGTCGGTCGTTGTCGCCGAAGCGGATCTCCTGCGTCGCGACCGTGTCGTTCTCGTTCACGATCGGCAGGATGCGCAGACCGAGAAGTCGCTCCATGGCCCGCCGAGCATTGCTGCGCGAGGTCGGGTTCTCGAGGTCGCCCGTCGTGAGCAGCACCTGCCCCGCGACGATGTCGAAGCGACGCAGAGACTCCTGATAGCGGTAGACCAGGATGTTCTGTCCGACCGCGGCCGCGGCCTGCTGCGTCGCCAGGTCGGTCGGGCGGGCGTCGAGACGCAGGAACGGAATGCCTGTGGCGATCGCTCCGGAGGAGACGAGGATCACCTCTGCTCCGCGCGCGTGCGCCGCGGCCAGCGCCTCGACCAGAACGGGGATCCGCCATGACGACTCACCGCTGATCGATGAGGACCCGACCTTGACGACGATCCTCGAGGCTGTGGCGAGATCCGCCCTCGTGCGAGCGGTCACTCCCCGTCCTCGCGGTAGGCCGCGAGCCGCTGAGCCTCGACCTCGGCGCGAGCCTCGGCCTTGGCATCCATGCGCTCGTAGTAGTTCTCACGACGCTCGGAGGTGGTGCGACGGGCGTTGGGCGCCAGGCGGGGATCGGTTCCGCGGGGCGCCGTCATGAGTTCGGCCGCAGACGTCATGGTCGGCTCCCAGTCGAAGACGATGCTCTCGCCTTCGCCGATGACGACGGTGGATCCCTGCACTGCACCGAGGCGGAAGAGCTCGTCTTCGACGCCCAGCTTCTCGAGGCGATCCGCGAGATAACCCACGGCCTCCTCGTTCTGGAAGTCGGTCTGCTGAACCCATCGGACGGGCTTCTCGCCCAGGATGCGATAGATGTTGCCGTAGCTGCCACCCTCGACTCGGATCTCGAAGCCCTTCTTGGGGCCGCGCGGGCGAAGGACGACGCGCTCACGCGGGACCTCGGTCGCGGCGAGCTCTGCGCGGTGTGCGTCGACGATATCGCCGAGCGCATAGGTCAACTGGCGCAGGCCCTCGTGCGAGATGGTGGAGATGTCGAAGACGCGGAATCCGCGAGCCTCGAGGTCCGGACGCACGAGATCGGCGAGGTCGCGGGCCTCCGGCACGTCGATCTTGTTCAGCGCGATGAGCTGGGGGCGCTCGAGCAGCGGAGTCTGTCCCTCGGGGACCTCGTACGCGGCCAGTTCGCCGAGGATGACGTCGAGGTCGGAGATCGGGTCACGACCGGGCTCCAGCGTCGCGCAGTCGAGCACATGCAGCAGTGCGGTGCAGCGTTCGACGTGGCGGAGGAACTCCAGTCCGAGACCACGCCCCTCGCTCGCTCCCTCGATGAGTCCGGGGACATCGGCGACGGTGTAGCGCGACTCCCCCGCCTGCACGACACCGAGGTTCGGGTGGAGCGTGGTGAACGGGTAGTCGGCGATCTTGGGGCGGGCCGCCGAGATCGCACCGATCAGGCTGGACTTGCCTGCAGAGGGATAGCCGACGAGAGCCACGTCTGCGACGGTCTTGAGCTCGAGGACGACATCGCCCTCGTCTCCCGGGGTGCCCAGAAGCGCGAATCCGGGCGCCTTGCGCTTCGGCGTCGCCAGTGCGGCGTTGCCGAGTCCGCCATGGCCGCCCTTCGCGACGACGAATCGCTCGCCGGGCTCGATCATGTCGATCAGAACCTCACCGGCGGCGTTCCTGACCACAGTGCCGACGGGAACGGGAAGCTCGAGGTCCTCACCCATGAACCCTGCACGGTGGTCGCCCATGCCGGGTCCGCCGTTGCCGGAGCTGCGGTGGGGCGAGTGGTGGTACGAGAGAAGCGTGCCCGTCTGCGTGTCGGCGATGAGAACGATGTCGCCGCCGTCACCGCCGTTGCCTCCGTCGGGGCCGCCGAGCGGCTTGAACTTCTCGCGGTGCACCGAGACACAGCCGTTGCCGCCCTTGCCCGCACGCAGGTGAAGCGTCACGGTGTCGACGAAACTGACCATGTCTCTCTCCTCAATAAAGAACTCGGCCGGAACCGAGAGTTCGGCCGGCGATTCGGCCGGGAGCACATGTCCCGCCGAAAACGCAAATTCGGGACGGGCCGAAGCCCGCCCCGAATCGCATGACTACTGTCGTGCTGTGATCACTCAGCAGCGGCGACGATGTTGACGACCTTGCGGCCGCCCTTCGCGCCGAACTGCACCGCACCGGCGGCCAGAGCGAACAGGGTGTCGTCGCCACCACGGCCGACGTTCACGCCGGGGTGGAAGTGCGTGCCGCGCTGGCGGACGATGATCTCGCCGGCGAGAACCTGCTGTCCACCGAAGCGCTTGACGCCAAGTCGCTGAGCGTTGGAGTCACGACCGTTACGGGTGGAGCTTGCGCCCTTTTTATGTGCCATGTCCTGGTCTCCTCGGTCTTACTTGATGCCGGTGATCTTGACGCGCGTGAGCTCCTGACGGTGGCCCTGGCGCTTCTTGTAGCCGGTCTTGTTCTTGTACTTCTGGATGATGATCTTCGGGCCGCGGAGGTTGCCGATGACCTCTGCCGTGACCTTGACCTTCGCCAGCGAGTCGGCGTCGGTGGTCACCGAGGCGCCGTCGACGAGCAGCACTGCGGCCAGCTCGATCTTCTCGCCCTGGGCAGCCTTGACACGGTCGAGCTGAACGATCGTGCCGACCTCGACCTTCTCCTGCCGCCCACCGGCGCGCACTACTGCGTAAACCACTTCATACCTGTTTCGTTGGGGAGCTCGCGGCTCCGATATCTCACGGGAAGACTGTTGCTTGCATGCGACGCTGGGCGACGGGCACGAACGCAAGACTCTCCGCTTCGACCGTCCAGGACGACGCGGCATACGCACCAAGGGACTACTTTACCGGATGCAGGACACTGTGGCAAAACGCGCCGCCTGGTGTGTCCGGTCATAGGCTGAACGAATGACCGTTCTCGTCGATGACCCCATCTGGCCCGCACACGGGCGCCTGTGGGCCCATCTCGTCAGCGACGACAGCCTGCAGGAGCTGCACGCCTTCGCGAGGTCGCACGACGTTCCTGCACGCGCCTTCGACCTCGACCACTACGACGTCCCCGAAGAGCTCATCCCCCGGCTCCTCGCCGCCGGCGCACAGCATGTCGGCGGCAAGGAGCTGGTCAGGCGACTGATCGCCTCAGGACTGCGAGTCCCCGCCCGCGACCGGCGCTGACGGCTCCGAGTTCACGGAGATGGGCGTGCCGGTGAGCGCGGCGGTGGATACACGGCGACGACCGCGTCCCTGCCCCGGAGCCTTCGGCTCGGGAAGCGCATCGAGCACGGAATCGAGCAGCGCCTCAGCCGGGGACTTGGGCGACTTGCGGTCGGATCCGCGCTTCTTGCGGGGCTTCTTGGCTCGCTCCTGCGTGGCGGGGGCTTCCGTCGTCGTCTCCGCGGCGGGAGCGACGACCTCCGTCGGCTCGTCGGCGTTAGGAACGCGCGTCGAGGCCGCGATCTGCGCGAGCGCGGACTTCGCCCCCTCGGGGATGCTGTGCGTCGTCACCGCGGCGGGCGCCGAGTTCTGCGACTGGCCGTTGCCGCCGCGCTGGCGACGGTTGGACTGCGAGTTGCCGTTGCCATTGCCGTTGCTGCTCGCGCGGTGCTTCACGACCGGGTCGTGGTGCACGATGACGCCGCGACCGGCGCACACGTCGCACGCCTCGCTGAACGTCTCGAGCAGGCCGAGGCCGAGCTTCTTGCGGGTCATCTGCACGAGGCCGAGCGACGTGACCTCGGCGACCTGGTGCTTCGTCCGGTCACGACTGAGGCACTCGATCAGGCGGCGCAGCACGAGGTCGCGGTTCGATTCGAGCACCATGTCGATGAAGTCGACGACGATGATGCCGCCGATGTCGCGCAGACGCAGCTGGCGGACGATCTCCTCCGCGGCCTCGAGGTTGTTCTTGGTGACCGTCTCTTCGAGGTTTCCGCCCGAGCCGACGAACTTTCCCGTGTTGACGTCGACGACCGTCATGGCCTCGGTGCGGTCGATGACCAGCGAGCCACCGGACGGCAGCCAGACCTTGCGGTCGAGCGCCTTCTCGATCTGCTCCGTGATCCGGAACACATCGAAGGGATCGCTCTCGTCCTCGTACGACTCGACGCGCTCGAGCAGATCGGGTGCGACGCTCTCGAGGTAGGCGCGGATGGTGCGCTGCGCGTCCTCGCCCTGGATCAGCATCTTCGTGAAGTCCTCGTTGAAGACGTCGCGGACGATCTTGACCAGAAGGTCGGGCTCGGCGTGCAGCAGCGCCGGCGCCTGCTGGCTCTCGACCTGCTTGCGGATGTGCTCCCACTGGCTGGTGAGCCGCTGAACATCGCGAGTGAGCTGGTCTTCGGTGGCACCTTCGGCCGCCGTGCGGACGATCACCCCGGAGGACTCGGGGAGAACCTCCTTGAGGATGCGCTTCAGGCGCGTGCGCTCGTTGTCGGGCAGCTTGCGGCTGATGCCGTTCATCGATCCGCCGGGCACATACACGAGGTAGCGACCCGGAAGCGAGATCTGGCTGGTCAGACGGGCGCCCTTGTGGCCGATCGGATCCTTGGTGACCTGCACCAGGACGCGGTCGCCCGCCTTGAGCGCGAGTTCGATACGACGCGGCTGGTTGCCGGTCTCGACGCCATCCCAGTCGACCTCGCCGGAGTAGAGCACGGCGTTGCGGCCACGGCCGATGTCGACGAACGCGGCCTCCATGCTCGGCAGCACGTTCTGCACGCGGCCGAGGTAGACGTTGCCGATCAGCGAGGCGTCCTGGTTGCGCGCGACATAGTGCTCGACGAGCACGCCGTCTTCGAGGACGCCGATCTGCGTCCGGCCGTTCTTGGAACGGACGACCATCTTGCGGTCGACCGACTCACGACGCGCGAGGAACTCCGCCTCGGTGACGACCGGACGCCGACGACCGGCATCCCGTCCGTCGCGACGGCGCTGCTTCTTCGCCTCGAGGCGCGTGGAACCCTTGATCGCCTTGGGCTCGGTGATGTACTCGACGACGCGCTGGCGGGGCTGGCGAGGTTCGTCACGCTGCTCACGCGGCTCGCGCTGCTCGACATCGTCGGAACCACCGCGACGGCGGCGGCCACGGCGGCCGGCCGGCTCCTCCGGCTCCCGCTCGGCGATGCGGTCGAACACGCGCTCGCGGCCCGGACGGGCCGGGAGCGGAAGGACCTCGGGAGCGTAGAAGTGCAGCTGCGTCGATACCTGAGAGACGAAGACCTCGGGCAGCAGCCCCAGCGACACGGCCGTGAGGGGCTGGGGCGCCTCGGGCTTCTCCTGGGCAGGCTCAGCAGCGGTCTCTTCAGAAGAGGCTTCGGCCGCGGGAGCGTCGACGGCAGGAGCGTCAGCAGCAGGAGCGTCAGCAGCAGGAGCGTCAGCAGCAGGAGCATCCGCAGCAGGAGCATCCTCAGCAGGAGCATCCTCAGCAGGAGAGGGCTCCGCAGGAGTCTCCTCCGCCGGAGAGGGCTCAGCGGTCGAACCCGCGCCGTCCTCCGAAGCGTCGGACGTGCCGTCGGCCTCCGGAGCGTCGGCGACTACCTCTGCGGGTGCGTCAGCATCCGCAGAGAAGTCGAGGGTAGGGGCGTCGTAGTCATTGTTGTCATCGGCCATCTCTGGCTTGCTCCTCGCGCGGACACTTCGTGTTCCGCTAACTCTCATGCGGCACCCGCAGGTGCCGCGAACTCATTCGGTGTGCGACCGGCTCACGGCTCTGATCACGAGGGGCATACGGCCCCGAAGTCTGCGTCGATGCCCGCCGCGACAGGGTCGAGCGATGCATCACAGGCCATTATCGCACCAAGTGCGCCGGTTCGCGGCATCGTCGGGGCACTGAGTCGTTTTCTCCGGCGCGCTCACGCCCGATACATAGCGATCGCTGAGAGAATCCAGACATGAGCGAGCAGCGCACCCGCCCCGTCGTCTATGCCGTGTGGTTGATCATCGCGAGCGTCATCGGCTGGTTCGCCGCCTTCCAGCTCACGGTCGAGAAGTTCGTGCTTCTCGAGAACCCAACCGATGCCCTGGCCTGCGACGTCAGCCCCTTCATCCAGTGCAGCAAGAACCTGGGCTCGTGGCAGGGCGAGATCTTCGGCTTCCCCAACCCGCTGCTCGGACTGACCGGGTGGATGGCGCCGTTGGTCGTCGGGGTCGCGATCCTCGCTGGATCCCGCTTTCCCCGCTGGTTCTGGGCTGCGTTCGGCGCCGGCATCACGTTCGCATTCGGACTCGTCTGCTGGCTGATCGGCCAGAGCCTGTATGCATCGAACCTCGGAGTGCTGTGCCCGTGGTGCATGGTGACCTGGGCCGTGACCATCCCGACGTTCTTCGCGACGATGCTGCATCTCACCCGGAACGGCACGTTCACCAAGAGCGAGAAGGCCCAGGCGCGTGCGGACAAGCTCATGGTCTGGGTTCCGCTGGCGACCATCCTGGCGTACGCGATCATCATCGTGATGGCTCAGCTGCAGGGTCTCGACTTCCTCGGCGAGATGGCGCGCATCATCTTCTGATTCCTCACCCCTGAATCGACGAAGCCCGCCGCACGATCTCGTGCGGCGGGCTTCGTCGTGAGCGGATCGGTCAGTCGAACCAGATGCCGAGCTCGCGTGCGGCCGACTCGGGGCTGTCCGAGCCGTGCACGAGGTTCTGCTGCACCTTGAGGCCCCAGTCGCGACCGAAGTCGCCACGGATCGTGCCGGGTGCGGCGGTGGTGGGGTCGGTCGTGCCGGCGAGCGACCGGAAGCCCTCGATCACGCGGTTGCCCGCGAGGCGGATCGCGACGGACGGCCCTGAGAGCATGAACTCGAGGAGCGGCTCGTAGAACGGCTTGCCCTCGTGCTCGGCATAGTGCTCGGCCAGCAGGTCGCGGTCGGGCTCGACCAGGCGGATGTCTACGAGGGAGTATCCCTTCGCTTCGATGCGAGCCAGGATCGTGCCGGTGAGGCCGCGGGCGACACCATCGGGCTTTACGAGGACGAGGGTTTCTTCGGTGGCCATGTCATTCACTCTCTGTCTGAGTCTCGGTCGTGGGCCCGTCAGGACGTCGTGCGTCCAATCGGGCCCCCATGATCGTCGCATACCCCCACATGCCGCCGAAAACCACGACGACGAGCAGGATCGCGGGCACCAGGATAGCCGCCAGCGCGATGACGACCTGCAGGATCCACCCTGCGGTGATCGCCCAGGGCTTCGTGATCATCCCGGCGACGGCGATGCAGGCGAGTCCCACGACCGCGCCGCCGACGATCCCCCACCACTGCGGGATGCCGGCAGGCAGCGACTTGAGACCGAAGACCGTGAGACCCGCGAGGAAGACGACGATCGACTCGAACCCGAGCACGATCGGCGCCAGCTTCTGCACGAGCGTGCGGGGCGGACGCGGAGGACGCGCAGACGGGGAGACGGCGGTCATGCGCGCCACCCGGACTTCCAGTCTTCGGCCTCAGCGAGGGCGATCGCCTCGCCCGCGAGCACGACCGACCCGGCGATCACGACGGCTCGGCGATCGGACGATGCCGCCCATTCCCGTGCGGCATCAGCAGCCTCAGCGAGGGTCGGATGGACGGTCGCACGCTGTCCCGTCGCCTCGACGAGGTCGGCGATGAGATCCGCGTCGCTCGCGCGGTCGGACTCCGGCGCGGTGGCGAAGACGTGCGCTGCTGCGGGTGCGAGCTTCGCGACGATGCCGGCGGCGTCCTTGTCGGCGAGCACACCCAGCACGACGCCCCACTCGTCGAAGTCGAAGCTGTCGTCCATCGCGAGAACGAGCGCGGCGGCGCCGTGCGGGTTGTGCGCGGCATCGACGATCACCGTCGGAGCGATCCCCAGCAGCTGGAGGCGTCCGGGCGAGGTCGCTCCCTGGAGCCCCTCGGAGATGATGTCGGCGGCGATCGGCTGCTCGCCGCCTCCGATCAGCGACTCCACGGCGGCGACCGCGAGGGCGGCGTTGTGCCCCTGGTGAGCACCGTACTGCGGCAGATACTCCTCGACATAGGCGCCGGCGAGTCCGCGGATGGTCAACAGCTGTCCACCGACGGCGAGCTTCTGGTCGGCAAGCCCGAACTCCTCACCCTCGAACGCGATCGTGGCGTTCTTCTCGGCGGCGACGCGACGCAGCACTTCAGCGGCCTCTGCGGGCTGCTGCGCCGAGACGACGGCCGCGCCTTCCTTGATGATCCCCGCCTTGACCGTCGCGATCTCGGCGATCGTGCCTCCGAGACGATCCGCGTGGTCGATGTCGATGGGCGCGAAGACCGCCACGTCGCCGTCCGCCGTGTTGGTCGAGTCCCACTCGCCCCCCATGCCCACCTCGAGCACGAGCACGTCGACAGGGGCATCGGCCACGGCCACGAAGGCGAGCACGGTGAGCAGCTCGAAGAACGTGAGCGGCTCCTCCCCTGCGGCCTCGAGCTCGGCGTCGACGATCCCGACGAAGGGCTCGATCTCATCCCACGCGTCGGCGACGGCGGCATCCTCGATCGGCTCGCCGTCGATCATGATCCGCTCGGTGAAGCGCTCGAGATGAGGACTCGTGAACAGCCCGGTGCGCAGCCCGTGCGCCCGAAGCAGAGTCTCGATCATCCGAGCCGTCGACGTCTTGCCGTTGGTCCCCGTGATGTGCACGACGCGATAGGTGCGCTGCGGGTCGTCGAGGTATGTGAGGATGCGCGCGGTGCGCTCCTTGCGCGGCTGCACCCAGCGCTCCCCCGCGCGGCTCAGCAGCGTCTCGTAGACGGCATCCGCCCTGTCACGTGCGCTCATGCGCTCGACTCCTCGATGTTCGTGTCGATCGTGACGATGATCGGACGCTTGTCGGCGCCCAGCGCGGTCGCCCCGCTGCGGAACACGCCGCCTCCCGGGCTGGTGACGTCCTTCACGAGAGCGTTCATCTCGTCGGTGGCCTGCACAGCGAACGCCACGGCCAGGGTCTCCCCTGCGATCAGCTCCGCATGCGCCTGCAGCGCCTCGGCGTCGTCCGGGCTCACGTTGAGCGCGAGCACGATGCGATCGCTCACGTCGAGGTCAGCGTTCTTGCGGGCCTCCTGCACGACGCGGATCGCGTCGCGGGCGAGTCCCTCCGCCTCGAGCTCGGGTGTCGTCTGCGTATCGAGCAGCACGACGCCCCCCGTCGGCACGAGGGCGAGAGCCTCGCCCTCCGGACGACCGGCGGTCTCGAGCGCGAGCTCGTACTCCGACGGCTCGAGAGCGATACCGCCCGCGGTGACGACGCCGTCGCTCTCCGACCAGTCGCCTGCCTTCGCGGCTTTGATCACGGTCTGCACGTTCTTGCCGAGCCGCGGGCCCGCAGCACGCGCGTTGACGCTGAGCCGATGGCTGATGCCATAGTCCGCAGCAGTCGTCTCCGACTGCGGGACGAGCTCGACCGACTTGACGTTGAGCTCCTCGCGGAGGATGTCCTCGAACTGGCCGAGCGTCCCTGCCAGCGGTGACACGACCGTGAGGCGGGCGAGCGGCAAGCGCACGCGCAGCTTCTCCTTCTTGCGCAACGCGTTGCCGACGCTCGAGAGCTCGCGGACGGCATCCATGGCATTCCGGATCTCGTCGGCGGCGGGGAACGCGGTGGCGTCAGGCCAGTCCTGCAGGTGCACGCTGCGTCCACCTGTGAGCCCCTGCCAGACGCGCTCGCTGACGAGCGGAACGAGCGGAGCCGCGACTCGGGTCAGGGTCTCGAGCACGGTGTAGAGCGTGTCGAAGGCCTCGGTGTTCGAGCCTTCCCAGAACCGGTCGCGCGAGCGGCGGATGTACCAGTTGGTGAGAACCTCGGCAAAGTCGCGCAGACGAGCGGACGCCGTTGTCGAGTCGAGGCCCTCGAGGTCCGCCCGCACGTCGCGCACGAGGTCGCCGAGTCGAGCCAGGATGTATCTGTCGAGCACGTCGGTCGAGTCCGTGCGCCAGGTCGCCTCGTAGCCGCCCGGCTTGGCCGCGTTCGCATACGTCGCGAAGAAGTACCACGAGTTCCACAGCGGAAGCAGGAACTCGCGGACGCCCGATCGGATGCCCTCTTCGGTGACCGCGAGGTTGCCACCGCGCAGCACGGAGCTCGACATGAGGAACCAGCGCATCGCGTCGGAGCCGTCGCGGTCGAGCACCTCGGAGACATCCGGATAGTTGCGCAGCGACTTCGACATCTTGTAGCCGTCGTTGCCCAGCACGATGCCGTGGCAGCTGACACCGGTGAAGGCCGGACGATCGAAGAGCGCGGTCGACAGCACGTGCATGACGTAGAACCAGCCACGCGTCTGCCCGATGTACTCGACGATGAAGTCGGCGGGTGCGTGCGTGTCGAACCACTCCTGGTTCTCGAACGGATAGTGCACCTGCGCGTACGGCATCGAACCCGAGTCGAACCACACGTCGAAGACGTCCTCGATGCGGCGCATCGTGCTCTTGCCGGTGGGGTCGTCGGGGTTCGGACGCGTGAGGTCGTCGATGTAGGGGCGGTGCAGGTCGATCTCGCCCTCGGGGTTGCGCGGCAGCGTGCCGAAGTCGCGCTCCATCTCTTCGAGAGAGCCGTATGCGTCGATGCGCGGGTACTCCGGGTCGTCGCTCTTCCAGATCGGGATCGGCGAGCCCCAGTAGCGGTTGCGGCTGATCGACCAGTCGCGCGCCCCCTCGAGCCACTTGCCGAACTGGCCGTGCTTGACGTTCTCGGGCACCCAGGTGATCTGCTCGTTGTTCGCGAGCAGGTCGTCCTTGATGTCGGTGACACGGATGAACCAGCTCGACACGGCCTTGTAGATCAGGGGGTTCCGGCAGCGCCAGCAGTGCGGGTACGAGTGCACGTAGCTCTGCTCGCGCAGCAGTCGTCCCTCGGCGCGGAGCAGACGGATGAGCGGCGTGTTCGCATCCATCCAGAGCTGGCCGGCGACGTCTGTGACGTTCGGCAGGAAGCGCCCGCCGTCGTCGAGCGACAGGATCGTCGGGATGCCGGCGGCACCGGCGACCCGCTGGTCGTCCTCACCGTAGGCCGGAGCCTGGTGGACGATGCCGGTGCCGTCGCTGACGGTGACGTAGTCGTCGACCAGGATGCGCCAGGCGTTCTCGGTGCCGTAGGTCTCGGCGTCGGCGTAGTAGTCGAAGAGTCGGTCGTACGTGACGTCCTCCAGGTCGGCTCCTCGCACCGTCGCGTCGACAGCGGCGAGCGCGTCGTCGAGGCTCTCGTAGCCGAGGTCCTTGACGTAGCCGCCGAGCAGCTCGCGTGCGAGGAGGTAGCGATGAGAGGACGCCTCGACTGCGGCATCCGTCGTTCCGGCGATCTGGTGCACGTCCGCCGCTCCACCGGGACCTGCCGGGAGCACGACGTACTCGATGTCGGGTCCCACGGCGAGCGCGAGGTTGGTGGGAAGGGTCCAGGGCGTGGTCGTCCAGGCGAGCGCGCGCACGGCGGTGAGTCCGAGGGCCTCGGCCTTCGCGCCGGTCAGCGGGAACGTGACGGTGACCGACGGGTCCTGACGGTTCTGGTAGACGTCGTCGTCCATGCGCAGCTCGTGCGCCGAGAGCGGGGTCTCATCGCGCCAGCAGTACGGCAGCACCCGGTAGCCCTCGTAGGCGAGCCCCTTGTCGAACAGCGTCTTGAACGCCCAGAGCACGCTCTCCATGTAGCCGAGGTCGAGCGTCTTGTACCCGCGCTCGAAGTCGACCCAGCGAGCCTGACGCGTGACGTAGTCCTGCCACTCGTGCGTGTACTTCAGCACCGAGTCCTTCGCTTTCGCGTTGAAGACGTCGATGCCCATCTCTTCGATCTGGCTCTTCTCGGTGATGCCGAGCTGCTTCATGGCCTCGAGCTCAGCGGGCAGACCGTGCGTGTCCCAGCCGAAGACGCGATCGACCTTCTTGCCGATCATGGTCTGGAAGCGTGGGAACACATCCTTGGCGTACCCGGTGAGCAGGTGCCCGTAGTGCGGCAGGCCGTTGGCGAACGGCGGGCCGTCGTAGAAGACCCACTCGTCGTTGCCCTCGCGCTGCTCGATCGAGGCGCGGAAGGTCTGGTCGGTCTCCCAGAAGTCGAGCACTTCGCGCTCGATCTGGGGGAACCGAGGGCTCGGTGCGACGGAGGCAGCCTGGTCGGCGGCGGGGCCGAAGGAGGAACGCGGGTAGGTCATGTCGTCTCGCAGGAGTCGTGGCGGATGCTGCTGCGAGGACGATCCGTCCGGAATCTCATCCCGGGGAACCGCGGTACCACCTCGCGTGCCGCGCCTCACGGCGGAGCCACTCTCACTGCGGCTGTGACGGGCCTGCCCCGCTCGGTTCTACTGAGTCGACCCGTGCGAGCCCGACCGTTCTTCCGAGAGCTCCCCGGTGATGTCCGGATCGATGCTCGTGTCTCCATTGTACGCGCGGCGGCGGGGGTGCGCCTCCTGAGCACTCTGGGCGCTGTCGCACCCACCCCCTACCCTCGAAGCATGGCCCGCTCCCCCGAATCCCCCGTGGCTCCCCGCGTCTCGCCGCCCGACCTTCCGCGGGAGTTCACGCCCGCCGCAGCACATCGCAACGCCGATCTGATCGCTGCCAGTCTCGATCTCGAGGGCACGGTCGACCTCGCCCATGCCTCGCTCGAGCAGTGCACGGTCGCCGCCGATGCCGACGCGGTCGACCTGACAGGTGCCACGCTCATCGACGTCGACCTCACCGGCGTGCGGATCGCATCGCTCAAGATGCGGGATGCGAGCATCCGCCGCGTGCGCATCAGTGGGGGCCGCATCGGCACGCTCGATCTGAGCAGCGCTCGCATCGACGAGCTGCTGCTCAGCGACGTGCGCATCGACTATCTCAATCTCGGGGCGGCGAAGGCCACCGACATCGAGGTCCGCGACTGCGGCATCCGCACCCTCGACATGCCTCAGGCCGAACTCACGCGCGTGGGCTTCACCGGCAGTCGGTCTGACGAGGTCGACACCCGGGCGATGCGCGCCAGGCACGTCGACCTCCGCGGACTCGACGCCTCTGCGTTCCTCGATGCGAACAGCCTGCGAGGCACGACGCTCACCGGTTTCCAGGTGCAGCAGCTCGCGCCGCTGCTCGCGGCGGGGATCGGCATCCAGGTCATGGACTGACGGGCCGGTTCGCCTCGAGCAGCTCCCGGGTGAACGGATGCTGCGGCGCGGCGAACACGTCGGTGACCGCTCCCTGCTCGACGATCACGCCGTCCTGCATCACGAGCACCTCGTCGGCCACTGCGCCGACGACATCGAGGTCGTGCGACACGAAGATCATCGTCAGCTCCCGTTCGCGCTGGAGGCGCAGCAGGAGCTGCAGCACCTTTTCACGCACCGAAGGGTCGAGAGCCGATACCGGCTCGTCGAGAACCAGCACCTCGGGCTCTGCGGCGAGCGCCCGCGCGATCGCCGCGCGCTGACGCTGCCCGCCCGACAGGGCGATGGGTCTGCGGCTCGCGAGCGCCGGGTCGAGATCGACCTCGGCGAGAAGCTCCACCACTCGAGCCGCTCGCTGCTGACGAGGCACACCCCCGGCGGCGAGCGCCTCTCCCAGCGATCTCCCGATCGTCCACCGCGGGTCGAAGGCACCGAGAGGATTCTGGTGCACGAGCTGCACCCGGTGCTGTCCGATCCACCGCAGGCCTCCGTCGTCCGCATCCTCGACGCCCACGATCATGCGCGCCAGCGTCGTCTTGCCCGATCCCGATTCCCCGACGATGCCGAGCGTGCGTCCGGCGGCCACGGAGAACGACGCGTTCTGCACCGCGACGAGATCGCCGAACGCCTTCGTGACCCCGGCGGCGACGAGCACGGGCTCGGCCGCGCCTTCACGCTCTGCACGTGGCTCGTGGATCGTGGCGGCGATGAGCTGACGGGTGTACTCGTGCTGCGGCTTCTCGAGCACCTCATCGACGGGCCCTGACTCGACGACGATGCCGTTGCGCATCACCAGCACCCGATCCGCGATCCTGCGCACGGCCGCGAAGTCGTGACTGATGAACACGATGCCGGTGCCCGCATCGGCGATGTCTCGCAACAGCCCGAGGATCCTCGCCTGCACGGTGGCATCGAGCGCGGTGGTCGGCTCGTCGGCGACGAGGACTGCGGGTTCGGCCGCGATGGCCGAGGCGATCAGCGCTCTCTGCCGGAGCCCTCCGGAGAGCTGATGCGGATACTGGCGTGCCCGCCGGGCAGCGTCGGGCATCCAGACCCGGTGCAGCAGGTCCTGCACCTTTTCGCGCAACGCGGCCCGCCCGGTCGCGAGTCCGTGCAGACGAAGCGGCTCGGCGATCTCCGAGCCCACTCGCTGCAGCGGGTCGAGAGACACCAGCGCATCCTGCGAGACGAGTCCGATGCGGGCGCCGCGGAGGGCCCGCCACCCGCGCTCGCCGAGACGGGCGGCGTCCGTCCCGTCGACGACGAGTCGATCGAACGCCACGTGAGCACCCTGCGGAGCGAGTCCCAGCAGAGCCCGCGCCGTCAGGGTCTTGCCGGCTCCGGACTCTCCCACGATCGCCACGCATTCACCTCGCTCGACCGACAGCGACACACCGCTCACCACGGGCGTCCCTCCGAAGTCGACGCGCAGGCCGACGAGTTCGAGCGCGGCGGTCACGGCGTCAGCCCCTCTGCTCTGGCTCGCAGCACACGACCGACGATCGTGGCCGAGATGACGGTGACCGTGATCGCGATGCCGGGGAAGACGGCGATCCACCAGGCCTGACCGAGCACGTTGCGTCCGCCGGCGAGCATCAGTCCCCATTCCGGCGTCGGCTCCGATGGGCCGAGACCGAGGAAGCTGAGTCCGGCCGCGCCGAGGATGCTCGATCCGATGCCGATCGTCGCCAGGACGCTGAGCGACCCGAGCACGCCGGGCACGACGTGCCTCACGAAGGCGGGCGCAGGGCGCACCCCGAGGATGCGGGCGGCCTCGACATGCTCTGCGCCGCGCAGCGTGCGCGTCTGCACGCGCGCAAGGCGGATGTAGACGGGCACGGCGGCGAGGGTGACGGCGATCGCGATGTTCACAGGACCCGGCCCCAGCACCGCCACCACCACGAGCGCGACCAGGAACTCGGGGAACGCCATCAGCACGTCGTTCACCCGCATGAGTGCGGCGTCGACGCCCCGGGGAGCGAGCCCGGCCAGAGACCCGACGATGAGTCCGACCGCGAGGGCGACGCCCGTGGCGAGCAGTCCGATGCCGATCGAGCGCCCGGCTCCGTAGACCACCCGTGAGAAGACATCGCGTCCGCTCTGGTCGGTGCCGAAGAGGTGGTCTGCGCTCGGCGGCAGCAGCGAAGCCCGCACGTCCGTCTGCAGGGGATCGTGCGTGGCGAGCACCCCGGGGAACACCGCGGCGAAGGCGAGCACGAGAAGCACCGCCGCGGCGCCCCACAGCAGCACGGCCTGCGCCCGCCTCACCGCACGCCTCCTCGGTCGATGCGCAGACGAGGATCGATGAGCGGATGCAGCAGCTCGACCACGAGATTCACGACCACGAAGACGAGGGCACTGAGCAGGATGATGCCGGTGATGACCGGCAGATCACGATTGGTGATGGCGGCGAGAGTCACCCGACCGAGACCTGCTCTGGCGAACACCGTCTCGACGAGGACCGCTCCTCCGAGCACGGATCCGGTCAGGTACGCGGCGAGCGTCACCGCATTCGCCGCGCCGTGCCTGAGGCCGTGCCGCAGAGTGAACCAGGACGCGCTCGCACCCCGCGCACGCACGGTCTCGGCGAACGGCATCCGCTCGGCCTGTGCGAGGCCGTCTCGTAGCACCTGGCTGAGCAGAGCGGCCACCGGCAGGGCGAGCGTGATAGCCGGCAGCACGATCGTCGCCGGGTTGCGTGCACCGGACACGGGGAACCAGCCGAGTCCGAACGCGAAGACGCTGAGCAGGATCAGGCCGATCCAGAAGACGGGTGAGGAGAGGATGACGAGTTCGACTGCCGCAGCGACGGTGCGTCCGGCACGCCCTCGCACGAGCAGCGCGACGGCGAAGGCGAGCACCACGGCCATGAGCAGCGCCAGCGCGGAGAGCTGCAGCGTGGAACCCAGCTGGCGGCCGATGACCTCGACCACCGGCATCCGCAGCTGATACGACTCGCCGAGGTCTCCTCGCGCGAGCTGCCCGATGAACGTGACGTACTGCTCGAGTGGAGGACGGTCGAGTCCCAGTTCCGCGCGGATGCCGTCTTTGACCTCATCGCTCACCTGCGCCTGGGGCCCGAGCATGACGGAGACCGGATCGCCCGGGATCACCCGGAACGCGAGGAACACCAGCGTCGCCGCACCCCAGAGGACGATCACGACGGATGCCGCGAGTCCGGCGACCCGGGTGAGCGCTGCCTTCACCGTTGACGCCCTCTCGACGGATCCTGAGCGCCCCTCGGCTCACGGCGCGCGCTCACGAACGATATCGCAGTGCGCGAGCGAGGGGCGCTCGATGATTCGGGTGTCAGCCGACGCTCACGTCGTAGAACAGCGGACGACCGTAGAGGTCGTACGCGAGCCCGTCCACCCGCTCGCCGACAGCCGTGATCGCCGACGGGCTGTAGAGCGGGACGATCGCGGTGTAGTCGGCGTTCCACTCCTGCAGCTGGGTGTAGATCTCGTTGCGCTGATCCTGATCGTTCGACGCGACGGCCTGCTCGAGCAGCGCATCGATCTCGGGATCGGTGACCTGCGAGGCGTTCTGGAACCCCTCGGTGTGCAGGTGCGCGCGGAGGAAGTCCGGGTCGACGCCCGAGAATCCCCAGTCGGTGAGGTCGAAGGTCTTCGGCTCGTACTGCTCGTTGTAGGCGCCGGGCTCGAGCGTCTCGCGGACGACCTCGAAGCCGATGGCCTTGAGATCCGACTGGATGGCGTTCGCGAGAGCGGCGCGGTCGTCGGGGACCGGAGTCCATGCGATCCACCGCGCGGAGAGGCGCTCGCCGTCCTTCATGCGGATGCCGTCGGAGTCGCGCTCCGTCCATCCGGCCTCGTCGAGAAGCGTGTTCGCCGCGTCCGTGTCGAACGGTCGGGCGCCCTCCAGCGAGGCGTCGTAACCGGGAGTCGTGGAGCCGAGCACGCTCCAGGCGCGGGGGAACTGTCCGAAGAAGATCTCCTCGACGGCCGCGTCGACATCGATGCCCAACGCGAACGCCTGGCGCACCTTCTCGTCGGCGAAGACGCCGTACTTCTCGTTGAGGTACAGGGAGTAGGGCAGGCCCGGGTATTCGATCGAATCGACCGTGATGCCGTCGCCGAGGTCACCCGCGAGGTTCGGCGGGATGTTGCTCGCGAGGTCGGCCTCGCCGCTCTCGATGACGCCCGTGCGCACGGATGCCTCGGGCTGGATCTCGACCCGCAGCGTCTCGACCTTCGGCGCCTTCTCGCCGTGCGGCCCCCAGGCGTAGTCGTCGTTGCGCGTGTAGACGATCTCCTGATCGGGTGTGTACTCGGTCAGTTCGAACGGTCCTGTTCCGACGGTGATCCCCGGGCCGCCCGCCTTGAGCTGGTCGGCGGACTCCTCCAGCACGGCCGGCGAGTAGAAGCCGAGCTGCGGCGTGCTCGTCGCCTGAAGGAACGGCGCGTACGGCTGGGTGAAGCTCACCTTCACCGTGTGCTCGTCGACGACCTCGGTGCCCTCGTAGAAGTCGGCCCCCATCATGCTGGCCGCCTGCGCGGATTCCGTCTCGGGATCGACGATGCGATCGAAGTTCGCCTTGACGGCCTCGGCGTCGAACGGCTCGCCATCGGTGAAGGTGACGTCGTCACGCAGGACGAAGGTGTACTCGGTGCTGTCGTCGGACACCGTCCACTCCTTGGCCAGCCAGGGGGTGAACGAGCCGTCATCCTCCTGGAAGACCAGGGAGTCGAGCACCGCGCGCTGCACCATGCCCGAGACGTCGAGCTGGCTCACCTGCGGATCCATGTGCCCCGCCGAGAGGTTCGCGCCCTCGATCGACCAGACGAGCTCACCGCCGTCGGACTCGGACGAGGGCGCAGCGCAGGAGCTGAGCAGGAGTGCGCTCACGGCGACGGTCGCGCCGAGCGGGATGGCACGGCGCAGGAAGGAGATAGGCATGCTGTTCCTCGGGAGGGAATGCGGGAGATGACGCGGATGCATCAGTTCTTGGACTCGATCCAATTCTAGATCCTCCGCGGTGACGCGGGCGTCGTGGGGCCTTCATACCGTCATCGCTCCCTCATATACTGCGATGACACCGGAGGAGGGGAACAGTGTCGTCCGAAGAACTCGCTGACACGATCGCCGCAGTGAACGCGAAGATCGATGCCCAGATCGCGCAGTCCCGACAGCTGGCCCAGGAGTCGGCCAGACTCGAGACGGAGGCGTCGCAGACCATGGCGACGGTCACGTCGGCGGACGGCCGAGTGACCATCACCGCGCGGCCGACCGGGGCCATCGAGTCGGTGAGACTGCAGTCGGGCGCGGCCGCAGATCTGGCATCCCTCGGCGTCACGATCACCGAGACGATCGCGAGGGCGCAGCGGGTCGCGGCGGAGAGGGTGCTCGTCTCGATGGAGCAGACCCTCGGGGCCGACTCCCCTCTCGTGGCCGCGGTGCGCCAGGATGTCGACACCGCGTTCCCGCAGGTCGGCGGCAGCACGATCGAGTACCGCTGATGGGCGTCATCGAGGTCAATCCGGCGCAGGTGGCGAAGGCCGCCAAGGCCATCAGCGTCGCGTCACGCAACATCGATGCCGCCCTGGAGGAGCTCGCCGCGCACGCGACGATTCTGCGTCGCTCGTGGTCGGGAGACGCGCAATCGGCGTTCGACGCCGCACAGGAGCGATTCGACGGCAACATGCGTGAGCGAACCGGGCTCGTCATGGCCGTGTCCGATCTGCTCGGCGAACTCGCGACCCAGTACTCGGACGCCGACCTCGCCGGTCAGCGCGTCCTCGGCGGCAGCTGACGTCGGACAGACATCACATCATCGGGGGGGAACCGATCATCATGACCGCATCCAATCAGCAGATCGTGATCGACGAGGACGAGCTCCGCGCGCACGTGCGGGCGCTCACCGCAGCGGCCGAGCTGCTCGGCTCCGCCGCCACGACAGCCGCCGGAGGTGTGGGGCAGTCGGCGTTCGGCGCGATGTGCGGCCCCTTGCTCGGGCCCGCGGTCGACGCGCTCGCGGATGCCTCCGAGTCGACGCTCGCTGCAGCGACGACTCTCGCCGACGCGACGGCGACCGGCCTCAAGGGGATCGTCGATGCCTTCGGCGCGATCGAAGACGGCGCCGTCACCTCGTTCCGCGCCATCGAGGGAGAGCTGTGAGCGCCGTCGCAAGCATCAGCAGCCAGGTGCGCTCCGGTTCGTGGGCGGCGGGAGCACCCGGGTACAGCGCCTCGCAGACCGACTGCGCGAGCATCCCCGGCATCGCCGGCATGCTCATGCAGTACATCGCCCCGCTGCGGGAGTGGTTCGACGATCTCCTCGGCGACCCCGGCACCGTCGGCGGGTTCGCCTCGCGCTGGGAGGGCGCAGAGAGCTCGCTCCGCCGAGTGGTCGAGACGCTCCGCGATGCCGAGCCCCGGCTGGCCGAGCTCGACGGCCGCACGGTCCGGGCGCTGCGGGCCCGGTACGGCGACCTGCTGTCCGTCGCTGAGGATGCCGCCCAGTGGACCGGAGCCACGGCGAGCGCGGTGCGCCTGGTCAGCCAGATCATCGAGTCGACACGAGTGCTGATCTGCGACTTCCTCGGTCGCCTGAGCCGCTTCGCCGACGATCTGTTCCGCTTCAGCCTCAATCCCCTGCAGAAGCTCGAGGACATCCAGCGGTTCGCCGAGTCCGCAGCCGAGTTCGTCGGCACCGCCGGCGCGCTGGTCAAGAGTCTCACCGGCGCCGTCGTGTCTCTTGCGCAGCTCCTCTACAAGCTCGTGCCGCTCGTCGGCGACGCCCTGGCCACCCTCCGCGATGTCCTCGCCGACATGCTGCCGCTGGTCGGCGGACTCACCGGCGGGCCGCTCGGACTGGTGTTCGGCAACGTCCTCCACGACTTCTTGACCGGTGACGCGCGGGTCCGCGAGATCGATCCGTCGACGTTGAACGAGGATCAACTGGCCGCATGGAACGACGCTCACGAGGTCACCTCGCTCGACTCGCTGTCGGATCTCGTGTCGGTGAACGGCACGACCGACGCGATGGGCGGGGAGAGCTCCACGGCGATCGACATCAAAGAGGTCGTCGGTCCCGACGGCTCGACGCACTGGGTCGTGTCGCTCCCGTCGACACAGGCCTGGGAGTTCGGCCCCTCGAGCGGCGCGATGAACGACCGGGACAACAACCTCGCGCTGATGCTCGACAACCCGCTCTTCCGCACTCAGTACGAGCGCGCGGTGCTGGATGCGATGCAGCAGGCGGGGATCCCTGCGGGATCCGACGTCGTGCTGACCGGCTTCAGCCAGGGCGGCATCATGGCGGCGAACCTCGCCGCGGACTCGTCCTTCCCGTACAACCCGATCGGGGTCGTGACCAACGGCTCCCCCGTCGACAACTTCCACGTGCCGCCGAACGTGCCGGTCTACGCGTTCCAGCACGCGACAGACGTCGTGCCGATGCTGGACGGGAGCCTCGTCGGCGTTCCCGGGCTGCCGGGCCAGTCCCCGTTCGACATCCCGAACACCCCGGTGACCGTGCTCCCGCCGAACATCCACCAGATCACGCTCCCGGACCCGGATGGGGCACACGGGTTCGGAGCACACAACAACCCGAAGTATGCGACGTCCGTGGCAGAGTGGGAAGCCGCCTATCGCGATGCCAACGGCGGAACGGATCCTTGGGACCTCGCCGGTCTCGGCGGCACAGTGGTCGATCACCAGGTATACCAAGGAGTGGAACGCTGATATGAGCATCACCGGCCGTGCGCGAGCCACTCGGGGAGCTGTCGCACTCGCGCTCGCGGCGATGATGCTCGCACTGAGCGGGTGCGGCCCGCTTCTGAAGGAGACCTCCGACGGGGACTTCGCCGAGACGATTCCCGCAGCGCTGATGGATTCAGAGATCGGCGTCACCGATGCCTACGCTGCGAAGACGATCTCCGGGTTCACCTTCTATCTGAGCGTGGGCGTCGATCTCGACCACGAAGACGCCTCCGCCGACGATCTGGCGGGCATCCTGAGGATCGTCCTCGAGCACAACGACGTGCCCAGCGACGAGATCGACCTCGGCGTCAACGGAAGTGATGGCGAATCGATCGACCTCGAGGCGTTGGTGCGGAGCATCTCGCCCGACCTGGAGATCGCGTCGAGCACCTACGGCGACATCCAGGTGACGAACGACCAGGCAGCCGCGATCGTCGAGGCCGTCTGGGGCGAGTGAGGGGCTCCCCTCCGGTTCGGGGCGATTAGACTGTGGGGCACAACCCACACTCAGGCACGCTCACACAGTGCCGCATACATCGCTCGAGGAGACCTCCATGTCCGTGATTCCCGACAAGCCCGTACTCGAAGGTCTCGAAGCGAAGTGGGGTGAGTCGTGGTCCGAGCAGGGCACCTACCTGTTCGACCGACTCCGCGCCGCACAGTCCGGCCGCGAGGGTGTGTACTCGATCGACACTCCCCCGCCGACCGCATCCGGCAGCCTGCACATCGGCCACGTGTTCTCGTACACGCACACCGACGTCAAGGCGCGCTTCGAGCGCATGCGCGGCAAGAACGTGTTCTACCCGATGGGCTGGGACGACAACGGCCTTCCCACCGAGCGTCGGGTGCAGAACTACTACGGCGTGCGCTGCGACCCCTCGCTTCCCTACCAGGACGACTTCACGCCGCCGTTCGAGGGCGGCGACAACAAGTCCAGCCGCGCCGCCGACCAGGTGCCGATCAGCCGACGCAACTTCATCGAGCTCTGCGAGCGTCTGACGATCGAAGACGAGAAGCAGTTCGAGGCGCTGTTCCGCCAGCTCGGCCTCTCGGTCGACTGGACCCAGACGTACCGCACGATCTCGGACGACACCATCCGCCAGAGCCAGCTCGCGTTCCTGCGCAACCTCGAGCGCGGCGAGGCCTACCAGTCGCTCGCACCGACCCTGTGGGACATCGACTTCCGCTCGGCGATCGCGCAGGCCGAACTCGAGGATCGCGACCAGCAGGCCGCTTATCACACCATCGATTTCCCCTTCGCCGACGGATCCGGCTCGATCACGATCGAGACCACCCGCCCCGAGCTGCTGCCGGCGTGCATCGCGATCGTGACCCACCCCGAGGGACCGCACAAGCACCTGATCGGCACGAAGGTGCGCACGCCGTTCTTCGGCGCCGAGATCGAGATCCACGGACACCACCTCGCACAGCCCGACAAGGGCACGGGAGCCGCGATGGTCTGCACCTTCGGCGACGTGACCGACATCATCTGGTGGCGTGAGCTGCGCACAGCCGCGGGCGACCACCTCCCGAACATGACGACGATCGGTCTCGACGGCCGGTTCCTCCCGACCGCCCCGTCGATCGTGGCCGACGCTGAGGCCATCGACTGGTACCAGGCCGAGCTCGCCGGCAAGACGGTGTTCTCGGCCCGCAAGGCCATCGTCGAGAAGCTGCAGGAGACCGGCGACATGACCGCGGTCGGCAAGCCGTTCAACCACGCGGTGAAGTTCTTCGAGAAGGGCGACCGCCCGCTCGAGATCGTCTCGACCCGCCAGTGGTACATCCGCAACGGCGCGCGTGACGCGAAGCTGCGCGACGAGCTGCTCGAGCGTGGCACCCAGCTGACGTGGCACCCGGACTTCATGCGCGTGCGCTACGAGAACTGGGTCGGCGGCCTGACCGGCGACTGGCTCGTATCACGCCAGCGCTTCTTCGGCGTGCCGATCCCGCTCTGGTACGGACTCGATGAGAACGGCGAGCGCGACTACGACCGGGTGATCGCTCCCGACCACGCGAGCCTTCCCATCGACCCGACGACCGACGTCCCCGCGGGCTACACCGAGGACCAGCGCGGTGCGGCCGGCGGATTCGAGGCCGAAGCCGACATCCTCGACACCTGGGCGACCTCGTCGCTCACTCCGCAGCTCGCCGGCGGATGGCAGCGCGACGAGGAGCTGTGGCAGCTCACCGCTCCGTTCGACCTGCGCCCCCAGGGGCAGGACATCATCCGCACCTGGCTCTTCTCGACCATGCTGCGCTCGACTCTCGAGGACTCCCGATCGCCGTGGCGCAACGCCGCGATCTCGGGCTTCATCGTCGACCCCGACCGCAAGAAGATGTCGAAGTCCAAGGGCAACGTGGTGACTCCGGCGGACATCCTCGAGACCCACGGATCGGATGCGGTGCGCTATTGGGCCGCTTCGAGCCGCCTGGGCATGGATGCCGCCTTCGACCCGCAGAACCCGACGCAGGTCAAGATCGGCCGCCGTCTGGCGATCAAGGTGCTGAACGCCGCGAAGTTCGTGCTGTCGTTCCCCGTACCGGAGGGCGCTCAGGTCACCCACGCGCTCGATGCATCGATGCTCACCGGCCTGGACGCCGTGATCGAGGAGGCGACGAAGGCGTTCGAGAACTACGACCAGGCCAAGGCGCTCGAAGTGACCGAGGCGTTCTTCTGGACGTTCTGCGACGACTACCTCGAGCTCGTCAAGGAGCGCGCCTACAACCAGAACGACGTGGGTCAGGCATCCGCCGCCCTCGCGCTGCGTCTGGCACTGTCGACGCTCCTGCGCCTGCTCGCCCCGATCATCTCGTTCGCGACCGAAGAGGTGTGGTCGTGGTTCGAAGAAGGCTCGGTGCACACCGCGGCCTGGCCTGAGACACTCGGCATCGAAGGCGACACGGCCGTGCTGTCGGCCGCGAGCGAGGCGCTGATCGGCATCCGCCGCGCCAAGACCGAGGCCAAGGCATCGCAGAAGACTCCGGTCTCCCGCGCCGCGATCGCCGCTCCCGCCGCCAAGCTCGAGGCGCTCCGCGCCGCGGCCGACGACCTCCGGGCAGTGGGACGCATCGCCGAACTCGAGTTCACCGAGGCCGGCGAGTTCGCGGTCACCGCGATCGAGCTCGCGCCGGTCGAGGGCGCCTGATGCAGCTGGGCACGAGGTGGGCCACCGGTTCCGAGCCACCGGCATCCGTTCCCGCCGCGCTCCGGCCGGCGATCGCCGAGGTCGAATCGCGCGGTCTCTCCGGGCACTGGACGCTCACGTGGCTCGAAGGCCGCGCGATCGCAGAGCTCGATGCGGGCTGGGAGGTCTTCCAGACCGGGTCCGGCGATGTGGTCGCCCGACCCTTCGAGGACTGAGCGGTCTCTGCTGACGAAGCCCCCTGTCCGCGTCTGCGGCAGGGGGCTTCGCCGTGATCAGAACGCCTCAGCGCCGAGGGAGCCCGATCTGCGCGAGCATGTGCTCGACCGCGCGAGGATCCTGTCGCCTGGTCTGCTGCTCTCGCAGGAGATCGAGAGCGAGGGCCCGCTTCTGAGCGCGGCGAGTGATGCGTCGCTCGACGAAGACCGTGAGGAGATCAGCAAGGCCGAGGAGCTTCCGCTCCGCCTGTGTCGGGGCGACGAGGCGGATGGTCGCGCTGGTCATGATTCCTCCTCGTTCGAGTCAGCGGCACCGGCGAGCACCGGCCCGGTCGCCGGAAGGTCGAAGAGCTCGGTGCGCATCGACACCCGGCGCACGTCCGGCCCGGTCTGGCCGCGATATCGCCCGACGGCACCCTCGATGACTCCCATGAGCTCGTCCTTGAGGTCCTCCATCTGCGAGGGGGTCATCTCGAGGAGGGTTGTGGCGATCAGCCCCGCGTCCTTCCAGCCTTCCGGCACCTCTGTGTCCGGGCGGTTGACGTAGGACATCAGGGTCTCGTGCCGCAGGCGGAAGAACTCCGACGACACGATCTGCGCCGCTGCCCGGTTGGCGGGCGACATGCTCTGGCTCGGACCGGGGATGTCGATGCGCCCCTCAGGCAGCTCCCACCAGCGCTCGCGCGCTGTGCCTCGCCCCTCGACCTCGTGGATCAGGTCATGTGCCGAGAGAGTGCGCAGATGGTAGCTGGTGGACCCGGAGGTCTCCCCCAGCATCGATGCGAGCGAACTCGCCGTCTGCGGCCCATGTGCGCTGAGCAGATCGAAAATCCGCACACGCAGCGGGTGAGCCAGGGCCTTGAGCGCCCCGGAATCGAGTCGTCGCAACTGCTCTTCGTCTGCCATGCATGCAAAGATACTCATGCAAAGACTTCTTTGCAAGCATTCTTTTGCAAAGCAATCTTTGTCTGCTCGCCTCTCAGCTCACGACGGCTCGCGCGGCGACGAAGGCAGCCACGCATCTTTCGATCTGCTCGGGCGTATGCGCCGCCGAGAGCTGTACGCGGATCCGCGCCAGCCCGCGAGGAACGACGGGGAAGCTGAACGCGGTCACGTAGATGCCCTGCGCCTGCATCTCCGTCGCGATGCGCGCTGTGAGAGCCGCGTCGCCGAACATCACGGGGACGATCGGATGCTCTCCCGGCAGCAGATCGAAACCCTCCGCCGTCATCCGCTCACGGAACAGTGCCGCGTTGTCGCGCAGACGCGCACGGAGATCGGCCGAACCCTCGACGAGATCGAGCGCGGTGAGGGTTCCGGCGACGATGGCGGGGGCGAGCGTGTTCGAGAACAGATACGGACGCGAACGCTGACGCAGCAGGGCGACGACGTCGGCGTGCGAGGCGACGTAGCCACCGGATGCTCCGCCCAGCGCCTTCCCGAACGTGCCCGTATAAATGTCGACACGATCGGCGACACCGCAGAGTTCCGGCGTTCCTCGTCCGTTCTCTCCTACGAAGCCGACCGCGTGCGAGTCGTCGACGAACACCAGGGCGTCGTGGCGATCCGCGAGGTCGCAGATCTCGGCGAGCGGCGCGATGTAGCCGTCCATCGAGAACACGCCGTCGGTGACGATCACCCGGAAGCGTGCATCGGATGCCGCCTGCAGCTGCGCTTCCAGATCCGCCATGTCACGATTGCGGTAGCGAAGCCGACGCGCCTTCGAGAGACGGATCCCGTCGATGATCGACGCGTGATTGAGTTCGTCCGAGATGATCGCGTCCTCAGCACTGAAGAGCGTCTCGAACACTCCTCCGTTCGCGTCGAAGCATGACGAGAAGAGGATCGAGTCGTCGGTGCCGAGGAACCCCGCGAGTCGTCGCTCGAGCTCCAGATGCTGTTCCTGCGTACCGCAGATGAAGCGGACGCTGGCGAGCCCGTAGCCCCACTCCTGCAGCGCCGCAGTGGCGGCATCCAGGATCCGCGGGTCGTCGGCGAGACCGAGGTAGTTGTTCGCGCAGAAATTGAGCACCTCTGCGCCGTCGGCGGTGATCTCGGCGTTCTGCGGCCCGCGGATGCCTCGTTCGCGCTTCGTGAGGCCCGCAGCCTCGATCCCGGCGAGCTCGTCAGCCACATGCTTCTGGAATGTCCCGTACATCACAGCTCCGTCCAATCGAGGATGATCTTTCCCGTGCCGGCGGACTCGGCCGCGGCAAAGCCCTGTTCCCAGTTCCTGGCGGGGATCACATCCGCGATCACCCGTCCGATCGAGTCGCGCAGCGTCGCACTCGTCTGCAGCATGGCACCCATCGCGTTCCACGTCTCGAACATCTCGCGTCCGTAGATCCCCTTGATCGTGAGCATGTGCGTGACGAGTTTGCCCCAGTCGATCTCGAATCCGGTGCTGGGCAGTCCGAGCATCGCGATCCGGCCGCCGTGGTTCATGTTGTCGATCATCGCCGGGAGCGCCGACGCCGCGCCGCTCATCTCGAAGCCGATGTCGAATCCCTCGCGCAGACCGAGCGCCTGCTGGGCATCTCGGATCTCGCGGGCCGAGACGTCGACGACCTCGTCCGCGCCCATGAGACGGGCCATCTCGAGGCGAGGCGCGCTCACATCCGTCGCCGCGATGAAGCGTGCTCCGGCGTGCCGAGCGACGGCGATCGCCATGAGGCCGATCGGACCGCACCCTGTCACGAGCACATCCTCGCCCACGAGCGGGAACGTGAGCGCCGTGTGCACGGCGTTGCCGAGAGGATCGAAGATCGCGCCGAGCTCCGGCGCCACGTCGGCGTGATGCACCCAGACGTTCACGGCGGGCAACGCCAGGAACTCGGCGAAGGCGCCGTCGCGTTGCAGTCCGAGGCCGATCGTACGGATGCACATCTGGCGGCGTCCTGCGCGGCAATTGCGGCACGTGCCGCACACGATGTGCCCCTCGCCCGACACTCGATCGCCCACAGCGATGTCGTGGACGAGCGGACCGACCTCGACGACCTCGCCGTAGAACTCGTGACCGGGGATGAGTGGGGCATCGATGGCGGATGCAGCCCAGTCGTCCCAGCGACGGATATGCAGGTCGGTGCCGCAGATCCCCGTGCGCAGCACGCGGATCACGACTTCGTCGGGCGCCGCAGTGGGCTCGGGACGATCCACGAGCTCGAGTCCGGCGGCGCGTTCGGCTTTGAACAATGCCTTCATATGTCGATCTGATCGCATTCGACCATGTAGAACAATCGGCAAGTTCTGCATAGACCCTGTAGCAAACACTAATCTGACTGGATGGAACTCCATCAGTTGCAGATCCTGAGAGAGCTCGGCGCTCTGGGGAGCGTCACCGCCGTCGCCGAGACGCTCAACGTCACCCCGTCTGCCGTGTCACAGCATCTGGCAGCCCTGCAACGGAGCTTCCGCACACCGCTCACGCGCAAAGACGGCCGTCGCCTCACGTTGACCGCAGCCGGGCAGGCCCTTGCGGCAGCGGGCGCCGAGGCGATAGACGCGATGGCCGCAGCGCGCAGCGCGCTGGACGACTTCGAGAACGACAGCACCGGCGTGGTCACGATCAGCGGATTCCACAGCGTCGGGCAGGCGCTCTTCGGGTCGCTAATCCGTGAACTCGACGACTCCCTCGCGCCGCCGACCGTGCAGCTCACCGACGAGGACGTGGCGCAGAGCGAGTTCCCCGCTCTCGCAGCCCGGTACGACCTCGTGCTCGCGCACCGCATGGAGCATTCGCCGCCGTGGCCGACCGACGGGGTGCGCAGCCTGGCGCTCGTCCGAGAACCGCTGGACGTCGCCGTCTCGTCTTCCCACCCTCTCGCCACCCGCGCGCAGGTGACGTCCTTCGACGTCATCGACAGCCCCTGGGTCACGAGTCGCATCGGATACTCGCCCGACGATGTGCTGCGCGCCGTCTCAGCCGTCGCCGGGCGTCCCGTCGAGATCCGCCACCGGATCAACGACTACGGTGCGGTCGCGGCGGTCATCGCCGCGGGCGGGGTCCTCGGGATGCTGCCGCGCTATACGTCCCGCACCGTCGACGACCGTGACATCGTGCGGCTTCCGCTGCGGGGAGTCAGCACCCACCGGATGATCGACGTGCTCGCCAGGCCGGAGAACCTGAGACGACAATCCGTGCGCGTCGTCGTCGACGCCCTGCAGCGGGTGATGGCTAGGCTCAGAGGATGACCGACGCCTCGAACCCTCTGCTTCAGCCGTCTGCACTCCCCTACGGGCTCCCCGATTTCGCGGCGATCACGCCCGAGCACTACCTGCCCGCGTTCCAGGCGGCGTTCGACGAGCATCTCCAGGAGATCTCTCGGATCACCATGGTGCGATCGATGCCCACCTTCGAGAACACGATCGAGGCGCTGGAGCGCTCCGGAGAACTGCTCGACCGCGTCGCACACACCTTCTACACCGTCACATCGGCCGACGCGACGCCCGAGATCCAGAAGATCGACGAGCAGCTCGCTCCGCTCATGGCGGCGCATCAGGATGCCATCACTCTCGACGGGGCGCTGTACTGGCGCGTCCAACAGGTGCATGCGCGCCTGGATGACCTCGAGCTCGACGATGAGCAGCGGTACCTCGTCGAGCGGCACCATCGCGAGATGACCCACGCAGGTGCGGCCCTCGACGACGACGCGAAGAGCCGGCTCACCGCACTGAATCAGCAGCTGTCGACGCTGAGCAACACCTTCGAGCGCAACCTGCTCAACGACACGAACGATCTCGCCGTGGTGTTCGACTCCTCCGACGAACTCGACGGTCTCAGCAGTGGGGAGCTCTCCGCCGCAGCTCGTGCGGCGAGCGATCGAGGCCTCGACGGACGGTTCGTCATTACTCTCCCGTTGTTCACCGGGCATCCGTATCTCGCTCAGCTCCGCGACCGCGAGTCCCGCCGCCGCATCATGGCGGCCTCACGGTCGCGGGCGTCCCGCCCAAACACGAACGACAACCGGCCGGTGCTCACGGAGATCGTCCGCCTGCGCGCCGAGCGCGCAGCGCTGCTGGGCTACGACTCGCATGCCGCCTACGTCACCGCAGACGAGACGGCCGGCAGCCCTGCGGCTGTAGAGCGGATGCTGCGCGAGCTCGCCGCGCCGTCTGCGCGCAACGCCCGCGCAGAGCGCGAAACCCTGCAGTCGATCGTCGACGAGACGGAGGCCGCACCCTTCACGGTCGAGGCGCACGACTGGGCGTTCTACACCGAGAAGGTGCGCACTGCCCGCTATGCGATCGACACGAGCGCGCTGCGCCCGTGGTTCGAGGCCGAACGGGTGCTGCAGGACGGGGTGTTCTTCGCGGCCACACAGCTCTACGGGGTGACGTTCGCAGAGCGGCACGACCTCCGGGCCTACCACCCGGGTGCTCGCGTGTTCGAGGTCAGCGATGCCGACGGCAGCGCGGTGGGCCTGTACGTGCTCGACCTCTACACGCGCGACTCGAAGCGCGGTGGCGCGTGGATGAATCCCATCGTCAGCCAGTCGCGCCTCCGAGGGACGCTGCCCGTCGTCGTCAACAACCTCAATGTCCCGCTTCCGGGTGACGGTGAGCCGACCCTGCTGACGCTCGACGAGGTGACGACGCTGTTCCACGAGTTCGGGCACGCACTGCACGGTCTGTTCGCCGTCGTCACCTACCCGCACTTCGCCGGCACGAACGTCTTCCGCGACTTCGTCGAGTTCCCGAGCCAGGTCAACGAGATGTGGATCCTCTGGCCCGAGGTCCTCGACAACTACGCACGTCACTACGAGACCGGCGAAGCGCTCGACCCCGCGATCGTCGAACGCCTTCGCGCCACCGAGACGTTCGATCAGGGGCACGCGACGAGCGAGTACCTCGCGGCGGCGTGGCTCGATCAGGCGTGGCACCGCATGGACACGAAGGCCGTCGTCGACGACGTGGCCGAGTTCGAGGCGGCCGCGCTCGCCGACATCGGACTCGACGATCCCGTCGTGCCGACCCGCTACTCGTCGACCTACTTCGCGCACGTCTTCTCGGGCGGATACAGCGCCGGCTACTACTCCTACATCTGGAGCGAGGTGCTCGACGCCGACACGGTCGACTGGTTCCGTGAGAACGGCGGACTCACGCGCGAGAACGGCGACCGGTTCCGCGCCCGTCTCCTCGGCGTGGGTGGCTCCAAGGATCCGCTCGACGCATACCGCGACTTCCGCGGCCGGGATGCCGAGATCGCGCCGCTGCTGAAGCGCCGCGGCCTCGAAGCATGAGAGAGTCGCGCGCCGCCTCCTGACGTCAGCGGTCGAGACGCTCCATCGCCGAGCGGTCGAGACGCTCCATCGCCTTGTACCAGGTGAGCTGATGGTAGCTCTGCGAGAGATGCTCGCCGAGGGTGTCGAGAGGGACTGTGTGCACGGCGATCGCCTCGCTGTCATCGAGCGACTGCTCGGCGACGCGCACGCAGCCTCGGGCGAGGAAGTGATGCACCCGGTTGGTGTGGTTGCCGAAGTTGGCCCAGGTGGCTCCGAGACCGATCATCTCCTCGGCCTCGTACCCGGTCTCCTCGCGCAGCTCTCTGACCGCGGCTGCGTCCGGCGATTCGCCAGCCTCCACGCCGCCGCCGATCGTGCCGACCGCGACGATCCCGGCTCCGTGTCGGTACTCTTCGACGACGATCGCGTGTCCCTCTCGGTCGAGGGCCAGCACCGAGATCCAGTCCCCGTATTCGAGCACGTAGTACGGCGCGATGGTCCGCTGACGCTCATCGACGCAGTCGTCCGCGCGCACGCGGATCCAGCGATCGGCATGCACCAGCTCGCTGCCGACCACTCGCCAGGGCGAGGGAGCAGAACTCATGCGCTCTTGCGCTTGCGCTCCATCACGATCGTCGGCGCAGCGCCCTCGTCGACGGCCGCCTGGGTGACGATGACCTTCGCCACGTCTTCGGCCGAGGGGATCTCGAACATGATCGGCCCGAGCACGTCTTCGAGGATCGCACGGAGTCCGCGAGCGCCGGTCTTGCGTTCGACGGCGAGGTCGGCGATCGAGCGCAGCGCCTCTGTTTCGAACTCGAGCTGAACGCCGTCGAGCTCGAACATGCGCTGGTACTGCTTGACGAGTGCGTTGCGAGGTCCCGTGAGAATGTCGATGAGCGCACTCTGGTCGAGCGGCGAGACCGAGGTCACGACGGGAAGACGACCGATGAACTCGGGGATCAGACCGAACTTGTGCAGGTCTTCCGGCAGTACCTCGCTGAAGAGATCGAGATCCTTGCCCTTGTCGTGCAGCGGGGCGCCGAAGCCGATGCCGTGCTTGCCGACGCGTGCCGACACGATGTCCTCGAGGCCGGCGAACGCGCCCGCGACGATGAACAGCACGTTCGACGTGTCGATCTGGAGGAACTCCTGGTGGGGGTGCTTGCGCCCGCCCTGAGGAGGCACCGATGCCACAGTGCCCTCGATGATCTTCAGGAGAGCCTGCTGCACGCCCTCGCCAGAGACGTCGCGGGTGATCGACGGGTTCTCGGCCTTGCGGGCGATCTTGTCGACCTCGTCGATGTAGATGATGCCCTGCTCCGCGCGCTTGACGTCGTAGTCTGCGGCCTGGATGAGCTTGAGGAGGATGTTCTCGACGTCTTCACCGACGTAGCCGGCTTCGGTGAGCGCTGTGGCGTCTGCGACGGCGAAGGGCACGTTCAGTCGCTTCGCGAGCGTCTGGGCCAGATAGGTCTTGCCGCAGCCCGTCGGGCCGATGAGCAGGATGTTGCTCTTGGCGATCTCGACGCTCTCGGCCTTCTGCTCGGCCGTCTGGAGAGTGCCGTGCGCACGGATGCGCTTGTAGTGGTTGTACACCGCGACGGCCAGAGCCTTCTTCGCGGGCTCCTGCCCGACGACGTACTCCTCGAGGAAGGAGAAGATCTCACGCGGCTTGGGCAGTTCGAAGTCCGCCGTGCCGTCGGCGGAGGACTCCGCCATCCGCTCCTCGATGATCTCGTTGCACAGCTCGACGCACTCGTCGCAGATGTACACACCGGGTCCTGCGATGAGCTGCTGCACCTGCTTCTGACTCTTTCCGCAGAATGAGCACTTGAACAGGTCAGCGCTTTCGCCGATACGGGCCATGCGCGTCCTCCTAGGGGGATCCTGAGATCGTCTACTGAGCCTAACCGCTGCATCCGACACCGGGACGCATTGGCGCGGGGTCGCGCATCACGAGTCCGCATCGCCCGACCGCATGTGTCCGCGCCTGCTCGGCGAAGAGCATCGGAGGGGTCGCGTCACCTGCGCCAGGCGAAATAGCCGGTCACCGACGGCGAGGGGATGTCATCGCGCCCCTGTGCGATGTAATGCGTCTCGACTGCAAGGATCTGTCCGCTGTCGGGGGCGACGAGCAGATATTCCTCGTAAGAGGGGTCATCCTCGTGTGCAGCCGAGAACGCGATCGCATCACGGCCCAGCCGGTCAGTCACGGCCCCGACGACCTTGAGACCCGCCTCATGCGCGAAGTACTCCAGCACCGTGGCTTCCTCTGTCGATGAGAGCTGACGCTGGCGCATGAGGTCCGCGACCGAGTTGATCACCAGAGCCGCATCAGGAAGCTCCGTGGTCTCGTACGTCTTGGCAAAGTATGCGGGGATCTGGTGGCTCTCTGACGGCAGTGGTTCGGAGAACCGAAGTTCTGGGCTGCCGACTGCCCACTCGTCCTCGGAGATGAGCTCACCGACAGCAGGGACCCCCTCGGTCACTGATCGACCGTCGGCGTCGACGGACGACCCTGCCTTGACGATCTGATGCACGGCGCCGTCGGACTTAACGGTGATGTCGTAATCCAGGTTCACCACATTCGCAGTCTGGTGCTCGCCGTCCGACATCACGACGAGCGACCACGCCACAGCCGAAATCTGCGTTACTTCGGGGTCGGGCGTGGGGGTCTCGGTACCGAGCTTCACTTTCTGACTCAGGCCCATGAGCAGCTCCTCCCGTGGCTGGGGGACCGGGGATACTTCGAGCAGAGGCGGAGTCGCGGCATACGTCGGAGCAGTCGGAAGGAACAGCGTCAGCCCGAGGGCGATGACGACCACCGCAGCAGCAGTGGCGACCGCCAACGGCATCAGCCTGCTCGGTGCGGTACGTCTGGCTCGGCGGTGATCCGCGGCGGTGAGCGGTTTCGTGGAGACTAGCCCAGCCAGCTCCTTCTCGGCTCGATCAGTGAGCGGCAGGGTTCGATACCCGCTCACTGGGCGCGCCATACGAATTCTTCGTTCAAGCTCGTCCATCGCTGATCACCTCCTCGTGATGAATGTCCTCTTCTCGTGGAAGCAGATGTCTGAATCGCTCGCGAGCGCGCATCAGGCGAACCCGCACTGCGATCGCGCTGATGCCGAGAATCGATGCGATCTCGGCTCGCGAGAGTTCCTCCCAGTAGGCCATGTACAAGAGTTCGCGGTCGGCCGTCGACACCCTGCGAAGAGCTCGTCGCACCTCGATCGCGTCGTCCGTCGCAGGGCCGAAACTGTCGTCAGAGGTGAGGATCGGCCCCGCGCCAGAAACGAAAGAGCCGAGTCGTCCCTGACGCCGGTACTCGTTGCCGATGAGGTTGCGAAGAGTCGTGTACAGCCACGGCAGGGTCAACTGTGCGCCGTCGTCATGCCGAGCCCAAGCGACACGGAACACCTCGGCCGTCACATCTTCGGCATCTGCCATGGTGCCGAGACGCTGCTGAGCCACGGTCAAGATCAACCGATAGTGCTTCCGATAGAAATCCGGGAACTGATCCAACCGCGCGCCCCCTCCCGCAGCTCTCCTGAACCAACTATTTCCGCACACGAGTGATGTGTTTCACACATTGTTACGAATCTTGAGGCGCGAGGAATATATCTGTTTCGTGGAAACGAACGCCATCACTTCGGAAACAACCCATGCAGCGGGAACTCCGCATTCTGGTTCGGAAGGAATGACAATGAAGACATCAGTTGAGGTCAGAAGAGGTCGCAGAAGAATCGCCATGACGTTCATCGCACTGGCAGCTCCGCTGGTCGCACTGTTCGGGTTCGCGGCACCTGCCAGCGCCGCTCCGAGCTACTGCAGCCTCGGCAGGGCCTGCGTCTGGGACGATCCGGACTTCAACACGAACGGCAGCTACGCGGGCGTGCTGTGGTTCGAGTACTACGTCACGCCGATGTCGAACTACAACTACGCCGGCACCTCGGTGACGGCTGGCAACACGGCAGACTCCTGGTTCAACAACGGTCGGTACTCCGTCGCTTGCTTCTACGACACCGCCACCAACGGCTACGGCGGGTCCTCGGTCTGCCTCAACACGAACCAGGGCGACGGCAACATCGAGAACAGCGCCGGAATCGTCCAGGGACTTGCCTGGGACCCCAACGCCGCGAAGTTCATCTGAGCATCATGAGGCGACCCAGGCAGGTCATGTTCGCTCGCCGGGCCGTCGGCAGCATCGTCGCGGCCGCCACCGTCGCGGTGGCGGCCGCGTGCGCGCCCGGAAGCGCGGATCAGCTCACAGAGGCGCTGGACACACAGGGCAAGGACATCGCTCGATGGGCGCTCCCCCTGGATCCCTATCTGCTCTCAGATCTGCAGCTGACGAAGGCGGCATACGCCGAGGCGATCGTGATCAACGACTGCCTCGCTGAAACAGGCATCGATGATCCCGTTCCGTACGTGGACATCGACGCGGCGTACGGCTCCAACGTCACGGTGCGTAAATGGTTCGATCTGAAGATCGCTCAGACGTACGGATACCACGACCCTTCGCAGCAGCGCCCCGCCGGCCTCAAGGCGTGGGACGACTTCCAGCATCAGGCGTCGACGCCCTCCGAGGACGAGGCGTTCCTGGCGTGTCGAGACGACCCTGCCACCGACAGCCCTGGATACAGCAACACCCTGATGAACTTCACGTCGGGTCTGGCCGCAGCGGCGTACTCCGGAGCGAGCAAGGACCCCGCTGTTCTCGAGTCCGCGGCCGCATGGTACGACTGCATGGCCGATGTGGGCATCGAAGACCTCCCGCCGACGCCGATCGAGATGCCCACTGAGTCCGTTCGTCAGCGCCTGGGTCTGGGTGGGAGCATCGACGGCCCCATCACTGAGCCCACCGCCGACGAGATCGACCTGGCGACCGCCGACGCCAAGTGCCGAGACTCCTCGCGCTTCACCGAATCGTTCTACGACGCTCTGTGGACCCGGGAGAGCTCGATGCTCGAAGACAACGAAGCGGCGCTCGTGGACGCCGGCGCAGAGATCGAGAAGATGACGACGAAGATCGACGAGATCATCGCGGAGTCACGAGCAGGATGACACGAGTCGGTCAGAGCCAATCCTCGCAGTATCTCGACAGCCCTGCGGGCCCAGCAGACCCTCCTCGTCGGCCAGGTGGCCGCCCACCCGGCCGCCGCGCGGTGCTGGCGATCGCTGGCGCGATTGCCAGTGTGGCTTTACTCGCTGGAGGGTGGACAGTCGCGTCGGTGTTCCGTTCTCCCGGCCAGATCGCCAGTGACGCCGCAGCCCCTCCGCCCTCCGTGATCACAGCACCCGTGGAGCAAGGAGTCCTCGCCGAGACCCTGACGGTGCAGGGCGAGGTGCGCGCAGGCGATCAGACATCGGCCAGTCTGACTGCCGCTGGAGAGGGCGGTGTTGCAGTCGTGACCGACGCGCCTGTTGCGATTGGCTCCCAGGTCTCGCCCGGCCAAGTGCTCCTCGAGATCAACGCGCAGCCGGTCTTCGCGCTTCCTGGTGCGTTTCCGTTCTTCCGCGATCTGCGCACCGGCGACACCGGCCGCGACGTCGAGCAGCTGCAGCGCGCGTTGAACACCGCCGGCTACTCCACGACAGCAGATGGGATCTTCGGCCTGGAAACCGAGCGCTCGCTCACGAGTCTCTACGCCGACCATGGCTACGAGGTGCCGAAAGAAGTCGTGGCCGAGGACAGCTCGGCTGCGACGGAAGATGCCCCGGCGCCCACGCAAGAGCCCTCTACCCCCTCAAACCCCGCAGCCCAGCCGGTCCCCGTAGCTCCGACCGTGCCGGAGATGCAAGCCGTCGCCACGTCGAGTTCGTTCGTGGTGACCTCGGTTCTGCCAGCTACTGTCGTTGCCGCACCAGGCGTCGGTTCGCTGCCGGATGATGCAGCGGTCGTCTTCGCCAAGGGATCTCCCATCGCCTCGGCTATGGTGATCGCAGCCACCGCAGCCCAGCTCGAAGTCGGCTTCGAGGCGAAAGCGACGATCGCAGGGGCCGAGATCCCGCTCGTCTTGCAGAACATCGGTGTGGCCGACGAGGAAGGTCTGGTCCCGATCACGTTCGTGACAGCCGAATCTGCCACCGTATCCATCGCGGACTCGTCCGTCGGAGAGAAGCCCGTTCTCGTGGTGACCCGCAGCGTGGTCGCGCAGGATGCACTCCTCGTTCCGAGCCGTGCTGTCGCCTCCCGCGGCTCGAGTCGGTACGTTCTGCGTCAAGAGGCGGAAAGTGATTTCCAGGAGGTCCCGGTGAAGGAGGTCGGCGAGCTGAACGGCATCAGCGCCATTGAGATCCTGAACGAAGAGCAGCTGAAGCCAGGCGATCTCGTGAGAGTCCAGTAGTGCCTGGACTCAGCCTCAGGGACATCACCAAGCGCTATGGCACGCGCTTGGCTTCAGTAGACGCGCTGCGCGGCGTCGACCTGGACATCCCGCAAGGCAGCTACATCGCCATCCAGGGTGAATCGGGCAGCGGGAAGTCGACCCTGCTCAACATCCTGGGGCTGCTCGATGCTCCGTCGATGGGAGACTACCTGATCGACCGACAGGACGTTGCCGCGCTGAAAGAACGCGCAGCATGCGCCCACCGCTCTGAGACGTTCGCGTTCGTCTTCCAGGCCTTCCACCTCCTCGACCGCCGATCAGTCGTCGAGAACGTGGAACTGTCGATGCACTATCGCGGTGTAGACCCCCGCAGGATGAGGACACGAGCCCTTGCGGCGCTCGATGACGTGGGAATCTCCGACCTAGCCGATGCGAAGCCGCGCCAGCTGTCCGGCGGACAACGTCAACGCGTGGCGATCGCCAGAGCGCTCGCGTCCGGGGCGCCCATCGTCGTGGCGGATGAGCCCACAGGCAACCTTGACTCGAGCACCACTGAAGCCGTCTTGAGGAGCTTCGAGAACCTCCGTCATCATGGCGCGACACTGATCCTCGTGACCCACTCGGATCAGGTCGCCCAGCATGCTGACAGACAGATCCATGTCGTGGACGGCAAGGTTCAGGAGCTCACCGAAGAGAGCGACACCGAGAAGCTTCCCCTCATCACGCCCCGCAGAGAACCGAAGACTCCGGGGAAGGCGTCCACCGTGCGGCCGGTGGCTGCAGTCAAAGACGCCGCTGCGAACATGCTGAGCCGCCCCGGGCGCGCCGCCGCGCTCATCGCAGCGATCGCGGTCGCTGCAGCCCTGTTCGTGGCGACTTTGGGACTCTCAGCCACAGCGCAGCAGCAGGTTTCCGAGAGCTTCGATGCCGTCAAAAGCCGCGACGTCACCGCGACGGTCTCCGGCGATGGCGTCTCAGCGACGATCGACACCGAGCTCCGGGATGCAGCCCGGTCCTTGGCGGACCTGAATGGCTCAGCTTCCGTCGCCATCCTCGAAGATCTCGGCACGGCGAGCGTGCGCGTCGGCAGCCCCCGCGATGCAGTGGACACATCCACATACGCGAGCTACGGAGACGTCAGAACCGCGCTACGCCTCGACATCGACTGGGCGAACGCACCAGTAGTGTCGCTCGATACGAACCAGGTGCTCGTCGGTGCCTATCTGGCCGAGGGCATCGGGATGGCGCCCGTTGATCTGGCTCCGACGATCGAGATCGCCGGCCGGACACTCGTCGTCGCAGGAATCATCACTGATTCTCCTCGCGCACCCGATCTGCTCGGCAAAGCCGTGATCGGAGGCAGAGAGAGCCCTGAGACCGTGAACCTTCCGATGGGCACGGTGACGGCGTATATCGTCACCGAACTGGGAGCCGCCGCGACCGTCGCGGAGGAGGCGCCGCTGGTGCTTGACCCGATTCGGCCGGAACGCGTCGATGTCGCATCTCCCCCGCCAGCGGACTCGCTGCGCGCGAACGTGGAAGCGAGCGTCGCGCTGAGTCTTGCGCTGCTGACGATCGTGACCGGACTGGCTGCTGCGGCCTCAGTGACGATCGCCACCCTGTCGGCAGTCGCTGAACGACGCAACGAGATCGGACTACGGCGTGCGATCGGGGCACGCAAGAGCCACATCGCGACGATGCTGCTTCTCGAGTCCCTGCTGATCGGCCTGATCGGCAGTCTCGTCGGCATCGTCGCTGGGATGGCCGCTGTACTCGCCGTGACGATTGCCCAGAGATGGACACCGGTCTTCGACCCCGTCCTCGCCCTTGCCGCTCTCGGAACTGGAATCGCCATCGCCGCTCTCGGCGCAATCGCCGGAGCAGTTCGCGCCAACCGCATCGTTCCCGCAGACGCGCTGCGGTCGTGATCGCTGTCAGAAGAGCGGGGCGCTCTGCTGACAGCGGCGGGAACTCCCGCAACGGCGCGCCATGCGTTCGACGGTTCCGCTCAGCGGCCCGGGGACAGGCGGACGACGGCGGCGAGCTCGACGATCGCCGACCTCGCCGCCGCCCCGGAAGAACGCTACCGAGGATGAAACCGCTGCTCTCGCAGCGGAGGTCTTGTCCTTCCGGATGCAGCAGGTTCACGTCCAGTCGCGAAGCCCAATGCGCTGGCGTTCAGCCTTCCCGGGGCGTGGAGAGACACACTCGGACGTACGTCAGACCATGCTCTTGGTGTGCCAGACCGTCTTGATCTCGGTGAAGGCTCCGATGCGCTCGGGCGATGCGATGACCGCGCCAGGTGCCAGCACTCGCTTGAGCGTCTCGGCCGCGGCGATCTGCATGTCGATCCACTCGAGGTCTCCAGCGCCTGCCAGATCGAGCGCGTTGACGTCCTGATGCGAGGCGAGCCACGGCGCCATCTCTGCCGGAGACCCGGTGAGCACGTTGACGACCCCTCCGGGCACATCGCTCGTGGCGAGCACCTCGGCGAGGCTGATGGCAGAGAGCGGGAACCGCTCGCTCGCGATCACGACGACCGCGTTGCCCGCCACCAGCGCGGGTGCGACGACCGACACGAGACCGAGCAGTGCGGAGTCCTGAGGCGCGACGATCGCGACCACACCGGTCGGCTCCGGCACCGAGATGTTGAAGTACGGCCCTGACACGGGGTTGGCGTTGCCCGCGACCTGCGAGTACTTGTCGCACCAGCCGGCGTACCAGACCCAGAGGTCGATCGCCTCATCGACCTGCGCAGCGGCAGCGGATGACGAGACGCCCTCCTGCGCAGCGATCTCGTCGATGAACTGCGCGCGGCGCCCTTCCAGCACCTCGGCGACCCGGTAGAGCACCTGACCGCGGTTGTACGCGGTCGCACCCGACCAGCCCTTGACCGCGGCCCGCGCCGCGACGACGGCATCCCGCGCATCCTTGCGAGAGCCCTTCGCCGCGTTCGCGAGGAACGCGCCCTTGGCGGAGAGCACCTCGTAGGTGCGGCCGGACTCGCTGCGGGGGAAAGCCCCGCCGATGGCGAGCTTGTAGGTCTTCGGAACGGTCAATCGCTTGCTCATGCGGATGCCCCCTTCAGGTATGCGGTGAGACCCTGGCGTCCGCCTTCGCGGCCGTATCCGGACTCCTTGTATCCGCCGAACGGGCTCGACGGGTCGAATCGGTTGAAGGTGTTCGCCCAGATGACGCCCGCCCGCAGGCGGTCGGCCACGGCGAGGATGCGGGATCCCTTGTCCGACCAGATGCCCGCGGACAGACCGTACGGGGTGTTGTTCGCCTTCGCGATCGCCTCCGCCGGAGTGCGGAACGTGAGCACCGAGAGAACGGGTCCGAACACCTCGTCACGGGCGATCCGGTGCGACGCCTCGACGCCGGTGAAGATCGTCGGGGCGAACCAGAACCCCTTGTCGGGGATCGCGCAATCAGCGGTCCAGCGCTCCGCTCCCTCGGCCTCGCCGATGTCGCTGAGCTCACGGATGCGCGCGAGCTGCGCCGCCGAGTTGATCGCGCCGATGTCGGTGTTCTTGTCGAGAGGGTCGCCGAGCCGCAGCGTCGACAGACGGTTCTTCAGTCGGTCGATGACCTCGTCGTGGATCGACTCCTGCACGAGCAGGCGGCTTCCGGCACAGCAGACGTGGCCCTGGTTGAAGAAGATGCCGTTGACGATGCCCTCGATGGCCTGATCGATCGGCGCGTCGTCGAACACGATGTTCGCCGCCTTGCCGCCCAGCTCGAGCGTGACCTTCTTGTCGGTTCCTGCGACGGCTCGGGCGATGTCGCGCCCGACTCCGGTCGAACCGGTGAACGCGACCTTGTCGACATCGGGGTGGCGCACGAGAGTCGCACCGGTCGCACCTGCGCCCGTCACGATGTTGACGACGCCGGCGGGAAGGTCGGCCTGCTGGAGGATCTCCGCGAAGATCAGCGCCGTCAGCGGCGTGGTCTCGGCGGGCTTGAGCACGATGGTGTTGCCGGCTGCCAGAGCGGGAGCGAGCTTCCACGCGAGCATCAGCAGCGGGAAGTTCCAGGGGATGATCTGCCCCGCGACGCCGAGCGCCCGGGGGTTCGCGCCGAGGCCCGCGTGGTCGAGCTTGTCGGCCCAGCCCGCGTAGTAGAAGAACCAGGATGCGACCAGGGGAACGTCGACGTCGCGACTCTCCTTGATCGGCTTGCCGTTGTCGAGGCTCTCGGCGACGGCGAGCTCGCGGGCGCGCTCCTGCACGAGGCGTGCGATGCGGAACAGGTACTTGCCCCGATCGCGACCGCTCATCTTCGACCAGGTCTTGTCGTAGGCACGACGCGCGGCGGCGACCGCACGGTCGATGTCCGCATCGTTCGCCGTGGCGATCTCGGCGATGCGGCTCTCATCGGCGGGAGAGATGGTCGTGAAGCTCGCTCCTGATCCGTCGACGAACTCGCCATCGATGAACAGGCCGTAGCTGTCCTTGAGGTTCAGGACCGCCTTCGACTCCGGGGCCGGAGCGTATTCCAGGAATGACATATGTGGGGCTCCTAGTCGATCGTGACGTAGTCGGGGCCGGAGTAGTGGCCGGTGGTGAGCTTCTGACGCTGCAGAAGCACGTCGTTCAGAAGGCTCGAGGCGCCGAAGCGGAAGAGGTGCGGCTGGAGCCACTCCTCGCCCACGGTCTCGGCGACCGTGACGAGATACTTCACCGCGTCCTTGGACGCGCGAATGCCGCCCGCGGGCTTCACGCCGATGCGCTCGCCCGTGCCGCGGTGCCAGTCGCGCACCGTCTCGAGCATGAGCAGCGTGGTCGGAAGCGTCGCCGCCGGCTGCACCTTGCCTGTGGACGTCTTGATGAAGTCGCCACCGGCGAGGATGCCGAGCCACGAGGCGCGCTTGATGTTGTCGTAGGTGTTGAGCTCGCCGGTCTCGAGGATCACCTTGAGCGAGGCATACGAGCCGTCCACGCGACGGCAGGCTTCCTTCACCTGAGCGATCTGGTCGTAGACGAGCCCGTATCGGCCCGAGAGGAAAGCTCCTCGGTCGATCACCATGTCGATCTCGTCCGCACCTGCCGCGACTGCCTCTGCGGTGTCGGCGAGCTTGATCGCCAGCGACGATCGACCGCTCGGGAAGGCTGTGGCGACGGCTGCGACCGAGATCAGTCCGTCATCGGGGTCACCGTGCAGCGCACCGAGCGCTTCGACCGCGTCGCCCACCATGTCGCCGTACACGCACACGGCGGCGACCTTCGGAGTCGACGGATCTGCGGCATCCGGGTTCTTGGCCTTGGCCACGAGGGACCGCACCTTGCCCGGGGTGTCCGAGCCTTCGAGGGTCGTGAGGTCGATCAGCTTGATGATCGTGTCGAGAGCCCAGGCCTTCGAGGTGGTCTTGATCGACCGCGTGCCGAGCCCGGCAGCGCGCTGCTCCAGGCCGACGGCGTCGACACCGGGCAGTCCGTGCAGGAACCGGCGGAGCGTGGCGTCATCCGGCTCACCGCCGAGAACGTCCACCGCCGTCCTGCGGCTGAGTTCTTGGGTCGTCATCGTTCCTCCAACAATGCTCGTGCTGTGGTCTCATCTGTCACCAGAACGCTGCACAGGCCGCTGGTGACGACGGTGCGCGCGATGTCATGTTTCGCGTCACCGGCGGTGACGAAGATCGAGCGCTTCGCTGCGCGCAGGCGCCCGAGGTCGACTCCGACCGTACGGGCGTCGAGCTGCGGGTCGACGATGTTGCCGTCGGCGTCGATGTAGCGCCCCAGGACATCGCCCACGGCACCTCGACGCGCGAGCTCCTCGACATCGGATGCCGACAGGTAGCCGTTCTCGACGTGCGCGGAAGACGCATCGCACGGGCCCGCGGTGAACAGGAACGCCTGCGCTTCGGCTGCCTCGACGAGAACGGCCGCGACGGTGCGGTCCGCTTCGATCGCCTGCTTGGTCTCGACGCGCTCGAGGATCGCCGGGCTCGGCAGGAGGGACACGTGTCCGGATGCCCGTTGGGCGATCGTGACGGCGAGGCCCGCGGCTCCACCGGAGCGCCGGTTGAGGCTCACTCCCCCGTTGAGCTGCACGACCGTCACGCCTGTCGCCCAGCCGTCCGGCAGCGATTCGGCCACGGCACGCAGAGTGCGCCCCCAGCTGACGCCGAGAGTGCGCGGCACAGGCCGCATCGCGGTGAGGTAGTCGGCTGCGGCCTGAGCGACGCGCTCGAGTGTTCCGTCATCGCCGTCCGGAGAGGGAACGACCACCGCGGCCGCGAGTCCGTGACGTTCGACGAGCTGGCGTTCGAGTCCGAGCCGGCGAGCACGCGGGTGCACGATCTCGATCCGGACGATGCCACGCTCCCGGGCCTGAGTGAGAAGCCGTCCCACCTTCCAGCGGGAGAGCTTGAGGAGGGCGCCGATCTCGTCCTGTGTCTTGTCCTCGTCGTAGTACAGCTCGGCGACGCGGACCATGATCAGTTCCTCTTCCATGGCATCCTCCTTCCTCCCCCAGCTTACGACGGCATCACCGTTCGCGCACCCATCTGCTCATATGAGCACTTTCGACGAAATCGTCGCACATTCGCCGGAGACGACGAAAGGACGCCGACCCCGAGGGGTCGACGTCCTTCTCCATGCCGGATGCCTACATGCGCTTGCGCGAAGTGAGCACCTGGTCGACGATGCCGTAGTCCAGCGCCTCGGCGGCGGACAGGATCTTGTCGCGATCGATGTCGCGGTTGACCTGCTCGACGGACTTGCCGGTGTGGCGAGCCATCGTCTCTTCGAGCCAGGTACGCATGCGGAGGATCTCCGCAGCCTGGATCTCGATGTCGGATGCCTGGCCGTGTCCGGCCTCGCCCATCGCCGGCTGGTGCATGAGCACGCGGGCGTTGGGCAGGGCGAGACGCTTGCCCGGGTGCCCGCCTGCGAGCAGAACCGAGGCGGCCGAAGCGGCCTGACCGAGCACCACTGTCTGGATCTGCGGCGCGACATACTGCATCGTGTCGTAGATGGCCGTCATCGCGGTGAAGGAACCACCGGGCGAGTTGATGTACATCGTGATGTCACGCTCGGAGTCCTGGCTCTCGAGAACGAGAAGCTGGGCCATCACGTCGTCAGCCGACGCGTCGTCGACCTGCACGCCGAGGAAGATCACGCGATCTTCGAACAGCTTGTTGTAGGGATCCTGGCGCTTGAAGCCGTAAGCCGTGCGCTCCTCGAACTGAGGGAGCACGTAGCGGCTGGAGGGCAGGTCGCCGGCAGAGCGGAAGGTGGGTGCGTACATGGGAGTCCTTTCGCTTTCCGTTACTTGATGTCCTGGTCGGTTCCGCCGCCGCCGACGACGTCGGTGGCCGAGTCGCGGATGTGGTCGACGAATCCGTATTCGAGCGCCTCATCGGCGGTGAACCAGCGGTCGCGGTCACCGTCTTCGTTGATCTGCTCGACCGACTTGCCGGTCTGTGCCGCCGTGATCTCGGCGAGGCGGTTCTTCATCGAGGTGATGAGCTGCGCCTGCGTCTGGATGTCGCTCGACGTGCCGCCGAAGCCGCCGTGCGGCTGGTGCAGCAGCACGCGGGCATTGGGCGTGATGTACCGCTTGCCCTTCGTTCCTGCCGTCAGCAGCAGCTGACCCATCGATGCGGCCATGCCGATTCCGACGGTGACGATGTCGTTCGGGACGAACTGCATCGTGTCGTAGATCGCCATGCCCGCGGTGATCGATCCGCCGGGCGAGTTGATGTAGAGGTAGATGTCCTTCTCGGAGTCCTCTGCGGCGAGAAGGAGGATCTTCGCGCAGATCTCGTTCGCATTGTCGTCGCGCACCTCCGATCCCAGCCAGATGATGCGGTCCTTCAACAGTCGGTCGAAGACGCTCGTAGCGAGGAGGGGTTCTGCAGCCATGTCAGCTCCTGATTCCGTGTTTCAGTGATTCGAATCTACCGGCGACAACGCAGCGCTCAGGCCGTGTTCGCCGTCGGCATATCAGGCGTCGAGTTCCGCGATCTCGTGTGCGTACGCGGTCATCGAGCGGTGGTAGCGCGGGAGGTGCGGCACGAGTGCCAGCAGCGCCACCGAAAGTCCCTGCGCCGGCTTTCCCGAACTCGCCAGGATCAGCGCATGCACTGTCGCCACGGCATCCCGGTAGGGCCCGTCGGCAGACCGCTCCTGCTCCGCGAGGATCACGGCGAGAGCGTCGTCGTAGGCGCAGAGGTTGCGCAGCGAGCTCGCGAGCTGGATGACGCACTGCGGGCGATGCTCGTCGTCGAGTCCGAGAGCGAGAGCATGCCTGTAGAGCTCCACGGCCTCGGCGGGACGCCCAGCGGAGTCCCTCGCGCCCGCACGTTCGAACTGCGCTCGCGCGTCGTTGAGCCCGCGTTCGGCGGCCAGCGCGTCGATCCGCGCGATCGTCTCCTCGCCGACTTCTTCACCCGATGCGTCGTCCCACACCTCATCGATGCGTTCGTCCCAGGTCTTCATCATGTCCTCGCTCTCGGGGTGTCGTCTTCCACGAGAAAGGGGCGGATGCCGCAGCATCCGCCCCTTTCATCGAGATCGTGTTCGATCACTCAGCCTTGTCGGCCGCCTTCTTGGCCGGAGCCTTCTTGGCGGCGGGCTTCTTCGCAGCCGGCTTCTCAGCGGCCTCTGCGTCGTCGGCCTTCTTCGCGGGAGCCTTCTTCGCAGCGGGCTTCTTCGCAGCAGGCTTCTCAGCGGCGTCGGCGTCGTCTGCCTTCTTCGCAGCGGCCTTCTTCGCAGGAGCCTTCTTGGCCGGCTTCTCGTCAGCAGCGGCGTCGGCCTCAGCCTCGGCCTCGTCGTCGGTCACGACGAAGTCGGACAGGTCGACAGGCTTGCCGTTGGTGTCGACGACCTTGACCTTGCCGAGCGCGATGGCGAGGGCCTTGTTGCGGGCGACCTCACCGACGAGCGCGGGAAGCTGGTTGGACGACTGCAGAGCCTCGACGAACTCCTGCGGAGCCATGCCGTACTGCGATGCGGACTGGATGAGGTACTGCGAGAGCTCCTCCTGCGAGACCTGCACGTCGGCCTGCTCGGCGATCGTGTCGAGCAGCACCTGCGTGCGGAACTGCTTCTCGCTGGCCTCGGTCACCTCGGCGCGGTGCACGTCGTCTTCGAGGCGGTTCTCGCCCTCGAGGTGGTTGTGCACCTCGTCCTCGATGAGCTTCGGCGGCACCGGGATGTCGATCTGCTCGAGGAGCGTCTCGACGAGCTTGTCGCGCGCTGCGGAGCCCTGCGCGAACACGCCCTGCTGCGAGACCCGCTCGGCGAGGCTCGCACGGAGCTCGGCGATCGTGTCGAACTCGCTGGCGATCTGCGCGAAGTCGTCGTCGGCCTCGGGAAGCTCGCGCTCCTTGACAGCCTTCACGGTCACGGCGACCTCGGCCTCGGAGCCGGCGTGGTCGCCGCCGACGAGGGCGGAGCGGAACGTGGTGTCCTCACCCGCGGTGAGCGACTCGATCGCGTCGTCGATGCCCTCGAGCAGCTCGCCCGAGCCGACCTCGTACGACACGCCCTCTGCGCGGTCGATCTCGGCGCCGTCGATCGTCGCGACGAGGTCCAGCTCGACGAAGTCACCCTTCGCTGCCGGGCGGTCGACGGGAACGAGCGTGCCGAAACGGGCGCGAAGGTTCTCGAGCTCGGCGTCGAGCGCCGCGTCGTCAGCCTCGACGGCGTCGACGGTGACCGTGATGCCGTCGTACGACGGAAGCTCGATCTCGGGACGGACGTCCACCTCGATGTCGACGAGCAGGTCGCCCGAGAAGTCCTTCTCGTTCGGCCACTGCGTGATGTCGGCGGCCGGACGCCCGACGACGCGGAGCTTGTGCTCGACGGTCGCGTCGCGGAAGAACTTGTCGAGGCCCTCGTTGACCGCGTGCTCGATGACCGCACCGCGCCCGATGCGCTGATCGATGATCGGAGCGGGGACCTTGCCCTTGCGGAAGCCGGGGATCTGCACGTCCTGAGCGATGTGCTCATAGGCGTGCGCGATGCTGGGCTTGAGGTCGTCGGGGGTGACCGTGATGCTGAGCTTGACCCGGGTCGGGGTCAGCTTCTCGACGGTGCTGTTCGCCATTCTGGTGTGCTCTCCTTGTGATTTCCGCGCTGAATCGCGGCTGTCAGGCCGTTGAAGCCATGTCGGGGCGACAGGAGTTGAACCTGCGACCTCCCGCTCCCAAAGCGGGCGCTCTACCAAACTGAGCTACGCCCCGGGGAATCCGCTTGCAGATTCAGCCCCACCGAGTCTAACGGACACGAGCACCCGCATGAGTCCGCTATGATCGATGAGTCGGCACAGTCCTCCCGGACCTCGCCGACATCGGGGCTGTAGCTTAGTGGTAAAGCCTCTGTCTTCCAAACAGATGATGCGAGTTCGATTCTCGTCAGCCCCTCATTCCACGAAGGCCCCCGCGATCAGCGGGGGCCTTCGTTCTTCCCCGGGATTTCTCCTCTCAGGCGGCGCACTCATTAGAGTCGTGGTACGCCGGTTCCCCACGGAGGTCTCCACAGAATGCCTGCTCCCGTCGATGTGGCCTCCTCCGCGATCGGAGACCACGCGCTCCCTGCGCGCTTCGCCAGCGTGCCGGAAGCGGCACCGAGAAGGCGGAGGCGACGCCCCACGCTGATCCTGGGCGCGATCGCGGCGACGGTCGCCGCCGTGACGGTGGGGCTTCTCCAGATCACCGCCAGCCTCGGCTACGACGAGGCTCGCACCGAGTTCGACGCCAGCCTGGCCACGACCGCGAGCACCGGAGAGGCACTCCAGCAGGAGCTCGACGCGCTCGCGTCGACCCTCGGCGTCGCCGACCTGCTCGTGCAGACCGACTCCGGCGTGCTCGTCGCTACAGCGGCCCGCGAAACACTGTCGACCGCCGCCACCGATGCCCGCGAGGTCGTGACTCCCGCGGAGGATCTTCTCGACCACGACCTGCCGACCGCAGATGAGAAACCCGGCATCTTCTGGCAGCTCTTCGCGGCGTCCGGCGAACTGGCCGCGCAGACGCGCGATCTCGACGATCTGGCAGCCGACCTCGACAGCATGATGCCCCCGCTGACCACCGCCGGCACGTCCGTGACCGAGGCCGGCGCGGCCGTCCTCCATTCTGCGGCCGATTCCGCACCGGCATTCGAGTCCGCACATCTCTCGGCGAAGAACGATGCAGTGATCGCACTGCGCGACGCGGCATCGCGAGCATCCGGCACAGAACGCCTCGACGCGTCAGCCGTCGAGACACTCGTGTCACTGCAGGATGCAGCGGCGCAGGTCGTTGCGACCGAACAGGCCGAGCTCGCCGAGAAGGCCGGGCCCCTGCAGACCGCACGGACGGAGATCGAGGCTTTCGCTCGCTCACTCGCGCCCGGGGTGCTGCTCGAGTTCGACTGGAATCAGATCGTCAACAACGCCGGCTACAACGGCAGCATGGGAGGCCTCACCACCTGGTGGTGGGACGACCCCGATCGCGCGGCCATCGAACTGTCGAACTCGGTCGCGGAGCAGTGGCCTGCCGACCGCAGCAAAGCGCTCGTCGCCCACGAGGTCGGCCATGCGATCAGCGTGAAGTGCGAGGACATGTACGACTCGTCGACCCAGGACAGCATCGAGAAGTGGGCCACCGCCTGGGCGATCAGCATGGGCTTCACCGACGACGCCAACGGCGTCTGGGCCTACGGGTACCCGCCCCAGTCCTACATCGACGCCGCGTATGGATGCCGGTGAGCACGCCCGCTCGATACGAGAGAAGCCGCCGCGATCGGATCGCGGCGGCTTCTGTCATGAGTTCAGATCGAGGTCACTGACCTCGACGCTCACGGAGCTGGGTGAGCGCGTCTTCGAGAAGCTGGACGGCTTCTGCGTCGGTGCGACGCTCCTTCACATACGCGAGGTGGGTCTTGTACGGCTCCGGTTTCGCGAGTGCGGGCGGGTTCGCCTTGTCTCGTCCGGCCGGCAGACCTGACTGGGGGTGGTCGATCGTCTCGGGGATCTCCTCTTCCGGGAGTCCCGCGGCGAAGTAGCGGACCGTCTCGTTGCCGAGGCCGTCCCAGTACGAGACCGCGATGCGGTCGGCGTGGTAGCCGTGGTCCTGCTCGCCCATGGGGCCGGAACCGACACGGGTTCCTCGGATCGCATTGCCGCCGGTAGCCATCAGATCACCTCGAACTTCGTGATGAGACCGAGCGCCACGATCGCCACGAACCACGCCAGGGCGAGGACCACGGTGAAGCGGTTGAGATTGCGCTCAGCGAGACCCGACGAGCCGACAGCCGACGTCATTCCGCCACCGAACATGTCGGAGAGGCCGCCACCGCGACCCTTGTGGAGGAGGATGAGGAGAGTCAGCAGGACGCTGGTTATGCCCAGCACCACCTGCAGGACGAACTCGAGAATTTCCACGAGGAAGAGCCTTTCGCTGGGGCAGGATTGCCCCGGTAACGGTCAAGTATACGGTGCGGCGGGGCCGGAGCCCCGCCACACTCACACGCCTACGTGCTTCTCGAAGCGGATGATCGCAGCGAACTCGTCGACCACGAGGCTCGCGCCTCCGACCAGTGCGCCGTCGACATCGGGCTCACGCATGAAGCTGGCGATGTTGGCCGCCTTGACCGATCCGCCGTACAGGATCCGGGTGCGCGCGGCAGCGTCGTCACCGAGGACCTTGGCGATCACCGCGCGCAGCGCGGCACAGACATCCTGTGCCTGCTGCGGCGTGGCCGCCTGTCCGGAGCCGATGGCCCAGACGGGCTCGTACGCCACAACGATGTCGGCATCCTTCGAGAGCCCCTGGAGAGCGACCTCGAGCTGACCGGCCGGAACCGCGCTCGCGCCGAACTTCTCCAGGTCTTCGGCCGTCTCGCCGACGCAGATGACCGGCGAGAGGCCGTGCTTGAGCGCTGCCTTCGTCTTGGCCGCCACGACGTCGTCCGACTCCGCGTGGTATTCCCGGCGCTCGGAGTGACCGATGATGACGTACTTCGCGTCGAGCTTCGCCAGGAACGCTCCCGACACCTCACCGGTGTACGCACCGGAGTCGTGTGCCGAGAGGTCCTGCGCACCCAGCGCGAACGGGATCTTGTCTGCGTCGATCAGCGTCTGCACGCTGCGGATGTCGGTGAAGGGCGGGAAAACCGCGACCTCGACCGATCCGTCCTCGTGCTTGGCATCCTTGAGAGTCCAGTGCAGCTTCTGCACGAACGCGACCGCCTGCAGGTGGTCGAGGTTCATCTTCCAGTTTCCCGCGATCAGCGGGGTACGGGCCCTGTTCGGCGTAGCCGACGATCGGGAATTGTTTTCTAGGCCCATCCGAGCACCTCCAGGCCGGGTAGTTTCTTGCCCTCGAGGAACTCGAGGCTGGCGCCGCCGCCGGTCGAGATGTGACCGAACTGGTCGTCGGCGAAGCCGAGCTGACGCACGGCCGCGGCCGAGTCACCGCCGCCGACGACGCTGAGGCCGTCTACCTCGGTGAGCGCCTGCGCGACGGTCTTGGTGCCGCCGGCGAACGCCGGGAACTCGAACACGCCCATCGGACCGTTCCAGAACACCGTCTTCGATTCGCGGATGACCTCCGCGAATCGCGCCGCAGTCTCGGGACCGATGTCCAGGCCGATTCCGGCAGCGCCGAACGCCGTGTCCTCGATCGCGTCCGCAGCCGTCACCTCGTGGTCGGCATCCGCCGAGAACGAGGAGGCGACGACCACGTCGGTCGGGAGCACGAGCTCCACGCCGCGCTTCTCGGCCTCGGCGATGTAGCCGCGCACCGTCTCGAGCTGATCCTCTTCGAGGAGGCTGGAGGCCACGGCGTGGCCCTGCGCCTTCAGGAAGGTGAACAGCATGCCGCCGCCGACGAGGATGCGATCCACGCGAGGCAGCAGGTGCGAGATGACGCCGAGCTTGTCGCTCACCTTCGACCCGCCGAGCACGACCGCGTACGGGCGCTCGGGGTTCTCGGTGAGACGGTCGAGCACGTCGAGCTCTGTCGCGATCAGCAGACCGGCAGCGGAGGGCAGCAGCTCGGCGAGGTCGTAGACGCTCGCCTGCTTGCGATGCACGACACCGAATCCATCGGAGACGAGCACGTCACCGAGCTCTGCGAGCTGAGCCGCGAAGGCGCCGCGCTCGGCATCGTCCTTCGAGGTCTCCCCCGGGTTGAACCGCAGGTTCTCGATGACGACGATGTCGCCGTCCTCGAGCGAGGCCACGGCCTCCTGGGCCGACTCGCCGACGGTGTCGCGTGCGAACGCCACCGGCTTGCCGAGCAGCTCGGACAGTCGCTGGGCGACCGGCGCGAGGCTGTACTGCGGGTCGGGCGCACCGTCGGGGCGTCCGAGGTGCGAGCACACGATGACGCGGGCGCCCGCGTTGATCAGTGCGTTGAGGGTAGGCAACGAGGCGCGGACACGGCCATCGTCCGTGATGATCCCGTCCCGGAGGGGGACGTTGAGATCACAACGGACGATGACGCGCTTGCCCTCGAGCGAACCCAGTGAATCCAGGGTGCGCAGAGTCATGGGAGGTGTCTCAGAGACGCTCGGCCACGTACTCGGTCAGGTCGACGAGACGATTGGAGTAGCCCCACTCGTTGTCGTACCAGCTGGAGACCTTGACCAGGTTGCCGCTGACGTTGGTCAGGGTCGCGTCGAAGATCGACGAGTGCGGGTTGTGCACGATGTCGCTCGAGACGATCTGGTCTTCGTTGTACTGCAGGAAGCCGGCGAGGCGACCGTCGGCAGCAGCCTTCTTGTAGGCCTCGTTGACCTCCTCGACCGTGAGGTTCTCGCGGTCGGTGATCAGCGTCAGGTCGACGATCGAGCCGGTGGGAACCGGAACGCGGTACGACGAGCCGCTCAGCTTGCCCTGGAGCTCGGGCAGAACCTCGCCGATCGCCTTGGCTGCACCGGTGGAGGCCGGGGTGATGTTGATCGCAGCGGCGCGTGCACGACGCAGGTCGCTGTGCGGGCCGTCCTGCAGGTTCTGATCTGCGGTGTAGGCGTGAGCGGTCATCATGAAGCCGCGGTCGATGCCGAACGCGTCGTTGAAGACCTGGGCCAGCGGCGCGAGGCAGTTGGTCGTGCAGGAGGCGTTGGAGATGATGTGATCCGTCTCCGGGTTGTACGTGTCCTCGTTCACGCCCATGACGAAGGTGCCGTCGACACCGGTGCCGGGAGCTGAGATGAGCACCTTCTTGGCGCCCGCATCGATGTGCTTCTTGGCAGCCTCGGCCTTGGTGAAGAAGCCGGTCGACTCGATGACGATGTCGACGCCCAGCTCACCCCACGGAAGGTTGGCGGGATCGCGCTCTGCGAACGCCTTGATCGCCTTGCCGTTGACCGTGATGCTCTCGTCGTCGAAGCTGATGTCAGCGTCGAGGACGCCGCCCACAGAGTCGTACTTCAGAAGGTGGGCAAGGGTCTTGTTGTCGGTGAGGTCGTTGACCGCGACGATCTCGATGTCCGCTCCCTGCGCGAGAGCCGCGCGGAAGTAGTTGCGTCCGATGCGGCCGAAGCCGTTGATACCGATCTTGACAGACACTCAGGTCTCCCTGTTTCTCGTGCGCTGTGCGCAGCAAAAGTGCTTACGCGATGCGCGGGGGTTTTTGGCTGAGATGGCGTCCCGACGAGACTGGGCCCGTCGGGACGCGACCCGATTACGACAGTACCAGCAGGCCGTTCGTCTTCTCGCGGGCGACCTCGAAGCGCTGAGCGACGTTCTCCCAGTTGGCGATGTTCCACGCGGCCTTGACGTAGTCGGCCTTGACGTTGAGGTAGTCGAGGTAGAAGGCGTGCTCCCACATGTCGAGCTGGAACAGCGGCACGGTGCCCTGCGCCGTGTTCGACTGCTGGTCGAACAGCTGCTGGATGATCAGACGCTGGCCGATCGAGTCCCAGCTGAGCACCGACCAGCCGGAGCCCTGGATTCCGAGGGCGTTCGCGGTGAAGTGCGCCTGGAACTTCTCGAACGAGCCGAAGAACTCGTCGATGGCTGCCTTGAGCTCGCCCTCGGGCTGTCCGCCGCCGGTCGGCGAGAGGTTGGTCCAGAAGATCGAGTGGTTGACGTGACCGCCGAGGTTGAACGCGAGGTCCTTCTCGAGCTTGTTCACGTTGGCGAGGTTGCCGCTGTCACGGGCCTCGGCGAGCTGCTCGAGGGCGGTGTTCGCGCCGGCGACGTAGGTCGCGTGGTGCTTGTCATGGTGCAGCTCCATGATCTTGCCGCTGATGTGCGGCTCGAGGGCTGCGAAGTCGTAGGGAAGGTCGGGGAGCGTGTAGGTCGCCATGTCGCTTTCATCCAATCCGCGCCGCGCCGCGGCGCTTGCCGATCCTCTGCGCCGCCGAGGTGCGGCGTAGAGCGGACTTAACTCATCCTAGTGACGACAACGTGTCGCCGACCCTGATCCTTCCCCCATATGACGAAGCGAGGCGACCCCTTGACAGGGATCGCCTCGCTGATGTCGATGGACGGGCTCAGACGTCGAGTCCGGCGGGCACGGCGGCCTCGGTGCCCGGGATGCCCTCCTGCTGCGCACGCTTGTCGGCCATGGCCAGAAGACGGCGGATGCGGCCGGCGACGGCATCCTTCGTCATCGGCGGGTCGGCGTGGTGGCCCAGCTCGTCGAGGCTCGCGTCTCGGTGCGCGAGGCGCAGCTCACCGGCGACCTTGAGGTGGTCGGGCACCTCGTCGGCGAGGATCTCGAGAGCGCGCTCCACACGGGCGCAGGCGGCGACAGCGGCCTGCGCGGAACGACGCAGGTTGGCGTCATCGAAGTTCACGAGACGGTTCACACCCGCGCGCACCTCCCGGCGCTGGCGCATCTCCTCCCAGGCGACAGCGGTCTTCTGCGCACCCATCTCGCTGAGGATCGTGCGGATGGCCTCGCCCTCGCGGACGACGACGCGGGGCATGCCGCGCACCTCGCGTGCCTTCGCAGCCACTCCGAGGCGGTGCGCGGCGCCGACGAGCGCCATGGCAGCCTCAGACGACGGGCAGGCGACCTCGAGCATGGCAGAGCGGCCTGGTTCACTCAGGGTTCCTGCGGCGAGGAACGCTCCGCGCCACAGACCGGCGACCTCTGCGCGGGAGCCCGTGGTGAGACGGTTGGGAAGTCCGCGGACCGGGCGACGGCGCTGGTCGAGCAGACCGGTCTGGCGTGCGAGGGTCTCCCCCGACGCGATCACCCTCACTGCCCACCGCGCTCCGTCGTTGGCCGTGCTCGACTGCACCTGGGCGATCTCGGGCCGAACACCGTAGATCTCCGCGAGGTCGCGCGCGACACGCTGCGCGAGGATCTCGGCATCCACCTCCGCCTCGACGGCGACCCGCCCGGCGATGGAGTGCAGTCCGCCGGCGAACCGGAGGATAGAGGTGACCTCCGCGACACGCACCGTCGGGGGTGCATTACGGATGCTGACAAGCTCAGCCTTGACGTCGGTGGTTAGTGCCACGACACTCCTCTACGCTCACGCGCCGGATCGCGGCGCAAACCTCCAGCCTACTCTGACGGAGGCTCCTGCTATTCCCTGCCGAGGTCCCGATGACGCACGTTGACGGCCACTCCGGGCACGGACGCGAGCCGACGAGCAAGCTCCTCCACCATGGCGACCGAGCGGTGCTTGCCGCCCGTGCAGCCGATAGCGATCGTCGAGTGGCTCTTGTTCTCGCGCTGATACCCCTCGAGCACCGGGGTGAGCGCCGACGTGTAGGAATCGAGGAACTCTGCGGCGCCTTCACGGGAGAGCACGTAGTTCTTCACCGCTTCGTCCTGTCCCGTCAGGCCGCGGAGCTCTTCGTTCCAGAAGGGATTGGGCAGGAAGCGCATGTCCGCGACGATGTCGACATCGGTCGGAAGACCGTACTTGAACCCGAAGCTCATGAGCGTCACACGGTGCCGCGCTGCACCCTCTTCGGAGAACAGGTCGGACACCTGCGTGGCGAGCTGATGGATGTTGAGCGCTGAGGTGTCGACCACGAGGTCGGCCGACTCGCGGATCGGCGCGAGGCGGAGGCGCTCGATGCGAATGCCGTCGAGCAGGGTGCCGTCGCCCTGGAGCGGATGCGGCCTGCGGACGGCCTCGAATCGACGCACGAGGACGTCGTCGGACGCATCCAGGAACAGCACGCGCACCGAACCGCGCGATCGCAACGCCCGCGCCACGCCGGGAAAATCGTCGAAGAGGTTGCGTCCTCGGACATCCACCACGGCGGCGACCTTGGGCAAGGCGTTGCCACCCATGTCGGTGAGGTCCAGCAATGGACGGAGAATCTGCGGCGGCAGGTTGTCCACGACATACCAGCCGAGGTCCTCGAGTGCGTTCGCGACCGTCGTGCGTCCAGCGCCCGACATGCCCGTGACGATGAGGAACTCGCCTTTGTCCCCGTCAGTCATGGTTACTCCTTCTCCCCCGCTCCCCCAGCCTAGCGAGAAGAGAGATGCGTATGGATGTTCTCGGCGAGCACAGGCCCGATCCCCTGCACCTCCTGGATCGCCTCGGGCGGTGCAGACCGCAGTGCGGTGACGGATCCGAAGTGCTTGAGTAGGACCTTTATCCGCGCCGCACCGAGGCCGGGAACCTCGGCGAGGATCGACGTGATGTCGTTCCTGCGTCGTTTGCGCTGGTGCGTGATCGCGAATCGGTGTGCTTCGTCCCTCAGTCGCTGGAGCAGGTAGAGCGACTCACTGGTGCGAGGCAGGATCACCGGGAAGTCATCCCCGGGGAGCCAGATCTCCTCGAGCCTCTTGGCGATGCCGCACACGGCGATCTCGGTGTGACCGGCGTCTCGGAGTGCCCGCGCGGCCGCCTCGACCTGCGGCTGCCCGCCATCGACGAGCAGCAGCTGCGGCGGATAGGCGAAGCGGGGCTTGCGCTTGACCTCGACGACGACCTCGTCGAGGTCGTCCTCCGACTCTCCAGGGACCCCCACGGCTGCGGCGGGCACTTCGGCTTCCTCGGGACGATCGAGGTAGGCGAGACGACGTCGCAGCACCTGGTACATCGAGTCGGTGTCGTCCGTGGTCTCGGCGATGTTGAACGAACGATACTGATCTTTTCGCGGCAGCCCGTCTTCGAAGACCACCATCGACGCCACCACGTTCGTGCCGCCGAGGTGCGAGATGTCGAAGCACTCGATGCGCAACGGCGCCTCCGACATCCCCAGCGCCTCCTGAAGATCTGTGAGAGCCTGCGTGCGCGCGATGTAGTCGCTCGTGCGACGGGTCTTGTAGCGGATCAACGCCTGCTGCGCGTTGAGTGTCGCGGTGCGCATGAGGTCGGCGCGCTGACCGCGCTGGGCGACGGCGATCTCGACCTTCTTGCCTCGCCGCTCGCGCAGCCACACCTCGAGCTCCGCCGCGTCGTCCGGCAGCGTCGGCACGATGATTCGCCGCGGCACGTCCTGGGCATCCCCGTACGCGCGCTGCAGCACCTGGTCGACCAGGTCGGCCGTCGAGATGTCGATCTCCTTCTCGATCGTCATCGCGCGGACGCCTCGGACGCGTCCGCCGCGGATCACGAAGTGCTGCACCGCTGCGGCGAGCTCGTCCTCCGCGATTCCGAACAGGTCGGCATCCTCGTCGGTCGCGAGGACCAGCGCGCTCTTGCCCAGCACCGCCTCGATCGCCGTGAGCTTGTCGCGGAATCTGGCGGCGGCCTCGTAGTCCATCGCAGCGGAGGCGGCCAGCATCCTCTTCGTCAGCTCTCGGGTGAAGCGCTCGTCGCCTCCGGCCATGAATGCGACGAAGTCGTCGACCATCGCACGGTGCTCCTCGATGGTGACCGTCATCGAGCACGGCCCGCCGCACTTGCCGATCTGCCCCGGAAAGCACGGACGCCCTGTCTGCATCGCGCGCTTGTAGCTGGAGTCGCTGCAGGTGCGGATCGGGAACGCCTTGACCATCAGGTCGATCGTCTCGTGAACCGCCCAGACCTTCGGATAGGGACCGAAGTAGCGCGCACCGGGGATCTTGCGGTTGCGGGTGACGATCACTCGCGGCGCCTCATCGCCCAGCGTCACGGCCATGAACGGGTAGGACTTGTCGTCCTTGTAGCGGACGTTGAAGGGCGGATCGAACTCCTTGATCCACATGTACTCGAGCTGCAACGAGTCCACGTCGGTCGAGACGACCGTCCATTCGACGGAGGACGCCGTGGTGACCATCCGTCTGGTGCGCTCGTGGAGCGTGCGCAACGGCGCGAAGTAGTTCGACAGACGTTGACGCAGGTTCTTCGCCTTGCCGACATAGAGCACGCGTCCATCGGCGTCGCGGAATCGGTACACGCCGGGGTTGGTGGGGATCTCACCAGCCCGCGGCTTGTACGGCAGGACGTCGGCCATCAGCTGGCCTTCCGCGCAGAACGCCCCTCACCCAGGATCTCGGCGAGGAACTGGCCCGTGTGACTGTCCTCGACTCGCGCGATCTGCTCGGGGGTGCCCGTCGCCAGGATCTCACCACCACCGGAACCGCCCTCCGGTCCGAGGTCGATCACCCAGTCGGCGGACTTGATCACATCGAGGTTGTGCTCGATGACGATCACCGTGTTGCCCTTGTCGACGAGCCCGTTCAGCACCTCGAGGAGCTTGCGCACGTCTTCGAAGTGCAACCCCGTGGTCGGCTCGTCGAGCACATAGATGCTGCGGCCGTTGCTGCGACGCTGGAGCTCGGTGGCGAGCTTGACGCGCTGCGCCTCGCCGCCCGACAGTGTCGTCGCCGACTGACCGAGACGCACGTAGCCGAGGCCCACGTCGACGAGGGTCTTCATGTAACGGTGGATCGCCTGGATGGGCTCGAAGAACTCCGCCGCCTCGGCGATCGGCATCTCGAGGACCTCGGCGATGTTCTTGCCCTTGTAGTGCACCGACAGCGTGTCGCGGTTGTAGCGCTTGCCGTGGCAGACCTCGCAGTCGACGTAGACGTCCGGCAGGAAGTTCATCTCGATCTTGATCGTGCCGTCGCCCGAGCACGCCTCGCAGCGGCCGCCCTTGACGTTGAAGCTGAAGCGCCCCGGCTGGTAGCCGCGGACCTTCGCCTCCGGCGTCTCGCTGAAGAGCGAGCGGATGCGATCGAAGACGCCGGTGTAGGTGGCCGGGTTCGAGCGCGGCGTGCGGCCGATCGGCGCCTGGTCGACGTGCACGACCTTGTCGAGGTTGTCGAGTCCCGAGACTCGGGTGTGCTTTCCGGGAACCGTGCGGGCGCCGTTGAGCCGCGAGGCGAGCACCTGGTAGAGGATGTCGTTGACGAGCGACGACTTGCCCGATCCCGACACTCCGGTGACCGCCGTCAGAACACCCAGCGGGAAGTTCACGCTGACGTTCTTCAGGTTGTTCTCGCGAGCACCGACGACGCTGAGCATCCGCTTCTTGTCGAGCTTGCGGCGCTTCGCAGGGGTCGGGATCTCGCGACGACCGGAGAGATACTGTCCCGTCATCGAGTCCGGCTCGTTCAGGAGTGCCTCGTACGAACCGGAATGCACCACCTCACCGCCGTTCACTCCCGCGCCCGGCCCGATGTCGACGACCCAGTCAGCCGACTCGATGGTCTCTTCGTCGTGCTCGACGACGATGAGCGTGTTGCCGAGGTCACGGAGCTTCAGAAGGGTGTCGATCAGTCGACGGTTGTCGCGCTGGTGCAGACCGATCGACGGCTCGTCGAGCACGTAGAGCACACCGGTGAGGCCCGACCCGATCTGTGTCGCGAGGCGGATGCGCTGTGCTTCGCCGCCCGAGAGCGATCCGGCCGAGCGGCTGAGGTTGAGATACGAGAGCCCGACCTGCAGCAGGAAGTCGAGTCGCAAGCGGATCTCACGCAGCACCTGCGCCGCGATCTGCGCCTCGCGGTCGGTGAGAGTGAGGGTCTCCATGAACGAGCGCGCATCGGCGAGGCTCAGGTGCGACACCTCGGCGATCGAGTGACCGTGCACCTGCACCGCGAGCACCTCGGGCTTGAGACGGTTGCCGTCGCACACGGGGCACGGCACCTCGCGGAGGTACTCGCCCCAGCGCGAGCGCTGCGTGTCGGACTCGGCCTGCGCGTACTGCCGCTCGATGTAGGGGACGACACCCTCGAAGCCGGACGCGTAACGCATCTCGCGCCCGTACCGGTTCTTGAACTTGACCGTGACCTTGTAGTTGTCTCCGCGGAGGATCGCGTCCTGCACGTCGACCCTGAGGTCCTGCCACGGGGTGTCGAGCGAGAAGTTGAGGTCGTCGGCCAGGCCCTCGAGCAGGCGCTCGTAGTACTGGAAGAGGCCCTTGCCCTGGGTGGTCCAGGGGATGATCGCGCCCTCGCGGATGGAGAGCTCCTCGTCACCGAGCATCAGGTCGATGTCCACCGACATGCGGGTGCCGAGCCCCGAGCAGGCGGGGCATGCGCCGAACGGCGCGTTGAAGGAGAAGGTGCGCGGCTCGATCTCGGTGAGGGACAGCGCGTGCCCGTTCGGGCACGCGAGCTTCTCGGAGAACGACTGCCAGGCGTCGTCGCCCTCTTCGTCGACGAAGTTCACCTGCACGACGCCGCCGGCGAGTCCGAGTGCGGTCTCGACCGAGTCGGTGACACGACCGAGGATGTCGTCGGCCGCGACCAGACGATCGACGACCACGGCGATGTCGTGCTTGTAGCTCTTCTTCAGCGTGGGCGGCTCGGCGAGCTGGATCAGGTCTCCGTCGACGATCGCGCGGGAGTATCCCTTGGCGCCCAGCTCGCGGAACAGATCGACGAACTCGCCCTTCTTCTGAGAGACGATGGGCGCGACGATCTGGTAGCGCGTCCGCTCGGGCAGCTCCATCAGCTGGTCGGCGATCTGCTGCACGGTCTGTCGCTGGATGCGCTCACCGCACTCGGGGCAGTGCGGAATGCCGATGCGCGCCCAGAGCAGACGCATGTAGTCGTAGATCTCGGTGATCGTGCCGACCGTCGACCGCGGGTTGCGGTTGGTCGACTTCTGATCGATCGACACCGCGGGGCTGAGCCCCTCGATGAAGTCGACGTCTGGCCGGTCGACCTGGCCGAGGAACTGGCGCGCGTACGCGCTCAGCGACTCGACGTAGCGACGCTGCCCTTCGGCGAAGATCGTGTCGAACGCGAGACTGGACTTTCCCGAACCGGACAGGCCGGTGAACACGACGAGGGAGTCGCGTGGGATGTCGATGTCGACGTTCTTCAGATTGTGTACGCGGGCACCGCGAACGCTGAGTTTTCCTGGGGTTGCAACCGGGACGATAGGCACTGATCAAGTCTACGAGGGGCCACAGACATTGGCTCCGTGAGGGCTCACAGGGAAGGCATCGCCTCACGGTGCTCGGCGGTTCGCCCTCACGACCAGGGTCACCGCGAGCGCCACGACGGCTCCGGCTCCCGCGACGGCGGCCCACGGCACCGTCTGCGCCGATCCCTGCGCGGCCGCTCCGCCGACGACCATCACCGCGACGGTCACCGGCTGGGCGATCGCCTGGACGACGAGCAGCCGCAGTGCGCTGGGCCGGAGCGCGGCGATCACCACTCGGGAACCCGCGGGGATCACGAGCGAGAGCGACATCAGCACGTGGATGAGCTGCACGACGAGCACCGCGATCATCGCGCGCCCGAGATCGGGCTCCGAGATCAGCATCCCGATCACGAGGCAGCCGACCGATCCCCACGCCGCGAACGTCTGCGGGAGGGCGGCGGCGACGATCGCCAGCACGACAGCGGCCACCTGCCACCCGATCAGCGGGCACAGGGCGACGGCCCCGGCGGCGACGACGGCGACGAGCGCGCCCCGAACGACGAGCCAGGAGACGGCCGGCCCGGTCTGCAGCGAGTCGTTCGCCCTCATCGGCGCGCCCTCGCGATCGCGAGCAGCGCCGATGACGGATCATCGGCCCAGGTGACCACATCGACTCCGGCGCCGTGCAGATCGGCGAACACGTTCTCCCGCTCGGCGAGCACGGTGCGAAGGCCGATGAGCTGTGCCCGGGTGAGACGCGTGCGATCGAGCGGCGGAAGCACGTCGACGGCGACGACTCGATGACCGCTCGCCCTCCACATCAGCGCCGTCTGTGCCGCCGCGCCCTCGAAGAACGTCGACAGTACGAAGATGACCGAGCCGTGCGGCACGGGAGGCGTGCGGCGGAAGGACGCATCCTCTCGTGCCTGACCGGTCGCGGCGATGGCCGCCACCACGCGCGCGAGGTGCCTCGATCCGCTGCCGCTGCGCAGCGACCGGCCCCCGTGCACGAGCACGTGCAGCGCGACGCGGTCGCCCGCGCCGATGGCCGAGTCGGCGATCGCGCGGGCGGCCTCCCGTGCGAGGTCGAGCGACGTCACGCCACTGCGTTCGAGATCGCCGCTCCCCCATGACGAGACGACCTCTCCGAGGTCTTCCGACGTGTCCATCGCGATCACGACGGAGGAGTCGCTCAGGGTGTTCGTCCGTCGAACCAGCAGATCCCCCGGCCTGCGTGCCATCCGCGCCGTGGCCCGCCAGTCCACGCGGCGGAGCTCGTCCCCCGGAGCGAAGGCGTGGATGTCCCTGAAGTCACCGCCCTGGCCCTGACGGCGCCCCTCGTGAGCACCGTGCGACCCGATCAGTCGTCGCGGCAACGGCAGCGCATCGATCGGTCGGCGGGGCGGTGCCACCTGACGTCCGGCCGCGACGGGCCCCGCTGTCTTCGAGAGCGCCGCGCCCTCGAGAGAGAACCCTCTCGCCGCGGCTTGCACAGGAATCGCCGGCCCGGAATGCAGGACGGTGCTGCGGGCGGTGACGGATGATCCGCCCCCAGGCACGATCACTCGCCTGGTGCGGCGCTCCGACTGCACGATCACCATCTCGACGGCTTCCGCGTCGCTCTCGACGGCGATCGCGGTGAGCAGTTCTCCATCCTGTCCCGGCAGCGCATCGATCCTGACCTTCGCCTCGCCCCCGGCGGTGCCTCGTGCGATCGCGAACCCGCTCCAGAGGGCCAGAGGCAGGCCCATGGCCGCGACGTCCGGTCGGGCTGACAGAAGGCCGACGACGGCGAGGATCACCGCGCCGCCGATCGCCACCGACAGCACCGGCCCACGACGCCCCGCGTCGGGATCATCCGTCATCCGAGCGCCCCGACAGTCGGCGGCACCGCCACCTGACCGACGACCGATCGAACCACATCGGACGCCGACGCACCCTGAGCCCATGCCTGTGGAGTGAGGGTGAGTCGATGGGCCAGCACAGGCACGGCGATGCGCTTGATGTCGTCCGGGCGCACGTAGTCGCGACCGTCCAGCGCCGCCAGCGCTCGTCCGAGCAGCAGCAGACCGAGCGAACCTCGCGGCGAGGCCCCGACCTCGACGTTCGGCGCATTCCGCGTGGCGCGGGTGATCTCGACGCAGTAGCGGGTGATGTCCTGATCGACGTGGATGGCTTCGACCGCGTTCTGCAGGGCGACGAGCTGGTCGGCATCGATCACCGGGGCGACGTGGGTCGCCTCCTCTCGCCTGCTCACCCGGTTCTCCAGGATCCGAGCCTCGTTGTCCGCGTCCGGATAGCCCACGGACAGCCGCACCATGAATCTGTCGAGCTGCGCCTCGGGAAGCGCGTAGGTGCCCTCGTACTCGATCGGATTCGACGTCGCGATCACATGGAACGGCGCCGGCAGCGCGAAGCTGTTGCCCTCGACCGTCACCTGTCGCTCCGCCATCGCCTCGAGCATCGCCGACTGCGTCTTCGGGGTGGTTCTGTTGACCTCGTCGGCGAGCAGCAGACCGGTGAAGATCGGCCCGGGACGGAAGACGAAGTCGCCCGAGTCCGGTGCGTACACGTACGATCCGGTCACGTCGCCCGGGAGCATGTCGGGGGTGCACTGCAACCGACGGAACGACAGCCCCAGGGCCGACGCGAGACTGCGAGCGGCGAGGGTCTTTCCCAGCCCTGGCACGTCCTCGAACAGCACATGACCACCCGCGAGGATCGTCGCGAGCGCGATCTCGACGGGGTCGTCCATGCCCACCACGACCGTCCTCACTGCGGCGAGGATCCTGGCTCCGGTGTCGGCGATCTCTGCGGGGCTCGTCATGTCATCTCCTTGATCGACGGAACAGCGAGGGCCGCGCCTGGCCGGTGGCTGGGGCGTGCGACGCGAGCGACGGCTCGCCGGGTGAGGAAGGGTTCAGTCGATCGACGGCATCCAGGGCCCGTTCGATGTCGACGATCGTCGGGGCGGGACCCGTCAGCTGTTCCCAGAGCCCGGGTCCGATCACCGCGGTGAGTCGTGCCCTGTCCTCCGGGTTGTCCGGGTCGATTCCCTGGCGCACCAGCCTATGGCGGAGGATCGCGCTGACGCGTCGGGTGATCTGCTGTCCGGCGATACCGGTGTGCGTGTTCAGGGCCCACGCCATCCGAGAGATCTCGGTCGGCCGACGATGGCGTTCCGTGTCGATACGCGGGGCGTCGAAGCCGGGCTCGAGCGGCATCACGAGTTGTCCGAGCAGACCGACCGCGCAGATCAGCAGACTCCAGCCGATCACGAACGGCCAGGTGAAGCCGAAGCCGAGGAGGGCGAGAGCAGCGACGACCGCCGCACCGATCGCGAGAAGTGTTCTCCGTGCGCTCATCGCCACACCCCCTCGATGCGCCGAAGGGCCTGTCGCGCCGAGGCCCGATCATGTTCGTCGGCCACCCGCGTGCCGAAGCGGACGCTCTCATAGAGGCGCAGCAACGCCGCAGCGTCGTCGGCGGCGCCCGGCCGCAGAGTGATGATCCGCACCACGAACTCCCCCGGAGTCTCGCTCGCCGCACGCTTCACCCCCGCGTCCGCCGCGCTCTCTTCGAGACCGATCCACGCGGCGACGATGGCATCCGAGGCCGTGGCACGCTCATCGATCGTCGCCAGCGCGCCGGCGATCCCGCGTTGCATCACCCCGACCGCGACGTCCGCTGTCGGGGTCGATGCGAGCTGATCGACCTCGGATGCGACGACGGCTGCGTCACGACGCCGGAGCGGGCGATCTCGCCATGCTCGAAGCAGGGCTCTGGCGGCGATCACGAGGAGCGCGACGATCCCGGCCGCGACCAGGAGCATCAGGATCACCGTGAGAGTCTGCGCGAGCGCGGCGTTCGTGGGTTCGACCTCCACCGGCTCGGGGAGCCCGGTTCCACCCGGCGACACGGTGGGCAGCGGCTCTGCCGTCCCCTCGGGAATCGGCTCGGTGGGGCGGAACGTCGGCTGACCCTGGATCGCCGACGCGATCATCGCCGCGCCGAACAGAACGACGACGACGACGGGAAGGACCATCCGATCGACACTCCGGCGCGCAGGACGCGTCTGGTGTTCGATCGGCATGCCCACACCCTATGACGCGGTCACTCCTGGGCTGAACGGCGCCCCGCGAATGCCGACAAACCATCGCGCAGTGTCGCGATCTGCTGCAGGTCCATTCCCACAGCGGTCATCACCTGGCGCGGAACATCGAGGGCTCGGCCACGCAGAGCCCGACCGGCGTCCGTGAGCGTGATGTCGAGACGGCGCTCGTCCTCGACGCTGCGCTGCCTCGCCACAAGACCGTCTGCCTCCAGCCGCTTCACCAGCGGCGACGCCGTCGCAGGCTCGAGCGCGAGGTCGGCCGCGAGATCGTTCAGTGGGCGCGGAGCACGTTCCCAGAGCGCCAGCATCACAAGATACTGCGGATGCGTGAGCCCGAGGGGCTCCAGAATCGGCCGGTAGATCGCCACGACGTTGCGTGCTGCGGTCACCAGAGCGAAGCAGAGCTGGTTGTCGAGCTTGAGCAGGTCATCCGATGCGGTCACGGATTCGAATATACATTGACCCTAATAGTTAGTACACTAAGCAACATGGCCAGTTCTGATGATCGCCCTTCGCTCCGCACTCGGATCCGCGAAGCCGGAGGCCTGTATGCCTGGTTCAACTCGAATCTGATCCGCTTCGCCGGCCCGGCCTCGGTCGGCCCCTACGAGAAGACGCCCCCGCCGAGCCCGTCCGAACGTGCCGAACGCGCCTGTCCGCTGTGCGGCTCCCCGATGAGCGAGCATGAGATCGACCGGTCGGGCCCCAAGACGCTCGTCCACTGCCCCTGAGGCTCGCTCTCAGCCGTCTCGCTTCGCGTCTTCACGCGCGATGTCGAGCCAGGCCGCGAGGTCGTCGTCGTCGATGAGCGCGCTCGGCGATACATCGAGCCAACCGGTGCCCATGGTCCGCGGACCCATGACCGCGGACGCGACCCCTGGCCGGGTGATCAGCGACGCGCCGTGCTCTTCGTCGACGCGCACGAGCAGCACCCCGCCGGTGCGCGCACCGACGAGGATGTGACCGTCGAGGAGGAACGCGCGCGTGCCGAACATCCGCTTCTCCTCGACGTTCCCGTCAAGGGTGAGAAGCGCTCTCACGCGATCGGCGAGCTCTTCTCCTGATGTGTCCATCCTGGTCGCTCCCGTGTCGTCAGGCGTGGCCGGCCTTCTCCATGGCACGCAACTCCTTCTTCATGTCCTGCACCTCGTCACGCAGTCGTCCGGCGAGCTCGAACTTGAGCTCCGCGGCCGCCGCGAGCATCTGGTCGGAGAGGTCCTGGATCACGGCTTCGAGCTGCTGAGCGCCTTCAGCGGCGATCCCGGTGCGCCGGAGGTTGGGCGTCGGAGACTTGCCCTTGCCGGTCGCGCGACCGCGGCCGGACATCATCGCAGCGGTGTCGGCGCCTTCACGGGCGAGCACCTCGGTGATGTCGGCGATCCGCTTACGCAGCGGCTGCGGGTCGATCCCGTGCTCCAGGTTGTAGGCGACCTGCTTCTCGCGACGTCGATCCGTCTCTTCGATCGCCTTGGCCATCGAGTCGGTGATCCTGTCGGCGTACATGTGCACTTCGCCCGAGACGTTGCGCGCCGCGCGGCCGATCGTCTGGATCAGCGACGTGCCCGATCGCAGGAAGCCCTCTTTGTCGGCGTCGAGGATCGCGACCAACGACACCTCGGGCAGATCGAGTCCTTCACGCAGCAGGTTGATTCCCACCAGGACGTCGTAGACGCCCGCCCGCAGCTCGCTGAGCAGCTCGACCCGTCGCAGCGTGTCGACGTCGGAGTGGAGGTAGCGCACGCGCACGCCGTGCTCGCCGAGGAAGTCCGTCAGCTCTTCGGACATCTTCTTGGTGAGCGTCGTCACGAGCACACGCTCGTCACGCCCGACACGCTGCCTGATCTCCTCGAGAAGGTCGTCGATCTGGCCCTTCGACGGCTTCACGATGATGTGCGGGTCCACCAGACCCGTCGGGCGGATGATCTGCTCCACCACGCCGTCGGCGATGCCCATCTCGTACTTGCCGGGAGTGGCCGACAGATACACGGTCTGCCCGATCCTGTTCTTGAACTCGTCCCACCGCAGCGGCCTGTTGTCCATCGCGCTCGGGAGCCGGAAGCCATGGTCGACGAGCGTGCGCTTGCGGGATGCGTCTCCCTCGTACATCGCGCCGATCTGCGGCACCGTGACGTGCGACTCGTCGATCACGAGCATGAAGTCGTCGGGGAAGAAGTCGAGCAGCGTGTGCGGCGGCTCGCCGGGCTGACGCCCGTCCATGTGCCGGGAGTAGTTCTCGATTCCCGAGCAGAAGCCGAGCTGCTGCAGCATCTCCAGGTCGAAGGTCGTGCGCATCCGCAGCCGCTGGGCCTCGAGCAGCTTCCCCTGACGCTCGAACTCCTTGAGCCGCTCCTCGAGCTCGTGCTCGATGGTGCCGATCGAGCGCTGGATCACATCGGTTCCCGCCACGTAGTGCGAGGCGGGGAAGATCGGCACGGAGTCGAGCTTCTCGATGACCTCTCCGGTGAGCGGATGCAACGAATAGAGCGCTTCGATCTCGTCACCGAACAGCTCGATGCGGATCGCATGCTCCTCATACACCGGGATGATCTCGATGGTGTCGCCTCGCACCCGGAAGTTGCCCCGGGAGAAGTCGACGTCATTGCGGTTGTACTGCATCGAGATGAACTGCCTGATCAGCGCGTCGCGGTCGTACCGCTCTCCCACCTGGAGGGCGACCATGGCGCGGAGGTACTCTTCTGGCGCGCCGAGTCCGTAGATGCAGGAGACGGTGGAGACGACGATCACGTCGCGGCGGCTGAGCAGCGAGTTCGTGGTCGAGTGACGCAGACGCTCGACCTCGGAGTTGATCGAGGAGTCCTTCTCGATGAAGGTGTCGGTCTGAGGCACGTACGCCTCTGGCTGGTAGTAGTCGTAGTAGGAGACGAAGTACTCGACGGCGTTGTTCGGCATCAGCTCGCGGAACTCGTTGGCCAGCTGCGCAGCGAGCGTCTTGTTGTGCGCGAGGACGAGCGTCGGACGCTGCACCTGCTCGACCAGCCAGGCGGTCGTCGCCGACTTTCCGGTACCGGTGGCGCCGAGCAGCACGATGTCGGTCTCGCCGGCGTTGATACGCGATGCGAGTTCGGCGATCGCCTTCGGCTGGTCGCCGGCAGGCGCATATTCGCTGATGACCTCGAAGGGACGAACACTTCGCGTGGGTTGCATACCTCCAGCGTATGCCGGGCCACCGACATCGGGGCCACGAGCGGCCTCCGCCTAGAGTGGGGGCGTGATCGAGTTCCTCATCGGCACCAGTCTCGCCGCGTCTGCGGGCCTCAACGCCTGGATGCCGCTGTTCCTGCTGGGCCTCGCCGATCGGCTGCTTCCCTCCGTGGTGCTGCCGGCCTCGTGGTCGTGGCTGTCGAGCGATCTCGCGCTCTGGATCCTCGGCGGGCTGCTGCTGCTGGAGGTCGTGGCCGACAAGATCCCTGCGCTCGACTCCCTGAACGACGTGATCCAGAGCATTCTGCGTCCGGCATCCGGTGGCATCGCCTTCGGCGCCGGCTCGGGCGCTCAGACGATCGCGGTCGACGACCCTGCCGCGTTCTTCACCGACAACGCCTGGGTGCCGGTGGTCTCCGGCATCGCGATCGCCCTGGTCGTGCACATCGCGAAGGCCACCGCGCGTGTCGCCGCGAACACCGTGACCGGCGGCCTTGCGGCTCCTGTCCTGAGCACGGCTGAGGACGGGGCATCGTTCATGCTCGCGATCACGGCGATCGTCATCCCCGTCGTGGCCGCCCTGCTGCTGGTGGGCCTCGTCATCGTCGTCGTCGTGGGCGCGCGCCGCCTGGCGCGCAGGCGTCGAGAGGGCGGTGCCGGTCAGTCAGCCGGCCGCGTCCACACGTAGGGCGTGGTGGTCGAGACCTTGACGAGTCCCGCACGCTCGAGGATCGGCCGCGAGAACTCGGTGCAATCCGACTGCAGGTACCGCTTGCCGAGCGCGAGGGCGGATCGCGCGCGCTCCGCCGTCAGCGCTCTGTAGATCCCTCGACCCCGCCATTCGGGCAGCGTCGCTCCGCCCCACAGACCGGCGAAGCGGGTGCCGGCCACGGGCTCCAGGCGTCCAGCGCTGATCACCGCTCCATCAGCCACAGCCGTCCAGAGCTCCACGGTGTCATCTTCCCGGATGCGCTGCAGCGTCGTCTCGACGCGCACGCGCCACTGCGGATCGCCGAAGACCCTCCCCTGCATCTCCTCCATCGCGAACACCTCGGCCTCGGTGCGCGCCCGTCGGAGCTCCACCTCAGAGGGAAGGTCGACGGGCTGGGCGAGCGCCGCCGCCTCGCCGATCATCACCGACTCCTCGTCCTCAGGCACGAACCCACGGCTCTCCAGAGCCCGGCCGAGCCCAGGCGCACGATCATGCCCTCGCGTCTTCCACTCGATCGAATCGATGCCGCTGAGGGTCGTGAAGTGCGCGAGCGCGACGTCGATGAGCTCTTCGATTCCGCCGGAGTCGTGGCCATCGAGGTCCGAGTACGACACGAACCCGCGCCCGCCGGGGAAGACGGCGAGTCGCAGCGGTCCGTGCATCGCCACGCTGAGCGCGTGCGTCACCTCGGCGTCCGTGCGCAGCTCACGATCGTAGGCGGCGAGATAGGTCAGGCGCATGAGGCGATCCTCCCGGTCGACAGTGGCAGTGAGCGACGGCGATGAGGTGCCGCTTCGTGATCATACGCGGCCGGTCGACGCCTGCCGCAGGGCGCGTGCCGCCAGCGCCGCGGACACCGCGCACATCGCCACGATCACCGCCACGAACCACGCCCAGTCAGCCGTGCCGAACACGATCCCCAGCGCCCAGCCGAAGAGGCTCGACCCCGCGTAGTAGCCGAAATAGTAGAGCGACGATGCCTGCGCCCTGCTGTCGGAGGCGGCTGCGGCGGGAGCCCACCCCGAGGCGACGGCATGCGCGCCGAAGAAGCCGGCGGTGAAGAGCAGCAGCCCGACGATCACCGCGAAGAGCACCTGGCTCAACATGGCGAGGGCGCCGACGGCCATCACGGCGATCGAGGCGAGCAGCACCGGATACCGGCCGAAGCGGGATGCGAGCGCACCTGCTGTCGGCGACGAGACGGTACCTGCGAGATAGGCCAGGAACAGCAGCGTGACCACCCACCCCGGAAGGGCGAACGGCGCGTCGATCAGGTGGAACCCGAGGTAGTTGTACACCGCGACGAAGGCGCCCATCAGAAGAAAGCCCTGCATGTAGAGCGCGAGCTGCGTCGCGGAGCGCAGCGGCATCGCCAGGCGCGCAAGCATCCGTGGCGACGCGTCGTGTCGAAATCGACCAGGCACGAACCCCTGAGCCTTCGGAGTGAGCCAGAGGAACAGGACCGCTGCCACCGCGCACACACCGGCGACGGTCCAGATGCCCGCGCGCCATCCCCATGGCTCGCCGGCCAATCCCGACAGGACACGACCGAGCAGGCCGCCCACGGTCGTCCCGGCTATGTAGCTCCCCGCTGCAGTCGCGGCATCGCGTGCGCTCACCTCCTCGCTGAGATATGCGAGCGCCACCGCGGGCACGGCGCCCAGCGCCACGCCCTCGAGCAGCCGCAGTGCCAGCAGCATCTCCATGCCGGTGCTGAAGGGCGCGAGAACCCCCAGCGCCGTCGCTGTGAGGATGCCGATCCCCATGGCGGGAACCCGCCCCATGCGGTCTGCGACCATCGACCACGGAACGACGGCCGCCGCCAGACCGAGCGTCGCAGCCGACACCGCGAGCGCCGCGGTGGCAGGCGTGATCCCCAGGTTCGACGAGAGTTGCGGCAGCACGGCCTGCGGCGAGTACAGCTGCGCGAACGTCGCGATGCCGGCGAAGAACAGCCCGACGATGAGACGCCGATAGGCGGGAGACCCGGGTGTGTGACCGGTGAAGGTCACGACGAGCGGATCCGCACCCACAGGGCGTCGGTCTGCCGGATCGTCTCCTCCAGTGAACCTGCGGTCTCGATGACCTCGTCGGCGATCGCGAGCCGACGCTCGTCGGACACCTGCGCGTCGATCCGTTCCTGGGCCGCCTGCTCCGCCATGCCGCGCAGTTCGACGAGCCGCCGCCTGCGCTCGTCCGCTGGTGCATGGGCCACGACGATCAGATCCCACGGGTCATCGACCCGCGCCTCGACCAGAAGAGGGACGTCGTACACGACGACGGTCTCGGGACCGGCGGAGGCGGCCTCCTCGAATCGACGCTGCGACTCGGCACGCACCGCGGGGTGGACGATCGCGTTCAGCCGCGCCAGCTGCTCGGGATCGCCGAACACCTTGGCGCCCAGGGCAGCCCGGTCGAGTGCGCCGTCCGCGTCGATGACATCGGCGCCGAAGACGTCCTCGATCCGTGCCAGCACCGCAGAGCCTGGCGCCTGCACGTCGCGCACGATCTGATCGGCGTCGACGACGACTGCTCCGAGTTCTGCGAGTCGTCGCGCGATGGTCGACTTGCCCGAGGCGATGCCGCCGGTGAGAGCGATGAGAGGCATCTCGCCAGTCTAGGCTCGACCGCGAGCTCGGGTCATCGCGCCAGCAGCTGCCGACGCGAGCTGATGACCCCGGTGTCGAATCCGGCGAGGTGGAGCCCTCCATGGAACCGGGCATGCTCGATCTTGATGCACCGATCCATCACCACCGAGAGCCCCGCCCCCTCGGCGATCGCGGCGGCATCCTCGTTCCATGAACCCAGCTGCAGCCAGAGCGTGTGCGCGCCGGCCTCGATCGCCTCCTGGGCCACCCCCGGCAGGTCGTCGTGCCGGCGGAACACGTCGACGATGTCGGGCACCACAGGCAGGTCTGCAAGTGAGGCGTAGACCGGCTGTCCGAGGATCTCCGCCTCCCGCGGGTTGACGAGGTACACGTCATACGCGGTGCTGGAGAGCAGATAGGTCGCCACGAAGTACGACGCCCGCGCAGGGTTGTTCGACGCACCGACGATGGCGACGGATCTCGCGCGCCGGAGGATGCTGAAGCGCTCCTGCTGGCCGGGTCCGATCCAGGTGCGGTCGGGCTGCGCCGGCGAGGACCCGGGGAGCGCGCAGGATGCGATGTCCTGCGCAGTCGGAAGCGCGCAGGCCTCGGCGCCCGTGGTCTCGATTCCGCTCATCGGGTCGCTCCTGTCGCTGTCGTGAGGGCCTGATCGAGATCCCAGATGATGTCTTCGGCGTCCTCGAGACCCACCGAGATGCGGATGAGGTCAGGGCGCACGCCCGCGGCGAAGAGCTGCTGTTCCGTGAGCTGACGATGGGTGGTGGATGCCGGATGGATCACGAGCGTGCGCGCATCGCCGATGTTCGCGAGATGGGACGCGAGCTGGAGGTTCTCGATGAGGGTCTCCCCCGCGGCACGGCCGTCATCGGCCTTCACACCGAAGGCGAACACCGACCCAGGGCCGAGCGGCAGGTACTTCGCAGCGCGCTCATGGTGCGGGTGATGAGCCAGGCCCGCCCAGGTCACGTACTCGACCCGGGGGTCCGAGTCGAGCCACTCGGCGACGACCCGCGCGTTCGCGAGGTGCGCGTCGATGCGCTGCGGCAGCGTCTCGACTCCCTGCAGGAGGTTGAACGCCGACTGCGGGCTGAGTGCCGGACCGATGTCGCGAAGCTGCTCGGTGCGGAGCTTGGTGAGGAACCCGTACTCGCCGAAGTTGTCCCACCATTTGATGCCGCCGTAGGACTCGACTGGCTCTGTCATCTGCGGGAACCGTCCGTTGCCCCAGTCGAAGTTGCCCTTCTCGATCACGACGCCGCCGAGTGTGGTGCCGTGGCCCCCGAGGAACTTCGTCACCGAGTGGATGACGATGTCGGCGCCGTGCTCGAGCGGCCGTGCGAGGTACGGAGTGGCGAGGGTCGCGTCGACGACGAGCGGCACACCGGCGGCATGCGCGACCTCCGCGAGGCCTTCGATGTCGGCGATCTCACCCGACGGGTTGCCGATCATCTCCACGTAGACGACCTTGGTCTCGGGGCGGATCGCGGCGGCGTAGTCGGCGGGGTCGGTGGATGCGACGAAGGTCGTCTCCACGCCGAACCGGCGCAGCGTCACGTCGAGCTGCGTCACCGTGCCTCCGTACAGCTGGGCGGAGGCCACCACGTGGTCACCGGCTCCGACGAGCGCGGCGAACGTGATGAACTCCGCGCTCATGCCGGATGCTGTCGCGACCGCACCGATCCCGCCCTCGAGCGATGCCAGCCGTTCCTCGAGCGCAGCGACGGTGGGGTTGCCGATGCGCGAGTAGATGTTGCCGTACTTCTGCAGCGCGAAGAGGTTACCGGCATCCGTCGCATCCTCGAAGACGAAGGAGGTCGTCTGGTAGATCGGCACGGCGCGGGCACCCGTCGCGGCATCGGGAGTGCCGCCGGCGTGGAGAGCCCTCGTGCGAAAGCCGAAGCGGTGTTCTTCCGTCATCATGTCCTCAGTTCAGCGGTCTCGAGCACGGCGGCGATGTCGTCGACGGCCCACGGGTTCTGGAGAGATGTCGTGTCCCCGAGCGGGGCGGGTGCTCGTCCGGCGCGGCGATCCTGCTCGGCCTCCCACAGCTGTGCGAGCAGCCGTCGCATGATCTTGCCGGAGCGCGTCTTGGGGAGGTCGGGGACCACGACGATGTGCTTCGGCTTGGCGACGGGGCCGATCGCCGTGGCGACCTGTCCGCGCAGCTGCGAAGTCGAGACCTCCGCGCGTCCTGATGCGGTGACGAACGCGACCACGGCCTGCCCGGTGACGGGATCGGAGACGCCTGCGGTACCGGCCTCCCCCACCGTGTCGTGGGCCACGAGCGCGGATTCGATCTCGATCGTCGAGAGCCTGTGGCCGGACACGTTCACGACGTCGTCGAGGCGGCCGAGGATCCAGATGTAGCCGTCGGCATCGCGCGTCGCCCCGTCGCCGGCGACATAGTATCCGCCGTGCTCGCCCTGTCCGGCATACGCCGACCAGTACGCATCGCGGTAGCGCTGCGGGTCGCCCCACACGGTCCGCGCCATTCCCGGCCACGGGCGCCGCACCACGAGCGTTCCGGATCTTCCGGGCGCGACCTCATCGCCGTTCGCGTCGACGACGGTCGCGTCGATCCCGGGCAGCGGCATGGATGCAGAGCCGGGCTTGAGCGTCGTCACTCCCGGAAGAGGCGCGATCATCGCTGCTCCGGTCTCGGACTGCCACCAGGTGTCGACCACCGGGAGCTCGTCGCGCCCGAAGTTGCGACGGAACCAGATCCAGGCTTCGGGGTTGATCGCTTCCCCGACCGTTCCGAGCAGACGCAGCGTCGAGAGGTCGTGCCCCTGCGGCAGCTCTGCGCCGAACCACGTCATGAAGGTGCGGATGAGCGTGGGTGCGGTGTAGTAGACGGTCACGCCGTAGCGCTCGATGATCTCGAGATGGCGTTCGCGGTTCGGCGCGTCCGGCGTCCCCTCGTAGATGACCTGCGTCAGCCCGTTCGAGAGCGGGCCGTAGATCTCGTATGTGTGGGCCGTCACCCACGCGAGGTCCGCCGTGCACCAGTGCACGTCGTCGGGTTTCGCGTCGAAGTGCGCCCAGTGCGCCCAACTCGCGTGCGTGAGGTACCCGCCCGAGGTGTGGACGAGCCCCTTCGGCTTCCCCGTGGTGCCTGACGTGTAGATGATGAAGAGCGGATGCTCGGCATCGAATGCGTCGGGCTCATGCCGGGAGGAGGCGGTGTCGACGACGTCGTGCCACCACACGTCGCGCCCTTCCGTCCACGGGACGTCCTGTCCGGTACGCCGGAGCACGACGACGTGCTCGAGGTCGGGAAGATCCGCGGCAGCGGTGTCGGCCGTCGACTTGACCTCGGTGGCGGTGCCCCGGCGGAACTGGCCGTCGCTCGTCACGAGCAGCTTTGCGCCGGTGTCCGCGAGCCGGAACCGCACCGCCTCGGCGGAGAACCCGCCGAACACCAGTGAGTGCACGGCTCCGACGCGCGCGCAGGCGAGGGTGATCACGACCGTCTCGATCAGCACCGGGAGGTAGATGACGACGCGGTCGCCCGGTCGGATGCCGAGTGCGATGAGCGCGTTGGCCGCACGCGAGACCCTGTCCTGGAGGTCGGAGTATGTCACGGCGATGCGGTCGCCCGGCTCGCCCTCGAAGTGCAGCGCGACCTTGTCGCCGCGCCCGGCCTCGACGTGGCGGTCGACGCAGTTGTACGCGACGTTGAGCTGTCCGCCGACGAACCATCGTGCGGCGGGAACCGCATCCCCCACGGGCGGATCCCATTCGTGAGCCGTGTGCCAGGGCTCGGCCCAGTCGAGCCGCTCGGCCGCCTGCTCCCAGAACAGTGTCGGGTCGGACGCCGCCCGCGCGTACGCCTCAGCAGTCACGTTCGCTGTCGCGGCGAACCCGGCAGGCGCCGAGTAGGTGCGGATCTCATGCAGACGAGCTTCCGTCACGGTCACACCCACCGTCTGAGCAGATACTTCTCGACCAGCACGAGAAGAGCGTTCGTGATCGTGCCGAGAAGCGCGAGCAGGACGATCGACAGGATGATCCTGTCGACGCGTCCGCTGTTCTGCGAGTCCGTGAGCAGGAACCCGAGCCCCATCGACGAGGCGATGAGCTCCGCGGCGACGAGGAACAGCCAGGCCTGCGCGAGAGCGAGTCGGAGACCTGCGACGACCGACGGCACGACAGCGGGCAGCTGCACGGTGCGGAACAGCGACCATCCGCGGAGGCTGAACGAGCGCCCGGCCTCGACCAGGAGTGGATCGACATGGCGGAGCGCCGACGCGACCGTGGTGTAGACGGGGAAGAAGGCGCCGATCGCGATCAGCGTCACCTTCGACTCCTCACCGATCTGCATCCAGAGGATGAGCAGCGGCACCCAGGCCAGGGACGGGACCGCACGGACTGCCGAGAGCGTCGGGCTGAGCAGCACGTCGCCTATCCTCGAGAGCCCGACGATCCCCGCGATCGCGAGTCCGATCACTGATCCGATCGCGAAGCCGAGCAGCACGCGCTGCACCGAGATCGCGATGTGCGTCCAGAGCAGCCCCCGCTCGGCCAGCTCGACACCGGCAGCGAAGACGGATTCCGGAGACGGCAGCAGGTAGGGCGCGACGACTCCGGTGGTCGTCACGACCTGCCACGCGATGAGGATGAGGACAGGCAGCAGGAACCCGCCAGCGATCCGCACTGCCGGACGGTCCCACGCATGCCGCGCGCCCACCTCGGGCCGCCGACGGACACCTCGAGCGGCGTCGAGCGCCTCACGCGCGTCGGCGGGGACCACCACCGTCTGGTCGGTCACTCGCCTCCGACCGCCTTCTCTGCGAAGGTGGCGTTCACGATCGAGTCCAGCGCCTTGTCGACCGAGTCCTCGCCGCCCTGGACATCACCGGAGTCGACGAGCACGGGAGCGATCTTCTCGAGCACCGCGACCTGGTCGTCTCCTGGGATGCCGCTCACATCGAGGTTCGAGCGTTCGGTGATGACGGTCTTCGCGACCTCGATGTCGATGCCCGCGACCTCGGCCAGCAGCGCGGCCGTCTCGTCGGGGTTCTCGAGCGCCCACTCGCGCGCCTGCTCGTACGCATCGACGACGGCCTGGGCGAGGTCGGCGTGGTTCTCGATGAAGTCCTCGGTGGCGTTCAGGAATCCGTAGGTGTTGAAGTCGACGTTGCGATAGATGAGCTGGTCGCCCGACTCCACCTCGGCTGCGGCCATGATCGGGTCGAGTCCGGCCCAGGCGTCGACCGAACCGCCGTCGAGCGCTGCACGTCCGTCGGCGTGCTGGAGGTTCTGCACCTCGACGTCGTCGACCGAGAGTCCTGCTTCCTCGAGGGACTGCAGCAGGAAGAAATAGGGGTCCGTGCCCTTCGTCGCAGCGACCGACTTGCCCGCGAGATCCTCGACCGAGGTGATGTCGCTGTCGGGTCCGACGACGATCGCCGACCACTCCGGCTGCGAGAAGATGTCGATGACCTGAATGGGCGATCCGTTCGCACGGGCGAGGAGCGCGGCGGAACCCGCGGTCGATCCCACATCGATCGAGCCGGAGCGCAGCAGCTCGTTGGCCTTGTTGGAGCCGGCGGACTGCACCCACTCGACGTCGACGTCGTCACCCAGGATCTCCTCGAGGATGCCCTGGTCGCGGATCACGAGGCTCAGGGGGTTGTAAGTGGCGAAGTCGATCGACAGGGTGTCGGAAGACCACTCGCCGGCCGCGGCGGCGTCATTCTTCGACGCGTCGGAGGCCGTGGCGTTCTCACCGGCGACGCACCCGGTGGCGACGAGCATCATCGTCCCGGCGACAGCGATCGCAGGGATGATTCGGCGGGTGATGGTGCTCATCGGGTCTCCTCGGTGGCAGTGCGGTGGTGGGTGTCGACGCCGAGTCCTTCGAGGAGCTCGGCGCGGAGGTCCGCGAGACCGCGATCGGCGCGGTCGCGGGGGCGGATGCCCGGCACGGTGATCGTGCGCACGATCGAGCGCGCATCCGTGCCGGCGTCGGCGTCGAGTGTGCGCAGCAGCAGCACGCGGTCAGCCAAGTAGAGGGCCTCTTCGACATCGTGCGTGACGAGGAGGACGGTGGTGGGTTCTGCCGCGTGGATCTTCAGCAGCAGATCGTGCATCCGCAGGCGGGTGAGGGCGTCGAGCGCGCCGAACGGCTCATCCAGCAGCAGCACTCCGGGGTTCCGAGCGAGGGCGCGTGCGAGCGAGGCACGCTGCGCCATACCGCCTGACACTTCGCGCGGGCGCTGATCAGCTGCCTGTTCGAGGCCGACCAGTTCGAGCAGCTCGCGCACGCGTTCGCGACCGTCTCGGCGTGCCGTGCCCCGCGGAAGGCCGAGCTCGACGTTCTGCGAGATCGTCCTCCAGGGCAGAAGCCGTGGCTCCTGGAAAGCGACAGCGGTGCGCTCATCGACGTCCGCGATACCCGAGTCATCGAGCAGGATGCTGCCGCTGGAGGGCGCGTCCAGTCCGCCGATGAGGCGCAGGAGAGTCGACTTGCCGCATCCCGAGGGTCCGACGACGGCGATGATCTCGCCGGCCGCCACCTCGATGTCGACTCCGCGGAGAACATCGCGGCGTCCTCGCCCGATCGGAAAGCTCCGCCCGACCTCTCGCAACCGCACGGACTGCGCCGTGCGGTCGTCGACCGACGCGTCGACGCGCGGGTGTGCGAGCAGGGATGTCATATCCCCATGCTGGCGGGGCCCGCGCAATGTTACGAATGCCGCCGTAATGTTCGGTCACGTAGCCGCCACAGGCGACGACGACGCAGAACGGGCCGCCATCCCGAAGGATGACGGCCCGTTCAGAGCGTGATGCTTAAGCGTTGCCGCCCGAGAGCTTCTCGCGCAGAGCGGCGAGAGCCTCGTCGTCAGCGAGCGTGCCCGCGCCTGCGACCTCGCTCGAGAAGACCTGGCCGCCGAAGTCGTCGCCAGCGGCCGCCTCGGCCTCGGCTGCCTTGGCAACCTGAGCCTTGTGGGCCTCCCAGCGAGCCTGGGCTGCAGCGTACTCCTGCTCCCATGCCTCGCGCTGGGTGTCGAAGCCTTCCTTCCACGCACCGGTCTCGGGGTCGAAGCCCTCCGGGTACTTGTACTCGCCGGCCTCGTCGTACTCGGCGAGCATGCCGTAGAGCGCCGGGTCGAACTCGGTGCCGTTGACGTCGACGGCCTCGTTCGCCTGCTTCAGCGAGAGCGAGATGCGGCGACGCTCGAGGTCGATGTCGATGACCTTGACGAAGACCTCTTCGCCGACCGACACGACCTGCTCGGCCAGCTCGACGTGCTTGCTGGAGAGCTCGGAGATGTGGACGAGGCCCTCGATGCCGTCTGCGACGCGAACGAACGCACCGAACGGAACGAGCTTGGTGACCTTACCCGGCGTGACCTGACCGATCGCGTGGGTGCGGGCGAAGACCTGCCACGGGTCCTCCTGCGTCGCCTTCAGCGACAGGGAGACGCGCTCGCGGTCGAGGTCGACCTCGAGGATCTCGACGGTGACCTCCTGGCCGACCTCGACGACCTCGGAGGCGTGCTCGATGTGCTTCCAGGACAGCTCGGAGACGTGCACGAGGCCGTCCACGCCGCCCAGGTCGACGAACGCACCGAAGTTGACGATCGACGACACGACACCCTTGCGGACCTGACCCTTGTGGAGGTTGTTCAGGAACGTGGTGCGCGACTCCGACTGCGTCTGCTCGAGCAGCGCACGGCGGCTGAGCACGACGTTGTTGCGGTTCTTGTCGAGCTCGAGGATCTTGGCCTCGATCTCCTGGCCGAGGTACGGCGTGAGGTCGCGGACGCGGCGCAGCTCGATGAGCGAGGCCGGCAGGAAGCCACGGAGACCGATGTCGACAATGAGTCCACCCTTGACGACCTCGATGACCGTTCCGGTGACGACGCCGTCGTTCTCCTTGATCTTCTCGACGTCTCCCCAGGCGCGCTCGTACTGCGCACGCTTCTTGGAGAGGATCAGACGGCCTTCCTTGTCCTCCTTCTGGAGAACCAGGGCCTCGACCTCGTCGCCGACCTTGACGACCTCGTTGGGGTCGACGTCGTGCTTGATCGAGAGCTCGCGCGAGGGGATGACACCCTCGGTCTTGTATCCGACGTCGAGGAGGACCTCATCGCGGTCGATCTTGACGATCGTTCCCTCGATGATGTCGCCGTCGTTGAAGAACTTCAGGGTCTTCTCGACCGCGGCCAGGAAGTCTTCAGCAGATCCGATGTCATTGATCGCGACCTGCTTGGTGGCCGGGGCGGTCGTTGCGGTAGTCATGTAGTGGGTTGTCCTTGTGAATGGAGACTCGGGCTGAGCGCTCCGGCCGCGCACGGCCGACGATGAGCTCTGCAGCGATGGATTTGGTTTTCGACACCAGGGCATGCATAGACACGCCACGAGTGACAATCAAGGCTATCAGATCACGGGGCGATATGACGGACTCGATAACATCCTCGCTCGGCGCGCTGACAGACTGTCTCCATGCCCCGCGCCGACAAGCTTCTTCTGCTCGACACCGCAAGCCTCTACTTCCGCGCCTTCTACGGAGTGCCCGACAAGGTCACGGCCCCCGACGGGTCTCCCATCAACGCCGCGCGAGGGCTGCTCGACATCATCGCGAAGCTGGTCACCCTGTACGAGCCGACCCACGTGGTCGCATGCTGGGACGACGACTGGCGGCCCCAGTGGCGCGTCGACCTGATCCCCAGCTACAAGGAGCATCGAGTCGTCGAGGTCGTCACCGCCGGTCCCGACGTCGAAGAGGTCCCGGATCCGCTCGAGGCGCAGATCCCTCTGATCCGTCAGACGCTCGGAGCGCTCGGCATCCCGATCATCGGGGTCGCCGAGCACGAGGCCGATGACGTCATCGGCACCCTCGCGACGCACGCGACCATGCCTGTCGACATCGTCACAGGCGATCGGGATCTGTTCCAGCTCGTCGACGACTCGAGGAACATCCGCGTCATCTACACGGCTCGGGGCATGAGCAACCTCGAGATCGTCACGGATGCCGTCGTGGTGGCGAAGTACGGCGTGCTGCCCAGCCAGTACGCCGACTTCGCGACGATGCGCGGCGACGCCTCCGACGGACTGCCCGGCGTCGCAGGCGTCGGAGAGAAGACAGCAGCCACTCTCCTCCAGGCCCATGGCGATCTGGTGGGCATCCGAGAGGCGGCCGCAGCCGGCGAGGGCATGAGCGCCGGCGTTCGCGCGAAGATCCTCGCCGCGGCGGACTACCTCGATGTCGCCCCGACCGTGGTAGCCGTGGCGCCCGACCTCGACATCGCGGTGCCGAGCGACGCACTCCGTCCGCTCGACCCGTCCGAGGTCGATGCTGCGACCGCGCTCGCGGAGAAGTGGAACCTCGGAGGCTCGATGACCCGCGCCGTGGCCGCGATCGCGACGATCGAGGGCTGACTCAGCTCGCCCAGGCGAGCAGCCGGTCGAGTCCCCAGGTGGTGACGATCCTCGATGCGGGGACGCCGGCTCGCTCCGCCCGTTCCGCACCGTGATCGAGCAGCGAGAGCTGACCCGGTGCGTGCGCGTCCGAATCGATCGAGAACAGGCAGCCCGCCTGCAACGCGATCGCGATCAGCTCGTCGGGCGGATCCTGACGTTCGGGCCGGGAGTTGATCTCGACAGCCACTCCGTTCTCCGCGCACGCCGCGAAGACCGCTGCTGCATCGAACTGCGATTCAGGGCGAGTGCCGCGTTCGCCCTGCACGAGGCGGCCCGTGCAATGGCCGAGGACGTTGACCCGCGGGTGCGAGACAGCCGCGATCATGCGAGCCGTCATCGGCCTCGCGTCCATGCGCAGTTTGGAATGCACGGACGCGACGACGATGTCGAGCTCGCCCAGCAGCGCGTCGTCCTGGTCGAGGGCGCCGTCTTCGAGGATGTCGACCTCGATGCCGGCGAGGAGCGTGAATCCGTCCCCCGTCTCGGCACGCACCAGCGGGATCTGCTCGCGCAGCCGTTCGGGTGAGAGCCCTCGGGCGACCCTGAGGCGCGGTGAGTGGTCGGTGATCGCCTGGTACTCGTGTCCGAGCGCTCGCGCAGCCGCCGCCATGACGGGGATGGGCGTCGTCCCGTCCGACCAATCCGTATGCGCGTGCAGATCGCCCCGCAGCTTCGCTCTCAGCTCCGAGACCCGCTCCGGCTCGACATCGCCGCGCAGCTCGACGAGATAGCCGGGCACTTCTCCGCTCTGCGCCTGCCGGATGACCGCGAACGTCGACTCGCCGATCCCCTTCGCCGCACGCAGCCTCATAGGATCTGCGCGCACGTCCTCCGGCAGCTGCTGCAAGGTCGCCGCGGCCTGGCGGAAGGCCTTCGCCCGATATCGGGATGCCCGTTCGCGCTCGAGCAGCGAGGCGATCTCGAGCAGAGCGGCTACGGGATCCATCGTGGTGTCTACGCCGACGCGAGCTCGCGGCTCACGCCGATCCACTCATCGAGCTTGGCGATCGCGCGGCCGTCGTCGACCGCGGCAGCCGCTCGCTCGTATCCCTCGCGCAGACGCTCGAGGATGGGGCGCTGCACCTGCGTCGCATCCTGCGAGAGCTCGAACGCGACGATACCCGCAGCGGCGTTGAGCAGGACGATGTCTCGCACGGCTCCCGTCTCGCCGTCGAGCGTCCTGCGCAGCACGGCGGCGTTGTGATCGGGGGTCCCGCCGATCAGATCCGCGAGGTCCGCGATCGGGATGCCGAGGTCCCGCGGGTCGAGGTCGTGCTCGTGGATGTCACCGCGCGTGACCTCCCAGATGCGACTGTGCCCCGTGGTGGTCAACTCGTCGAGCCCGTCGTCTCCGCGGAACACCAGCGCCGTCGCGCCTCGAGTGCGGAACACACCCGTGATGAGGGGGACACGCTCGAGCTGAGCCACACCGACGGCGTTCGCCTCCGCGCGAGCCGGGTTGCACAGCGGGCCGAGCATGTTGAAGACGGTGGGGACGCCGAGTTCGGCCCGGACAGCCCCCGCGTGCTTGAACCCCGGGTGGAAGGCACCGGCCCACGCGAACGTGATGCCTGTGCGGTCGAGGATCGACGAGACGGCTGCAGGATCGAGGGTGAGTTCCAGCCCGAGTGCGCTCAGCACGTCGGACGACCCCGAGGCCGAGCTGGCAGCACGGTTCCCGTGCTTGACGACCGGGATGCCGGTGGCGCCGATGATGACCGCGGCGGTCGTCGAGACGTTGACCGTGCCGACACGGTCGCCGCCGGTGCCGACGATGTCGAGGACGTCGGGCGACACGGGCAGCGGGACGGCCGCCTCGAGGATGGCGTCGCGGAAGCCGACGATCTCGTCGATCGTCTCCCCCTTGGCCCGGAGAGCGACGAGGAAGCCGGCGAGCTGAGCCTGGGTCACGTCGCCGCGCATGATCTGGCGCATGGCCCAGGTGGACTCCCAGACGCTGAGATCACGACGCTCCAGAAGAGTGGTGAGCACGTCGGACCAGGTCAGGGAATCAGCCATGTGTGCGATCCTATCGGCGCCGGGAAAACGTGCAGACTCTTCCGAACCACGACTCGAAGTTCGACCATCCCTCGTTTCCCGCGTATTCACCGAGGATTCGCAGCGTTTTCTTAGGGTTGCCTAAGTCGCCTGAGGGCGAAACCGGGGCCTCCGGTGCGAGAATCATCCCCGCGGATCGGCCATAATGGAAGGGTGACGACCTCAGCGACGTATGCCCCGGCGGCAAGAACGATCAAGCGCCCCAACCCGGTAGCTGTCGGCACCATTGTGTGGCTCGGCAGTGAGGTGATGTTCTTCGCGGGACTCTTCGCGATCTACTTCACGCTCCGCAGCACCTCCCCCGAGCTCTGGGCCGACCGCACCGAACTGCTGAACGTGCCGTTCGCGTTCGTGAACACGGCGATCCTCGTGCTCTCCTCGTTCACCTGCCAGATGGGCGTGTTCGCGGCGGAGGACCTGCAGCCGTACCGCATCGCCAAGGGGCAGAAGAACGGCGCAGGCCGTCGCCGCCTGTTCGGGTGGGGCATGGTCGAGTGGTTCTTCCTCACCTTCGCACTCGGCGCGATCTTCGTCTCCGGGCAGGTGTGGGAGTACGCACAGCTCGTCGCAGAGGGCCTGCCGATCAGCGCCGACTCGTACGCGTCCGCGTTCTACATCACCACCGGCTTCCACGCCCTGCACGTCACCGGCGGTCTGATCGCGTTCCTCCTCGTCATCGGGCGTGCATACGCCGTCAAGAATTTCCGGCACAAAGAGGCGACGTCCTCGATCGTGGTGTCCTACTACTGGCACTTCGTCGACGTCGTCTGGATCGTGCTGTTCGTCGTTATCTACTTCCTGAAATAAGAGCGGAGCTGATCCCCGAGATGGCACGAGAGAAGAAGCGCCGTTCGAATGGCCGTCGCAGCCCACTGGCTGCGGCAGCCCTCATCGGAGCAGGCCTCATGATCACCGGCGCGGTATACGCCGGCACATCCGCAGCCTTCGCTGCGACCGACACCCAGACCACTGCTGCGACCACGCTCACGGTCGAGGACGGCGAGAAGCTGTTCACGGCGAACTGCGCCACCTGCCACGGTCTCGACATGCAGGGCACGGCGAACGGACCGAGCCTCTACGGCGTCGGCGAGCTCGCAGTCGAGTTCCAGATGTCGACGGGTCGCATGCCCCTGCAGATGCAGGGACCGCAGGCACCCCAGAAGGAGCCGCAGTTCACCGAGGAGCAGATCCTCGCGATCTCGTCCTTCGTGCAGGCATCTGCTCCTGGTCCGACCTTCCCCGAGGACCACATCCTCGACGGCGGCGGAGATGTCGCCAACGGCGCAGAGCTGTTCCGCGTGAACTGCGCGATGTGCCACAACGTGGCGGCAGCCGGTGGAGCACTCACCGAGGGCAAGTACGCCCCGGCACTGACCGAGACCAGCGCGCTGCACATGTACGCCGCCATGGTCACGGGCCCCCAGAACATGCCCGTCTTCGGCGACATGAACCTGTCGGACGAAGACAAGCGCGACATCATCTCGGCTCTGCTCTACCAGCAGCAGTCCGTGCAGATCGGCGGTTTCTCGCTCGGTTCGCTCGGTCCCGTCTCCGAGGGCCTGTTCGTCTGGATCTTCGGAATCGGCGCGCTCGTCGCCATCACCGTGTGGATCACGGCGAAGTCCAACTGACGCTTATTCATCGAAGAGGAACGTACGAGGAGCACCATGGCACACGACGACGACTCGCAGGCTCTTGACAGGGCCTACCAGCCCTCTCCAGGGCTGGGTGTCGCAGTCAGCGATCCCGTGCAGAACCCGGGGCTGCCGCCGCACCGCGCGCGGATGACCGACAAGGACCCGCGCGCTGAGAAGGCTGCAGAGCGCACGGTCTACACGCTGTTCTATCTCTCGCTGGCAGGAAGCATCTGGGCGGTCGCCGCCTACATGCTCTTCCCCATCGAGAGCGGCGCGCTCATCGACATCCGTCAGAACAATCTCTTCATCGGTCTGGGCATCGCACTGGCGCTGCTCTCGATCGGCATCGGCGCGATCCACTGGTCCAAGGCGCTGATGAGCGACAAGGAGCACATCGAGCACCGCCACCCCACCCGGGGCAAGGACTCGACGCGAGAGGCGGTCGTCGAGGCCTTCGCCACGGCGAACGAGGAGTCCGGATTCGGACGACGCACGATGATCCGCAACTCGCTGTTCGCGGCGATCGTGGCCTCGATCATCCCCGGGGTCACGCTCTTCCGCGGTCTCGCTCCGCACAGCACGCCGGACGACCCCACCGCGGGCGACCCGGTGACGCTGCTGAAGCACACCATGTGGGAGAAGGGTCAGCGCCTCGTCCGCGACCCCGACGGCACGCCGATCCGCGCGGCCGATGTCACCCTCGGATCCGCGTTCCACGTGATCCCGGAGGACCTCGCCGAGCTCAGCCACCACGACGGCTACCTCGAGGAGAAGGCGAAGGCCATCGTGCTGATGATGCGCCTGCGCCCCGAGCAGCTCATCGAGGCCGAGGACCGCAAGGACTGGTCGTACGACGGCATCGTCGCGTACTCGAAGGTCTGCACGCACGTCGGATGCCCCGTGGCACTGTACGAGCAGCAGACCCACCACCTCCTCTGCCCCTGTCACCAGTCGCAGTTCGACGTCACGGATCACGCCAAGGTCATCTTCGGACCGGCCGCACGTCCGCTGCCGCAGCTGCCCATCACCGTCGACGACGAGGGCTACCTCGTCGCACGCAGTGACTTCACCGAGCCCGTCGGCCCGAGCTTCTGGGAGCGCCATTGAGCACCGCAACGCTGTCCAAAGAGGACAAGGACAACAAGGCGCCTCTCGGCGGTCGATTCGTCGGCGCCGCGTCGAACTACATCGATGAGCGCACCAGCATCTCCGGCTTCGTCAAGGAGCTCGGCCGCAAGATCTTCCCCGACCACTGGTCGTTCATGCTGGGTGAGATCGCGCTGTGGAGCTTCGTCGTCGTGTTCCTCTCCGGAACCTTCCTGACCTTCTTCTTCCAGGCCTCCATGGTCGAGACGCACTACACGGGCGCCTACGCCCCGATGCGCGGAATCGAGATGTCGGCGGCGCTCGAGTCGTCGCTGCACATCTCGTTCGACCTCCGTGGTGGCCTCCTGGTGCGCCAGATCCACCACTGGGCCGCACTCGTCTTCGTGGCCGGCATCGGCGTGCACATGCTGCGCGTCTTCTTCACCGGTGCGTTCCGCAAGCCCCGCGAGCTCAACTGGGTGATCGGCTTCGTGCTGTTCGTCCTCGCCATGGCCGAGGGCTTCACGGGATACTCCCTTCCCGACGACCTGCTCTCGGGCAACGGTCTGCGCATCATCGACGGAATGATCAAGGGCATCCCGCTGATCGGCACCTGGACCTCGTTCCTCCTCTTCGGCGGCGAGTTCCCCGGCACCGACATCGTCGGACGCCTGTACACGCTGCACATCCTGCTGCTTCCGCTGCTGGTGATCGGCCTCATCGCCGTGCACCTGATGCTGATGATCGTCAACAAGCACACGCAGTTCGCCGGCCCCGGCCGCACGAACGACAACGTCGTCGGCTACCCGATGATGCCCGTGTACATGTCGAAGATGGGCGGCTACCTGTTCATCGTCTTCGGCACGATCGTGCTGATCGCGACGTTCTTCCAGATCAACCCGATCTGGAACTACGGCCCGTACGACCCCTCCCCCGTCTCGGCCGGCACGCAGCCTGACTGGTACATCGGATTCGCCGACGGCGCTCTGCGACTCGCTCCGTCGAACCTCGATGTGGTCTTCCTCGATCACACCTGGTCCTTCGGCATCCTGCTGCCGCTGGTCGTCCTCGGTCTGTTCATCGTGCTCGTAGCGATCTACCCGTTCATCGAGGCCTGGGTCACGGGCGACAAGCGCGAGCACCACATCGCTCAGCGCCCGCGCAACGCGGCGACCCGGACCGCCATCGGCGTGGCCGGAGTCGTCTTCTACGCCGTCCTGTGGGCTGCAGCATCGTCCGACCTCATCGCGACGCACTTCATGCTCACGATGGAGGGCGTGATCCACGCGCTTCAGGCGCTGCTGTTCGTCGGACCGGTTCTCGGCTACTTCATCGCCAAGCGCATCGCGATCGCTCTGCAGAAGAAGGACCGCGAGATCGTCCTGCACGGCTTCGAGTCCGGCCGCATCGTCCGCCTTCCCGGCGGCGAGTTCATCGAGGTCCACCAGCCCGTCGACAAGTACGACCGCTGGAAGCTCATCGATGTCGACGGCTACGAGCCGCTGGTCGTGCGTCCGAATGCGAAGGGACGCATCTCGTGGACTGAGAACCTGCGCTCCTCCATCTCGCGTTGGTTCTTCGAAGATCGTCTCGCTCCGCTGACGCAGGCCGAGATCGAGGCTGCAGATGCGCACCAGCATCACGTGACCGCCCAGAACGACGAGACCGAAGCGGCCGAGATCCAGGGCGCTCACGAGCGCGCAGGCGTCCCGGATGCCCCGATCACCGTCAGCGAGACCCACGTCGATGAGACGGCGAACACCCCCAGCACGGTCATCTCGACCGAGCCGGTGAAGAAGCCTCGCAAGAAGAAGTCCGAGGACAGCGAGTAAGACCGCCGGTTCTCGCCCGAAAAGGCCCTGTTCGATCTCGGACAGGGCCTTTTCGCATCCGGTCGCCGTTCATGTGCACATGGCAGGATCGTGACATGAGCTCAGCAGTCCAACTCATCCGTTCCGCCGACCTCGCCGCAGCACCCTATGCATATGCGGCGACCGCCCCAGCCGGCTCCCGCCTCATCTTCCTCGCGGGTGCATGCCCCCTCGAAGACGACGGCTCGACGACCGCCCCCGGCGATTATGCCGCACAGGCTGCACGCTGCGTAGAGACCCTCGACATCGCCCTGCATGCCAGCGGCGCCACGCTTTCGGACATCATCAGCACGCGCGTACTCGTCGCCTCGTCGTCCCAGGCTGATCTGGTCACGGCCTGGGATGTCATCCACGACGCCTTCGGCGACCATGACGCACCGAGCACACTCCTGGGCGTCACCGTGCTCGGGTACGACCACCAGCTGGTGGAGATCGAAGCGATCGCGGCAGTCGCGGAGGATGCACGGTGAGCGATGTCATCCGGCCGGCCGTCGTTGAGGACGCGGAGATCCTGCACGCCATCGAGATGCAGGCCGACGCGCTCCTGGTCGACCGCCTGGGGGCGCCGGAGTGGCCGCCCGCAGGCGATGGCGCTGAACGACTCGCAGCTCCGGGGTTCGTGCTCGTGTTGGAAGACTCGAGCGGCTCCCCCGTCGGCTTCGTGCACGTCCTCGATGCCGACGGCCACGCGCACCTCGAGCAGCTCTCCGTGCTTCCGACCTCCGGACGCCAGGGGTTCGGGCGTCGACTCGTCAGCGCCGCTCTGGAGGCCGCACGCGAGCATGGCTATAGCCGCATGACTCTGCGGACGTACGCGGAGATCCCCTGGAACGCTCCGTTCTACTCGTCGTGCGGGTTTCTCGAGAGCATCCCCGAGACTCCGTTCCAGCGCGGCCTCGTGGACACCGAGACCTCTCTCGGTCTCGATCGATACGGACGCCGGGTGCAGATGACGGTCGAGCTCTGAGACGCCACGTCGACATTGGCGGAATCCGGTCTGTCGTCGTCGGGAAGACGACGGCAGGTGCCCGCGCGTCTTCCTAGGCTGGGGAGATGATCGATCGCACTGAGTATTACGCCGCCAAACTCGCCTACGAGACCGACGCGAGTGACGTGTACGCCGCTCTCCGGGCCGAGGACGGCATCGTCATCATCGATGTCCGTTCCGACAAGGCCTGGGCTCAGGGACGCGTCGCAGGTGCCACGCATATGCACTACAGCGAGATAGCGGATCGCGCGCCGGCCGAGATACCGGCCGGCTCCGCCGTCGTGGTCTACTGCTGGAGTCCGGGGTGCAACGCGGGCGCGAAGGGCGCTCTCGAGTTCGCGAAGCTCGGGTATGCCGTTCGGGAGATGATCGGCGGGTTCGAGTACTGGGTCAGGGAGGGCTATCCCGTGGAGGATGCCGACGGCGTTCACCGCCGCCCTGTCGACCCCCTGACCGGCATCGCCCGGATCCGCTCGCGAGCATAGCCCCGACATGCAGAAGGCCCCCGGGAGGGAATCCCAGGGGCCTTCTCGCTGTATGTCAGCGGGCGAAGTTCCCGCGGTAGTACTCGTAGACCCAGCCGACGATCGCGACCACGAAGATCGCCAGGCCGATCGGGAGCAGGAAGTGCCCGACGGCGAGACCCACCACGAAGACGCCGGCGGATCCGGCGAGCACGATCGGCCACCAGGACCAGGGGCTGAACTCACCCAGTTCGGGGTCGCCGTCGTCGATGTCGCTCGTGAGGATGTCCTCAGGCAGCTCGCCGTTCTGAGCCTTGTGCGTGCGGTCGAGGTAGAAGGCGATCATCGCGCCCATGAACGCGGCGAAGAACAGCGCCACGGTGCCGACCCACTCGATGCGCTCGGCGAAGTTGTCCGACGGCGTGGCGAGGATGTGCCAGCCGGTGTAGACGACTCCGACCAGTGCGAAGAAGGCGGTCAGGACCCACCAGAGGATGACGTTGTCGCGCATGGCTCAGTGGCCCTCTCGCTCGCCGGGTGCGGCCGGTGTGAACTCCGCCGCCTCCGGGTGGTTCAGGTCGAATGCAGGACGCTCGCTGCGGATGCGCGGGATCGACGTGAAGTTGTGGCGCGGCGGCGGGCAGGAGGTCGCCCACTCGAGCGAAGCTCCATAGCCCCACGGGTCGTTGACCGTGACCTTGGGCGCCTTGCGAGCCGTGATCCAGACGTTCAGGAAGAACGGCAGCATGGACGCGCCGAGGATGATCGCACCGATCGTCGAGACCTGGTTCTGCCAGGTCCAGCCGTCAGCCGCCGAGTAGTCGGCGTAGCGACGCACCATGCCGTCGACACCCAGCCAGTGCTGGATGAGGAACGTCATGTGGAAGCCGATGAACAGCATCCAGAAGTGCACGTAGCCGAGACGCTCGTTGAGCATGCGTCCTGTCCACTTCGGCCACCAGAAGTAGAAGCCGGCGAACATCGCGAACACCACGGTGCCGAAGACGACGTAGTGGAAGTGCGCGACGACGAAGTACGAGTCGGAGAGTGCGAAGTCGAGGGGCGGAGCCGCGAGGATCACGCCGGTCAGACCACCGAAGACGAACGACACCAGGAAGCCGAGCGCGAACACCATCGGCGTCTCGAACGTCACGGACCCACGCCAGAGGGTGCCGATCCAGTTGAAGATCTTCACACCCGTCGGCACCGCGATGAGCATGGTCATCAGGGCGAAGAACGGCAGCAGGACCGAGCCGGTCACGTACATGTGGTGCGCCCACACGGCGACGGACAGCGCGGCGATGGCGATCGTCGCGTAGACGAGCGTCTTGTACCCGAAGATCGGCTTGCGGCTGAAGACCGGGAAGATCTCCGACACGATTCCGAAGAACGGCAGGGCGATGATGTACACCTCAGGGTGACCGAAGAACCAGAAGAGGTGCTGCCAGAGCAGAACACCGCCGTTCGCCGGGTCGTAGATGTGAGCGCCGAGGATGCGGTCCGCGGCTGCAGCGAAGATCGCCGCTGCGAGGACGGGGAACGCCATGAGGATCAGAAGGCTCGTGATGAGCGTGTTCCACGAGAAGATCGGCATACGCCACATCGTCATTCCGGGAGCACGCATCGTGATCACGGTGGTGATGAAGTTCACCGCGCCGAGGATCGTTCCGAAGCCGGAGATTCCGAGTCCGACCATCCAGAGGTTTCCACCTGCACCCGGCGAGAACGACGCGCTGGCGAGCGGCTGGTAGGCGAACCAGCCGAACGACGCAGCGCCCTGCGGGGTGAGGAAGCCGGCGACCGCGATGGTCGAGCCGAACAGGAAGAGCCAGAAGGCGAAGGCGTTCAGACGCGGGAACGCCACATCCGGTGCACCGAGCTGAAGCGGCAGGATCGCGTTCGCGAAGCCGGCGAAGAGCGGCGTCGCGAACATGAGGAGCATGATCGTGCCGTGCATCGTGAAGAGCTGGTTGTACTGCTCCTTGGTCGGGATGATCTGCATCCCGGGAGCGAACAGCTCTGCGCGGATGACGAGGGCCATCACGCCGCCGAGGAGGAAGAACAGCACCGAGGCGATGAGGTACATGTACCCGATCGTCTTGTGGTCGGTGGAGGTGATCCACTTGACGACGATGTTGCCCTTCTGCTCGACGCGCGACGTGCTCATGAGAGCAGCCTGGCGTGCGGGCAGAGTGGTGGGTCGAGAGCGAGGGGCCTCGTCGGTGCGGGGGGCTTCAGTGGTCGACATGGCTTACTCCTCTCCTTCCTCGGAGGTCGGGGCGGTGGTCCCGGGGTAGTTCGACAGACGGTCGTAGGCGTCCGTGATGTCTCCGGTGTTGCCTTCCTCCTCGAGAGTCTGGAGGTAGGCGTCGTACTCGTCCTGCTCGACGACCTTGACGTTGAAGAGCATCATCGAGTGGTACTCGCCGCACAGTTCGGCGCACTTGCCGGCGTACTCGCCGACACGGGTCGGGATGAAGGACCAGGAGTTGTCCTTCCCGATGTACATGTCCTTCTTGTAGAGGAAGTCGATGATCCAGAAGGAGTGGATGACGTCGCGAGACTGGAGGTTGATCGTGACCTTCTGGTCGACCGGCAGCACCAGGGTGGGCAGCTGCGCCTGGTCGATGTTGCCGTCCGCATCGGGCTGAGCCTGGATTCCCATGGTCCAGACGGCGTCGGAGTTGTCTTCCTCTTCGCCGTCGTACTGGAAGTCCCACGCCCACTGCTTGGCGATCGCCGTGATCTCGACGTCGGGCTCGTCCCACTTCGCCTCGATCGCCGACTGGTCACGGGCCGTGAAGAAGAACATTCCCAGCACGAGGATCAGCGGCACGACCGTGTAGAAGATCTCGATCGGCATGTTGTAGCGCATCTGCACGGGCAGACCCGTCTGGCCCTTGCGGCGGCGGTAGGCGATCGCGGCCCAGGCCATCAGGCCCCAGGTGATCACGCCGACGGCGAGCAGGACGATCCACGAGTTGACCCAGAGCGACGACACGCGCTCGGTCTGGTTGGTGGCCGCAGGCTCACCCTCCACGAAGCCCGGGAGGTAACCGTTCAGCTCAGTGGCAGTACATCCCGCCAGGGCCACGGCTGCCGCTACTCCCAGGGGGAGAGCGGCCCAACGAAGGCGGCGTTTCGAGGGCACGATGCACCTTTCAGATTGCGGACAGGGCACACCCAAGTCTAGGGCAACCTCACACCTGATTCATGCCAACCACGCAGGTTGGCGGAGGGGTCCGGGTCAGTGGAAGCTGTCTCCGCAGGCGCAGCTGCCCGCGGCGTTGGGGTTGTCGATCGTGAAGCCCTGCTCGGAGATCGTGTCCTTGAAATCGATGGATGCGCCATCGAGGTACGGGACGCTCATGTTGTCGATGATGACCTCGACGCCGTCGAAGTCGACGGTCTCGTCCCCCTCGAGGAACCGCTCGTCGAAGTACAGCTGGTAGATCAGGCCGGAGCATCCGCCGGGCTGGACGGCGACGCGCAGACGCAGGTCGTCACGGCCCTCCTGCTCGAGGAGGTTCTTCACCTTGATCGCCGCGGCGTCGGTCAGCTTCACGCCGTGCGCCTGGGTGGTCTCTGCTGAGGTCAGTGTGGTGTCGCTCATGTCGCTCCTTCGGACGGGCCGTGCTCGCACGGCTGGTAACTCGATTTTACCCTCAGCCTCGCCGATCGGGCTCAGATGATGATGTCGTTCATCCGCGAGAGCAGCAGGGCCTCGGTCGCCACGGCGTGGCGGAACGTGTCGAGATGCAGGGATTCGTTGGGGCTGTGGGCACGCGAGTGCGGGTCCTCGACGCCGGTCACGAGGATCTGCGCATCGGGGAACTCCCGCACGAGGTCGGCGATGAACGGGATCGATCCGCCGACGCCGAGATCGACAGGGGCGACGCCGTAGCCGTCCCGCATGGCGTCGCGGGTGAGCGCGACGGCCCAGCCACTGGTGTCGACGAGGAAGCCGTTGCCGAGATCGACGTCCGAGAACGTCAGCTCCGCGCCGTACGGCGCGTTCGCTCGCAGATGCGCCTCGAGAGCGGCATACGCGTCCTCACCGGTCTGACCAGGCGCGACGCGCGCGCTCACGACGACCGTCACCTCGGGAAGAAGGGTGTTCGACGCCGCCGCGACACTGGTCGCATCGATTCCGATGACGGTCACAGCGGGCTTGTTCCAGATCCGGCTGAGGATGCTGCCGCCGCCGATCGGCGAGGTGCCGGGCAGAAGGCCCGCTTCGTCCCGAAGCGTCTCCTCGGTGTATTCGGGAGTGGGCGCATCGCGCTCGGTCATCCCCTCGACCGCGACAGAGCCGTCTTCGTTCCAGAGCGTGGAGAGCATCTTGACCGTGGCCATCATCGCGTCGGGGACGGCTCCCCCGAACATCCCCGAGTGCGATGCGTGGTCGAGCGTGCGCACGCGCACGGTGAATCGTGCGTTGCCGCGGAGCGAGACCGTGAGGCCGGGAGTCACCGAGTCCCAGTTTCCCGAGTCCGCGACCACGATGGCATCCGCACGCAGCGCCTCCTTGTTGTCGGAGAGGAACTGCGCGAAGGAACGGGAACCGTACTCCTCTTCGCCCTCGATGAACATCGCGATGCCCAGTTCCAGATCGTCGCCGACGACCTCGGCGACCGCACGGATCGAAGCGATGTGCGCCATGATGCCCGCCTTGTCGTCCGCAGCGCCTCGACCGTAGAGACGTCCGCCGCGGACGGTGGGCTCGAACGGCGGCGTCTCCCACAGCGCGTCGTCACCCGGAGGCTGTACGTCGTGGTGCGCGTAGAGCAGGATCGTCGGCTTGCCGTTGCGCGCTGCGCGCGTCGCGAGCACCGCCGGCTGCCCGTGCTCGTCGGTGCCGGGGATCGCGGCACGGAGAACGCGCACGTCGTCGAAGACCCCGGTTTCCGTGGCCAGTGCCGCGACTGCTTCGGAGCTGCGTTCGAGCTGCGTCTGATCGAACGCAGGCCATGCCATGCCGGGGATGCGGACGAGCGCGCCCAGGTCGCTCAGCGCCGCGGGAAACCCCGTCGAGACCGCCTCGAGGACGGCGGGCTCGCGTTCGCTGGACAGATTCTGGTCGCCGGGCTGGGCAGGAGATGTCATGCGAGTAATCTTAAGGTGATCCGCCTTCACTGAACCGAGGAACCTCGTGGCCACTACCCCTGTCCCCCCTTCGACGAATGACGACGCCCCCGAGACGACTGCGTCGGGCAAGGGACGCGCGACGCCGACCCGGGCCGAGCAGGAGGCGGCGCGCCGTCGGCCTCTGGTCGCGAACACCAAAGAGGCGAAGGCCGCTGCACGCGCAGAGCTCAACGAACGACGCAACCGCGCACAGGCCGGCCTGGCTGCCGGCGAGGAGAAGTACCTCCCGGCTCGCGACAAGGGGCCACAGCGCCGGTGGGTCCGCGACTACGTCGACGCCGGCTGGCACCCGGCCGAATTCGTCATGGGTGTCATGGTGCTCGTCATCCTGATCTCGCTTCTGCCCGCGAACCTCGCCATCGGCGGATTCGCCATCGCCGGCTGGGCATACCTGGTCATGATGGCGTACCTGATCCTCGCGATCGGCGGCATGGTGCTGCTGGGGATGCGCGTCAAGCGCAAGATCGCCGCGAAGTTCGGCAAGGAGCGCATGGAGCGCGGCCTCGGCTGGTACGCCGCGATGCGGTCGCTGCAGATGCGGTTCATGCGTCTGCCCAAGCCTCAGGTGAAGCGCGGTGACTACCCCGCCTGATCCTCAGATCTTCCCGAGAGGCGTCTCCTGCTCCCCGAGCACGAGGCGCCTCTCGCTTTCGTGCATGCGGCGACTCAGCGCGCGACGAGGCCCCGGTTGATCTCGCGCCCCCAGAAGGGACCGCGGTACAGGAAGGCCGTATAGCCCTGCACGAGCGTCGCTCCGGCTTCGAGCCGCTCCTGCACGTCGGACGGCGTCTCCACTCCCCCGACGGCGATCACGCAGAACTCCTCGGGCACAGCCGAGCGCACGAGCCGCAGCACCTGCAGGGAACGCTCCTTGAGCGGCGCGCCGGAGAGTCCGCCCGCTCCGATCTGCGCGACCGTGTCCGCATCCGTCGTGAGGCCGTCCCGGCTCACGGTGGTGTTGTGAGCGATGATGCCGGCCAGCCCTTCATCGACTGCGAGGTTCGCGATGGCGACGATCTCCTCGTCGGAGAGATCGGGGGCGATCTTGACGAGCAGCGGAGTCTCACCGGATGCTGCGCGCACCGCTCTGAGCAGCGGAGCCAGTGTCTCGACGGCCTGAAGCCCCCGAAGACCGGGGGTGTTCGGAGAGGAGACGTTGACGGCCAGATAGTCCGCGAGTGGCGCGAGCCTCGTCGCCGACGCCACATAATCGGCGGTGGCGTTCTCGACATCGACGACCCGGCTCTTGCCGATGTTCACGCCGATGACCGTGTCGGGTGCTCCGCGCCGCAGTCGCGCGAGTCGCCGGGCTGCGGCATCTGCACCCTCGTTGTTGAACCCCATGCGGTTGATGACCGCTCGATCGGCGATGAGGCGGAACAGCCGGGGCTTCGGGTTTCCGTCCTGAGGGATCGCAGTGACGGTGCCGACCTCGACATGCCCGAAGCCGAGCGCAGCGAGACCGCGCACGCCGACGGCGTTCTTGTCGAAACCGGCCGCGATCCCGAAGGGCGAGGAGAACGTCAATCCGAGGGCCTGCACCTGCAGCGACGGGTCGGGCTTCGTCAGAGCACGCGTCGCCCAGGAGAAGGGCGGCGCCCCGAGCACGCGAATCACCGCCATCCCGGCGTGGTGGGCGAACTCAGGGTCGAAGCGCGACAGGACAGCGCGAAAGAGCAGCGGATACATCCCTGCCAGATTACCGGTCGACGGACTCCGGCTCGACGTGGTCGGCGCGAAGATCGGTGATCGCGCTCTCGAAGTCCTCGAGCGAGTCGAAGGCCTGATACACGCTCGCGAAGCGCAGGTATGCGACCTCGTCGAGGTCGCGGAGAGGTCCGAGGATCGCCAAGCCGATCTCGTTCGTGTCGAGCTGGGAGACACCCGTCTGTCGGACGGCCTCCTCCACCCGCTGAGCGAGGATCGCCAGATCGGCTTCGGTGACGGGCCGGCCCTGACAGGCCTTGCGCACGCCCGAGATCACCTTCTCTCGGCTGAACGACTCCATGACACCGGATCTCTTGATCACGTTGAGGCTCGCCGTCTCCGTCGTCGTGAAACGACCTCCGCACTCGGGGCACTGACGTCTACGACGGATCGAGAGACCGTCATCACTGGTGCGCGAATCGATGACCCGAGAGTCCGAGTGACGGCAGAAGGGGCAGTGCATCTGACCGATCCTACGCGGTGAAACGCGCCTCGATCGCCTCACCGTGTGCGGGAAGCGCCTCGGTCTCGGCGAGGGCGACGACTCCCGCGCGCACTTCTGCGAGTGCGGCGCGATCGTAGGAGATGACCTGCTGCGGACGCAGGAACGTGTATGCACCGAGTCCGGGCGCGTAGCGCGCCTGTCCCCCGGTCGGCAGGACGTGGTTGCTGCCGGCCATGTAGTCGCCGAGACTCACGGGGGTGTGGTCTCCGACGAACACGGCACCCGCGCTGGTGAAGCTGTCGGCCGCGGCCTCGGCGTCTTGGAGGTGCAGCTCGAGGTGCTCGGGAGCATACGCGTTGCTGAACGCCGTCGCCATCGCACGGTCATCGACCAGGACGATGGCCGACTGCGGCCCGTCCAGCGCTGCCGCCACTCGCGTCGCGTGACGCGTGGCGCCCGCGTGCCGCTCGACCTCCGCGGCGACGCGATCGGCCAGCTCCGGGGAGTCTGTGACGAGCACGGCCGATGCCTGCTCATCGTGCTCCGCCTGGCTGACGAGGTCGGCCGCGATGAGTCGCGGGTCAGCTGCCGCATCGGCCACGACGAGGATCTCGGTTGCCCCCGCCTCGGAGTCGGTGCCGACGACGCCCGCCACAGCCCGCTTGGCGGAGGCGACGTAGTTGTTCCCCGGCCCCGACAGGACGTCGACCGGGTCGAGCCCGATTCCCTCGACGCCGTGCGCGAAGGATCCGATCGCGCCTGCTCCGCCGATCGCGTACACCTCCGTGATGCCGAGCAGGCCCGCCGCGGCGAGGATCGTGGGGTGCACGCGGCCACCCTGGTCCTCCTGCGGCGGTGAGGCGAGTGCGATCTGCTGCACGCCCGCGACCTGCGCCGGGACGACGTTCATGATGACACTGGAGGGATAGACCGCTTTGCCTCCGGGGATGTACACCCCTGCGCGGTGGACGGGCTGCCAGCGCTGGGTGATCGTCGCGCCGGCCCCGATCCGCGTGATCTGACGCTCGGGGACCTGCGCCGCCGAGGCGATGCGCACTCGGCGGATCGCCTCCTCGAGAGCGAGGCGGACGTCGGGCGCGAGGCTCTCGAGGGCCTCGGCGATGTGCTGCGCGGGCACACGGATCTCGTGTCCGGAGACACGATCGAAACGCTCGGCCTGCTCGCGCAGAGCCTCTTCGCCGCGCTCGCGCACATCGTCGACGATTCGCGCCGCGGTGTCGAGAGCCTCGGCTCGTGCCTGGGTGGCGCGCGGCACGGCCGCGAGCATGTCAGCCGGCGAGAGCGTGCGCCCCCGCAGATCGATCGTGCGCAAGGTCAGCCTCTCGTGATGTCTGAGATGTCGTGCAGGTAGCCGATGCGACCGTCGTCGTGTCTGATGACGTATGCACCACCACGGTCCTCGATGACGAGAGCCCAGGCGCTCGGACCGACTCGGAAGATGCTCTCGCCGCGCTCGTCGTGCACGTCACGCTCGGTCGGCGCGAGAATCCAGAAAGGCTGCGGCGCCGCGAAGTCGTGCTGCGGGTTCGTCGCGGTGAAGTCGGTCTCGTCGTCGACGGCGGGGAATGCGGTCGTCTCGGCCGACGAGACGTCACGAGCAGTCGTTCCCAGAAGAGACTCGATGCTGCCGGTGTCGGATACGATCTCGGGCTCCTGACCGCGCGATCGACGCGAGTACGCGGGGACGTAGTCCTCATCGGAAGTCGTCTCCTCGGTACCTGTCCCCCCGCCGGAGGCGTGCGAGGAGAGCGGCACCTGCTCGGCGAGATCGAGACGGGCGACCTCGTCGGTCGCCTGGGCGTCGGACAGCTCCACGTCGAGACCGGCAGCCGGAGCGGCCGCGGTCGTGTACGCCGGAGGGGCAGTCTCGATCGTGTGCGGCGCAGGGGTGTCGTCTGTCGTGTGCGTCGGAGCAGAGCCTGTCGAGTACGCCGGGGCAGGGTCTGTCGGGTACGCCGGGGCAGGGTCTGTCGAGTACGCCGGGGCGACCTGGGGCTCGGGAGCGGCGTCGAATGACGGATCGGCCGCGAGGTGGGGAGCAGCAGCCGCCGCGTGCGGCGCAGCGGCTGCCTCTGGGCCGGCGGGCGTGTCGCTCGCCTCGGGGGCGGGCTCGGGGCGCGGGCGCGCGATGACCGGTCGGACCGGATTGGCGTTGCGGTGCGCGAGCGTGACGAGGCGGCCCTGGAAGTCCTCCTTGAGGCCGGGCACCAGCGGAGCGAACACGGTGAGGACGACGAGCGCGAGCGCCGCGAGAAGCTGGACGACGCCGTTCCAGGGCAGCCCGAAGACGCCGAACTCGATCACGAAGGCGACCGCGTTCCAGAGGGCTCCCAGCCAGAAGACGGCCGAGACGGAGAACGCGACCGATGCGAACTGGTCGATTCCCAGTGATCCGACGCGGCGGATGCCGTCCGGCGAGAAGCGGCGGAGGATCACCAGGAACACGGCGACCGTCGGCACGCCGATGGGCAGGATCCACTGGATTCCGGCGCCCCAGATCGAGGCGTCGCCGACGTAGGGGAAGAACGAGGCGATGAAGGCGATGAGCCACACGCCGACGATGAGCAGCTCCCTCAGAGTGAAACCGAGGATGCCGTACTCCGGCGTCACCTCGTCATCGTAGAGAACGCCGTCATCGTCGGAGAAGTCCTCCTCGAAGGCCACTTCGGGTGCGGCCGAGGAACGGTCTGCATCCGACTCGTCGTTGTTCAGGAAGGGTGATTCCGTGCTCATGGGAGGGTCCTTTCGCCACGGTGCAGAGCCTCTGCGTCATGCACCCGAACGCGTCCCGATACTACCCGGTGCATCCGTGAGGACCCCTCGGGCAGCAGCGCTTCGCTGATGCTCAGCCGAGGCAGGCCGGGCCGAGCAGAGATTTGAGATCGCCGAACAGATCGGCGGAGACCTTGACCGGCATCGGCACGTCGAAGACCTTCGCCGTGCCGCCGCGATGCACGCGCAACACCACTTCGGTGTCGCCGTTGTGGCGTCGCAGCACCTCTGCGAGCTCGGTCATCACCCGCTCGGTCGCCCTCTGCTCCGCCAGGACGAGCGAGAGGGGGCCCGCGGCGTCGAAGGAGCCGACATCCGGCGCGAAGGCCGACTGCGCATGCAGATTGAGTCCGTCATCGCGCTTCGACACCCGTCCGCGCACCGCGAGGATGGAGTCCTGCTGCAGGATGTGCTGGAACTCGGTGTAGGTCTTGCCCATGAACATGACCGTCACCTCGCCGTTGAAGTCCTCGACCGTGATCATGCCGTACGGGTTTCCACTGGCCTTCGCGACACGGTGCTGGACGCTCGTCACAAGACCGGCGACCGTGACCTGCTCGCCGTCCTGCATGTCGTCGGAGTTGATGAGGTTGTGGATCGAGATCGACGCGTGCTTGGCGAGCGGCACTTCGAGCCCCGCCAGGGGGTGGTCGGAGACGTAGAGCCCGAGCATCTCTCGCTCGAACGCGAGTTTGTCCTTCTTGATCCACTCCGGTCGCGCCGGGACCTTGGCAGGCGCCGCCTCTTCCATGTCGTCGTACAGGCTGTCGAAGTCGAAGCCGATCGCGCCCTGCGCCTCGTTCCGCTTGCGATCCACAGCCGCCTCGACGGCATCCTCGTGGATCTCGAGCAGGGCTCGGCGGGAGTCCCCCATCGAGTCGAATGCACCGGCCTTGATCAGCGATTCGACCGTGCGCTTGTTCGAGACATGCAGCGGCACCTTCTCGAGGAAATGATGGAACGAGGTGAATCGCTCGTCCTTGCGCGCCGCGATGATGCCCTCGACCACGTTGCTTCCGACATTGCGGACGGCACCCAACCCGAAGCGGATGTCGTCGCCGACGGCGGCGAAGTACTTGATCGACTCCGAGACATCGGGTGGGAGCACCTTGATGCCCATTCGACGGCACTCGTTGAGGTACAGCGCCATCTTGTCCTTCGAGTCGCCGACGCTGGTGAGCAGCGCGGCCATGTACTCGGCGGGATAGTGGGCCTTGAGATAGGCGGTCCAGTACGAGACGACGCCGTAGGCCGCCGAGTGCGCTTTGTTGAAGGCGTAGTCCGAGAACGGAAGCAGGATCTCCCAGATCGCGTTGACGGCTCCGTCGGAGTACCCGTTCGCGTGCATACCCGCCTGGAAGCCCGCGAACTGCTTGTCGAGCTCTGACTTCTTCTTCTTGCCCATCGCTCGGCGGAGGATGTCGGCCTGTCCGAGCGAGAACCCGGCCACACGCTGTGCGATGGCCATCACCTGCTCCTGGTAGATGATCAGGCCGTAGGACTCGTCGAGGATGTCGGCGAGCGACTCGGTGAACTCCGGATGGATCGGCGTGATGGGCTGCTGACCGTTCTTTCGCAGCGCGTAGTTCGTGTGCGAGTTCGCGCCCATGGGCCCTGGACGGTAGAGCGCGATGAGTGCCGAGATGTCACCGAAGTTGTCCGGGCGCATCAGTCGCATGAGCGATCGCATCGGACCGCCGTCGAGCTGGAAGACTCCGAGCGATTCGCCGCGGCCGAGCAGATCGTAGGCCCCGCGGTCGTCGAGCGCGAGGTGTTCGAGGTCGAGCTCTTCACCGCGGTTGGTGCGGATGTTGTCGAGCGCGTCCGAGATGATCGTCAGGTTGCGGAGCCCGAGGAAGTCCATCTTGATCAGGCCGAGCGACTCGCACGAGGGGTAGTCGAACTGCGTGACGATCTGGCCGTCCTGCTCGCGGCGCATGATCGGGATGATGTCGATCAACGGCTCGGACGACATGATCACGCCCGCGGCGTGCACGCCCCACTGGCGCTTCAGACCCTCGAGGCCGAGTGCGCGGTCGAAGACCGTCTTCGCCTCCGGGTCGGTCTCGATGAGAGCGCGGAACTCGCTCGCCTCTTTGTAGCGGGGGTGCGCCGAGTCGAACATTCCGTCTAGGGGCATGTCCTTGCCCATCACGGGCGGCGGCATCGCCTTGGTCAGCCGCTCCCCCATGCTGAACGGGAAGCCGAGCACGCGGCCGGCATCCTTCAGCGCCTGCTTGGACTTGATCGTGCCGTACGTGACGATCTGGGCGACCCGCTCGGATCCGTACTTCCTGGTCACGTAGTCGATGACCTCGCCGCGGCGCCGGTCATCGAAGTCGACGTCGAAGTCGGGCATCGAGACGCGGTCGGGGTTCAGGAACCGCTCGAAGATGAGGCCGTGCTCGAGCGGATCGAGATCGGTGATCTTCATGGCGTAGGCGACCATGGAACCGGCACCGGACCCACGGCCCGGCCCCACACGGATGCCGTTGTCCTTGGCCCAGTTGATGAAGTCGGCGACGACGAGGAAGTAGCCGGGGAACCCCATCTGCAGGATGATGCCGGTCTCGTACTCGGCCTGCTTGCGCACCTTGTCGGGGATCCCGTTCGGATACCGGTAGTGGAGGCCGGCCTCGACCTCCTTGACGAGCCAGCTGTCTTCGGTCTCTCCGTCCGGCACCGGGAAGCGCGGCATGTAGTTGGCCGCCGTGTTGAACTCGACTTCGCAGCGTTCGGCGATGAGCAGCGTGTTGTCGCACGCCTCGGGGTGATCGCGGAAGAGCTGGCGCATCTCGGCGGCGGTCTTGATGTAGTAGCCGTCGCCGTCGAACTTGAAGCGGTTGGGGTCGTCGAGTGTCGAGCCCGACTGCACGCACAGCAGGGCCTCGTGCGCGTCTGCCTCGTGCTGGTGCGTGTAGTGCGAATCGTTCGTGCCGACGAGCGGGATGCTGAGATCCTTCGCGAGCCGGATCAGATCGGTCATGACCCTGCGCTCGATGGAGAGACCGTGATCCATGATCTCGGCGAAGTAGTTCTCCTTGCCGAACAGGTCTTGGAACTCTGCGGCCGCGGCGCGGGCGGCGTCGTACTGACCGAGGCGCAGCCGTGTCTGGATCTCGCCCGAGGGGCAGCCTGTGGTCGCGATCAGACCCTTGCCGTAGGTCTGCAGAAGTTCGCGGTCCATGCGGGGTTTGAAGTAGTAGCCCTCCATGCTCGACAGCGAGCTGAGGCGGAACAGGTTGTGCATGCCCTGCGTGGTCTCGCTCCACATCGTCATGTGCGTGTAAGCACCGGACCCCGAGACGTCGTCGCTCTTCTGATCCGGGGATCCCCACTGCACCCGGGTCTTGTCACTGCGATGCGTGCCGGGCGTGACGTATGCCTCGAGTCCGATGATCGGCTTGACCCCTGCCGCGTTGGCCGCCTTGTAGAACTCGAAGGCCGCGAAGGTGTTCCCGTGGTCGGTCACCGCGATGGCCGGCATCTCGTAGTCGGCCGCCGCCTGGGTCATCGCCGCGATCTTCGCCGCCCCGTCGAGCATCGAGTACTCGCTGTGCACGTGCAGGTGGACGAAGGAGTCGGATGCCATGGTTCGAGTCTACTTTCGGCGTGCGACATCGAAGGTCGGCGCGACCTCCCGCGCCCGCCCGTCGTCCACATCAGGGAAGCGAATCCACCACGCTCACGGCTTTCTTCGACCGTCTGTGCGATCCCCGCAGATCGAGGCGCATCAGCACCCGAGGAAACCCGTCGAGAGTGGATCCGGTCTCAGCGGACCTCTCGAACCCCGCGTCCTCGAACAGTCGTCTGGTTCCGACGTATGCCATGGTCGGATTCACCTTCTCGCCGTGATTGTCGACCGGATAGCCCTCGATCGCCGGCGCACCTTGCTGCTTCGCATGCGCGACGGCACCCTCGATCAGTGCGTGCGAGATTCCCTGCTTCCGATAGCCGGGGCGTACCCGGATGCACCACAACGACCACACCTCGAGGTCGTCGACGTGCGGGATCGACCGATTGCGCGCGAAACTCGTCGCGCTGCGGGGGTGCACCGCTGCCCAGCCCACCGGCTCGTCGTCGAGATAGGCGATGACTCCGGGCGGCGGGTCCTGATGGCAGAGCTCGCGCACGCGGTCGGCACGCTGTGCGCCCCGAAGCGCGTTGTTCTCCTTGCTGCCTATGCGGTAGCTCAGGCAGAAGCACACGTTCGATGTCGGCTTCTTCGGGCCGACGAGAGTGGCCACATCCTCGAAGTCGGTCGCTGGTCGCACCTCGATGCTCATGCGCTCAGTCTGGCTCAGTCCGCCGACATCCGCCGCAGGCGATTCACTCGCCGCGCAGGATCTCCAGCGCGTGCTCGAAATCCGCGGGGTAGGGCGATTCGAACTGCACCCAGTCCCCTGTCGCCGGGTGCGCGAACGCCAGCTTGTGCGCGTGCAGCCATTGACGCGTCAGGCCGAGTCGCGCCGACATCGTCGGATCCGCGCCGTAGAGCGGATCGCCTGCACACGGATGCCGCAGAGCCGCCATGTGCACGCGGATCTGATGCGTGCGCCCGGTCTCGAGGTGGATCTCGAGCAGCGACGCCCCCGGAAAGGCCTCGAGAGTCTCGTAGTGAGTCACCGACGGCTTGCCGTCCGGCACCACTGCGAACTTCCAGGAGTGGTTCGGATGCCGGCCGATCGGGGCATCGATCGTTCCCATCAGCGGGTCAGGATGCCCTTGAACGACCGCGTGGTAGATCTTCTCGACCGTGCGCTCCTTGAACGCGTGCTTCAAGGTCGAGTAGGCCGACTCGCTCTTGGCCACCACCATGAGTCCGCTGGTGCCGACATCCAGACGATGCACGACGCCCTGACGCTCCGGAGCCCCACTGGTGGCCACCCGGAATCCCGCCGCGGCGAGAGCACCGACGACGGTCGGCCCCTCCCACCCGAGCGAAGGGTGGGCAGCGACGCCCGTGGGCTTGTCGACCACGACGATGTCGTCATCGTCGTAGACGATTCCGAGTTCGGGAACCGCGATCGGGATGATCCGCGGCTCCTCCTTCGGCTGCCACTCCACCTCGAGCCATCCTCCACCACGCAGGCGATCGGACTTGTCGAGAGTGACTCCGTCGAGGCGCACGCCGCCGGCGGAGGCGACATCGGCGGCGAAGGTGCGCGAGAAGCCCATGAGCTTCGCGAGCGCCGCGTCGACGCGTGCGCCCTCCAATCCGTCAGGAACCGGGAGGGAGCGGGACTCCACGCTAGCGTCCGTCCGACGCCGGAGCCGGCGCATCGGGAGATGCCCCGTCCGGGCGGGCCACGTCGGGGTGCGGATCCGTGCCGGCCTCTTCGGCCAACGCTGCAGCCTCGGCTTCCTCGTCGGTCTCGACGAGCACATGGTCGCGTTCACGGGTGCCGTCGAAACGAAGCCCGAGCACGACGAGCAGTGCGACCGAGATCATTCCGGTGACGATGAAGATGTCGGCGACGTTGAAGATCGCGGGCATCATCCACGGCATCGAGATCATGTCGACCACATGCCCCATGGGGAATCCAGGGTCGCGGAAGAGACGATCGGTGAGATTGCCGAGGACTCCGCCGAGCAGGCAGCCGAGGACCACGGCCCAGAGCCGCGAATGGAGTCCGAAGGCCTTCCACACGATAACCCCGGCGACGACCGCCAGAGCGATGGTGAAGATCCACGTGACGTCGGATCCGAGTGAGAACGCCGCACCGGGGTTGCGCACGTAGTACAGCTGAAGGAACTCACCGAGCACCGGGACCGGCTCCTGCAGTGGCAGGTTCTCCGTGGTGAGGTACTTCACAAACTGATCGGCGGCCAGCACGATCGCCGCGAGAATCGCGACGATCGCGCCGGCCGCCGACCGACGAAGGGGACGGCGTCCTGACAAAAGGACGACCTACAGTCCGATCGCGGAGACCGGAGTCGAGTCCGTGGATGCCGACTTCTCGTCGAGATCGCGGAGCTGACCCTCGATGTAGCCGCGCAGCTGCGAGCGGTAGTCGCGCTCGAAGTTGCGGAGCTCGGTGATCCGGGCCTCGAGTGCATTGCGCTCGCGCTCGAGACGGGCCGACTCTTCGCGCTGCTTGGCCTCGGCCTCGGTGCGGATGCGGTTGACTTCGCCCTCGGCTTCGGCGATGAGCTGAGCGCGCTTGGCCTCACCCTCGGCGACGTGCTCGTCGTGCAGACGCTGCGCGAGCTCGATGATGCCGGCGGTCGCGGTGGCGGAACCCGACGGAGCGGGCTCAGCCGGCGCCTGGGCCGGAGCCGGAGCCTCTTCGACGGCCGCAGCGGGCGCCTCTGCGGCGGCTGCGGGAGCGGCCGGCGCGTCGCCGGACTCGTACGCGGCCAGCTTGGCCTTGAGTTCGACGTTCTCTTCGAGGGCCTTGCGCCACTCGATGACGATCTCGTCGAGGAAGTCGTCGACCTCGTCCGGGTCGAAGCCGTCCTTGAAGCGGACGTGCTGGAACTGCTTGGTGACGACGTCATCCGGGGTAAGTGCCATGGTGGCTCCTTCGATGAGTTCGGTTGCCAGTTTTGGAGAATGGCGTGGTCGAGATTCGGCGCGAACCCGGGGCGCGCACCTGGGAGCCAAGCATAGTCCCCGAGCCTGTCAGTCGCGACGCCACGACACCCCAGGGTGTCGAAGTCGCACAGGATTCAGATGAAGCTTCGGACGATGCTCATCAGGATCAGGACGATCAGGATGGTGATCGAGAACCCGAAATCCAGGGACAGCGAGCCGATTCGCAGAGGCGGGATGATCCGCCGGAAGAACCGGACGGGCGGATCGGTCACCGTGTAGACGAGCTCGGCAGCGACGAGTCCGGCGCCCTTGGGTCGCCATTCCCGATTGAACAGCGGGATGTAGCTCAGAATGAGACGTGCGAACAGCACCAGCAGGTACAGCAGAAGTGCCAGATGCACGATGCTGGCGACGATGGAGACGACGAACCCCACGGTCTACGACTGGTCGAAGCCCGCGGACTCTGCGTCCGCGTGCGCGATTCCCCCGTGTCCAGAGACCGCGATGTTCTCCGGCGACAGCAGGAAGACCTTCGAGGTGACCCGCTCGATGCGGCCGTAGAGGCCGAGCGAGAGCCCGGAGGCGAAGTCGATCAGACGGCGAGCGTCTGCATCGCTCATCTGCGACAGGTTGATGATGACCGGCACACCTTCACGGAAGCTCTCCGCGATGAGCTGAGCGTCGCGGTACTGCTTCGGGTGCACGGTGAGGATCTCGTTCACTGCCCCTCCTGCGGGCTGGCGCACGGCGACGGGGCGCCGTAGCGGGGTCACGGGCGCCGGAGCGGGCTCCTCGCGTTCGCGGTCGCGATCACGCTCTCGGTGGGAGCGGGCCGGGGCCGGCTCCTCCTCGTAGACCTCTTCCTCGTCAGCGAGGCCGAGATACACCATGGTCTTCTTCAGCGGGTTACCCATCGTGTCCTCCGGTTCGAACGTGTCGGGTGGTCTTTTTAGAGGTTAACCCCGGTCGGGGCGGGGTCCCGTGATTGCGGACCCGATCCGCAGGTGTGTCGCGCCCGCATCGATGGCCGCGACGAAGTCGCCGGTCATTCCTGCGGATATCCAGTCGGCGGTCGGCTCGACCTCGCGCACTCTCTCGGCGATCGTGCGCAGGCGCGCGAATGCCGAGGCTGGCTCCTCGTCGAGTGGCGCGACCGCCATGACGCCACGCAGGCGCAGCGAGGGAAGCGCGAGGATGTGCTCGGCGAGCGACCGGGCGTCGTCGGGCTCGACTCCGCCCCTGCCCGCGTCATCGGTGAGGTTCACCTGGACGAGGACGTCGAGGATGTCGTCGTCCTCTGCAGCCCTGTGCAGGGCATCCGCCAGCCGGTCGCGGTCGACCGAGTGGACGGCGTCCGCGCTGCGGCGGATCGCGGACGCCTTGTTGGTCTGCGCCTGGCCGATGAAGTGCCAGCGAAGATCGAGGTCGTCCAGCTCGGCTGTCTTCGAGGAGAGCTCCTGCTGACGGTTCTCCCCCACGTCGCGGACGCCGAGCGAATGCAGTTCGCGGACGAGCGACGAGGGGTGGAACTTCGTCACGACGATCCGGGTGATCTCGCCCGGATCCCTGCCGGCCAGGCGCGCGGCGTCGGCGATCCGATGATCGATCGCCGACAGCCGCGCCGCCAGACCGGACTCGGTCTGGCCCTGCGCCTGAGTCACTTCAGGAATTCGGGGATGTCGATGTCGTCATCCGCGAAAGCCGGCTCGATGCTCGTCGCCGCGACGCGCTGCTGCGCCTTTTCGGGCGCGGGCGTCTCGGCTGCGGGCTTGCTCTCCTCGTCGTTCGAGAGAGCCACCTCAGGCAGCGTGCTGGCCGCGGCCGGACGTGAGACGACCATCGGGTCCAGACGCAGCGAGGGCTCGCCGCTGTCAAAGCCGGCGGCGATCACGGTGACGCGCACCTCGTCGCCGAGCGTGTCGTCGATGACCGTACCGAAGATGATGTTCGCCTCGGGGTGCGCGGCCTCCTTGACGAGATCAGCCGCATCGTGGATCTCGAAGATCCCGAGGTTCGAACCACCCTGGATCGAGAGCAGGACTCCATGAGCGCCTTCGATGCTGGCTTCGAGGAGCGGCGACTCGACGGCCAGCTCGGCGGCCTTGATCGCGCGGTCGGCGCCGCGGGCCGATCCGATTCCCATGAGAGCGGAACCCGCGCCCTGCATCACCGACTTCACGTCGGCGAAGTCGAGGTTGATGAGACCCGGGGTGGTGATGAGGTCGGTGATGCCCTGGACACCCGCGAGGAGCACCTGGTCTGCGGTCGCGAATGCCTCGATCATCGAGATGCCGCGATCGCTGATCTCGAGAAGGCGGTCGTTCGGCACCACGATGAGGGTGTCGACCTCTTCCTTGAGCTTCACCACACCGGCTTCGGCCTGGCTCTGACGACGACGACCCTCGAACGAGAACGGCTTGGTGACGACACCGATGGTCAGCGCGCCGATCGACTTCGCGATGCGAGCGACCACGGGGGCTCCACCTGTTCCGGTGCCGCCTCCCTCACCTGCCGTCACGAAGACCATGTCGGCGCCCGTGAGCGCCTGCTCGATCTCTTCGGCGTGGTCCTCGGCAGCGCGACGACCCACCTCGGGGTCTGCACCGGCGCCGAGTCCGCGGGTGAGCTCGCGGCCCACGTCGAGCTTGACGTCGGCGTCGCTCATCAGCAGCGCCTGGGCGTCGGTGTTCACGGCGATGAACTCGACTCCGCGGAGACCGAGATCGATCATGCGGTTGACGGCGTTGACGCCGCCACCGCCGACGCCGACGACCTTGATCACGGCGAGGTAGTTCTGGTTCTGGCTCATGGCCGGCCTCCGAATAGTCGAACCTGTCTTAGGGGAGATTCCGCCGGGTTGAACCTTAAACCTCAACTAGAGGTGTAAAGTATTTCCCGGTATTGGTTTCTCTTGTTCGAAGGTAAGCGTCGCGCACCCCTGCACTCGCAGCGACACGGGCGTGTCGCCCGTTTGCCGTCGAAACCTCAGCCGACGACCACCGCATGCGGCGAAGTGATGTCGATCGTCGACGCCTCAGGGTTGCTGAGCAGGGTCTTCGTGAGCACTTCGCTCTTCATCGGAGAGTCCTCGGAGCTGCCCCAGACGACCGTCAGGCCGCTGCTCAACGTCAAAGTCACGTCATCGGCCGTCGTCGCACTCACCCCGGTGAGCAGGGCGCGCAGGTCGGCGGGGACGGAACGCACCACGAGACCCGCGCTCTCGAAGGCCGCCGAGTCCGTGCCCCCGTCGATCTCGAGCAGAGGCTGACCTGCCGGCTGATCGGAGGTCGTGGCGAGAGCGACGCCCGCGGCGTCTACGAGGGTGTAGCCGGCGTCCGAGCGGATGACGCCGACCGGCGTGCGCTCGACGATCCGCACCGTGAGGTCGTGAGGCGGCTTCGCCTCGAGCGCATAGGTCTCGATCAGGGGGAACGCCAGCAGAGCGGCCTTGACCTCGCTCGAGTCGACCAGGGCCAGCGGAGTGCCGACCTGCTCCCCCAGCGCCGCCTCGACTGCGGCGGCGTCCAGCGTCGTCGCGCCCAGCACCGTGATCTTCTCGACGGCGAAGAGCGGACTGTACGCGGCCGCGGTCGTTCCGCCGATCAGGAGCACGACGGCGCCGAGGGCGCTCAGCCAGATGATGCGTCGCCGACGCGACCGCTGCGTGAACCGCCGGATCTCCGCCCGCAGCGCCCTGCGCCGCGCTCTCGCAGCTCGCCATACGTCACGCGTGGACGTCGGTCGCTCCCCGACCTCCTCAGGTGCCTCCGCCCCGGCGCCGGGTGTCGGCCTCAGGGGTGCGATTCGTCCGTCGGCCCGTTCGTCATGATCGACGTCTCTCGCGCGCCCCTTCGTTCCTGCCTGCGCCCGTCGCCAAGGCGCGCCCTCCGCGAGACCCGCGGGAGGCGTCGGAAGCGGAGGCGGACGACGCACCTGTCAGACCTCGGTGGTCCGCAGCGACTCGAGCACCTGCGGGATGATCTGGTAGACATTGCCGCAGCCGAGCGTGACGACGAAGTCGCCCTCGCGGGCCACCGTCGCCGTGTAGTCAGCCGCCTGTTGCCAGTCGGCCACGAAGTGCACGTGCGAGGGGTCGCGGAATGCGCCGCTCACCAGCTCGCCGGTGACACCGGGGACAGGATCCTCCCGGGCGCCGTAGACGTCGAGCACGACCGTGTGGTCGGCGTACGTCTCGAGCACGTCTGCGAACTCGCGGAACATGTGCTGCGTGCGCGAGTAGGTGTGCGGCTGCTGGATGGCGATGATCCTGCCCGAGCCGGCGATCGATCGCATCGCCTCGAGTGCCGCGCGCACCTCCGTCGGGTGGTGCGAGTAGTCGTCGTAGACCGTGACACCGCGCTCGACGCCGTGCTGCTCGAGGCGACGGACCGTGCCGGCGAACCCCTCGACGGCGAGCGCGGACTCAGCCAGACCGAAGCCCACCGAGAGGAGGACGGCGATGGCGCCTGCCGCGTTGATCGCGTTGTGCACGCCCGGCACGGCGAGCTGCAGGCGCACGCTCTCCGATCCCCGACTCACCGTGGCCGCGACGGGCCCGTCCGTCACGATGTCGGTCACTCGGACATCCGCACCCTCCGCCTGCCCGAAGGTCATGACGTTCGGGTGCGAGAGGCCCGCTCCCACGCGCAGCGCACCGGGGTCGTCACTCGAGATGACGACGGCCTCCGTCGCTGCGTCGGCGAAGCGCACGAATGCATCGTGGAACGCCTCGTCCGACCCGTAGTGGTCCAGGTGATCGGGGTCGACGTTCGTGATGAGAGCGACGGCGGTGTCGTAGAGCAGGAAGGTGCCGTCGGACTCGTCGGCCTCGATCACGAAGAGCTCACCCGACCCCGTCGCGCTGGACACGCCGAGCTGTTCGATCACGCCGCCGTTGACGAAGTTCGGGTCGGCGCCGAGCCCCTGCAGCGCGGTCACGATCATGCCGGTCGACGTCGTCTTGCCATGGGCGCCGGCGACGGAGACGAGCCGCCGCGAGCCGATCAGCCAGTGCAGCGCCTGCGAGCGGTGGATGACGTGCAGCCCGCGCTCCTTGGCGGTGACGAACTCGGGGTTCTCGGGCCAGATCGCCCCGGTGTGGACCACGGTGTCCGCGTCGCCGAGGTGGGCGGCGTCGTGCCCGACGTGCACGACGGCTCCTGCTGCCTCGAGTGCGCGGAGGTTGTCGCTATCGGCGCGGTCGCTGCCTGAGACGCGGATGCCGGCATCGAGGAACATCTTGGCGAGTCCGCTCATGCCGGACCCGCCGATGCCGATGAAGTGCGCAGAGGAGATCGACTCGGGAATCGGGAGGGAGAGGTCAGGTCTGATCATGTCGGGTTCAGTCTACTTTTCGGTGATGACGTTGCGGCGTCGCGGAGCCGTGTCCAGGGCGATGTCAGGACGCCCTGAGCGCGCGATCAACCAGGGCGATGAGATTCTCTGTGCCGCTGCGGGTGCCGACCTGCCCCGCGGCAGCCTGCATGGCCGCGAGTTGCTGCTGATCCTTCATGACCGGCAGCACGAGGCGACGCACCGCATCGCCGTCGAAGGTGGCGTCGTCGAGGAGACGGGCAGCCCCGGCGGCCACGGCCGATGCCGCGTTCAGTCGCTGCTCGCCGTTGCCCACCGAGTACGGCACGTACAACGCAGGAATCCCCAGCGCGCTGATCTCGCTCACGGTGGCGGCGCCGGATCTCGAGACGATGAGGTCGGCCAGGGCGAAGGCGAGATCCATCCGGTCGACATAGCGACGCATCGCGTAACCGGGCACCTCGGGGTCCGCGAGATCGCTTCGCTCGCCCGTGACGTGCAGCAGCTGCCACCCTGCGGCCAGGATGTCGCCCCACGAGTCGGCGATGGCCTCGTTCAGCCGTTGAGCGCCGAGGGAGCCGCCGAAGACGAGAAGAACTGGGCGAGCAGGGTCGAGCCCGAAGCTCGCGGCGGCTTCGTCGCGAAGAGCCGCGCGGTCGAGCTCGATGACCTCTCGTCGCAGCGGCATGCCCACCACCTCGCCGCCTCGCAGGGGTGTGCCCGCGAAGGCCACTCCCGTGGCAGCGGCCCGACGCGCACCGAGCACGTTCGCGAGGCCCGGCTTCGCGTTGGCCTCATGCACGACGAAGGGCACGCCCTCACGGCGCGCCGCGACGTAGGCGGGGGCGGAGGCGTAGCCCCCGAATCCGACGACGACGTCGACGCCATGAGCGCGGATGTGATCGCGCACCTGAGCGATCGCTCGGCGGAACCGGGCCGGGAACATGGCGGCCTGCCTGTCGGGACGCCGAGGGAACGGGACCTTGTCCACGACGAGCAGCTCATAGCCTCTGGCCGGGACGAGACGGGACTCGAGCCCCTCGGCCGTTCCCAGCACCAGGACGGCCGCCTCCGCGTCGCGGGCGCGCAGCGCGTCGGCGACGGCGAGCAGGGGGTTCACATGACCGGCGGTTCCACCGCCGGCGAGAAGGTACGTGGTCACCGTGTGACCTTACCTCGCCCTGCTGAAGCGGCTCGTCCAGCCGAACGTGCCTCGGCGACGGGGATGGTGCGCGCGAAGGAAAGCAGCACTCCGCAGGCGATGAGAACAGCCAGCAGCGCCGTGCCGCCCTGCGACATGAAGGGCAGCGGAACGCCCATGACGGGGAACAGCCCGATCACGACACCGATGTTGAAGACGGCCTGACCGGTGATCCACACGGTGATGCCGCCGGCCGCGACGCGGATGAACGGGTCTGCCGTCTTGCGGATGATGTGGAAGGCGCCGACGGTGAAGAGTGTGAACAGGGCCAGCACGACGATGCAGCCGATCAGGCCCAGTTCCTCACCGACGATCGCGAAGATGAAGTCGTTGCCGGCGGCGGGGAGCCAGCCGTACTTCTCCTGCGAGTTGCCGAGGCCCACCCCGAAGATGCCGCCCGAGGCCATGCCCCAGATCCCGTGGATCGACTGATAGCAGTCGCCCGTGTAGGCCGTCATGTCGGAGCATGTCGCGGTGATGCGCCGCATGCGGTCGGGACTGGTGACGGCGAGGGCGACGACGGCGACGACTCCGAGAAGCACCGGCAGGATGAACAGCCGGAGCTTCACGCCGGAGAAGAAGAGGCAGCCGAGCAGGATGATGACGAGCACCATCGCGGTGCCGAGGTCCTTGCCCGCGATGACCGTTCCGATCGCCAGCGCACCGACGGGCACCACCGGGATGAAGACCTGGTGCCAGGTGCCGAGCATGGTCTGCTTGCGCAGCAGGACGTAGCCGATCCACAGCGCGAGGGCGAGCTTGAGGAACTCGGAGGGCTGCAGGGTGAACCCTGCGATCATGATCCAGTTGCGGTTTCCACCGTCCTCGATGCCGAGCGGCGTGAAGACGAGGAGCTGCAGTGCGATGGCGCCGAACAGTGCCGGCCACGCCATGCGCTTGAGGAAAGCGATCGGAAGTCGTGAGATCAGGAACATCAGCGGCACGCCGAGGACGGCGAAGATCCCCTGACGCAGAGCGCCGTCCATCGGGTTCTCCCCGTTGGACACGGCGGTTGCGCTCGTCGCCGAGAGCACCATCACGAGACCGAAGATGGTCAGCATCAGCGCGGCCGATGCGATCATCAGGAATTCGGTCGAGACCGGAGTGAAACGACGACCGAGCGACACTCTGGCGGCGAGGCCGCCCGAGCCGGTGCTGCTCGGGTCAGAGCGGTGGGGGCGTTCGACCTGTGTCATCGGCGCTCCCCCGGTCTATCCAGTCCTGCACCGCTTCGGCGAAGCGGTGTCCTCGATCCGCATAGCTGGAGAACTGATCGAAGGACGCCGCTGCGGGGGCCAGCAGGACTGTGCCCTCGTCTTCGACGATCCCCGCGGCGATCTCCACCACGCGACTCATGACCTGACCAGTCTCGCCAGCATCCACCTCGAACACCGGAACCTGCGGCGCGTGTCGCTCGAATGCCGCGACGACGGCGGCGCGCTCGACTCCGATGACCACGGCTGCACGGGCGGTCGCCCCGACCGTCGCGACGAGGTCGGCGATGTCGACCCCCTTGAGGTCACCACCGACGACCCAGACCGCACCGGGGTAGGCGCGGAGCGACGAGGCGGCCGCATGGGGGTTGGTCGCCTTGGAGTCGTCCACCCAGGTGACGCCGCGGTGTCGGGCGATGATCTGAATCCGATGCTCGTCGAGTCGGAAGGACTGCAGAGCGGAGTGGATGGCCTCGGGCTCGACTCCCAACGAGCGGGCGAGTGCACTCGCCGCCAGGATGTTCTGCACGATGTGCGGCGCGGCGAGACCTGCTTCCTGGAGGTCCGCGACGGTCGTGATCTCGAGCGCGCTTCGTGCCCGGTCGTCCAGGAATGCGCGATCGACGATCAGCCCCTCCACCACACCGATGTCGCTCGGACCGGGGATGCCGAGATCGAAGCCGATCGCGCGCGCCCCATCGACGACCTCGGCCTCCTCGACCATGATCCTGGTCGCTTCGTCGGCCTTGTTGTAGACGCAGGCGACGCGGGTGTTGCGGTAGACGAGTGCTTTCGCGTCGCGGTATGCCTGCGCGGTCCCGTGCCACACCAGGTGGTCGTCCGCGAGGTTCAGGCACACCGAGGCATGCGGATACAGCTCGCCTTCGGCCTGGGACAGCCCGAGGTACCAGAGTTGATGACTCGAGAGTTCGACGACGAGAGCATCGAAGCCCGCCGGGTCGCGCACCGCATCGAGCACCGGCACTCCGATGTTGCCGCAGGGTGCTGCACGCAGACCCCCTTCGACCAGCAGCGAGGCGGTCAGCTGCGTCGTGGTGGTCTTGCCGTTGGTGCCCGTGATCAGCACCCAGTCGGCCGGAGTGCCATCCGGGCGCGGCACCTTGTCACGCACGCGCCACGCGAGCTCGACGTCGCCCCAGAGTGCGATGCCGGATTCCTGTGCCCAGCGGATCACGGGGTGCGACGGAGCGAACCCGGGAGACGCGATGACGACCTCCGGTGCGAATTCCGTCAGCGCCTCGGGAACCTGATCGAGTGGACCGAGCTCGAGTCGGGCACCGATCACCGGCAGGAGCCTGGCGTACTCCTCCTCGGCAGATTCGGCCAGCACGAGCACGTCCGCGCCGAGTTCGGTGAGCGTGTCGGCCACCGAGAACCCGGTCATCGAGAGCCCGAGCACGGCGACGCGCAGGTCAGACCAGTCGGAGTTCCAGCTCGTGAGCGTCGCGAGCCTGGTCTCAGTCGACACGCGTCAGCCACTCCACGTAGAACAGACCGACCGCCGAGATGGCGAGGAGTCCGGCGATGATCCACATCCGGACCACGATCGTCACCTCTGACCATCCACGCATCTCGAGATGATGGTGGAACGGACTCATCAGGAACAGTCGCTTTCCGCGGGTGATCTTGAAGTACGCGCGCTGGAGGATCACAGACCCGGAGGCGAGGACGAAGACGCCGGCGATCACGAGAAGCAGAAGCTCGGTGCGGGTGAGGATCGCCATCGCGGTGATGACGCCTCCGATCGCCATGGAGCCGACATCGCCCATGAACACCTTCGCCTTGGGAGCGTTCCACCAGAGGAAGCCGATCAGGCTCGCGGCGAACGACGCGGCGATGATCGCCAGGCTGAACGGATCGCGGACCTCGTAGCATCCGCCCAGCGCCGCGGTCTCGACTCCCTCGCCGACGCACGACTGCTTGAACTGCCAGAACGCGATCAGGCTGTAGGCACCGACGACGATGACCCCGGCGCCCGCGGCGAGACCGTCGAGTCCATCCGTGAGGTTGACGCTGTTCGAGGTCGCGACGCCGATGACGGAGATCCACAGCAGATACAGCGCCCACCCGAGGATCGCGGTGAAGGCGAAGAGGTTCAACCAGGGGATGTCGCGGAAGAGCGAGATCGAACCGGATGCCGGGGTCTGATCGAACGCGTTCGGGAAGTTCAGGGCGACGATGCCGAACGGGATGATCACGACGAGCTGACCGATGATCTTGCGCCAGCCCGAGAGTCCGAGGCTGCGCTGGCTGCGCACCTTCATGTAGTCGTCGATGAAGCCGACGGCGCCGAAGCCCACCATCAGCCAGATGACGAGAAGCGCGGACAGCGCGGGGGTGCCCCCGCCGACGTACGTGCCGGTGAAGTAGCCGACCATGGTTCCGACGATGAAGATGACGCCGCCCATGGTGGGCGTTCCGCGCTTCGCCTCGTGGTTCGGGTTCTCGATCGCCTCGGGCGTGCGGATGACCTGGCCCCAGCCCCACTTCCGGAAGAGCCGGAGGAAGACGGGAGTCAGAAAGAGTGTGAAGGCGAGCGAGATGGCAGCCGCCATGATGAGAGATCTCACGAGAACAATTCTCCCAGACGATCGCCGAGGTGCCGGAGGCCCACGGAGTTGGAGGACTTCACGAGCACGCGGTCGCCGTCTCGGAGTTCGGTGCGCAGGTAGTCGAACGCTGCGTCCTGGTCGGGGAAGAAGATGGCCTCACTGTCCCAGGAGCCTTCGCCGATGGCCGAGATGTAGAGCCTGCGGGCCTCGGGGCCCACGACGACGATCCGCTGGATGTTCAGCCGGACGGCCAGCAGTCCGATCCGGTCGTGCTCCTCGCCGGCGGTCTCACCGAGCTCGCTCATGGCGCCGAGCACCGCGACCGTCCGCTCCCCCGGGCCGGTGATCTGGGCGAGAGTGCGCAGCGCCGCCGACATGGAGTCCGGGCTGGCGTTGTAGGCATCGTTGATGATTCGCACCCGGTCGCTGCCCATGGGCTGCATCCGCCAGCGCTCCGCGATCTCGACCGTCTCGAGACGCGCGATGGCGTCAGACGCCGACACGCCCAGAACCCCCGCTGCTGCGATGGCCGCAAGCGCGTTGCCGATGTGGTGCGCGCCGAGCACCCGCAGGCGAAGGGGCAGGCTCTGCCCCGCCGCTTCGATGATGCACGAGGTGCCGGACGCGGTGACCTCGAGGTCGTGGGCCTGCACGTCCGCCGCGGTGCTCTGCCCGAAGCTGACGACCTGCATTCCCCGCGACCGCGCGAGCTCGCCCATGGCGGCCACACGGGAGTCGTCGATGTTGAGCACAGCGGTGCCTTCGGGCCTCGCAGCGGCCACGAGCTCGGACTTGGCCTTGGCCGTCGCCTCGATGCCGCCGAAACCGCCGGCGTGAGCCATGCCGACCATCAGCACCACCGCGATGTCGGGCTCGACGAGTCCGGCGAGGCGGGCGATGCTCCCCGGCGCATCCGCACCAAACTCGCTGACGAGGAAGCGTGTGTCGTATGTGACGCGCAGCATGGTGACCGGCGCGCCGACCTCGTTGTTGTACGAGTTGATGGGCGCGACGGTCTCGCCCTCGTCGGCGAGGATGCGGGCGAGGAAGTTCTTGGTCGTCGTCTTGCCGTTCGACCCGGTGATCCCGACGATCTTGAGGTCGCCCGCTGCGCGCACGCGCGCGACGACCTCCCGTGCGAGGTCGGCGAGGGCGACGATGACGTCGGGAACGATGATCTGCGTGATCTCGTCATCGACTGCGTGCTCGACGATCGCGAGCGCAGCACCGGCGGCCAGCGCCGAGCCGACGAATCGATGTCCGTCGGTCTCTGCTCCCGGCTTCGCGACGAAGACGGATCCGGGCACCATGTTTCGCGAGTCGGTGTCGACCACACCGTCGACGACGGTGTCGGCGGTCGAAGAACCGGCGAGGCGGAGATCACCCCCGACGACAGCGGCGATCTCGGCAAGCGACAGGGCGATCATGACGTCTCCAGGCGCGGCAGGGCGCCGTCTATTCGAACTTCGGAAGCAGTGCGTCCATCGGGCTGGAGGACGGCATCACGCGGTAGGTCTTCATGGTCTGGGTCATCGCCTTCTGGAAGGCCGAGGCGGTAGCAGCAGACGATGTAACTCTAGTCGGCTCATCGAGAGTCACCACCACAACGTACTGCGGATCGTCGACCGGAGCGAAGCCCACCATGCTCGTGTAGTACACGCCGGACTTGTATCCGCCCTTGCCGTCGGGGATCTGTGCGGTACCGGTCTTGCTCGTCACGCGGTAGCCGGGGACCTGGATCCGGTCGGCGTTGCCGCCCTGGACGGCGACGTTCTCGAGCATCCGCGTCAGGTCGGCGGCGGTCTCGGGCTTGACGATCTGCTCCGGCTCGGGCGCCTGGGGGGTGACCACCGTGCCGTCGGGTGCCGTGCAGGACTCGACCAGTGAGAGGCCGATCTTCTGGCCGCCGTTGGCGATCGCCTGGTAGGCGCCGGCGAGCTGGGGAGCGGTCACCGTGAAGTACTGACCGAAGGTGGTCGTGTACAGCGACTGGTTGTCCCACTCGCTCGTGGGGTGGATCTCACCGGACGTCTCGCTGGGGAAACCGACCGTGGTCTCTCCCACTCCGAAACGCTCGAGATAGTCGTGCCGGACGTCCGGGCTCACCATCGTGCCGAACTTCGACAGCGCGACGTTCGAGGAGTCGATGAGCGCGCCGGCGAGGGTGTACTGGAAGGTGGGGTGGACGAACGCGTCGTTGATCACGGCGCCGTTCTCGAACTTCTCGTGCGAGGACGCCGAGACGGTCGGACTCGTCATGGTCACGCCGGCGTTCTCCATGACGGCTGCAGCGGTCACCGCCTTGAAGGTCGACCCCGGCTCGAACGGGTAGGTGAAGAGCTTGCTGGTCCAGGTCTCCGGCGACGAGGCGTCGAGATCGTTGGGGTCCATGGTCGGCCATTCTGCGGCCGCGCGGATCTTTCCGGTGCCGACCTCGACCACGGTGACCGTGCCGCCCTTGGCGCCCTGGGCCTGCGCCTCCTCGGCGATCATCTGCTGCATGTACCACTGCAGATCGCTGTTGATCGTCAGCTGCACGGTGCCGCCGTCGACGGCATCCACCCTGCTCTCGCTGCCGGGGATGACGACGTTGTTCTTGCCGGTGCGGTACGACTCCTCGCCGTCTGTGGGAGCGAGGCACTTCTCGTCCATCTTCTCGACGCCGGCCTGCGCGGTACCGGTGCCGTCGAGGTACCCGAGGAGGTTTCCTGCGACCGCTCCGTTCGGGTAGACCCTGACCTCGCGCGGCTTCATGACGAGGTACGACGACACCTTGAGTTCCCGCAGTTCGATGTACTTCTCGGTGCTGAGGCCCTTGACCAGCGGCAGGTACTGCGAGTCGGGGTCCTCCGCGAGCTTCGCCGCGACCTCTGCCCGCAGCTCGTCTGCGTCCAGGCCCATGATCTCGGCGATGCGGGTCGACGCCTCGGCCCACGGCAGCTTCGGAGGGTTCTTGTCGTCCTCCTCCAGCAGCCGGATGACCTGAGGGCTGAGCTGCGCGTCGTAGACCAGGACGCTCTCGGCGAGCACCGATCCGTCGCTGTCGACCACTGATCCCCGCTCGCCTGGTATGGAGGTGCGGTGGGCGATGAACTCGAGCGACTGGGCGACGTGCTCGTCGGCCTTGACCACCTGGATGTCGACGAGACGCACGACGAACGCGGCCAGGATCGCCAGGATCACCGCGAGCGCGACGACCGTGCGTCGCCGCGGCGTGCGGGTTGCTCGTGTCGTCATGGACTCTCTCCGTCAGGTCTCGGTGGTGGGCGGATTCGACTAGCGGGTGCTCGGGCTCGGAAGCCCATCGGTGATCGCGGGCGGAAGCTCCTGCGTGGGGTGACCCGTCGTCCCTTCTGGGACGGCGTCGTCTGCCGTCGAGGCGTTGACCGGCACGTCGTTCAGCAGGGAGTTGCTCACTGCGCCCGCGCCGTTCGGATCGATCGTCGATGAGCCTGTCGCACCGGTTCCCTGACCGAACACGGCGCCGTCGCTCAGTCGAAGGTAGGACGGAGCCCCTGCCACGACCATGCCGAGGGATGCGGCGCTGGTGGCGAGCGACTGAGGCGAGCTCATCCCGGTGAGGTTCTCCTGCAGGGCGCTGGCGTGCAGGTCCAGCTCGTGCTGCTGCGCCGACAGACCTGCCAGCACGAACGAGTCCTGCGTGATCGCCAGTGAGAGTCCGATCTGCACGGCTCCGATGATCATGGCCCCGGCCAGTGCCGCGAGCGCGTAGGCGAGCTTCGGCTTGCGGCGGACCGGGGTGTCGGTCACCGGCTCGAGGCGTCGGCGAGGAGCGCGCTCGGGGGCTCCGGGCAGTGCGCTGGGCTTCCGTACTGCGACGTTCAGGCTCATGAGCTCTCCCGCACTTTCTCTGCGGCACGCAGTCTGACTGGAATCGCGCGGGGGTTGCGCGCGCGCTCGTCGTCGTCGGCGAGCTCCGCTCCCTTGGTGATGATGCGGAAGCGGGGCGCATGCTCCGGCAGTTCGACGGGCAGACCCCGGGGTGCTGTGGAGGCGGCGCCGGCGGCGAAGGCCTGCTTCACGAGTCGATCCTCGAGAGACTGGTACGACATGACCACGATGCGCCCGCCGACGGCGAGAGCGTCCATGGCAGACGGGATCGCGTCCGCCAGTACGTTGAGCTCGGCGTTCACCTCGATGCGCAGGGCCTGGAAGACGCGCTTGGCAGGGTGCCCGGCACGCTGAGCCGCCGCGGGCGTGGCCGCTTGGAGGATCTCGACGAGTTCACCGGATCGGGTGATCGGCTGCTTCTCGCGTGCGGCGATGATGAACCGCGCGTACCGACCGGCGAGCTTCTCCTCGCCGTAGCGCTCGAAGATGCGACGCAGGTTGCCTTCGTTGTAGGTCGCGATGACCTCGGCGGCCGTGACGCCCTTCGTCTGATCCATGCGCATGTCGAGCGGGGCGTCCTTGGAGTACGCGAAGCCGCGCTCCGCCTCGTCGAGCTGCAGAGACGAGACGCCGAGATCGAAGAGGATGCCGGCCGCGCCCTGGGCGTGCAGCCCGATCTCGTCGTAGACGGTGTGCACGAGTGTGATCCGGTCCTTGAAGCGGGCGAGCCGCTCCCCCGCGATGCGCAGGGCGTCGGTGTCACGGTCGAGTCCGACGAGACGGATGTGGGGGAACCGCTCGAGCAGCGCCTCGGAGTGACCACCCATGCCGAGGGTGGCATCGACGAGCACTGCTCCGTCGGCCTGAAGGGCGGGAGCGAGGAGCTCGACGCAGCGGTCGAGCAGAACGGGGGTGTGGATGTCGCGGAGGTTCATGATCTCTCTCGGGTGACCTCTGTATGTCGGTGACCAGGGCCCTGATCCCCCTCCGCTTCACGACCCGGCACCGGGGAAGTGTGTCGGGGCAGGAGCGGCGGGGCATCACAGCCGTGGTCAGAAGAGTCCCGGAATCACCTCCTGCTCGAGATCGGAGTAGGTCTCCTCGCCGGCTGCGAGGTAGTTGTTCCAGCTCTCGGCATCCCAGATCTCGGCGTGGGCGCCGACTCCGGTGACGATGAGTTCCTTCTGCAAGCCCGCGTACTGACGGAGGTGCACGGGGATGGTGATGCGGTTCTGGCTGTCTGGCATCTCCGCACTCGCACCGGAGAGGAACAGGCGCATGAAGTCACGCGCCTGCTTGTTCGCGAGCGGCGCCTGACGGATCCGTTCGTGCATCGCCTCGAACTCGGCCGTGCTGAAGACGTAGAGGCAGCGTTCCTGCCCTCTGGTGACGACAATGCCGCCACCGAGGTCTTCGCGGAACTTCGCGGGAAGGATGACCCGTCCCTTGTCGTCCAACTTCGGAGAATGCGTTCCCAGCAACATCAGCCATCACCCCCTCTCCGTCCGGCCAACTCGAGGTGCGCCCCACTTTACTCCACTTTCCTCCACAAACCTACGGTCAATCCGCAGCCAGGGGCTGCGAGAGCGTCAGTGCGCGCAAAAAAACCGCGAGATCACGCGGCTTCTCAGAGTGGAGGGAGGTGGAGCGCCAGTGGAGGACCAGCGCGAGGTCGGTACGCCGACGTCCACCCCCACAGCTCACCGTGGATTCAGCGCCCGAACACGACGAAGGCCCGGATGCTCAGAGCATCCGGGCCTTCGAGGAAGTGGTGGGGTCAGTTGCCGTCTTGGCGGCGATCCCATCGATCGTTCATGCGATCCATGAAGGATGCCGAACTGCGCTGCTTGGGTGCGCGGTCGCGAGGTACTGCAGAGAGGGGCTTGCGAACGGGGGTCACGGCGATCATGACGCCCCCGAGCATGGCGGCGAATCCGATGACGCCGACCACGACGCCCCAGACGTCTCCGAGCACGACTCCGACGATCAGTCCGCCTACCCCGGCGAGGAGCAGAAGAGCTCCGTAGACGAGGTTGCGGTAGCTGAGAGCTCGATCGCCTGACGGCGCACTGACGACATCGGCGTCGTTGTGGAGGAGATGGCGTTCCATCTCATCGAGCAGACGCTGCTCCTGTTCGGAGAGTGGCATTTCGTCCCCCTCGGGTATTCGTCCGTCCATTCTACGCGCGGTATGCCGCTGCGGGCTAGCAGTAAGGGCCTCCGTTGGCTTTACGTATGCTGGGAGTCGTGCCGACCCCCTCCTTCGTCTCCGACGCCGTCGCCGCACGCCTGCGGCTGTTCCTCGACCGGATGCGGGGCGAGTCCGCCGACTACGGCGATGATGCCGAGGGTCTGATCGACTCGGCCGCCGACACTCTCGTGGGCGGCAAGCGACTGCGCGCCCGTTTCTGCCATGCAGGCTGGCAGGCCGTCGCACGCTTCGGCGATCGCGACGCCGAGGAGTCCGCGGCCCTCTGGGATGTCTGCGCAGCTCTGGAGATCTTCCAGTCCGCGGCGCTCGTGCACGACGACCTGATCGACAACTCCGACACTCGGCGCGGCCGGCCGGCCGCTCACCGCGCCCTGGAGAGCGCCCATGTCGGCGCAGGGTGGCGCGGGGACCCGGCGGCGTTCGGTCGCTCGTCGGCGATCCTCCTCGGCGACCTGCTGGTGGCCTGGAGCGACGACCTTCTCGAGGACGCGATCGAACCGCTCCGCCATGCCGCGGCGGTTCGACGAGAGTACGGCCGCATGCGCCGAGACGTCACCGTCGGCCAGTTCCTCGACATCGCCGAGGAGTCCGCCTGGAGCGTCCACGCCACCGACTCGCACGTCGAGCGCGCCCTGCGGGTGGTCTCGTTCAAGTCCGCGCGGTACAGCATCGAGCAGCCGCTGGTTCTCGGCGCGGCGATCGCAGATGCCGACGACGACCAGCTCCTGGCCCTCCGCCGGTTCGGTCATCCGGTCGGGATGGCGTTTCAGCTTCGCGACGACCTGCTCGGCGTCTACGGCGATGCCGCGGTCACAGGCAAGCCGGCGGGCGACGACCTGCGCGAGGGCAAGCGCACGGTGCTCGTCGCCCTCACGAGGCAGACGCTCGACACGTCGGCCCGCAACCTGTTCGATGAGATGCTCGGCGATCCCGAGCTCACGGCAGAGCAGGTCGCGTTCCTGCAGACGACCATCACGGCATCCGGCGCTCTCGAGCGTGTGGAGCGGATGATCGAGGATTACGCACGGGAAGCCGATCGGGCGCTCTCCGGAGCGCGACTCGACAATGCGGCTGTCGGCGACCTCCGGGATCTCGCACGCGCGGCGACGGTGCGATCGGCCTGAGATCGGGGGCCGACAGCGAGCGGTGGCGTCCGCTCGGTTCAGGCGAGGGTTCGGGCGACCCTGCGGACGGCGCTCTTGTGCCCGGCGAGAAGCGCGTCGATCGGCGAGCGACCCAGTTCGTCGTCGGGAGCGAGAAGCCAGTCGATGACCTCGTCATCGGTGAAGCCTGCGTCCTGCAGGACGATGATGGTGCCGCGCAGCGAAGACAGCGGGTGGTCGTCGACGATGAACACCGACGGAACCGCGAACACGCCGGAGCGACGTGATCCGATGAGGTAATGCTCGTCGATCAGCCGACGCACGCGGCCCAGCGTCTCATCGAGCACATCGACGAGGTCCGGCATGGTCAGCCACTCGGTGGCAGTGACGCCGGAGGTGCTCACAGCGTTCTCGGACGCGGCCCCGGACTGCGGGGTTTCGGAGGGGTTGCTTTCAGACGACACAGACACCTTGCAACTATCTCACCTCTGAGAGCCGACCGCATTTCCGGCAGGATCGCGGCCTTGAGTCACATTCGCATCGCCAGCATCATCAGTCACTTCTGTTGACTTCCGTATACATACGTGTCACCGTGGGCGGACGTCGAACAAGGGAGAGCACCTTGACAACGCATGCTGTCGCGCGACGGACGCGCTATATCCAGCTCGGGGTACCTGCCGCCGTGCTGGGCACCCTGTCGGCGGCGATCGCCGCCACACCCGTCTCTGCGGATGCCGTCTCCTCGCCGATCGAACGCCTCCAGTCCGCGCCGACCCGCATCGCGTCGGCCGAAGCGCCGCCCGCCTCGTACACCGTGCAGCCGGGTGACACGATCTCCTCCATCGCGAACCGCTTCGGGCTGCGGACAGTCGACGTGCTCGGCTGGAACGGACTCGGCTGGCGCTCCGTCATCTACCCCGGGCAGACCCTGTCGTTGACCGCGGGAGCCACCCCCGCGGCGCCCACCGCGCCCACGGCGCCCGCCCAGACGGGCTCGACTGCCACCCACACCGTCGCTGCCGGCGACACCGTGTTCAGCATCGCGCAGCGGCACGGCACGAGCGTCGACGCCGTGCTCGCCGCGAACGGCCTCACCAGGGCATCCGTCATCTATCCCGGCCAGCAGCTCGCGCTCACCGGCGCTCCGGCGCCCGCTCCGGCCGCGGTCACGACGACCGCACCCGCTCCCGCTCCCGTGGCGGCCGGCGGCCAGACGCACGCCGTTGCGGCAGGCGACACGCTGTTCGCGATCGCGAAAAGGTACGGCACGACCGTTGCACAGCTCTATGCGCTGAACGGCTTGAGCTCTGGGGCGATCATCTACCCCGGTCAGAGCCTGACCGTCGCCGCCGCGCCGGTGGCCGCTCCGTCGCCTGCGCCGGCTGCGGTCGCCACCACGCCACCGGCGCAGCTGTTCGCGACCCTCGATGCCGAACAGGCCGGCAACGCCTCGACCATCATCCGCGTCGGGCGCGAGCTCGGCGTGCCCGACCGTGCCATCGCGATCGCCCTCGCCACTGCGATGGTCGAGTCGAGCATGCGCAATCTGCCGTCGGGCGACCGCGACTCGCTCGGCCTCTTCCAGCAGCGCCCCAGCATGGGCTGGGGCACCCCCGAGCAGGCGGTCGACCCCGACCGCAGCACGCGGGTGTTCTACGGCGGCTCCGCAGACCCGAACGGACAGGCCTCCCGCGGACTTCTCGACATCCCCGGCTGGGAAGCCCTGCGCTTCACGGATGCCGCGCAGACCGTGCAGATCTCGGCATATCCCGAGCGATACGGCCAGTGGGAGACCCAGGCATATCAGTGGCTCGGCATCCACGGCTGACCGCCCTCTGAGCAAACCCGCAGGTGCAAGGGGCGAGCCGCTCCCCGGGCTTTCAGGCAGTTCTCCATAGAATCTTGACGTGACGACCAATCAGCAGGCCGACCCCCTCATCGGGCGGCTTGTCGACGGTCGATACCGTGTGCGGGCCCGGATCGCGCGTGGAGGCATGGCCACTGTCTATGTCGCCACCGATCTCCGACTCGAGCGACGCATCGCTCTGAAGGTCATGCATGCGCATCTCAGCGACGACTCCGCCTTCCAGAGCAGGTTCATCCAAGAGGCGCGCGCAGCGGCACGGCTGGCCGACCCGCATGTCGTCAACGTGTTCGATCAGGGCCAGGACGGCGAACTCGCCTACCTGGTGATGGAGTACCTCCCGGGCATCACGCTGCGCGAGCTGCTGCGCGAGCAGAAGCGGCTCACGATCCCGCAGACGATCACGATCATGGATGCCGTCCTCGCCGGACTCTCGGCAGCGCATCGCGCGGGGATCGTCCACCGCGATGTGAAGCCCGAGAACGTGCTGCTGGCTGAAGACGGCCGCATCAAGATCGGCGACTTCGGTCTCGCCCGTGCGACGACCGCGAACACGGCCACCGGCCAGCAGCTGCTCGGCACCATCGCCTACCTGGCACCCGAGCTCGTCACCCGCGGCACGGCAGACGCCAGGAGCGACATCTACGCGCTCGGCATCATGCTCTACGAGATGCTCGTCGGCGAACAGCCCTACAAGGGCGAGCAGCCCATGCAGATCGCGTTCCAGCACGCCACCGAGTCGGTGCCTCGGCCGAGCGTTCGAAACCCCGGCGTGCCCGAGCAGCTCGATGAGCTCGTGCTCTGGGCGACGGAGAAGTCGCCGGACGAGCGTCCTGACGACGCCGGTCAGATGCTGGAGCGTCTGCGTGAGATCGAGCGTGGTCTGGGCATCGCTCCCGCGGTCGCCGCTGCAACGGCCTCTCAGCGCTCGCAGGCGGACTCCGCTGACCTCACCAAGGTCATGCCGAGCACGATGGTCATCGCCGACCCCACCGCCCCGGTGCAGGCCGCCGTCGACAACGCGACCCTCCTGCGGCGTCGTTCGTCTCGACGCCGCGCCCGTGGCGCGTTTCTGCTGACGCTGGTGCTGCTTCTCGCGACGGTGGCCGGCGGTGTCGGGTGGTGGTTCGGATCCGGCCCAGGGTCCCTCGTCGCCGTCCCCGGAGTCGCCGGGCTGTCGTACGACGATGCCGCCTCGGCGTTGACCGCCGAGGGCTTCGTGCCCGTGCGCGGCGAGGAGAGCTCCATAGATGTCCCAGCCGGCGAGACCATCCGGTCGGACCCCGATGAGGGCGAGCGACTCGACAAGGGCACCGAGGTCACCGTCTTCGTCTCCTCGGGTCCCGCGTCGCACACGGCGGAGACCCTCAACGGCAAGACCGAGCAGGAGGCCCGCGATTACCTCGCGGACATCAAGGTCAACGTCACCGAGACTCCCCTGCTGCTCTTCTCCGATGCCGAAGCGGGTCGGGTGATCAACGCCTTCGTGACGCCTCGCGCAGGTGGCGAGGTGTACGCGTGCGCCGAGGGCTGCGAGCTGCTCGAGGACGACACCGTCGAACTCTACGTCTCGGCCGGCGCCTTCCCGGATGTCGCGGGGATGAGCGTGGACCAGGCGACGAACACGCTCCGCGACAAGGGCGTCGAGGTCAACCCCGATTCGCAGTTCGTCTTCAGCGATTCTGTCGCGAAGGACATCGTCATCGGGGTCACCGACCGTGCTGAGGAGGGAAATCGGCGCCCGGGAGACACCGTCCAGCTGATCGTCTCCAAAGGACCCGAGCTGTTCCCGGTGCCGGATGTCGAGGGAATGAGCCGGGATGAGGCGGCCAGGACGATCCGCGATGCCGGCTTCGAACCGACGTGGAACGGCATCTGGAACGCGTTCCCCAACGACTTCACAGAGGTCACAGGGTCGGATCCGGGCGCAGGTTCTCAGCGCGCCAAGGGCACGGAGATCACCCTGCAGATCCGCAGCAGCGCGTTCTAGGGCGAAACCCGTCCGAACCCCAGTCTTCCGCTCCCCTGTGGTGCGTGCTCACCGCTGACAGAGAGACGGCCCTCTCCGTGTGCGGAGGGGCCGTCTCTCTGTGAGGCTCGTCGGTCAGCGCTTCTCGAGCTCTTCCGCCACGAGGAACGCCAGTTCCAGCGACTGCATGTGGTTGAGGCGAGGATCGCAGAGGCTCTCGTAGCGGGTCGCCAGTGCAGCCTCGTCGATGTGCTCGGATCCTCCGAGGCACTCGGTGACGTCGTCGCCGGTGAGCTCGACATGGATTCCGCCGGGGAACGTCCCGACCGCGCGGTGCGCCTCGAAGAAGCCACGCACCTCGTCGACCACATCGTCGAAGCGACGCGTCTTGTAGCCGGTGGGGGTCGTGATCCCGTTGCCGTGCATCGGGTCGGTGACCCACAGCGGCTGCGCGCCCGAATCGCGGACGGCCTCGAGCAGCGGCGGCAGGGCGTCGCGGATCTTGCCCGCACCCATGCGCGTGATGAACGTCAGACGCCCCGGTTCGCGGTTCGGGTCGAGCTTGTCGATCAGTGCGAGAGCGGTCTCCGGCGTCGTGGTCGGACCGAGCTTGACGCCGATGGGGTTGCGGATCTTGGAGAAGTAGTCGACGTGCGCGCCGTCGAGCTCGCGCGTGCGCTCACCGATCCACAGGAAGTGCGCCGAGGTGTTGAAGGGGGTGTCCGTGCGCGAGTCGATGCGGGTCATCGGGCGCTCGTAGTCCATCAGCAGACCTTCGTGGCCCGTGAAGAACTCGACGCGGGTGAGCTCGTCGAAGTCGGCTCCGGCCGCCTCCATGAACTTGATGGCCCGGTCGATCTCGGCTGCCATGCGCTCGTAGCGCTGGTTGGCCGGGTTCTGCGCGAAGCCCTTGTTCCACGAGTGCACCTCGCGCAGGTCGGCGAAGCCACCCTGGGTGAACGCGCGGATCAGGTTCAGCGTCGACGCAGCGGTGTGGTAGCCCTGAAGCAGACGACCCGGATCGGCTCGCCGAGACGCCTCGGTGAAGTCGTAGCCGTTCACGATGTCGCCACGGTATGCGGGAAGCGTCACGTCGCCGCGGGTCTCGGTGTCGCTCGACCGCGGCTTGGCGAACTGGCCTGCCATGCGGCCCATCTTCACGATGGGCATCGACGCGCCATACGTGAGCACGACCGCCATCTGCAGGACGGTCTTGATGCGGTTGCGGATCTGATCGGCGGTGGCGCCCGCGAACGTCTCTGCGCAGTCGCCGCCCTGAAGGAGGAACGCCTTGCCGGACGCTGCGCGCGCGAGACGATCGCGGAGGTTGTCGACCTCACCTGCGAACACCAGGGGCGGAAGCGTCGAGATCTGCGCGGAGACCTCGGAGACACGCTCGGCGTCGAGCCACTGGGGCTGCTGCTTGATCGGGAGCGAACGCCACGCATCAAGCGCGTCGATGTGGTGCTGGAGCATGGTGTCCAGCCTAGTGCTCGCTGCGAAGTCGGGATGCCTCAGGAGCGTTGTGTGACGCGGGCGGGAAGCCTGTCCTTCACGCTCGACGCGTACACATCGTCGTACTGCTGCTCACCCAGTCGCTGGAGTGCCACCATGATCTCGTCTGTGACGGACCGCAGGATGTAGCGGTCGTTCTCCATACCCGCGTACCGGGAGAAGTCCAGGGGTTCGCCGATGACGATCCCGACCCTCACCACTCGCGGCAGACGCTGCCCGATCGGCATCGCGGTGTCGGTGTCGACCATGATCACGGGAACCACGGGGACCTTCGCCTCCATGGCCATCCGCGCGATCCCGGTGCGACCTCGATAGAGCCTTCCGTCAGGGCTTCGCGTTCCTTCGGGATAGATGCCGAGCAGGTCCCCGCGGCCGAGCACCTGCAGACCGGTGTTCAGAGAGGCCTCCGAGGCCTTGCCACCCGAGCGGTCGATCGGGATCTGCCCTGTGGCCTTCATGAAGAACTTGGTGGCCCAGCCTTTGAGCCCGCGTCCGGTGAAGTAGTCGCTCTTCGCGAGGAACGACATGGGGCGATCGATCATCAGCGGAAGGAAGATCGAGTCGGCGAACGACAGGTGGTTGCTGGCGAGGATCGCGGCACCGTTGGCCGGAATGTTCGCGCGCCCGACCACCCATGGTCGGAATATCGCTTTGACCACAGGGCCGATCGCCACGTACTTCATCAGCCAGTAGAACATCGAGGTGAAGTCTAGCGCCGCGATCGGCATCCGCCAGCGCCATGTCCCGATGACCCGGGATTGGCGACTGAGTCCCACTAGCGGTGCGACCGAGTCCCATGCTCTAGACTCGTGTGCAACCAGTGCCCGACCGGTACCGAAGGAGCTGCCGTGGTCCAGTTTGAAGTCCCCGCCGTCGTCCCCGCCGATCCCGAGGGGAACATCTCAGACCTCCTGGCGAAGCGCGTGAAGGCGACGCCGGATCGTCCTCTGTTCTCCGTGCCCGAAGGCGAGGGCTGGCGCGACATCACCGCAGCCGACTTCGAGACCGCAGTGATCGCACTGGCCAAGGGCTTCGTCGCCGCCGGCATCCAGCCGGGTGAGAAGGTGGGCTTCCTCGCCCGCACGACCTATGACTGGACCCTCGTCGACTTCGCCCTGTTCTATGCGGGCGCCGTCATGGTGCCGATCTACGAGACCAGCTCGCCCTCGCAGATCCAGTGGATCCTCGAGGACTCCGGCGCCATCGCACTCGTGCTCGAGTCGCCCGAGCACTTCGCACGCCTCGATGAGGTGCGCGGCGACCTCCCGCTGCTCCGCGAAGTCTGGCAGCTGCACCTCGGGGCGATCGACTCGCTGACCGCTCAAGGAGCGTCCGTGCCTGACTCCGAGATCGAGCGCCTGCGCAGCATCGCTGTCGGCTCCGACATCGCCACTCTCATCTACACCTCAGGCTCCACCGGTCGCCCGAAGGGCTGCGTTCTCACGCACAGCAACTTCGTAGAGCTGTGCCGCAACTCCGCCAAGGCGCTGGATGCCGTCGTGCAGACCCCCGGTGCGTCCACACTGCTGTTCATCACCACCGCCCATGTCTTCGCCCGGTTCATCTCGATCCTCAACATCCACGCCGGAGTCCGCACCGGACACCAGCCCGACACCCGGCAGCTTCTGCCGGCCCTCGGATCGTTCAAGCCGACCTTCCTGCTGGCTGTCCCCCGCGTGTTCGAGAAGGTCTACAACTCGGCGGAGCAGAAGGCCGAAGCCGGTGGCAAGGGCAAGATCTTCCGCGCTGCCGCCGACGTCGCGATCCAGCACTCGAAGCTGCTCGAAGAGGGAAAGAGCGTCCCGTTCGGGACGCGGCTCAAGTTCGCTCTGTTCAACAAGCTCGTGTACAGCAAGCTGCGCGAAGCGATGGGCGGCAACGTCGTCTACGCCGTGTCGGGTTCGGCGCCCCTCGGTGCGCGACTCGGCCACTTCTTCCACAGCCTCGGCGTGGTGATCCTCGAGGGCTACGGCCTCACCGAGACGACCGCTCCCGCGACCGTGAACCTCGCGGACAAGTCGAAGATCGGCACCGTCGGCCCGGCGCTCCCCGGAGTGGGCGTGCGGCTCGCTGACGATGGCGAGATCGAGGTGCGAGGCGTCAACGTCTTCAAGGAGTACTGGAACAACCCTGCGGCCACCGCCGACGCGTTCAGTGACGGCGGCTGGTTCCGCACCGGCGACATCGGCAGCTTCGACTCCGAGGGGTTCCTCACCATCACCGGTCGCAAGAAGGAGATCATCGTGACGGCCGGCGGCAAGAACGTCGCTCCCGCCGCCCTCGAAGACCCGATCCGTGCGAACCCGATCATCGGACAGGTCGTCGTCGTCGGAGACCAGCGTCCCTTCATCTCGGCTCTCATCACCCTCGACCCCGAGATGCTGCCGACCTGGCTCGCCAATGCCGGGCTCCCCAAGGAGATGTCGCTCGTGGAGGCCTCGAAGAACGACGCGGTCCGAGCAGAGATCCAGAAGGCTGTGGATGCCGCCAACGCCCGGGTGTCCCGCGCCGAGTCCATCCGCAAGTTCACGGTGCTCGACAGCGAGTGGACCGAGGCGTCGGGTCATCTCACGCCCAAGATGTCGATCAAGCGCAATGTGATCATGAGCGACTTCGCCGATGAGATCGCCGCCATCTACGACGAGCCCGTCACCACCACGAACGTCGCCCTCGGCGGCTGACCCCCCGACCCGAGATACGAGAAAGGTCCCGCCGCGGCGGGGCCTTTCTCGTATCCGTCCGAAGTTCAGAACCAGGCGCTCTCTCGGATCTCGCGCATCGCACGCTTGCGCGTCTCGGCATCGAGTCTCGTGAGGTAGAGCTTGCCGTCGAGGTGATCCGTCTCATGCTGGAGCGCCTGCGCCATCAGGCCGCTTCCTTCCAGCACCACAGGCTCGCCATCGAGGTCGATGCCCTCGACCCTGGCCCACGGGTGACGCAGCGCGTCATGCCAGAGCCCGGGCACGGACAGACAGCCTTCCCCCGTCGGCACAGCCTCTCCACGAACCTCGGTCAGGACGGGATTGAGCACATAGCCGATGTCGCCGTCGATGTTGTAGCTGAAGGCGCGGAGCGCGACACCGATCTGCGGAGCGGCGACGCCGGCGCGCCCCGGCAGCTCGACGGTGTCGATCAGGTCGGCGACGAGCGCTCGAACGCCGTCGTCGACGGCGTCGATCGGCGCGCAGACCGTACGAAGCACGGGGTCTCCGAAGACCCGGATCTCACGCACCGCCATCAGTCGACCTTCGCTCGCAGGCCCTCGACGAGCAGCGCAGCGAGCTCGCGCGCTGCCACTCGGGTCTCCGGCTGCAGGTTGGCGAAGACGATGGTCCCGCCTCCCGCGATCTGCGCGTCGTACGGCATCCGCACGACATGCTTGGCGCGCGTGCGGAAATGAGCCTCGAGTTCGTTGAGACGCACGAGCGGAGCACCGGGAGTCGACTGGTTCAGCACCACGACGGCCTCACGCGCCTGCTCTGCGTATCCGTTGCTCTCGAGCCAGGTGAGCGTCTCCGACGCCAGGCGCGCCTCGTCGACGCTCAGCCCCGAGACGATCACGATCTGATCGGCGAGATCGAGCGTGGCCGACATCACCGAGTGCACGATGCCCGTGCCTGTGTCTGTGAGCACGAGCGAGTAATAGTGTGCGGCGACACCGGCCACATCCCGGTAGTCGCTGTCGCTGAAGGCTTCTGCGATCCGCGGGTCGGAATCCGACGCGAGCACGTCGAGGCGGGTGGCGTCCCGCGCGACGATCGCGGAGATGTCGTGATATCCCCTGACCTCGTCATGGATCCGGACGAGATCGCGCACGGACTTGTTGTGGTGCGGGCGGACCACACGCTCTGCGAGGGTGCCGCGATCGGGGTTGGCATCGACCGCGATCACGCGATCGTCACGGGCGTCGGCGAGAGCCATACCCAGCAGAGCGGTGATCGTCGTCTTGCCGACCCCGCCCTTGCGGGACAGCACCGGAACGAATCGCGCGCCGCCGACGATCGGTGCGGCGATCCTGGCGCTCAGCGCTTTGCGCTCACGGGCGCGGCGTCCGTCTCCGATGTTGATCCGACGTCCGGAGATCGTATAGAGGAAGTGGCTCCAGGCACCCTCGGGCTCTGGCTTGGTGATGCGGTGCGGGTCGAGAAGACGATCTGCGGTGAGCAGGTCGGCGCTCTCGCGAGAGGAGTCGCCGAGGGCGTCCAGACGCTTCGCGGACAGCTGCACGTCGGTGCGGCCCGATCGGGTCGCCGGGGTCGCGGCCCGTCGGGGCTTCTCAGCGTTCATGACCGAGCTCTCCTTCTTGGCGAGTGATGCTGCTGCCGACGATCTCCGTGAGCTGGGCGCGGCGTCGATATCGGCTTTCGCCCTGGCGATGAACGCCGCGGCCGCGGCGGCCTCCGCTGCGACCGCGTCACCGGGCGCTGCCGAAGCGGTGGCAGCGGAAGCGGTGGCAGCGGAAGCGGTGGCGCCGACGGCTGTCACGGGTGCCGTCCTCGGAGCACGTTCGCGGGTGCGCGCCGGCTCGGGTTCAGGCTCAGGCTCAGGCTCAGGCTCAGGCTCCGGCTCCGGCTCAGGCTCAGGCTCAGGCTCCGGCTCCGGCTCCGGCTCCGGCTCAGGCTCAGGCTCAGGCTCAGGCTCAGGCTCAGGCTCAGGCTCCGGCTCCGGCTCCGGCTCCGGCTCCGGCTCCGGCTCCGGCTCAGGCTCCGGCTCCGGCTCAGGCTCAGGCTCAGGCTCAGGCTCAGGCTCAGGCTCAGGCTCAGGCTCAGGCTCAGGCTCAGGCTCAGGCTCCGGCTCAATCGCGAGGTCGGGCTCGGAGAACGCTTCCGCCTCGGGCGCCGGCTCCGGCTCCATCGCGAGGTCAGGCTCGGAGGATGCTTCCGGCTCAGACTCGATCACGAGGTCGGGCTCGGAAGACGCTTCCGCCTCGAGGGCCGGCTCCGGCTCCATCGCGAAGTCAGGCTCGGAGGATGCTTCCGGTTCGGGCTCGGCTTCCAGACCCGGTTCGGCTTCCAGACCCGGCTCGATCTCGAAGTCGAGGTCGGCCTCAGGCTCCGCCTCGAAGTCAGGCTCCGACTCCGACTCCGGCTCGAATTCAGGCTCGGGTTCGGGTTCGGGCTCCTGAACCGCGTCGGACTCGGGTTCGGTCGCCCCGGTCCGATCCTCGTCCGCAACAGGCTCCGGCGGCAGCTCGATGATCATCGGAGCAGCGCCGAGCGGTGCCGGTGAGATCTCTGCAGCGGCCTTCGCCGCGGCGACCGGCTCGTCGATGATCAGGTCGGCGACGACCTCGCCCTCGACGACGCCATCGTCCTCCAGGTCGTCATCGTCGTCCTTCGGGAGCACGACGCTCACCTGCGCCGTGTTGCCGAGTATGCCGATGGCCGAGGTATCCAGAGACGTAGCGTCGTCCAGCACCCCTCTGGACTCGTCGTCCGGGTTGTCTGCCACGTTCTTCGGGGTCACTGTGTCACTCCAAGCTTGTGCGGGCCTCGGGTGCGTTGCGTCGAACGCGGCCTCGCCCGCACAAGATTAGTGCGCCGGGCGGATGACGACCAAAAGATCTCCGGCTTCGACCTGCTGCGTCGCGCCGATCGCGAGTCTCTCCACCACGCCGTCGACGGGGGCGGTGATGGCCGCTTCCATCTTCATGGCCTCGATGGATGCGACCGGTTCACCGGCGCGCACCGAGTCACCGACGTCCGCTTTCAGGGTCACGACTCCCGAGAACGGCGCGGCCACCTGACCGGGCACCGATGTGTCGGCCTTCTCGATCTCGTGGACGTCGACCGCCACCGATCTGTCGCGCACGAACACGGGCCGCAGCTGACCGTTGAGCGTCGTCATGACGGTGCGCATGCCCTTGTCGTCTGCATCTCCGATGGCTTCGAGACCCACGTACAGCTGGACGCCGCGATCGATCTCGACGACGTGCTCCTGGCCTTGCACGAGACCGTAGAGGTAGTCAGCGGTGTCGAGCACCGAGAGATCACCGAACAGTTCCCGTCTCTCGGTGAACTCGCGCATGGGTGCAGGAAACAGCAGCGTGTTCAGCCGCGCACGACGGGTCGCGCTGTCGCCCGCCAACGCTGCCTCGTCGTCGGCGGAGATCTCTGTCATGCCGATGCGCACGGCACGCCCTGCCAGCACCTTCGTGCGGAAGGGCTCCGGCCATCCGCCCGGCAGGTCGCCGAGCTCGCCCGCCATGAAACCGACGACGGAGTCGGGCACGTCGTACTTCTCGGGGTTCGCCTCGAAGTCAGCAGGATCGGCCTTGACCGCGGCCAGGTGCAGAGCAAGATCGCCGACGACCTTCGACGACGGCGTCACCTTCGGAACACGACCGAGGATTCGATCGGCCGCAGCGTACATGTCCTCGATCAGCTCGAAGTCGTCTGCGAGCCCGAGCGCCTTCGCCTGCTGACGGAGGTTCGACAGCTGACCGCCCGGGATCTCGTGGTGGTAGACCCGCCCGGTGGGGCCGGGAAGTCCGGACTCGAACGGCGCGTACATCCGGCGGACCGCCTCCCAGTACGGCTCGAGATCCGAGACGCTGTCGAGGGAGATGCCGCTGTCGCGATCCGTATGCGCGAGCGCAGCGACGAGCGATGAGAGAGAAGGCTGGCTGGTCGTGCCGGAGAGCGGAGCGGATGCCGCGTCGACCGCATCCACCCCTGCGTCGCTCGCAGCGAGCAGTGTGGCGAGCTGGCCGCCGGGGGTGTCGTGCGTGTGCAGGTGCACGGGCAGGTCGAAGCGCTCGCGCAGCGCCGCGACGAGCTTCGCGGCCGCCGCGGGTCGCAGCAGTCCCGCCATGTCCTTGATCGCGATGACGTGCGCCCCCGCATCGACGATCTGGGCCGCGAGGTTCAAGTAGTAATCGAGCGTGTAGAGATCCTCGGCCGGGTTCAGAAGGTCACCGGTGTAGCAGAGCGCCACCTCGGCGACCGCGGTGCCCGTGTTGCGAACAGCCTCGATCGCCGGTCGCATCTGCTCGACGTCGTTGAGCGCATCGAAGATCCTGAAGATGTCGACGCCGCTTGCCGCCGCCTCCCGCACGAACGCCTCGGTGACGGCCGTCGGGTAGGGCGTGTAGCCCACGGTGTTGCGTCCACGCAGAAGCATCTGGATCGCGACGTTCGGAAGCGCCGCCCGCAGCTTGTCGAGACGCTCCCAGGGGTCTTCCCCGAGGAAGCGCAGTGCGACGTCGTACGTCGCCCCTCCCCAGGCCTCGACCGAGAGCAGCTCAGGCGTCAACCGGGCGATGTGCGGTGCGGCTGCGACGAGATCCTTCGTGCGCACGCGCGTCGCGAGCAGCGACTGGTGCGCATCGCGGAAGGTCGTGTCGGTGATCGCGAGAGCGCTCTGCGCGCGCAGGCTCTGGGCGAAGCCTTCCGGGCCCAGCTCCAGCAGACGCTGTCGCGAACCGGCGACCGGGGTCGAGTCGAGGTCGACGGCCGGGAGCTTGGCAGCCGGGTCCAGCGAACCCGGGTGGACACCGTGGGGCTTGTTGACCGTGACGTCGACCAGCCAGTTCAGAATCCGAGTGCCGCGGTCCTTCGACTCGCGGCCACGGAGAAGATCCGGGCGCTCGTCGATGAACGACGTGCTCACGTCGCCGGCGATGAACGCCTCATCCTCGAGCAGGGCCTGCAGGAACGGGATGTTGGTCGAGACGCCGCGAATGCGGAACTCCGCCAGCGCCCGCCGAGCGCGTGCGACCGCCGCCGGGTAGTCCCGCCCACGGCAGGTCAGCTTGGCGAGCATCGAATCGAAGTGCGGGCTGATCTGCGCACCCTGATGCACGGTGCCGCCGTCGAGGCGGATGCCCGCACCTCCCGGGGAGCGGTAGGTGGTGATCTTGCCCGTGTCGGGCCGGAACCCCTGAGTCGGGTCCTCCGTGGTGATGCGGCACTGCAGCGCCGCTCCGCGCACCTGCAGACTGTGCTGTTCGAGTCCGAGTTCGGCGAGGGTCTGGCCTGCGGCGATGCGCATCTGGCTCTGCACGAGATCGACGTCGGTCACCTCCTCGGTGACGGTGTGCTCGACCTGGATCCGCGGGTTCATCTCGATGAAGACGACCTCGCCGGTGCGCTCCCCCGCGGTCTCGAGCAGGAACTCGACCGTTCCCGCGTTCTCGTATCCGATGGATCGCGCGAACGCGACCGCGTACCCGTGCAGCGCGGTGCGGATGCCATCGTCGAGATTCGGGGCCGGGGCGATCTCGACGACCTTCTGATGACGTCGCTGCACCGAGCAGTCGCGTTCGAAGAGGTGGACGGTCTCGCCGGTCTTGTCCGCGAGGATCTGCACCTCGATGTGCCGGGGACGGATGACGGCCTGCTCCAGGAACATCCGCGGGTCGCCGAAGGCGCTCTCCGCTTCGCGCATCGCCTCTGCCAGTGCCGGCGCGAGCTCCGCCGCAGACTCGACCCGGCGCATGCCACGACCGCCACCACCGGCGACGGCCTTGGCGAACAGCGGGAAGCCGATGTCCGATGCCTGGGCCACGAGCGCGTCGACGTCATCGGAGGCCTCGGTCGAGCGGAGCACGGGAACCCCGGCCTCGATCGCGTGGCGCTTGGCCTCGACCTTGTTGCCTGCCATCTCGAGCACCTTCGAGGGCGGACCGATGAAGACGATGCCGTTCGCGGCAGCCTTCTCGGCCAGTTCGGGATTCTCGGACAGGAAGCCGTAGCCGGGGTAGATCGCGTCCGCTCCCGCATCCTTCGCGACACGGATGATCTCGTCGACGTTCAGGTATGCGCGGACGGGATGACCCCGCTCGCCGATCTCGTAGGCCTCGTCCGCCTTGAGCCGGTGGACGGAGCCGCGGTCCTCATGCGGGAAGACGGCGACTGTTCTCGCCCCGACCTCGAATGCCGCACGGAAGGCACGGATCGCGATCTCGCCGCGGTTCGCCACAAGGATCTTCTGGAACATGCACACCTCTGGAAGCTCGATGCGCACTTCTAATCGGCGCGCATGGGGCGGGGCTGAGTGTGCACCCAGCCTAGGGGAAGGTAACGTGGTGTTCGTGCACGTACTCAGCGTCAGCTCTCTCAAGGGAGGCGTCGGCAAGACGACAGTGACCCTCGGCCTGGCCTCAGCGGCCTTCGCCCGTGGTGTCCGAACGCTCGTCGTCGACCTCGACCCTCAGTCCGATGTGTCCACCGGAATGGACATCCAGGTGGCCGGTCGGCTCAACATCGCCGATGTCCTGGCCAACCCGAAGGAGAAGGTCGTCCGTCAGGCGATCACCTCCAGCGGCTGGGCGAAGGTGCACCCCGGAACCATCGACGTGCTGATCGGCAGCCCGTCAGCGATCAACTTCGACGGACCGCACCCGAGCGTGCGTGACGTGTGGAAGCTCGAAGAGGCGCTGGCCTCCGTCGAAGCCGACTATGACCTGGTCCTCGTCGACTGCGCCCCGTCGCTGAACGCCCTCACCCGCACGGCCTGGGCGGCGAGCGACCGCGTGATGGTCGTCACCGAGCCCGGCCTCTTCTCCGTCGCCGCGGCCGATCGCGCGCTGCGCGCGATCGAGGAGATCCGTCGGGGCCTCTCCCCTCGACTCCAGCCGCTGGGCATCGTCGTCAACCGCGTGCGGCCCCAGTCGATCGAGCACCAGTTCCGCATCAAGGAACTGCGAGACATGTTCGGCCCCCTCGTGCTCTCCCCGCAGCTCCCGGAGCGCACGTCGCTGCAGCAGGCCCAGGGTGCGGCCAAGCCGCTGCACATCTGGCCCGGCGACTCGGCTCAGGAACTCGCTGCCGACTTCGACCAGCTGCTCGATCGGATCATCCGCACCGGGCGCATCCAGGTCGCGGATTCCGGCCCGCAGGCCTGATCCACCGCGGACAGCAGAACGGCCATCCTCTCGCGAGGGTGGCCGTTTCTTCGTGTGGGCGCGGCTCGGAGCCGCGGATGCTCAGGCGGAGCGCTTGGTGCGACGCGCCGACAGCTCGTCGACCGGGTCGGGTGATGTCGCGTCGAATTCGACGAGGGTCGACTCGACCTCGCGAAGCACCTTGCCCACGGCGATGCCGAACACGCCCTGACCGCGGCTGACCAGGTCGATGACCTCGTCGTTCGACGTGCAGAGGTAGACGGACGCACCGTCGCTCATGAGGGTCGTGCCCGCGAGATCGCGGATGCCCGCGCGGCGGAGCTCGTCGACCGCGGTGCGGATCTGCTGCAGGGAGATACCGGTGTCGAGCAGGCTCTTCACCAGCTTGAGCACGAGGATGTCGCGGAAGCCGTAGAGGCGCTGCGAGCCCGACCCGCTCGCGCCTCGCACCGTGGGCTCTACGAGCTCGGTGCGTGCCCAGTAGTCCAGCTGACGGTAGGTGATGCCTGCTGCACGCGCCGCCACCGCACCGCGGTAGCCGACCTCGTCGTCCATGGCCGGCAGGCCGTCGGTGAAGAGGAGTTCTGGCACGAACCGCGGGTCGCCTGCACGCTCATCCGCATTCATTTGAAATCCTCCCTGGAGCTGTTACCTCCACGCTAGAGCAGCCCTCCGGCACCGGCAATGACATCCGAGGGACGCCGAAGGTGTGTCGCAATCAGTTCGTTACGAAAGCAACCTGGTGAGCGCGTCCTTGACGAAGAGCGAGCGCACTTCGTCGATCTTCGCGGCGAGGTTGGGCGCCATGTCGCTCGCCTTCGCCCGCGATGCGGCGTCCGTGCGACGGAGCAGAGACGACATGGCGGACTCGATCAGCGCGACCTCGCGCTCGGCGCCCTGACGCAGCGACCGCAGGTGGCGCGGCTCGATGCCATGGCGGTCGAGCGCGACCAGACCGCGCAGCAGCGTGACGGTCGACTCGGGGTAGCTCTCCTGCGCCACGATGACACCGGTGCTGATCGCATCGTTGAGGAGCTGCGGGCCCGCACCGGCTGCCGACAGGAGCTCGCTGCGGCGGTAGCGACGAGGCGTCGGCGTGATCGACGGCGGCGGAGCGAGGGCGGCTGAGTCGCCGTTCGCCTCAGCGTCGTCGAGCTGCTCTCGGATGATGCTGAGAGGGAGGTAGTGGTCACGCTGCAGCGTGAGGCCGAGGCGCAGTCGCTCGATATCGGCCTGCGAGAACTTGCGGTAGCCCGACTCCGTGCGCGACGGGCTGACGATCCCCTGCACCTCCAGGAAGCGGAGCTTGCTGGAGGTGAGCTCCGGAAACTCTGGTGTGAGCCGAGCAAGCACCTGACCGATGCTCAGAAGGCCCGCGGACGCAGAGCGTTCGCGGGCGGGAGAAGCCGCCATCAGTCGATCGCCGCGACGCGATCGACGGGAGAGGCGAAGAAGTTCAATCGGAACTTGCCGACACGAAGCTCGGTGCCGTCGACCAGAGCGCTGCGATCGACACGCTCGCCGTTGACGTAGGTTCCGTTGAGCGAGCGCTGGTCGATGATCTCGAACGTCGAGCCGTTGCGAGTCACCTCTGCATGGCGGCGCGAGACGGTCACGTCATCGAAGAAGATGTCGGCTTCGGGGTGGCGACCAATGGTCGTCACATCGGTGTCGAGCAGGTAGCGGGCCCCTGCGAGAGCTCCGGAGCGCACCAGAAGCAGTGCGGAACCGGAGGGAAGCGCTGCGATGGCGCCCTGCTCCACGTCGGTGAGCTCCACGCCGAAAGGCACGAAGGAGAGGTCCGAGTCGTGCCCGAACGTCTGCGTCACGTCGTGCCTCTGCTCGCCGGGACGGTGGATCGCGGCGTCTCCGCCCGATCGATTCTGGCTGTCTGTCACTATGCCCTCCTAGTCCTCCAGACTAACTGATCCGATGCCGCTCGCGGGAGCTCGCTTCACACTCAGGCATCGCATACGGACACTTCATAGGCTGAGGATGTGAAAACCACAGCCCGCCGCCTCCCTGCAGCTCCGGTCGCACTCGCCGCCGCCTTTCTGACCGCGTTCCTCGTGCTGTTCGCGCCTCTCTCCGCCTCGGCCCACGACAGTCTGCTCGCGTCATCCCCCGAGGCCGACAGCACGGTCGACACGCTCCCCGCCGAGTTGACGCTCACCTTCAGCGCGAAGCTCATCGACGAGACCGGCGCGACCGAGGTGGTCGTGACGGACCCCTCCGGCAACTCGGTCACCGAGGGCGCTGCCACCGTCGAGGGTGCGATCGTGACGCAGCAGCTCGCCACGGAGGCCCCTGCGGGTGCCTATCACGTGATCTGGAAGGTCGTCTCGAGCGACGGCCACCCGACCTCGGGAGAGTTCGACTTCACGGTCGCGAACAGCACCGAGACCGCCCCGACCGCAGAGCCGAGCGCCGAGCCCACGGAGACGGCCACGGCCGCTCCCGCTCCGGTCGCGACCGCGGGCCCCGGCACCGACGTCACTCCCGCCCCCGAGAGCGACGACTCATCCGCCTCCACGACGCTGATCTGGGTGCTCGCGATCGTCGGAGTGCTCGTGATCCTCGGCATCGTCGTCTGGCTCGTGGTCCGCGGGCGCCGCGACCCGGCTTCGACCGATTCCGACCTTCCCTCGGAGCGATAGGCTTAAGGCATGCCACATTACGATGTCGTCATCCTCGGTGCAGGTCCTGGCGGATACGTCGCTGCGGTTCGCAGCGCGCAGCTCGGTCTGTCCACCGCCATCATCGAAGAGAAGTACTGGGGTGGTGTCTGCCTCAACGTGGGCTGCATCCCCTCCAAGGCTCTCCTGAAGAACGCGGAGCTCGCGCACACGCTCAACCACAAGGCCGACTTCTTCGGCATCTCGGGTGAGTTCACGATCGACTACGGCAAGGCGTTCGACCGCAGCCGTGTCGTCGCCGACGGCCGCGTCAAGGGCATCCACTTCCTGATGAAGAAGAACAAGGTGACCGAGTACGACGGTCGCGGCACCTTCACCGGCCCGAAGGCGATCTCGGTCGCCAAGGCCGACGGCTCGACCGAAGAGGTCACCTTCGACAACGCGATCATCGCGACCGGCTCGAAGGTTCGCCTGCTCCCGGGCGTCCAGCTCAGCGACAACGTCGTCACCTACGAGGAGCAGATCCTCAGCCGCGAGCTCCCGAAGTCGATCGTCATCGTCGGAGCCGGCGCCATCGGCATGGAATTCGCGTACGTGATGACCAACTACGGCGTCAAGGTCACGATCATCGAATTCCTCGACCGCGCGCTTCCCAACGAGGACGCCGATGTGTCGAAGGAGATCGCGAAGCAGTACAAGAACTACGGCGTCGACATCCTCACCTCCACCAAGGTCGAGTCCGTCGTCGACAACGGCTCGTCCGTCACCGTGTCGTACACCGGCAAGGACGGCCAGCAGAGCTCGATCGAAGCCGACAAGGTGCTCATGTCGGTCGGCTTCGCCCCCAACATCGAGGGCTTCGGTCTCGAGGCCACGGGGGTCAAGCTCACCGAGCGCGGCGCGATCGACATCGACGACCACATGCGCACGAACGTCGAGGGCATCTACGCGATCGGCGACGTCACCGCCAAGCTGCAGCTCGCCCACGTGGCCGAGGCGCAGGGTGTCGTCGCGGCCGAGACCATCGGCGGCGCGGAGACTCAGACGCTCGGCGACTACCGCATGATGCCCCGCGCGACGTTCTGCTCGCCGCAGGTCGCCTCGTTCGGCCTCACCGAGCAGCAGGCCAAGGACGAAGGACGCGAGATCAAGGTCGCGACGTTCCCGTTCATGGCGAACGGCAAGGCGCACGGACTCGGCGAGCCCGTCGGCTTCGTGAAGCTCATCGCCGACGCCGAGCACCTCGAGCTCATCGGCGCCCACATGATCGGCCCCGACGTCTCCGAGCTCCTGCCCGAGCTGACGCTGGCCCAGAAGTGGGACCTCACGGCTCTCGAGCTGGCCCGCAATGTGCACACCCACCCGACGCTGTCGGAGGCGCTGCAGGAGGGCTTCCACGGCCTCGCGGGTCACATGATCAACTTCTGATCCGAAGATCAGATCGTCGAAGGCCCGGCACGCTCACGCGTGTCGGGCCTTCGTGCGTCTATGACGCCGCTTCGGCCTTCCAGCTCAACTCCAGCCGTGAGGGGAGGCCGAAGCGAACAGCCCAGCCTGACGGCACGAGAGAGGCGAGCTCTCTCCGCGCGTACGAGCGGCGGATGCTGATGAGGCCGTCCTCCCGGATGAACGAGCCGCGGAAGAGCGTTCCCGAGAGGACCCAGGTCGCGGCGTCGTACAGGGCATAGGCGAATCGGGTGCGGGCGATGTCCCGGTGCACCACGACGCCACCGCCGCCGACGAGCGCCTCGGAGTCGCGCAGCAGGCCGTCGAGCTCTGTCGAAGTGAGGTGGTGCAGCACGTGATTCGAGAAGACCACGTCGTACTGCTCTCCCTCCGCCACGAGGTCTGCGGCGAACGCGCAGCGATATCGGATGCCGGCTCCGTGGTCGTTATCGGCAGCCCAGCGAATCGCCCGCTCGTCGGCGTCGAGCGCCGTGATCTCGGCTTCGAGACCTGCTCGCCGCAACCGCGCCGCGATCATCCGGCACACGTCTCCGCCGCCCGCGCCGATGTCCAGGATGCGGATGGGACCACGGCGGGCGCGCGGCCGGATCTCGCGACGATAGAGCAGCCCCGGCCGTGAGACGAGCGCGTTCACGAGCCGGAAGCGTCTGTAGGTCTGTTCCAGCATCCCGATGTCCGCATCCGGATCGTCCATGAGCTCGCGCACTTCGGTGGCGCGCATCGAGAGGTCGTGTCTCACGAGACGCCGGTGGTGACCGTCATCAATGCGCTCTCGGCCGTCAACCCCGGTCCGAAGGCCATCGCCGCGACCCGCGACCCGTCGGCGGCGCCGTCATCGAGGATCCGCTTGATCACGAAGAGCACCGTCGCGCTCGACATGTTGCCGTTCTCGCGCAGCGTCTCCCGAGCCGGGTGCAGCTGCGCGTCGCTCAGCTGCAGTCGCTCCTGCACGCGGTCGAGGATGCTGCGTCCGCCGGGGTGGATCGCCCAGTGCTCCACGCGCTCCCCCACCCTCCCCTCGTCGAACGCGGCCGCGAGCTCGCCCTCGCGGGCGTAGAGCGGACGGATGGCGCCGATGATGGTCTCGCCGATGATCTGCGGCACCTTGGTCGACAGGATCATCTCGAAGCCGTGGTCGCCGATCGTCCAGGCCATGTCCTTCTCGCCCTCGGCGGCGATGGCCGTGTGGAAGCCGTCGAGGCGGACGGCAGGAACCGGTGTCGGGAGATCGCGCGCTGTGACGATGCCGGCGGCCGCCCCGTCCGCGAAGAGGGAGTTGGCCACGATGAGATCCGGGTCCTCCGACGAGCGAAGGTGCACGGTGCACAGCTCGACGCTGACCACGAGCACCACGGCAGCGGGATCGGCCGCGCAGAACTGGCTCGCCGCTCGGAGCGCCGGCAGTGAGGCGTAGCAGCCCATGAATCCGAGGTGATAGCGCTGCACGCTGTCTGAGAGACCCAGCCCCCGCACGATCTCGTACTCCGGGCCCGGCGCATGGAAGCCCGTGCACGATGCGGTGATGACGTGCGTGACGTCGGCGGCGACGATGTCGGGGTCTGCGTCCAGCGCGCTGCGAGCCACCTCGACGAAGAGACGAGACGCCTCGCGTATGTAGACGTCGTTGCGTGCGGCCGTTCCCGGAGACTGCAGAAGGCCGGACTCCCGATCGAAGAAGAGCGTCGCGTCGGTGCTCGCCGTGGAGGAGAGCTCTTCGATGACCGTGTGACGGGTGTCGATGCCCGATCCGTTGAAGGATGCTCCGATGATCCTCTGCGCGAGGCGCCCGACGTCGGGCTGCGAGGCGAAGATGTCGCGCACCTCGTGCTGCTCGATGACGGTGTCTGGAACGATCGTCCGCAGCGAGCGGAGTACGGCGGAGCGGGTCATGTCTGCCACTCAAGCATGGCCCCGCTCACACGCGGAAGGGGCTTGCGCCGTGAGTCAGAAACCCAGAGCACGGGCGAGCTTGGAGCCGGATGACGCATCGCGACCCCCGACGGCGAAGATCACCCTCTCGACGGCCTCGAACAGGGCCGCTCTCCCCGCCGGGTCGGCGGGCGCAGCGGGGCCGAGCTCGAATTCCCACTCGCGCCATTCACGCTGCACGTCGTGTCGGAGGTCGGTCGCGCGAACGTGATCGTCGACGAACTCGGCGACCACTCCGGCGGTTCCGGTGAGCAGATAGGCCGTTCGGGTGTTCTCGATCCGGGCGAGGGGCGTCAGCGGGCCCGTCGCCCATCGAGAGATGGTCTCTGTCACCGCCTCGGGGATCCTGTCGTCGTCACCCAGCGGCCAGCCGATCTCCAGACGGCCGTCGCCCTCACGCGGTCCCTTGATATGCCAACCGGCATCGGGTCCGCCGGTGCGACGACGAAGAGCCACCCCTGAGCGGGAGAGTCCGGCATCCGCGGTGTCGAAGTAGCGTGCGTCGAGTTCGCGCACCTCGCCCGACGACACGGCATCCACTCCGGGAACCCCCACCCACTCCGGAAGAGGGGTGGCGTCGTCGACGTCGTACTTGCGCTCGACCTCGACGACCCTGGAGGGTTCGAGGCCGGACTGCGGAGCGGTGTGGTGCTCAGTCATCCGACGGGCTGATGTCCTCGAGGGATTCGTCGTACCAGTAGTCGATCTCGGTGGGACCGTCGGTGTCGCCGGTGTTCTGCGCGTCACCGCGTCTGTTGTACACCACCTGGGTCTCGCTGTAGGGGACGATCAGCTTGTCGTCCGCCTCGCCGAGAGGAATGATCTGCCCGTCGAGCGGGCCGCCGTGAAGTCGCGCAAGTGCCATGTGCTCACCCTAGCGCCGACACGCTGCAAGACGCCTCACCGCACGAGGATGCCGAGGATCGCGCCGAGGATCATCCACGGCCCGAAGGCGATGCGCGTCGAGCCGTCCGCCCTGCGGAGCATCATCAGCGACAGGGAGAACAGAGCACCGAGGACGAAGGCGGATGCTGCTCCCACGGCGAGCGCCTGCCAGCTGTGCCAACCGAGGATCAGGCCGATGACGGCGGCGAGCTTGACGTCTCCTCCGCCCATTCCCTCGCGGCTGAGCAGACGGAGCGCCGCATAGAAGCCGCCGAGGATCAGCATGCCGAATGCTGCTCTGACCGTCGCCGTGCTCTCACCGGAGGTGATGGCGTCGGCGACCCCGAGGAGGATGAGCGCCGCGAGGGTGGGGAGCACGATCCGGTTCGGCAGTCGATGTGTGCGGATGTCGATGGTGACGAGCATGCAGGCGACCACGAACAGCATCAGATGGACGGTCACGACGGCCACGGTGCGGAGATCCATGCGGGAAGGCTAGAAGAAGGCGGATGCCGGCGAGGACGGCGTGTGGATAACCTCCCCTGCCGATGTCGGAGGTTCGAACTATCGTCATCTACTCCAGTTGCTTTATTAGTACATATCTTCGAGGATGGATTCATGGGGATCGGGCTCGATGCGGTGACCGCGCTCTCTCCGGCTGGCGACTCCCGCGCCGGAGAGGTTCTTCGGCTGCGCCGGGAGATCAGCCGCATGCAGCGCAGACGCAGCGAGCATCCGCTGCTCCCCCTCGAACCCGCCTTCTCCTCCCTGCTCCCTGAAGAAGGACTGCAGACGGGGACGACATACACCGTCTCCCCCTCGCCCAGTCTCGTCCTCGCGCTGCTCGCGGCGGCGTCGCGCAAGGGCCACTGGTGTGCGGTGGTGGGCATGCCCACGCTGGGCGTGGAAGCCGCAGCGGCGTTCGGAATCGAGCTGCCTCGACTGATCCTCGTCCCCGAGCCCGGAGACCGCTGGCTCGCCGTGACCTCTGCGCTCGCCGAGGTGGTTCCGCTGATCGCCGTGCAGCCGGGAGGCAGAGCACGCGATGCCGATGTGTCACGACTGAGCGCACGCCTGCGAGACCGCGGGAGCACCCTGCTCATCACCGAGTCGACAGCGTCCGGCGCCTGGCCGCAGAGCGAGGGCTCCATCCGACTGCACGACCAGCACTGGCTCGGTGTCGGTGAGGGGTGGGGGCTGATCGAAGGTTCCACGGCGACGGTGTCAGCCCGGACGCGGCACAGTCCGCTGTCGTCGAGCGTGCGCGTACGCCTTCCCGGCGCCCACGGCGCGGTCGAAGAGCTGCCCGCCGAGCACACCGCCGTCGAGACCATGGCCGAGATGACGACGCTGCCCGGCTTGCGCGGTCACGAGGCCACTCCGCTCGAATACCCGCGTCTGGCGGTGGCCGGATGACCGCTGCTCCGCTGCGGGTCCTCGTCCTGTGGCTTCCCGATTGGCCGTTGCGCGCCGCCCTGGGCGGGCCACCGCCTCATCCGCCGACGGCGCTGGTGCATGCGAACACCGTCGTCGCATGCACCGCTTCGGCGAGGGAGCACGGTGTGCGCGCCGGCCAGCGCCGCCGCGTCGCGCAGGGGCACATCTCTTCGCTGCGCGTGCTGCCGCACGACACCGACCGCGACGAGAGGGCCTTCCTTCCGGTGCTGCAGCTCATCGAGAAGCACGCCCCCGGCGCCGCGCTGCTGCGTCCAGGACTCGCGGCGGTGCGGGCACGGGGCATCTCCCGCTACCACGACGGCGAGGCCGAAGCAGGGCGGGCCCTCATCGATGTCCTCACCGAGGCGGGCTTCCCCGAGGTGCGCGTCGGCATCGCCGACGGCCCGTTCACGGCAGAGCTCGCCGCCAGAGGAAGCGCCCCGTGCACCGTCGTTCCTGCAGGTCTCGCGAAGGACTTCCTCGCCCCGCTCCCCGTGGGTGTGCTGCGAGACGAACAGCTCACCGGTCTGCTCATCCGGCTCGGCGTGCGCACGCTCGGCGACTTCGCCGCCCTCGATGAGATCGAGGTGCGCGATCGCTTCGGCGAGCGCGGCGCCCGCCTGCACTCCCTCGCCGCCGGTGCCGATTCCCGCGCCGTGGTGGCACGACCGCCCGACCCCGAACTCGTGCGCTCCGTCGAGTTCGAACCGCCGCTCGCCGGAGCCGATCAGGTGGCCTTCGCGGTGCGGCAGACGGCCGATGCGGTCATGCTCGCTCTCGGAGAAGCCTCGGTGGTGTGCACAGAGATCCGCATCGACCTGATCGACGACGACGGCAAGGTGTTCTCCCGTCCCTGGCTGCATCCGACCTGCTTCGATGCCGCTGACCTCGTCGACCGGGTGCGCTGGCAGCTCGAGGCGCTGGGGGCGGAGTCAGCGAAAGAGCCGATCGATGAGGCTCGCGCGTTCGGCGGGATCGCCCTGGTGCGGATCGCCCCCGTGGCGGTCGATGATGCCGCCCATCACCAGCCCGGACTCTTCGGGTCCGGCACGGATGAGCGCCTGCACCACGCCATCTCCCGCGTGCAGACGATGCTCGGCCACGAGGGCGTCGTCACCGCCGCTCTCTCCGGCGGACGCTGGCTCGCCGATCGACAGGTGCTCACTCCGTGGGGAGAACGCCCCGTCGCCCCCAGAGACCCCGGGCACCCCTGGCCGGGAAGCCTTCCCGATCCTCTTCCCGCCGAGGTGTTCCGTCCCCCTCGTCCCATCGGAGTGCTCGCACCCGACGGTGAGACCGTCCTCGTCGACGACCGGGGTTCGCTCTCGGCGGCACCCGCTCGCATCGACGGCGACGATGTGCAGGCCTGGGCTGGCCCGTGGCCGATCCATGAACGCCGATGGGAGGCCTCCGGCGGCAAGAAGGGGCATCGCCTGCAGATCATCGATGACCATGATCGGGCCTGGCTCGTCTTCTGCACGGGAGATCGCTGGTGGGCCGAGGGGAGGTACCGCTGATGGGCTGGCACAACCCTCCCCTGTCCTGGAACGAACTGGAGCGCACTCTCAGCGGCGAGGAATCGCCCTATCCGACCGGAGGCATGCCACCCGGCAGTCGCCCCGACCCGGGCCCCGTCAGCACCAAGCGCAAGCGAAATCCCCCGACCTCCGTGCACCGACCTGAGGATGCGGTCCCCTATGCCGAGCTGCACGCGCATTCGTCGTACTCGTTCCTCGACGGCGCCTCCTCACCGGAAGACCTGCTCGCCGAGGCCGAGCGTCTGGGGCTCACCGCGCTGGCACTCACCGACCACGACGGTTTCTACGGAGCGGCCCGCTTCGCCGAGGTCGCAGAGCTGATGGATGTGAGCGTCCAGACGGTCTACGGTGCCGAGCTCTCGCTCGGTCTCGACGCCCCGCAGCGGGGTACCCCCGATCCGGTCGGCGACCATCTTCTGGTGCTCGCCGACGGCCTGGAGGGCTATCACCGTCTCTCCGGCGCCATGACGGCTGCTCACTTGCGCGGCGGAGAGAAGGGCCGCCCCGTGTACGACCTCGATGAGCTGGCGGCCACCGCAGACGGGCACTGGACGATCCTCACCGGATGCCGCAAGGGCGGCGTCCGCCGTGGGCTCGAAGCCGGAGACGCGCAGACGCCGCTGCGCCGTCTGGTCGATCTGTTCGGCCAGGATCACGTCGCCGTCGAGCTCTTCGACCACGGCGACCCGCAGGACACACGTCGCAACGACGCTCTCGCCGATCTCGCCCGGCGGTTGCGGTTGCCTGTGGTGGCGACGAACAACGTGCACTACGCCGCCCCCGAACGCGCATCACTCGCCGAGGCGGTCGCCGCTGTGCGTGCCGTGCGCAGCATGGACGAGCTCGACGGCTGGCTTCCGACCCACGGAGGAGCACATCTGCGCAGCGGTGCGGAGATGTCCGCGCGCTTCCGGCGCCACCCCGGCGCGATCTCCTACGGGCTCGAGCTCGCCGCTGCGTCGGCCTTCTCCCTCCGCCGAGCACGACCGGCCCTGCCGAAGCAGGAAGTGCCAGACGGTCATACCCCCATGAGCTGGCTGCGTCACCTGGTATGGGAGGCCGTGCCGACGAAGTACCCGCACCTCGATGACGACGGTCGCCGCAGGATCGGGCGCGAGCTCGACGTGATCGAGGAGAAGGACTTCCCCGGCTACTTCCTCATCGTGCACGGCATCGTCGCAGAGGCACGCCGTCGCGGCATCCTGTGTCAGGGACGTGGTTCTGCCGCGGCGAGCGCCGTCTGCTATCTCCTCGGCATCACCGCCGTCGACCCGATCCTCTACCGACTGCCCTTCGAGCGGTTCCTGGCGACGACCCGTCAGGAAGAACCGGACATCGATGTGGATTTCGACTCCGATCGCCGGGAGGAGATCATCCAGTGGGTGTACCGCGAGTACGGAAGAGAGCGTGCGGCACAGGTGGCGAACGTCATCCAGTACCGTCCGAAGAACGCCGTGCGCGACATGGCGAGGGCTCTGGGATTCTCCCCGGGGCAGCAGGACGCCTGGTCCAGGCAGGTCGACGGGTGGAGCGCCGGGCTCGAGGTCGCAGACGAGCACGACATTCCCGCGAATGTGCTCGACTACGCGGGTGAGCTGCTGAAGGCTCCCCGACACCTCGGCATCCACTCCGGTGGCATGGTGCTCACTGCACGCCCCGTCGGCGAGGTCGTCCCCGTCGAGCATGCTCGCATGGAGAACCGCACCGTGATCCAGTGGGACAAAGACGACGCCGCATGGATGGGGTTGGTGAAGTTCGACCTCCTCGGACTGGGGATGCTGGCAGCGCTCCAGCACTGCTTCGATCTCATCGACGACGCCACGGGTGAGCGGTGGACGCTCGAGACGCTTCCGAAAGAAGAGCCGGCCGTCTACGACATGCTCTGCCGCGCTGATTCGATCGGGGTGTTCCAGGTCGAATCCCGCGCACAGATCGGCCTGCTCCCCCGCCTGCAGCCACGCGCCTTCTACGACCTCGCCATCCAGATCGCGCTCATCCGCCCCGGGCCCATCCAGGGCGGCGCCGTGCATCCGTTCGTCCGCCGCAAGATGGCCAAGGATGCGCTCGACGAAGAGAACCGCGCCAGAGCCGCTCGCGGAGAAGAGCCTGTGGTGCTCGACATCCCGTATCCGCATGATGACCTCAAGCCGATCCTCGAGCGGACGCTGGGCATCCCGATCTTCCAGGAGCAGCTGATCCAGATGGCGACGGCCATCGGCGACTGCACCGCCGACGAGGCCGATCTGCTCAGACGCGCGATGGGATCCAAGCGCGGGCTCGAGAAGATCGAGAAGGTGCGCGACAAGCTCTACGCGGGAATGACCCGGCGCGGACTCTCCGCCGAGCAGTCGGATCGCATCTACGCGCAGATCCAGGCGTTCTCGAACTTCGGATTCGCAGAGTCGCATTCGTTGTCCTTCGCGCTCCTCGTCTATGCGAGCTCCTGGCTCAAGCTGCACTATCCTGCGGCGTTCCTCGCCGGACTGCTCCGGTCGCAGCCGATGGGCTTCTACTCCGCCTCGACGCTCACCGCAGACGCGCGTCGGCATGGCGTGGAGGTGCGTCGACCCGATCTGCACGCCTCAGGCGTCACCGAGACTCTCGAATCCCTCGAGGGCGCACCGCTGCGGATGCCGACGGGGCTGGACGCCTGCGGCGATCCTCTGCAGCCTCGAGTGCCACGCTTCGACCGGTCGAAGCCCGACGAGTCGGCGGCGCACCGCCGGGATGGCGCCTATGCGGTGCGCATGGGGCTCAGCGGTGTGCGCGGCATCGGCACACCGCTGGCAGAGAGGATCGTCGCCGAGCGCGAGGCCGCCGGTCCGTTCCGCGATCTGAACGATCTGGTGAGGCGCACCGATGCCACCGCCGCGCAGCTCGAGTCCCTGGCGACCGCCGGCGCGTTCGAGTGCCTCGGGCTGCAGCGCAGAGAGGCGATCTGGCTGTCGGGGGCAGCCGCTGAGGATCGTTCGCGATTCCTTCCCGGCACGACGATCGCCGTGCAGCCCCCGCTGTTCAGCGATCAGTCCAGCTATGAACGGCTCTCCGCAGATCTCTGGGCGACAGGTGTCTCGACCGACGACCATCCGATGGCGCACTTCCGCGGACTTCTGCGCGAGCGAGGCGTGCTCACCTCTGCCGACCTCCAGAGCCATGAGACGGGCAGACGCATCGAGGTCGCCGGCCTCGTGACCCACCGTCAGCGCCCGGCGACCGCAGCGGGTGTCACGTTCCTCAATCTCGAAGACGAGACCGGCCTCGTCAACGTCATCTGCTCGACCGGGGTGTGGGGTCGGTACAATCGGGTGGCGCGGGATTCCCCTGCTCTGATCATCCGCGGCATTCTCGAGCGCTCAGCAGAGGGGGTCGTGAACGTCCTCGCCGACGCATTCGAAGACCTCCGCACCGGAGTGACGCATCGATCGAGGGACTTCCGCTGAGCGGTTCACCAGAAGCGTTCGGGCTCCGGCTCAGGCACGCGGTCGCCACCGCCCCAGCGGTCCGCTTCAGCCTTCGCGGCGTCGACCGCCGCATCCGCGCCGTGCAGGGCGGCCGTAGCGCTCGTCGCTCCCGATCCGCTCCCCTCGGCATCGACGGTGAGAGTCGTCAGCGACGAGTGGCCGCCGATCGTCACCGTGCAGTCGATGACACGACCCAGCCACCGGAGGAGCTCACCCCGGGGCTCTTCGACGCGGCGATATCGGATGCCGGTGTCGAGGTCTCTGACAGACAGGACCAGGGACTCACCGGTCAGCTCGTCGATGCGCTCCGTCACCTCGACTCGGTGCCCGTGGGCGATGGCGAGGTGCGCGTTCAGCACGAGCTTTCTGTCCATGAAACCACTCTATGAGTGGACGTTCTCACGGCAAGCCCCAGTCCTGGAAGAAACATTCGTAGATTTCTTTGTCCCCCAAATGGCGGACACGACGATTAAGCGATATTCTGCTGCAAGTAGCGGGGGCTACCGGCTGAACATCTGGGGATATATCAGTCGAGAGAGCAGCGAAAATCTTCGCCGCCTCCCCTACCGTCCGGGACGGACGGTGAGCCCTCTCGAGTGATCCAAATGGGGTTGGATGACTCGAGGGGGCAACCACTCCGAACTCACCTGTCGAGGCGAGACTCACCTGTCGAGGCGAGACTCACCTGTCGAGGCGAGCCCGAAGCGAGTCGATCAACAGTCCGACACCGAGTTCAAACGTCCGATCCGCTCGCGCGGTGCCGCGCTCCGCGCCTTCGAGCACGCGACCGAGTGTGCGCGTTCCCTCCCCCGGCTCCCACACCTCGTCCGGCGATGCCAGGTCGAGGCCGAAGCCGATCGCGAAGGCATCGATGATCGCGATCACCGTGAGCACCTCGTCTTCGGGAAAACCCCCGTCGACGAGAACGGTCGCCAGGTCGTCATACGCGGAGATGACCGCCGGATGAGTGATGGTCTTTCCGATGAGGAGCGGCACGAGCTGCGGGTGATCGGCATACATCTGGCGTTGCTGTCGCAGAAGCTCGACGAGGAAGTCGTCCCACGCGCTCTCCCCCGGCCTGACCCGGTAGTCCTCGACCAGCCGGCCGCGCATCAGCTCGATGATGCCGTCCATGCCGTCCACGTGGTTGTAGAGCGAAGACGGCCTGACTCCGAGCCTGCGGGCGATCGCGTTCACCCCGAACGGCTCTCCGGCTCTCGACAGTTCGAGGCCTGCCGCCCCGATGATCTCGGGTGAAAGCAATGGGCTCGAGGGTCGGGGCATCGCACGCTCACTCTCTGTAGGCGGGCCCGTCGAGAAATCTCTTCCCTCCGGCATCCCTCCTGTGCATAATAGTGAACACCATTCGTTGACGAACACCATTCGTTTTGGAATCCGCGCCCCACCCGACGCGCATCGGCAGGACTTTCGCGCACATCGCCGTGCCCTCTCAGTGGGAGAACCATGACCGCCATCGACCTCAGCACCCGGGTTCCGCTCCGGCTGCCGACCGCCACAGCCACCTTCGCGATCGGAATCGCGGGCTATCTGGGCGTCAACCTGTCGCCCTACATGATCACCGCGGCACAGATAGGCCTTGACATCGACGTGCTCGCCGCGAGCTGGCTCGTCACCGCGACCCTGCTGCTCACCGCGGTCACGGGACTCGCGATCGCCCCGCTCTGCGCCGGCGGTCACAGGCGTATGGTGGCCCGCACCGGACTCGCCATCGCGGCCCTCGGTTTCACCACCGCAGCGCTGGTGCCGGCGCTCATCCTTCCCGCTCTGCTGGTCGGCGGTGCGGGAGCCGGCGGTGCCGTCGCCGCATCCGGAGCCGCACTCGCCGCCTTCCGGAATCCCGACAGGGTCGCGGGCTTCAACGGTCTCGCGAACCGTGGCGTGATCACGATCGTGCTGGCGGTGATCCCTCTCATCGGGCTCGCGCCGATCGATGTCTTCGGCGCTCTCGCGCTGTTCAGCATCCTGGGGCTGCTCGTCTCGGCGTGGTTGCCTGCGGCCCCCGTGATCGATCCTCAGGCCGGGGCCGCTGTCGCCGAGGCGATGCCGATCGACGTGCCGCCCACAGGCGCGGTGCGCCTCTCTCCCGCACGCTCGCGAACCGTCACGATCGCCGGATTCAGCCTTCTCGTCGTGTTCGCGCTGTGGGCGGTGAGCGAGGACTCGCTCTGGGCCATGGCCGGTATCATGGGCGCGGAGCAGACGGGTCTGACACCAGAGGGGCTGGGCCTCGCGCTCAGCGGCGCGACGGCGGGCGGTCTCATCGGGTCTGTGCTGCTGATGATCGTCGGATCCCGGCTGGGCCGAGCAGTGCCCCTCGCGGTGCTGCTGCTGGCCGGAGGAGTGCTGAAGATCGTCGAGGGGTTCACCACTGATCCGACCGCGTTCATCGTGGTGTTCATCGCCTGGAACACCGTCTACGCGATCGCCTTCATGTACTTCGTGTCGACCTCGGCGGCTCTCGATGCCGACGGCCGCTGGTCTGGCCCCCTGCTCGCGGTCTACCTCGTCGGATCGGCACTGACCCCCGTGATCGGCGCTGCGCTCGTCGGCATGCTCGGGTTCCAAGGTTTCGCCGTCGCGCTGGGCATCGCGAGCTTCGTGCTCGCCGTGCCCGCAAGCGCCATCGCCCTGCTCTCGACACGCCTCGAGCGCGCAGCCACCACCGAGGAGACACTCTGATGCCCGCCACGCTCTATCGCAATGCGCGTTTCTTCACCGCCGACGACCCCGCCTGGGCCGAAGCCGTCGTCGTAGACGGCGCGGACTTCGCCTTCGTCGGAGCCGAGGCCGACGCACCGCCGACCGATGATGTGGTCGATCTCGGCGGACGGGTCGTTCTTCCCGGATTCACCGACGCACACACCCATCTGCTGATGATGGGCGAGGCGCTGGGCCAGATCGGGCTCACCGATGCCGGGTCTCTCGACGAGATCCAGCGCAGAGTGCAAGAGGCGCGTGAGACCGCCACCGGTGCGGTGCGTGGGCGCGGATGGCTCTTCGACGCGATCCCGGGCGGATCGCCGACGGCAACGATGATCGACGCCGTCGTCGCCGACATCCCCGTCTATCTCGATGCCAACGACTACCACTCCTGCTGGGTCAACTCGGCGGCGCTCGAGGAGCTCGGGATCACTCGCGAGACGCCTGACCCGATCGGCGGCCGTATCGAGCGGGATGCCGACGGCGAACCGACCGGGATGCTCTACGAGACGGCCGCGCAGCAGCACGCGTGGGCGCACCGGGATGCCACGACCACCGACGAGCAGCGGGATGCAGCGGTGCTGCGCGTCGTGGAGGCGTATCTCGCGGCGGGTGTCACCGGCGCCGTCGACATGGCGTTCGACAGGCTCGCCCTCGCGGCGCTCGAACGGGCGGAGGGGCGCGACGCGCTGCCGTTGCGGATAGCCGCGCACTGGTTCGTCGCGAACACCGGCGATGACGCCCTGAACCTGGCTCAGGTCGCCGAGGCGGCCGAGCGTGCCGAGACCGCCTCGAGCGCTGTCCGGGTGATCGGCATCAAGCTCGTGCTCGACGGCACGATCGACGCGTGCACCGCCGCGATGCGCGCACCGTATGCGGATGGCTCCAACGCGGCGCCGATCTGGCCGACCGAACGCCTGTTCCCCGTCGTCGCGGCTGCGGATGCCGCGGGACTCCAGGTCGCACTGCATGCGATCGGCGATCAGGCGAGCACGCTCGCGCTGGACGCGATCGAGCACGCGATCACGGTCAACGGCGATCGTCCTCGTCGGCATCGCATCGAGCATCTCGAGTACGCGGCTCCCGGCACGGCCGAGCGGATGGCGCGCCTGGGTGTGACGGCGTCCATGCAGCCGGTGCACGCTGACCCGGCGATATTCGCGAACTGGGCGGCTCAGCTCGGCGACGAGCGAGCCGAGCGGGCCTTCGCGTGGCCGGAGTATGAGGATGCCGGTGCGCTGCTCGCTTTCTCGACGGACGCTCCCACCGCGCCGCACGCGGCGCTCGCGAACATGTACGTCGCCACGACACGGGCGTCGGCGCTGGACCCGGATGCGCCCGCGGTGCATCCGCAGTTCGCCCTTTCCCTCGGGCGCGCGATCGCTCATGCGACGCGAGACGCGGCGGAGTCGATCGGCGACGGGGCGTGGCGTGGCCGCATCGCGGTCGGCCAGGCGGCGGACTTCGTCGTGCTCGACGTCGATCCGTTCTCGGAGGGCAGCCGTTCGCTGCTCACGGCCCGCGTCCTGCGCACGGTGATCGGTGGACGCACCGCATACGAGGCCTGAGGCGCCCCAGCACGGCGTCCGCTCACTGTCCCCTTGAGCGATATACCGGTGCGTTCGTATAATTCTGGTGAACTCTGGCGGGCAGAGGGCGCCCGTCGATCAGGCGGTGATGTCATCGCCCGTTCGCGGAGCGCTCCTCCTGTCAGCCGATGGCGAATACGACTGATTGGAGTGTTGAGATGTCCGCGATGCCCGATCCGAGGTTCGAGCTCCGCAGGGTGACTGAGACCGAGTGGCTGATCGTCGACCACAAGTACGAGCCGCACGACGCACGCCAGACCGTGGCCTGCATCTACCAGGTGGATGCCGTCGAGGTCGACGTGCTCTGGTTGCGCAATCTTCCCCTGGCGAGCTCGTATATGTCGGCCGACGAGGTGCTCAGCGATCTGCAGCGGTTCCACAACCCACCGAGCCGGTCCACAGCGCCGATCACGATCCCGCACCTTCCTCCGCTTGCGGCGACGCCCAGTTGACACCCCTTGCGGAGCGGTACCCCGGCCAGGCGACCGCTGCGCCATAGGCTGGCCTCATGCTCATCGCTCTGATCCGTCCCGTCGAGTCCAGCACTGCTGACGTCATCGGAACGACACTCGCCGAGGTGCTCGTCGAGCTCGAACAGCACCGCAAGCCGGGTTTCGAGCTGGCCTCGGCACCGGTGCGGATGCTGAAAGGCGTGGCCAAAATGGAGGCGACCGGCACGTTCACCCGCGTCGACGGCGTGCAGGAGATCGAGGCTGACGACATGGCATCGCTCGAGGCGAAGGTGCCAGAAGGATGGCGGATGCTGACGGTGCGCAACGCCTAGGTCGAGAGACCAGCGGACAGCGAAGAAGACCCCCACCGGCTCAGCGCCGGGTGGGGGTCGTCTCTTCAGGGCGTGGCCGATTCAGCCGCCCGACGGGTTCTCGAGAGGCGCGCCGTCTTCGTCGGTGGTCTCGTCTTCGAGGATCTCGTCCGTGCTCTTGGACGTGCTCTGGGACGTCGAGTCATCGGGCGCACCACCCGAGGCGGTGTCGGGCTCCTCGTGGGCGTCGGTGGTTCCGTGCGTGTTCTGCAGATCGCTCATTGCATCTCCTCTGTCGATGAGCCGACGGTATGCCGTTCATCCGATGCTGGAGAGGGGGTTGACGTGTCGACATCGCACGGTAGTGCGTTCCTGGCTGCTGGGCCGGGCATGAGAAAAGCCCCGGAGTTCCGCGTAGTTCTGCGGTTCTCCGGGGCTTTGTGGTCGGGCTGACAGGATTTGAACCTGCGACCCCTTGACCCCCAGTCAAGTGCGCTACCAAGCTGCGCCACAGCCCGTTGTTCTGCACTCTCGCGCAGGCAACTCCCCTATCTTAGCCCCACTCTCACGCCGTTCGCGAACCGGGTGAGCGCCGGGCGTTGCGTGGTGTCGGAGGCGCGACGTAGCGTCACCTGCATGGCGACGATCACGACAGAGGTGGCGACGAACACCCGGTGGGATGACGTTCAGCACGCGCTCACCGGGGGCGGTGATGGTGCCAGCTGCCAGTGCATCTGGCCGATGCTGAGCAACAAGGAGTGGAATGAGACGACCACGCCTCAGCGCGTCGAGATGCTGCGCGATGAGATCGAGACGGGCCCTCCGCCTGGCCTGATCGCCTACGTCGATGGCGACGCAGCCGGGTGGATTCGGATCGGGCCACGCGCCAAGCAGCAGCGGGTCCCGCGCACGCGCATGATCGCGACAGCATCCGCCGAGCCTTTCGACGACGAATCGGTGTGGGCGGTCACGTGCTTCGTGGTCCGTCGCGAACACCGAGGCTCGGGCCTCAACCTCGAACTGCTGCGCGCCGCGGTCGACTTCGCGCGAAGCTCGGGAGCTCGACTCATCGAGGGGTACCCCGTCGACACCCGCGGCGAGAAGAAGCGCACGAATGACCTGTTCCACGGCATGCTCACCACATTCCTGGCTGCAGGCTTCGAAGAGAAGGCCGAGCTGAAGCCGGGACGCACCCTCGTGGCACTGGAGCTCTCCGGGTGACGGAGGAGACAGAGCTGCCCGCATCCATGGGCAAGGTCGCACGCAGAGAGCTGGCTCTGCAGGGACTCACCCGTCTCGAGCAGTTCGACGGAATGTCCGAGAGCACACTGCTCGCGATTCACGGAGTGGGCCCGAAGGCCGTCCGCATCCTGCGCGAGCATCTCGAATCCCGCGGCTCGGCTCTCAGACCGTGAGCGACCGCTACCGTGGGTGACATGAGCGACGAGAACCCGACCATCGAAGACCCCGAGCTGGGCACCCTCACGCGCGCGACGACGAAGCTGACTGATGGAACCGTGCTGACCCACGACTGGTACGCCGGCGGCACGGTCATCAACGGTGAACCCCTCGACCTCATGATCGAAGGAACCGACGCCGATGAGGCGGCCGCTCTGCTCCCCCACGTGCATGAGACGATCGCAGCCCTCGGCGTTCTTCGACGTCTGGCTACGGATGCCGTCGTGGCCGCCTTCAGCAACGTCACCCCCGAGCAGCACGAGCTCGACGACGCGGCATCCGACCTCAGCCTCGAGACGCTCGAGGCTTCAGCCGACGGCACCGTCGTGCTCCACCTCATCGATACCTGCGGCCAGCACTTCCCCGAGGGATACTGGCCCGCTGTCCACCTCGGGACCGACGGTCAGATCACCCAGGTCACCGTCGAGTCCTGAGCGCGTCTGGCGCCGTTCGATCCCGCCCTACGATGGGGAGATGCAGCGCCGCCGTCAGCTTGATCCGCTCCAGTGGGCATTCCTGCCTTACATCGCGGTCTCGGTGACCCACGTGGTGCTGCTGGGTCTCGACAGCCCTGCGGCCGGGCCGACCAAGCTGCTTCTGATGCCCCTGCTCGCCGTGCCGGTGCTGGTGTCGCTGCCCCGGATCCGGGAGCGCGCCGCGCAGGCATTGATTCTCGTGGCGCTCGCGTTCTCATGGCTCGGTGACAGCGCGGGCGCGGTCTTTCCTGCAGCGCCGGAGGTACCGCTGATGCTGATGTTCTTCGGCATCGCGCATCTCGCATACATCGCTCTTTTCATCCGTCACCTCGCTGTGCGTCGGATGCAGTGGTGGGCGCTCGTCTACGCCGGATGGTGGGTGGCGATGATGACTCTCGTGGGGCCCCATGCCGGTGGGCTGCTGATCGCGGTCGCGATCTACGGCGTCGTTCTCGGTGCTACAGCGGCCCTGTCGACACGATGCCATCCGCTGGTTGCGATCGGTGGCGCTTTCTTCCTCGCGAGCGACACCCTCCTGGCCCTCCGACTTTTCCTTCCCGGCTCGCTCCCTGCCTGGAGCAGCCCTGCCATCATGGCCACGTACGCGACAGGACAGGGCCTGATCGTCGTCGGCGCCCTGATCGCACTGAGAAAGCGAGGCGCCTGATGGCCGATGCCGCACGGGTCGACAGCTGGCTCTGGGCGATCCGCGTGTACAAGACGCGCTCAGCGGCGACCACCGCATGCCGCGCAGGGCATGTACGTGTGAACGGCGACAAGGTGAAGGCCGCTCAACACGTGCGCATCGGCGACGAACTGCGTGTGCGGATCGCCGGTTTCGATCGGATTCTGATTGTCCGCCAGCTGCTCGTCAAGCGCGTGGGCGCGCCGGTCGCGGCCCTCGCCTACGAGGATCGCACACCGGAGCGCGAGCCTCAGGCCGCTCTGGGATTGCGCGATCGGGGAGCGGGGCGCCCCACCAAGCGGGAGCGACGCGACATCGACAAGCTGCGGGGCCGAGGATATGAGGATGATGGAATATTCCCTGGCTGACACTGTGTTGAGTCGAACATACCTTCTAAACTGAGAGCATGACTCAGCGCACCGATCTCGACCTCGATCTCGAGGAGCGCCGCAGGCTCCTCGACGAGTGGGTCGCCACACGGCGCCAGATCGCTGCTCTCGAAGCCAAGTCTTACGCGCTCCTCGTCGAGCGCATCAGCGTGCACGACGCCGATGTCTCCGAGAGCCCTCACCACCGCGATGCGATCTACAGATCGATGATTGCGGAGTACTCCGCGGCAGGGCACATTCCGAAGGGCTCTGTCGAGTACGCCTTCACGGATGCGCGCACACTGACACGAGCGCTTCCCGCCGTGCATGCCACGTTCGCTGCGGGGGCCATCACCGCGCGGCACGTCCGTGAGATCGTGCGAGCAAGCGAGATCGTCGACGATGCCATCCGCGACGGACGCGTGGAGCCCGCCACCATGAGCCTCTACGAGACGGCCGTGCTGGTTGTCGCCGAGCACGACACGGCGCAGCGGACGAAGATCCATGCCCGCCAGGTGGCGGCGGCTCTCGTCGGCGAGACCGTTGTCGAACGGCAGCGCCGCTTCGCGGCCGAGCGCTGTGTGACGGTCAAGTCGGTCGACGACGGACTGGCGGTGCTCACAGCGGTTCTTCCCGAGTGGGTCGCCGTGGCGATCTCCGATCGTCTCACGCGAATGGCACGTCACATCGCGCGCACTCGCGGCGAACGGGAGCCCATCCTCGAGTCACTCGACGACGACTGCGAGAACGCGCTTCACCTCTCCGATCTCTCCCCCGAAGACCCCCGGTACGACGCCTACTTCGAGGCCGGAGTGATCGCTGCCGACGGCACCTTCGTCACCGATCCGCTCACCGGCCTGATCGACCCGCTGACCGATCCGGCGAGTCCCGACCTCGAGCACCTTTCCGGCGATACCCGCACGTTCGATCAGATCCGCGCCGATCTGCTGTCCGATCTGCTGCTCTCCTCGGATCCGAGCGAAGCGAACGGCGCAGGGCTCGAGAACGTCTCGGCCCGCATTCAGGTCACGGTCGCTGCGAGCACCCTCGCCGGAGATGACGATCGACCCGCCGAACTCGACGGACACGGCCCACTCGATCCCGATGTCGCGCGCGGACTCGCGGGGCGCTGCACCGGATGGTCACGCCTGTTCCTCAGCAGCACCGGCCTGGTGACAGAGACCGACGCATACTCCCCCACGGAGCAGATGCGGCGCTTCCTCCGAGCACGAGATCAGCACTGCAGATTCCCTGGATGCCGGATGCCGGTGCACCGCTGCGAGATCGACCACAACCACGACCACGCTCGCGGTGGCCGAACACGCATCGACAACCTCAGTCACTTCTGCACGACGCATCATTCGCTCAAACACCCCGACATCGATGAGCGGCATCGGTGGAAGGCCCGCCAGACTCCCGATGGGAGTATCACCTGGACCAGTCCGCTCGGCCGAGATTACGTCGACCCACCTCGTCGTCGGGTGATGTTCGTCTGAACGCAGCGACGCGCTGTATCCATCAGGCCTGTTGCGGCAGCACGCCCAACAGCCAGCCGGCCGAGAGCACCTGCGCGGCGCCCGCCGCGACGACGCAGTCCTGCAGCTCGCGGTCGCTCGTGACGGCGACGACATACTGTCCCGCCCGCGATCGACGCTCGACCTCCGCGACGATCGTGTCGTCACCCGCGGCCTCAGCGCGCACAACCGAGACGCCCCCGGCGGGGAGCAGCTCGGGGGCCATCGCATCTGCACCAGCACTGGCACCGGCACCAGCACCAGCACCAGCACCAGCACCAGCAGATGATGACGGCGACGGTGCGGAGATCCCGCGCGCCTTCCCTTCGACGACGAGTGCGACCTCCGGGAACCAGAGCGTCCCGTCGATCCCGAGATCAGACGCGGGCACGGCGACCCCGTCCAGGCGCGAAGCGAGACGAGTCGCCGCGCCCGCGCGATCCTTCCACCAGCCGTCGGGCACTGAGCCGACCACGTTCGCGGCATCGACGACGAGCGCCGGGCGAAGCTCGAGCAGGGCGCGAAGAGCAGGCCATGCGTTGCCGAAACCGGGGTGCAACGGTCGCGAGTCGACCTCGTCGACCGGCACCCACTCGAGCGCCACACTCTCGGGGTCACTGATCACCGGTTCGAACGGGCGCACCACATCGGCGATGACGGTCGTGTATGACCACACGTCGAGGTCGAGCACACTGGTGAACCGTGGCCGCACGGAGCCATCGGGCACCCCCGCCTCCTCCTGTGCCTCACGCACAGCACCCACGATCGCGCTCTCACCCTCGTGCATGGCGCCACCGGGCAGGCCCCACGTACCCCCGAAGTGGCTCCATGAGACGCGGTGCTGCAGCAGGATTCCGCGCGCGGGGTCGAAGGCGAGCAGACCGGCGGCGCCGAAACGTCCCCAGTACTTCTCCCCCGACGCGGCGACCACCCAGGCGTCACCCGGGTTCCGGGGCCCATCGGGGCGGCGGGGCTCACCTGGGGCAGGAGGTACGACAGTCACCCCTTCAGCCTGTCACAGCATCCGGGCATCGGCATGCATCCGGGTCACACGAGGGAACAGCTGTTCACTCGTGCGACCCGGATGCAGATCAGCGCTGACGCTTCTCGCGCACCCGCATGTTGATGACGATGGGCGTTCCGTCGAACTCGTACAGCTCGCGCAGACGACGCTGGATGAATCGACGGTACCCGGGGTCGAGGAACCCGGTCGTGAACAGCACGAACGTCGGCGGACGAGTCGATGCCTGCGTGCCGAACAGGATGCGCGGCTGCTTGCCTCCGCGCAGCGGGTGCGGGTGCTCGGCGACCAGCTCGGCGAGGAACGCGTTGAACTTGCCCGTGGGAATGCGACGGTCCCAGTTCGTGAGCGCGGTCTCGAGCGCGGGCACCAGCTTGTCGAGGTGACGGCCGGTCTTCGCCGAGATGTTCACGCGCGGGGCCCAGGCGACGTGCGCCAGGTCCTGCTCGATCTCGCGCTCGAGGTAGCGGCGACGATCGGCATTCTCGAGATCGTCGTCGTTCAGACGATCCCACTTGTTGAACGCGAGCACGAGCGCACGACCGGACTCGAGCACCAGGTCGATGATGCGGACATCCTGCTCGCTGATCGACTCGGACACGTCGAGGACGACGACACCGACCTCGGCCTTCTCAAGCGCGGCTGACGTACGCAGCGAGGCGTAGAAGTCGGCACCCTGCGCCATGTGCACGCGGCGACGGATGCCGGCGGTGTCGACCAGACGCCACAGCTTGCCGCCGAGCTCGACGATCTCATCGACCGGATCGCGGGTGGTTCCTGCGAGGTCGTTGACGACCACGCGCTCTTCGCCGGCGGCCTTGTTGAGCAGCGACGACTTGCCGACGTTCGGGCGACCGAGGATCGCGACGCGACGCGGTCCGCCGATCTCCGCCTTCGCGACGGCCGAGACATCGGGGAGCGTCTTCAACAGCTCATCGAGCAGGTCGGCCACACCACGACCATGGATGGCCGAGACGGGGTGCGGCTCGCCGAGACCGAGGTTCCACAGGGCTGCCGCTTCGGGCTCCTGACGGGCGTCATCGATCTTGTTCGCGACGAGGAAGACGGGCTTGCCGCTCTTGCGCAGCATCTTCACGACATGCTCGTCGGTCGACGTGGCGCCGACCATCGCATCGACGACGAACAGCACGACGTCGGCGAGGTCGATCGCGACCTCTGCCTGCGCGGCGACCGAGCGGTCGATGCCTCGCGCGTCGGGCTCCCAGCCTCCGGTGTCGACGAGCGAGAAGCGACGGTCGGCCCACTCGGCCTTGTACGTCACGCGGTCGCGGGTCACACCGGGGGTGTCCTCGACGACGGCCTCACGGCGTCCGAGGATGCGGTTCACGAGCGCCGACTTGCCGACGTTCGGGCGACCGACGATCGCGACGACCGGCAGTGCGGGGAAGAACTGGATGCCGTCCTCGCCCATCGTGATGCCGGCGAGCAGCGCGGCATCTTCATCGTCGAGGTCGTAGTCGGCGAGGCCCGCGCGCAGTGTCTCGGCACGCGCTTCGGCGAGCTGCTCGTCGAGCTGCGCCATCTTCTCGGCGAGCTGGTCGGGGCCGCCTTCGTATTCGTCGTCAGCCATGGTGTACTCCTCGGGTTCGTTCGATCACCGCGAGGACGGCGTCGATGGTCTGTGTGAAATCGAGCTCCGTCGAATCGACGACCTCGACGCCTTCGGCGGCGTTCAGGAAGTCGACGACGGCGCTGTCTGAAGCGTCGCGCTTGTGCAGTGCGGCCGCGACGGTCTCGGCGTTCTCGCCGGCGAGTTCGCCGGCGCGTCGTGCGGCGCGCACCTCGGGCGCAGCCGTGAGAAGGATGCGCACCGGGGCGTCCGGTGCCACCACCGTGGTGATGTCGCGCCCCTCGACCACGACAGCCGGGTAGGGCGCCTCGGCCACGAGGGTGCGGAACAGGCGGTTCACCTGGTCGCGCACCTCGGGGACGCGGGCGACGCCGCTGACGGCGCCCGAGACGGTGGGTTCGCGGATCGCGTCCGTGACGTCCACGTCGCCGACCCGCACCGTGCGATCGTCGGGGTCGAGACCGAGGCGCACAGGGAAATCGGCGACCGCGTCGAGCACCGCGGCAGCATCCGCGGTGTCGGCCCCTCGATCGAGCACGTGCCAGGCGAGAGCGCGATAGGCCGACCCCGTGTCGAGGTAGCCGAAGCCCAGAGCACGGGCGACCGCCTTGGACACACTGGACTTGCCGGAACCGGCGGGCCCATCGATCGCGATGAAGTCAGTCATTGGTGGTACCTGCAATCCGCCAGCCGCGTTCCTGGAGTCCGGTGATCGCGCCGTGCAGCGCTGCGGGCTCGACACTGATCTCGGCAAGGCCGAACTGTGCACCCGGTGAGTGTTCGAGACGAAGATCCTCGACGTTGACGCCGAGCTCTCCGAGCTCGCCGAACAGACGGCCGAGCTGGCCGGCGGTGTCGTCGATCATCACGACGAGCGACTCGAACCGCTGGTTCTGTCCGTGCTTTCCCGGGAGCCGCTCGACGCCGTCGTTTCCCTGTCGGATCGTCTCGGCGACCACGCGCCGAGCGCCGGGCGCTTCGGGCTCGCGCAGCGCGTCGGACACCTGACGGAGATCGGATGCCAGGGCGTCGAGGATCTCGACCACGGGCGCGGCGTTCGCTCCGAGGATCTGCACCCAGAGCTCAGGGGCCGATGCGGCGATGCGCGTCGTGTCGCGCACGCCCTGGCCGGAGAGACGCAGCGCGCCCTCATCCGCCTCGGCGAGCCGTCCGGCAAGAAGGCTGGCGATCACCTGCGGAACGTGTGAGGTGAGGGCGACGGAGCGGTCGTGCTCCTCCGGAGTCATCTCGAGGGGCATCGCTCCGACATCGAGAGCCAGCGCCTCGACGAGCGCGAGATCCGCTGCCTTGGTGTCGGCATCACGGCACACGACCCACGGGCGTCCGATGAACAGGTCTGCGCGAGCGGAGATCGCCCCGCCGCGCTCTCGTCCGGCGAGCGGGTGCGAGCCGATGTAGCGCGTCAGGTCGACTCCGCGCCTCTGCAGACTGTGGAAGGGCTCGAGCTTGACGCTCGCCACGTCAGTGACGACGGCGTGCGGAAAACGAGCCAGTTCGGACTCGATGACGTCTGCAGTGACGTCCGGCGGCACGGCGACCACGATCAGCACCGGCGAGTCGTCGTCGGCAGCCGAGCGACCGGCTCCGTAGTCGATCGCGAGGCGCAGTTGAGCCGGCGACGTATCGGCGAGCACCACATCGACGCCCTTGGCGCGGAGCGCATGACCGATGCTCGCACCGAGCAGACCGGCGCCGACAACACGAACGGTGCCCGAGAGCCTGGCCGCGATTCGCGGCGCGACAGAACTCCGAGCCCCCGTGGGCGCACTCGTCGTATCGGTCACTCGTTCTCCTGTTGCTCGCCTGGCGCCTCGGCGACACCGGAATCACGGCGCGACAGAGTCAAGAGTGCGCCGAGTTCGATTTTAGTCAGTTCGCGGGTCTTCCCAACCGGGAGGGTTCCCAGGTGCAGCGGACCGAACTGACGGCGCACGAGTTCGGTCACCGGGTGGCCGACGGCAGCCAGCATCCTTCTGACGATCCTGTTGCGACCGGAGTGCAGTGTCAGCTCGACGAGACTGGACCCGCGCGAGGTGTCGAGCAGCCGCGCCTTGTCTGCCGCGATCGGGCCGTCGTCCAGATCGATGCCCTTGGTGAGCTTCGAGATGGTCTGGGCTGTCACCTCGCCCTCGACCTTCGCGATGTACACCTTGGTGACACCGAAAGACGGGTGAGCGAGCACGTGCGCGAGGTCGCCGTCGTTCGTCAGGACGAGCAGACCGCTGGTCTCGGCATCGAGTCGCCCGACGTTGTAGAGGCGCTCCTCGTAGTCGTCGGTGAAGACGCGCAGGTCGGGCCGGCCGTTCTCGTCGCGAAGGCTGCTGACCACTCCGGTCGGCTTGTTCAGCATCACATACCGCTTCGTCACATCGAGCTGAACCGCGGTGCCGTCCACGTCGATGAGGTCGGTCTCCGGGTCGACGCGGCGGCCGAGCTCGGTGACGGTCTCTCCGTTCACCCGGATCCGTCCCTCGACGATGTACTGCTCGATCACGCGTCGTGAGGCCACGCCCGCCGCCGACAGCACCTTCTGCAGGCGGATGCCCTCTGGTGTCTCGAAGCCGCTCATCGGATGGTCCCTTCGTCGAAACTGAATCTGTGCATCGTGTCCGCGCGACCCGACGACTTCGGACGAGCGGGTTCCACCGAGGTCATCGGATGGTCCCTTCGTCGAAACCGTCTGCGCCGTCGTCGAGCAGAGGAGAGATAGGCGGCAGATCGTCGAGCGAGTTGATGCCCAAGTGCTGCAGGAGCGCGTCGGTGGTGCCGTAGTTGATCGCGCCGGTCTCGGAGTCCGCGAACAGCTCGGTGATGAGACCTCGAGCGAGAAGAGTGCGCACGACCGAGTCGACGTTCACCGCGCGGATAGACGCCACCTGGCTGCGTGTGACCGGCTGCTTGTAAGCGATCACGGCGAGCGTCTCGAGCGCCGCCTGAGAGAGTCGCGCAGGTGCCTGTCCGCCGACGAACTCCGCGACGACATCGTCGTGATCCTCGCGCACGTAGAGGCGCCATCCGCCTCCGACCTCGCGCAGTTCGAAACCACGACGCGGGCCATGCCCCTTGCCGTCGTAATCGTCGACCAGAGTCTCGATCGTCTGCCGTACTGCCGCCACCGGCGAGCCGACTGCCGCGGCGAGGGCGACGAGACCGATCGGCTCGTCGATGATCAGCAGGATCGCCTCGATGCGCTCGGACAGCGGAGACTCCCGCACGGTTGCATCGGTCGCGGATTCGGTCACGTCATCGGTCATAGTCGGCTCCCAGCGATGCGAGTGTCTCGTCCGACCAGGAGTCGGCTGCCCAGCGCAGCGTCAGCTCGCCGAGCGGTTCCAGTTGTTCGAATGAGAGGGCGGCGTGCCGGTAGAGCTCCAGCACGGAGATGAACCGCGCGACGACGATCCCCGGCTCGCTCACACCCGCGACGAGCTCGCGGAAGCTCACCGACTCCGCGGCGCGAAGCAGGGTGACGACGATCGCGGCCTGTTCGCGGATGCTGACGAGCGGCGCGTGCAGATGATCGAGGCCGACATGTGGGATCTCTCTCGGCGCGAAGGCCAGAAGTGCGAGGGCGGCGAAATCGTCGACGCTGAGCGACCAGACGAGCTCTGGCGTCTTCCGCCGGTGCTTCTCGTCGAGCCTGGCCGCGCGCACATGACGCCGGTCCTCGCGCTGCAGGCACCGGGCGAACCAGGCGGACACCTCCTTGAAGGCGCGATACTGCAGGAGGCGCGCGAAGAGAAGGTCTCGGGCCTCGAGCAGTGCGACGGCCTCGGCATCCACCAGCTCACCCTGCGGCAGGAGCCCCGCCACCTTCATGTCGAGCAGCGTCGCCGCGACCACCAGGAACTCCGACGCCTGGTCGAGTTCCTCGTCGTCGTCGAGCTCCTTGAGGTACGCGATGAACTCGTTCGTGACTGCGCTCAGGGAGACCTCGGTGATGTCCATCTCGTGCTTCGAGATGAGGTTCAGCAGCAGATCGAACGGGCCGTCGAAGTTCGACAGTGAGACGCGGAATCCGGCCTCCGAGACGGAGGCTTCTCCCGTGACCTCGGGATCGCGCTCCGCGGCGGCGTCGACAGGCCCGATGGACTCTGCGGGTGAGACGGACTGAGCTGGCGAGACGGACTCTGCCGGGGTGTCTGACGGCTCGAGCTCAGGCGACAGCGCCACGGGTGACCAGCTCCCGCGCCAGCCGCAGGTAGGCCTGCGCGGCAGCGTGCTCCGGAGCGAACTCGGTGATCGGCACGCCGGAGACCGAGGCGTCGGGGAACTTGACCGTGCGACCGATCACGGTCTCCAGGACGTCGTCGCCGAACGCCTCGACCACACGCTCGAGAACCTCGCGCGAGTGCAGCGTGCGCGGGTCGTACATGGTGGCGAGAAGGCCGTCCATCGTGATCGACGGGTTCAGCCGGTCCCGCACCTTGTCGATGGTCTCGATCAGGAGGGCCACGCCGCGAAGCGCGAAGAACTCGCACTCGAGCGGGATGATGACGCCATGAGCCGCAGTCAGTGCGTTCACCGTGAGCAGGCCGAGCGAGGGCTGGCAGTCGATCAGGATGACGTCGTACTCCCCCGCCACCTGACGGAGAACACGGGCGAGGATCGTCTCGCGGGCGACCTCGTTCACGAGGTGCACCTCGGCGGCGGACAGGTCGATGTTCGCGGGCATCACGTCGAGACCGTCGACCCCTGAGGGGACGATCGCCTCATGCGCGTCGCGCTTGGTGTCGAGCAGCAGGTCGTACACGGTCGGCACGTCATGTGTCTGGATGCCGAGGCCGGCCGACAGCGCACCCTGGGGGTCGAAGTCGACGGCCAGCACCTTGCGGCCGTATTCAGCGAGGGCCGCAGCGAGGTTGATCGCGGTCGTCGTCTTGCCGACGCCGCCCTTCTGGTTGCACAGTGCGATGATGCGTGCGGGCCCGTGCGAGGCGAGCGGTTCAGGGGTCGCGAAGCCGTGATAGGGACGCCCGGTGGGTCCCATGGGGGTGTCGTCGTTCTTCGACGTTTTCGCCCTGGACTTCGCCGCGTTCTCAGCCACCGATTCTCCTGCTCTTTCGTGCTCGGTCGAGTCTACCGATCGCCTGGCGGGATCACTGCCTCAGCCCCGGCGATCCCGCGATTTCGCCGCGGCGCCGCGATCTCAGCGGGCGCGCGGATGAGAAGTGGCGTAGATGTCCCGCAGGGTGTCGACCGATACGTGCGTGTAGATCTGCGTCGTCGCGACCGAGGCGTGTCCGAGCAGCTCCTGCACGACGCGCACGTCGGCACCGCCCTGCAGCAGGTGCGTCGCGAACGAGTGCCTCAGCGTGTGCGGCGACACCTCCGCGGTGATGTGCGCGTGCTCCGCGGCCGAGCGGATGACGAGCCATGCGCTCTGCCGTGACAGCGGGGCACCGCGAGCACCGAGGAAGAGCCGGGCCGATGCCCGCCCCTTCGCCGCGAGACCTGGGCGGACGCGGGTGAGATACGCATCCACCGCGTCGCGGGCGAAAGAGCCGATCGGCACGATGCGCTCCTTCGACCCCTTGCCCCGAAGGCGCAGCACGTCGCCGTGAGCGAGGTCGTCGACGTCGAGTCCGACCGCCTCGGACACCCGGGCGCCGGTCGCATAGAGCAGTTCGAGCAGAGCCCTGTCGCGGATCCCAATCGGGTCTTCGGCACTGGGAGCGCCGAGCAGGCGCTCGACCTGGTCGATCGTCAGCGCCTTGGGAAGGCGACGAGGGGCCTTCGGCGGACGAAGACGCCCGCTCGGATCATCCTGTTCGATGCCTTCGCGCGCCAGGAAGCGGTGCCACCCGCGCACCGACGACTGCAGTCGCGCGAGACTGGTCGCAGCGGGGGCGGGATCGGCACCCGATCGATCGGCGATGAACCGCCCGACGACGGCCGCGCTGATCTGCGCCGTGTCGGTGACCCCGTCGGCTTCCAGCCACTCGAGGTAGCCACCGAGATCGCGGCGATAGGCGGCGATCGTATGCTCGCTGAGACCGCGCTCGATCGTGACGTGGCGCAGATACGTGTCCAGCGCACGGTCGAGCTGCATCCTCAGCTCCGGTCGCGCAGCCTCTGGGCGGCGGCGAGCACGCCGATGCCGAGGATGCCGTTGCGCATCCGCCCGTCGAGAACCGCCGCGACCGCCGCGTCGAGCGGGACCCACTCGACGCGGATGTCGGCCTCTTCGTCCTCGCGCGCATGCGCGTCCTGCGCCGCCGAGACGCCGCTCGCGAGGAAGACGTGGATGAGCTCGTCGTTTCCGCCAGGGGTCGTCCACGACGAGACGAGCGGCTCCCAGTGCGCAGCGACCAGGTCGGCCTCTTCGGCGAGCTCGCGTCGAGCGGCCTCGAGCGGCTCCTCCCCTGCGACATCGAGCAGACCGGCGGGCAGCTCCCAGTCACGGTGACGGATCGGATGCCGGTACTGCTGGATCAGCAGCACCCTCCCCGTGTCATCCAGGGCGACGATCGCGACGGCGCCCGTGTGCGCGACATACTGACGGCGGATCTCTCCGTCGCCGTAGCGCACCCGGTCGTCGCGGACGTTCCAGACGGCGCCCTCGTACGCGAGATCGCTGCGGAGCACTTCCGGTTCGAAGGGCTCGTCGCGCAGGTCGTCGAATTCAGGCATCGGCTTCGACGAACTCAGGCATCGGCTTCGACGTCGAACAGCTCACTCGAGCGGTGACGCTCGATCGCGGCTCCGACCAGTCCGCGGAACAGCGGGTGCGGGGCGGTCGGACGCGAGCGGAGTTCGGGGTGCGCCTGCGTCGCGATGTAGTACGGGTGCACATCGCGCGGCAGCTCGACGTACTCGACCAGATCGAGCTCGGGGTTCAGGCCCGAGAACACGAGACCGGCCTCGGAGAGCCGCGCACGGTAGGCGTTGTTGACCTCGTAGCGGTGACGGTGGCGCTCCGACGCCTCGGGCGCGCCGTACAGCTCGCGCGCCAGGGATCCCTCGGCGAGTGCTGCCTGGTACAGCCCCAGACGCATGGTGCCGCCGAGGTCGCCACCGTCGAGGATCTCGACCTGCTCGGCCATCGTGGCGATGACGGGCTCGGTGGTCTGCGGGTCGAACTCGCTCGATGATGCCTCGGTGATGCCGGCGACATCGCGGGCGTACTCGATGACCATGCACTGCAGGCCGAGGCAGAGGCCGAGGGTCGGGATGCCCTGCTCGCGCGCGAACTTCAGCGCGCCCAGCTTGCCCTCGATGCCGCGGATGCCGAAGCCACCGGGAACGCAGATGCCGTCGAGCTCGCCGAGCTGCTCCTTCGCACCCTCAGGGGTCTCACAGCGGTCCGACGGGATCCAGCGGATGTTGACCTTGGTCTCCTGCGCGAAGCCGCCAGCCTTGAGCGCCTCCGTCACGGAGAGGTAGGCGTCGGGCAGGTCGATGTACTTGCCGACCAGACCGATGGTCACCTCGTGCTTGGGGTTGTGCACGGCGTGCAGCACCTTGCTCCAGCGCGTCCAGTCGACCTCTTCTGCGGCCTTCTGGTCGAGACCGAGGCGGCGCACGATGTACGAGTCGAGGCCCTGGTCGTTGAGCGTCGACGGGATGTCGTAGATGCTCGGCAGGTCGACCGTGTTGATGACACCCTCGGCGTCGACGTCGCACATGAGAGCGATCTTGTTGCGGTTGCTCTCGCTGACCGGACGATCGCTGCGCAGCACGAGCGCGTCGGGCTGGATGCCGACCTGGCGGAGGGCGGCGACGGAGTGCTGCGTCGGCTTGGTCTTCTGCTCGCCGGACGCCCCCATGAACGGGACGAGCGACACGTGCACGAAGAAGACGCTGTCGCGGCCGAGCTCGTGACGCAGCTGGCGTGCCGACTCGAGGAACGGCTGCGATTCGATGTCGCCGACCGTGCCGCCGACCTCGGTGATGATCACGTCAGGACGCGGGTCCTCGGTCGCCTGCAGACGCATGCGGCGCTTGATCTCGTCGGTGATGTGCGGGATGACCTGCACGGTGTCGCCGAGGTACTCGCCGCGGCGCTCGCGGGCGATCACCTGCGAGTAGATCTGGCCGGTCGTGACGTTGGCGGCCTCAGACAGGTTGATGTCGAGGAAGCGCTCGTAGTGCCCGATGTCGAGGTCTGTCTCGGCGCCGTCGTCCGTGACGAAGACCTCGCCGTGCTGGAACGGGTTCATGGTGCCCGGATCGACGTTCAGATACGGGTCGAGCTTCTGCATCACGACGCGGAGCCCGCGGGCCGTGAGGAGGTTGCCTAGGCTTGCGGCAGTGAGCCCTTTACCCAAAGACGAAACGACACCACCCGTCACAAAGATGTGCTTGGTCGTGTCGTTCTTGGGCCCCGCAGAAGAAGAGTTCATCACGGGCTTCGATCCTATCAGGAGGTGGGGGTGCCGAGGCTGAGAAGTTCTCGGGCGTGGGTGATCGCGGCATCCGAATCGGTCAATCCGGACAGCAGTCGAGCCATCTCGGCCTCGCGCTCCTGACCCTCGAGACGACGGACACTCGATGCGGTGACTGCTCCGTCGTTGGATTTGACGACCGAGAGATGGTTGGTGGCGAACGCGGCGACCTGAGCCAGATGAGTGACTGCGATCACCTGCGACTTCTCTGCAAGTCGGGCGAGTCGGCGGCCGACCTCGATGGCTGCGGCACCGCCGATGCCGGCATCGACCTCGTCGAACACGAAGGTGGGCACGGGGTCTGTTCCGGCGATGACGACCTCGATCGCGAGCATGACCCGCGAGAGCTCACCGCCCGACGCCCCCTTGCCGACGGATCGAGGTTCGGCTCCCGGGTGCGGGGCGAGCAGGATCGCGACATCGTCACGACCGTGAGCGCTCTCCGTGCCCGGTGTCACCGCAACCTCGAGGGTCGCGTCGGGCATCGCGAGGGCATGCAGCTCCTCGCTCACGGCCACCCCGAGACGCGCGGCGGCCTCGGTGCGCTCCGCCGTCAGGGCCTCAGCACGTGCATCGAGATCTGTGCGGGCGGCATCACGCTCGGCTTCGAGGCGATCGAGCCGCTCGCCGTCGTCGTCGAGCTCAGCGAGCCGCGTCGACCCCGTCTGCCAGAGCTCGAGAGCCTCGCCCAGCGAACCGTGCGCACGAATGAGCGTGCCCAGAGCTGCGCGGCGCTCTTCGACAGCTGCCAGCTCGTGCGGTCCTGTCTCATCGAGGTCGGCGAGGTATGCCGAGAGCTGCCCCGCGACATCGGCGATGCGGTAGCCGATATCGGCGAGGGCAGCCGAGATGTCGGTGAGCGCGGCGTCGGAGACGCGCTCGAGCGCGCGACGCGCTTCGGCGATCAGAGCCGATGCATCCGGTTCGCCTTCTTCGCTCGAGAGCGCGCTGTGCGCGAGTGACGCGGCGAGGCGCAGCTCCTCGGCGTTCGCCAGACGTTCTGCCCGTGCGGACAGCTCGACGTCCTCCCCGGGTTCGGGGGCAGCGGCTTCGATGAGTGCCAGCGCTTCACGGAGACGCGATGCCTCTTCGGCACGGCGGTCGCGGTTCTCTGTGATGTCGGCGATCTCGGCGTCCAGCTCGCGCCACCGGGCGAACGACGATGCGTAGGCGTCCAGCGCCTCGGCGATCGGCGCACCTCCGAAGCGGTCGAGGGCATCGCGCTGCGCCGCGGAGGAGCGCAACCTCAGCTGTTCGGACTGGCCGTGCACGACGACCAGCTCCTCGGCCAGAGCCGACAGCACTCCCGCCGGCGCCGCGCGTCCGCCGACGCTCGCGCGGCTGCGGCCCTCGGCACTCAGCGTGCGGGAGACGTACAGCTCGGCGACACCGGACCCCGCAGGCTCCAGCTCTCCACCGGCATCCGTGACGATGTCGGCGACGTCGCCCGTCTCAGGCACGATCCACACGCCGGCGACGGATGCCTGGGCTGCACCCGCTCGAACGGCTCCGGAGTCGGCGCGCTGCCCGAGCAGCAGGCCGAGGCCGGTCACGACCATCGTCTTGCCCGCACCGGTCTCGCCCGTGATCGCGGTGAATCCGGCACCGAGGGGCAGCACGGCGTCGGCGATCACGCCGAGCCCCTGCATCCGCATCTCCTCGATCACGAGGCCGCCCCCTGTCCGCGCCATCCGGCGACCGGCAGCTGGAACTTGCGCACCAGACGGTTGGTGAACTCGGTGGGATGCAGGCGCGCGAGGCGCACCGGACGCGAGGACTTGCGCACCACGACCCGTGCGCCAGGAGGCAGGTCGTGGGAGCGGCGGCCGTCGCACCAGAGGATGCCGGCACCAGAGGTGCCCTCGAGCATCTCGATGGCCACGGCGGCGTCGGGGCTGACGACGAGAGGCTTGGCGAACAGAGCATGAGCCGACAGGGGCACGACCGCGATGGCTTCGACGCTGGGCCAGATGACCGGCCCGCCCGCCGAGAAGTTGTAGGCCGTCGACCCGGTCGGCGTGGACACGACCATGCCGTCGCAGCCGAAGCTCGACAGGGGCAGACCGTCGATCTCGAGCACGACCTCGATCATGCGCTCGCGGCTGGCCTTCTCGACCGTGGCCTCGTTGAGCGCGAAGGTCTCGTACACGACGGCGCCGTCGACGTCTTTGACGCGCACCGACAGCGCCAGGCGCTCTTCGACCTCGTAGTCGCGATCGATGACGCGTCGCACAGCGGCATCCATGTCGTCTCGATCGATTTCGGCGAGGAATCCGACGTGTCCCATGTTGATGCCGAGCACGGGTGCCGAGCAGCCGCGCACCAGTTCGGCGGCGCGCAGGATTGTGCCGTCTCCCCCGAGGACGATCGCGAGTTCGAGCTCGTCCTGCTGCACGGTCTCGCCGAGGATGTCGACGTCAGCGAAGTGCGGGTCGACCGCTCTCAGGTCACCGCTCTCATCGGGCGGGAGCACAGGACGCGCACCGGCACCGCGGAGTTCGTCGATCACCTTGCGGGCCGCCTCGACAGTGGCTTCCCGGCCGGCGTGGGCGACGACCAGGATGTTGCGCTCGTTCATCGTCTCCCTGCCAGTGCGTTGATGCGGTCTGACCATTCTGACGGATCGCTGCCTCGCGCCGGCGCGAGGTGCAGGAGATACTCCGAGTTGCCGTGCGTTCCGAGGATCGGCGAGGGCAGGATGCCGAGCATGCCCAGGCCGGCATCCCAGGCGCTCCAAGCCGTTCGTGCGACGGCATCCGCGCGCGTGGCGGGGTCGGTGACGAGTCCGCCGCGCACCGCGGTGCGACCGACTTCGAACTGCGGCTTCACGAGCAGGACGATGTCTGCGCCGGCAGCGGCGACCCCCGCGACAGCGGGCAGCACGTGCTCGAGGGAGATGAAGGACAGGTCGCCGACGATGAGGTCGGGAGCGTCCGCTTCGCCCGTGACCTCCTGGAGATTCTCGGGCGTCATGTGACGGACGTTGTAGCCCTCGACGACCACGACGCCGGTGTCGGATGCCACGGCCGCGGCCATCTGGTCGTGGCCCACGTCGACGGCGAGCACGCGCCGCGCTCCGCGCTCACGAAGCACCTGGGTGAAGCCGCCGGTGGAGGCACCCATATCGAGCGCGAGGCGGCCGTCGGCAGAGATGCCGAATCCGTCGAGAGCGGCGATCAGCTTGTGCGCCCCACGACCGACGTAATGATCGGCGCCGGCGACAGTGATCTCCGCCGTGTCTGCGACAGGTGTCGAGGCCTTCACCACGGGGCGGCCGTCGATGCTCACGAGACCGCCGGCGATGAGCGTGGCAGCATGCGTGCGCGAACGAGCGAGTCCTCGTGCGGCGAGGGCGGCATCGAGTCGCGTCATCGGGAGCCCGGCGCGTCGCGCTGGTCGAGCTTCGCGCCGCTGTCGAGGCGGCGCGACAGCTCTTCGTGAAGCCCGGAGTACGCGTCTGCTCTGGCAGCGAGAGGCTGCCCCTCGATCAGGCGCAGGCGACTCCACAGACCGTCGGTCGGTGCATTCGTCGTCTCATCACTCACGCCTCTACTGTACGCGGCAGCGCCGACACGTCGGCGGAGCCACGGCGGCGCGAGGCGTCGGTCAGGGCCGGTGGAACGGGTCGTCGTAGAGACGCTCGGGCACTCGCAGCACGAATACCGGTGTTCCGGAGGCCCAGATCGCAGATGCGCCTGCCCGAAGCAGATCGATCTGCGACTCGCCCTCGGCGATGATCTCGACGTCGGCACCGACGACCCGCACGGATGCGCCGTTGACCGAGTGGACGCCGTCTTTCGACGTGACCTCCGGGTACGGCTGGTGCAGTTCGCGCAGGTCACTGAGGATGTACGTCGGACGCGACCCCTCCGGCGCGGCGAGTACGTGCTTCGGTCGGTCGATGCCGGTGAGCACGAGCGCGGAGTCGATGCCCGCGCGGACGGCTCCGAGGATGTCCGTGTCGAGACGGTCGCCGATGAACAGCGGCTTCTTCGCACCGAAGCGCTCTGTGGCCTCTTCGAAGATCGGCGTCTCAGGCTTGCCGGCGACGGTCGCGAGCCGACCGATCGCCGTGTGCACGGCAGACACGAGCGTGCCGTTGCCCGGGGCGACGCCGCGCTCGCGCGGGATCGTCCAGTCGGTGTTGGTGGCGATCCACGGGATGCCGCCATCCTCCTCGGGGACCTTCAGCGCGAACGCCGCCTCGGCGAGATCCGTCCACGCGACCTCGGGGGCGAAGCCCTGCACGACCGCATCCGGAGCATCCTCGGCGCTGCGAGTGACGGTGTAGCCCGCCTTCTCCGCCTCGTCGACGAGTCCCGCTCCGCCCACGATCAGAAGCGTGGCGGGTGGCGGGACGATTCCGGCGAGGAGCCGCATCGCAGCCTGCGGGCTGGTGATCACATCAGCGGGCGCGACGTCGAGGCCCAGGCTGCTCAGGTGCTCGGCGACCGACGCATCTGTGCGAGATGCGTTGTTCGTGATGTACCCGAGCCGAGCGGTCGTCGCGGCGGCGTTGAGGCTCTCCACCGCATGCGGCAGAGCGCCCGGACCCGCGTAGACGACGCCATCCAGATCCGCGAGCACGGCGTCCACGCCGTCGAGCGGGGTCCGCAGCGCAGGCTTCTTGGAGAACATCCCCACTACGCCTCCTTCGACGAATCGGATGCTGTGAAGCCCTCGGCGGTCTCGTCGGCGCCAGCGTCAGTGCCAGCAGCCGCGGCGTCTTCGCCGAGGAGCTCGCGGACCTCGTCGTCGATGGACGGCTCGGGCTCGACGTCGTGAACGTCAGAGTCGTGAGCGTCAGAGTCGTCAGCGTCAGCGTCAGCGTCAGCGTCAGCGTCAGCGTCAGCGTCAGCGTCAGCGTCAGCGTCAGCGTCAGCGTCAGCGTGGTCGTCGTCGAACTCGCCTTCGATCAGGCCGTCCTCGATGATGATCTCCTCGTCGCCGGCCTCGTCGACGCCGAGCGCCTGGGCGGCGACCTCTGCGCGGTGGGCCCAGAACTCGGCTTCGTCAGTTCGTCCGAGGTCCTCGAGCACTGCTGCACGAGCGGCGAACAGCGCAGGGCTCCACTCGAACGCACGGTCGGGGTCGAGCTCGGGAATCTCGAGTTCGCCGAGCGCGAGCTCGAGGTCCCCCTGATCCAGGCGTGCACCCGACATCGCGATCGCCAGAGAGACGCGAACGGGCGTGCTGAGGGCAGCCCGGTCGACGGCGCGACCGGTCTCGAGGGCGCGGTCGGGGCGTCCGATGCCCCTCTCGCTGTCGACCATCAGCGCGATCTGGTCGTCCTTGCCGGAGATGCGACGATACGTCCGCAGCTCGCGAAGAGCCAGAGCGAAGTCCTCAGTGGCGTACGCAGTGATACCGAGCGTTTCGCGGACGATCGCGATACGGCCGGCGCGGCGAGACGCGGCGAGAGCGTGCTCGTGCGCACGGGACGGATCCTCGTCGATGAGCTGAGATGCCATGGCGAGGTGACGCGCGACCAGTTCGGCGTTCTCCTTGCTGAGAGTCTTCAGCTCGTTGCGGGCAGAGGTGTGCAGGTCACGGGCTGTGACCTCATCCGGGATGTGCGGGTCGTTGAAACGCGGCCGATCACCGTCTGCCTGAATCGGACGTTCGCGACCCGCTCCCCCACGCTGCGGGTAGGAACGCGACGAGTCACGTTCCTGTCCGGCGTCGCGGTTGTATCCACCCGAACGGGGGGCGCCACCATCGCGGTTGTAGCCACCGGAGCGAGGTGCGCCACCGTCACGGTTGTAGCCACCGGAACGAGGAGCGCCACCGTCACGGTTGTATCCACCGGAACGAGGTGCGTCGCTGTCGCGGCGCGGTGCATCGCCGTCGCGGTTGTAACCGCCCGACCGAGGTGCGCCACCGTCGCGGTTGTACCCGCCCGAACGAGGCGCACCGCCATCGCGGTTGTATCCACCGGAGCGAGGAGCGCCACCGTCACGGTTGTACCCGCCCGAACGAGGAGCGCCACCGTCGCGGTTGTATCCACCGGAACGAGGTGCGTCGTTGTCGCGGCGCGGGGCGCCACCGTCGCGGCTGTACCCACCGGAACGAGGAGCACCGCCATCGCGGCTGTATCCACCGGAACGAGGTGCGCCACCGTCACGGTTGTACCCACCGGAACGAGGAGCACCACCATCGCGGTTGTACCCGCCCGAACGAGGAGCGCCACCATCGCGGTTGTATCCACCGGAACGAGGTGCGTCGTTGTCGCGGCGCGGGGCGCCACCGTCGCGGTTGTACCCACCGGAACGAGGAGCGCCACCATCACGGTTGTACCCGCCCGAACGAGGAGCGTCATTGTCGCGGCGCGGGGCGCCACCATCACGGTTGTAGCCACCGGAACGAGGAGCGTCGTTGTCCCGGCGCGGCGCACCACCATCACGGTTGTAGCCACCGGAACGAGGTGCGTCGTTGTCGCGGCGCGGCGCACCACCATCACGGTTGTAGCCACCAGAGCGCGGTGCGCCACCATCGCGGTTGTACCCGCCCGAACGAGGAGCGTCATTGTCGCGGCGCGGGGCACCACCGTCACGGTTGTACCCACCAGAACGAGGCGCGCCACCATCACGGTTGTAGCCACCGGAACGAGGAGCGTCGTTGTCCCGGCGCGGGGCACCACCGTCGCGGTTATACCCACCGGAACGAGGGGCACCACCATCGCGGTTGTAACCACCGGAACGGGGAGCGCCACCATCACGGCTATACCCACCCGAACGAGGGGCACCACCATCGCGGTTGTAACCACCGGAGCGCGGAGCGCCACCATCACGGCTATACCCACCCGAACGCGGAGCACCACCATCACGGTTGTCTCCGCCCTCGCGTCGGGGCGCGTCATCACGACGCGGACCGCCGCTGCGGTTCTGATCCGAGCGCCCTCCGGAAGGTCGGTGACCGCGCGATCCATTGTCGTCGTTGCGACGCGGACGGCGCTCTTCCTCTTCCGGCATGATGCTCCCTGTTCTAGATGTTGTTAACGCAAAATGGCCACCCAACGATGGGTGGCCATTTGCTTAAAAGAAGTCCGGCGGTGTCCTACTCTCCCACAGGGTCCCCCCTGCAGTACCATCGGCGCTGTGAGGCTTAGCTT